>NC_014158.1:2502810-3128512 GCF_000092225.1 Tsukamurella paurometabola DSM 20162
AACCCGGCGGATTCTGGCGCGACCTGGTGTCGTTCACCTGGAACCTGCATACCAGCGAGGGACGCGATCAGATCGCGGCGATGCTCACCGAACGCCTCGACGGCGCCGATCCCAGCGGCTTCGTGACCACCGATCCCGCGACCGGCGACGAGGTGGCCGAGGCCTTCATCGGCTTCGAGACCGGTGTCGGCCGCGGCAAGGGACACCTGCGGGTGCGCGCCGGTGAGGACGGCGTGGATCGTGCCTGGACCCTGCTGACCACCCTGCGCGAGCTGAAGGGCCATGAGGAATCCTTCGGCGAGCGCCGCCCGATGGGGGCGGTACACGGCGCGCACAATACCGCCGCCACCTGGGCCGAGCGCCGCGAGCAGGAGGAGGCCGAACTCGGCTACGCCGTGCAACCGGACACCCTGGTGATCGGCGGCGGGCAGGGCGGCATCGCACTCGGCGCCCGTCTCCGGCAACTCGGCGTGCCGGCACTCGTGATCGACAAGCACGACCGCCCGGGCGACCAGTGGCGCGGCCGGTACAAGTCGCTGTGCCTGCATGATCCGGTCTGGTACGACCACCTGCCCTACCTGCCGTTCCCGGCCAACTGGCCCGTCTTCGCGCCCAAGGACAAGATCGGTGACTGGCTGGAGATGTACACCCGCGTCATGGAGGTGCCGTACTGGTCGCGCACCGAGGCCCTCTCCGCCGCCTACGACGAGGTGAAGGGCGAGTGGACCGTCGAGGTCCTCAAGGTGACCCGCGACGACGAGACCGGCGACGAGGCCGTGGAACGACTCACTCTGCACCCGAAACAACTGGTGCTGGCCACCGGCATGTCGGGCAAGCCGAACGTGCCCGACTTCCCTGGCATGGAGGACTTCCGTGGCGAGCAGCATCATTCGAGCCGCCACCCGGGACCCGATGCGTATGCGGGCAAGAAGGTGGTGGTGATCGGCGCCAACAACTCCGCGCTCGACATCAGCAAGGCGCTCATCGAAGCCGGGGCCGAGGTCACCATGGTGCAGCGCAGTTCCACGCACATCATCAAGTCGGAGTCGCTGATGGAACACGGGCTCGGCGACCTGTACAGCGAGCGAGCCGTCGCGAACGGCGTGACCACCGACAAGGCGGACATGATCTTCGCCTCGCTGCCCTACCGGATCATGAACGAGTTCCAGAAGCCGATCTACGACAAGGTCCGCGAGATCGACGCCGATTTCTACGCCGGCCTCGAAAAGGCAGGATACGAACTCGATTTCGGTGACGACGACTCGGGCCTGTTCATGAAGTACCTGCGCCGCGGCTCGGGCTACTACATCGACGTCGGCGCGGCGGGTCTGATCATCGACGGCTCGATCACGCTGGCCAGGGGCGGCGTGGACCACCTGACCGAGGACGCTGTGGTGCTCCAGGACGGCACCGTGCTGCCGGCCGATCTCGTGGTGTACGCCACCGGCTACGGCTCGATGAACGGCTGGGCGGCCGACCTCATGGGCCAGGACACCGCCGACCGGCTCGGCAAGTGCTGGGGCCTCGGGTCCGACACCACCAAGGACCCGGGCCCCTGGGAGGGCGAGCAGCGCAACATGTGGAAGCCCACGCAGGTACCGGGCCTGTGGATGATGGGCGGCAACCTGCACCAGTCACGGCACTACTCGCTGTACCTGGCCCTGCAGCTCAAGGCCCGCTACGAGGGCATCGACACCCCCGTCTACCAGCTGGCCGAGGTGCACCACACCAGCTAGCCCGGGATCAGCGGAGCACCGCCCCGACCACCGATGAGGCCTTCGCCACCGCCGCGTCGCGGGCGGCGGAGGCCTCGTCCTCGGTCAGGGTGCGATCGCCCGCGCGGAACCGCAGCGAGAACGCCATCGACTTGCGGCCCTCGCCCACCTGCGCGCCGGTGAACACGTCGAACAGCGAGATCGCCTCCAGCAGCTCCCCGGCACCGTCGGCCAGCGCGGACCGGACGGCCTCCGCGGGGACGTCGGCGTCGACGACGACCGCCACATCCTGCAGCACCGCCGGGAACGGCGAGACCACCGGCGCGGGAAGGTTCTCCACCAGCGGAATCGCATCGAGATCGAGCTCGACCGCGCAGGTGCGCGCCGGCAGCCCGGCGCGCTCCAGCACGGCCGGGTGCAACTCACCGGCGTGACCGACGACGGTCTCACCGACCAGGACCTCCGCGCAGCGGCCGGGGTGGAAGGGCGCGTACTGCGCCGCCCGCAGCGTGAGGTCGACGTTGCTCGCGCGGCCGATCTCGCGCACGGCCTCGAAGGCGTCGGTCGCGTCGGCGGCGCGGCCCTCGCCCCACGGTCCCGCGGGGGTGCGGCGGCCCGCGAAGACGAGCGCGATGTGCTCGGGCTGGCTCGGCAGCGAGGCGTTGAGCTCCTCGATCTGCTCCGCGGTGGGGCGCCGGTCGACGGGAATCGGATCGACGGCGACGGTCGTCCCGTCGGCGCGCCGACCGTCGCGGCCGTGCGGCAGCACGACCTGCGCGATGGTGTACAGCGCGAGATCGCGCTGGCCGCGTGAGACGTTGCGCGCCAAGATCTCCAGGAGACCGGGCAGCAGAGTGGTGGCGAGCGAGGGCCGATCGGCTTCGAGCGGATTGAGCACCGTCGTGGTGTTCCGGCGCGGGTCGTCGTCTTCCAGGCCCCAGGTGTCGAAGACGCCGGCGGGCAGGAACGGGCTGGTGAGCACCTCGATGTGGCCGGTGTGCGCGAGCGAGCGGCTCACGGTGCGGCGGCGACGTTGCCGGGCGCTGAGCCCCCGGCCTCCGGGGGCGGCGGGCAGCACGGGTGGGATCTGCTCCAGCCCTTCGAGCCGCAGCACTTCCTCGACCAGGTCGGCGACCATGTTCAGGTCGGGACGCCACGTCGGCGGGGTCACCGCCAGGCTGCTCTCCCCCTCCACGGCACAACCGATCTGGGTGAGGCGGCGCACCGTCGTACCCGGGGCGTAGGTGATGCCCGCGACACGGTCCGGACGGTCTGCGGCGATGGTGACCTGCGGCCGGTCGCCGTAGCCGCCGAGGTCGGTGAGCTCGCCCACCACGGTGCCGCCGGCGATCTCGGTGAGCAGGCGCGCCGCCTCCCGGACCGTCCACACCGAGATCGCGGGATCGACGGTGCGCTCATAGCGCTTCGCGGCGTCCGAGCTGAGCTTGTGCCGCTTACCGGTGCGGAACACCTTGACCGGGTTCCAGACGGCGCCCTCGAGGATCACGTTGACGGTCTCGTCGCCCACCTCGGTGCTCGCGCCGCCCATGACGCCCGCGAGCGAGACGGGTCCGGAGTCGTCGACGATGACCGTGTCCTCGGGATCGAGCGTGCGCTCGACGTGGTCGAGGGTCTCCAGGGTCTCGCCGGGGCGTGACGCGCGCACGACGAGGCCGCCGCGCACCGTGTCGGCGTCGAAGGCGTGCAGCGGCTGGCCGCTGAGCAGCATGAGGTAGTTCGTCACGTCGACCGCCGGGCTGATCGGGCGTACGCCGGAGGTGAGCAGGCGGCGCTGGAGCCACCACGGGCTCACAGCCTTCGGGTCGATGCCCTCGACGCGCAGCGCGGTGAAGCGGGTGCAGCCGGACTCGGGCTCGACGGTGACGTCCACGCCGCCGACCCCCGCCCCCTGCACGGGCGACGGGGTGGTGATATCGGTGAAGGGCAGGTCGTACCCGCAGGCGAGCTCGCGGGCCAGACCGCGCACCGAGAAAGCGTAGCCGCGGTCGGGCGTCACGTTGAGCTCGATCACGGTGTCGTCCATGCCGAGCACCTGCTTGGCGTCGTCGCCGGGCTCCGCGGTCCCCGCGGGCAGCACGAGGATGCCCGAATGGTCGGTGCCGAGACCGAGCTCGGAGACCGAGCAGATCATGCCGTCGGAGGTGTGGTCGTACGTCTGGCGCGTGGCGATCGCGAAGCCGCCGGGCAGCACGGCGCCGGGCAGCGCCGCGACGATGAGATCACCCTCGGCGAAGTTGCGGGCGCCGCAGACGATGTCGCGCGGCTCGGCCTCGCCGACGTCGACCTGGCAGAACCGGATCGGCTTGCGGAAGTTCGTGAGCTCCTCGATCGCCACGACGCGGCCGATCTTCAACGGGCCGGTCACGGTGTCGAGCGAGTCGAGCTCCTCGACCTCGAAGCCGACGCGCACGAACCCGGCGTCCAGCTCGTCGGCGGTGACGCCCCAGTCCGGGGTGTCGCGGCGGAGGATCTCGGTGAGCCATGACTGTGCAACGCGCACGGTGGAAGTCCTTCTCCTGGTGAGGCTGTGGAAGCGGTGGGCGGCGCTAGCCGCGGACGCCGAAGGGCAGGGTGAAGCGGACATCACCCTCGACGATGTCGCGCATGTCCGAGAGGCCGGTGCGGAACTGCAGGGTGCGCTCGAGGCCCATGCCGAACGCGAAGCCCGAGTACTCGTCGGGGTCGATGCCGCAGGCGCGCAGCACGTTCGGGTTGACCATGCCGCAGCCGCCCCACTCGATCCAGCCGGCGCCGCCCTTCTTGTTGGGGAACCACACGTCGACCTCGGCCGACGGTTCCGTGAAGGGGAAGTAGTTCGGCCGCATGCGGGTGGTGGTCTCGGGGCCGAACATCGCCTTGGCGAAGGCCTCGAGGGTGCCGCGCAAGTGCGCCATCGTCAGGCCCTTATCGACCGCGAGGCCCTCGACCTGACTGAACACCGGGGTGTGGGTGGCGTCCAGCTCGTCGGTGCGGAAGGTGCGGCCGGGGCAGGCCACGTAGATCGGCACATCGCGCGTGAGCATCGAACGCACCTGCACCGGGGAGGTATGGGTGCGCAGCACCTGCCGCGACCCCTCGGGCGCGACGTAGAAGGTGTCCTGCATCGAGCGGGCCGGGTGGTCCGGCAGGAAGTTGAGCGCGTCGAAGTTGAAGTGCTCGGTCTCGACCTCGGGGCCCTCGGCGATCTCCCAGCCGATGCCGACGAAGAAGTCGGCCACTTCGTCCGCGATGATGCTGACGGGGTGACGGGCACCCTGCGCCGCGCGCGCCGACGGCAGCGTGACGTCGATCGATTCGGAGACGAGCACCGCGGCGTCGCGCTCGGCGTCGAGGATGGCCTTGCGCTGCTCGTACGCGGCGCGGGCACGCCCCTGCGCCACGTTGACCCGCTTGCCTGCGTCCTTACGCTCCTCCTTGGGGATGGAGCCCAGGGCGCGCTTACTCAGGGCGAGCGGCGACTTCTCGCCGAGGTGCGCCAGTCGTGCAGCATTGAGTGCGTCCAGGTCGGTCGCAGCGTCGAACGCGTTCGCGGCCTCCGAGGCGAAGGCATCGAGCGCGGCTTCGCTGAGGTCGTCGACGGGGGCGTTCTGGACTTCCGACACTGCTCTCAAGCTCCTCGGTGCGGGTGGGACGGTACCCGACCAGCGTAGTCGACGCCCGTTCCCCGCCGACAATGCATTACCGCTGGTACACGACGGCGCGATCGCTCCCTGTTGACAGGCGACAGTGACACCGCAAACATTCGAGGACACCCGTGCCACACCGGCACGTTCCCGGGAAGGCCCGCCCCATGTCTCGAACAGCCGCGATCCTGCTCTTCCTCGCCATCGTGTGCGAGGTGGCGGCGACGCTGTCGCTGCGCGCCACCGACGGTTTCAAGAATCTGTGGCCGTTGCTCATCGTGGTACCGGGGTACATCGGCGCGTTCGCCTTCCTCGGACTCTCGCTCCGGGAGATTTCCGTGGGAGTCGCGTACGCGATCTGGTCGGCGGCGGGAACGGTCCTGATCACCGTCGGCGCGGCGGTGCTGTTCCACGACCGGATCTCCTGGGTGACCATGGTCGGGATGGCCGTGACCATCACCGGGGTGGTGATCATCAATCTGTCCGGCTCGGGCGGCCACTGACCCGATGAACCGTGAGCACGGACAAGACGCGGCGGCGATCCGCTGCGAGTGGGGACTCGACGGTGCGCGCGCGATCGCCGTGGGCGCCGACATCGTGGTGGTGATCGATGTCCTCTCCTTCACCACCAGCCTGTGCGTCGCCCTCGAGCGCGGCATCACGGTATTTCCCTACCGGTGGCGCGACGAGTCGGCACAGACTTTCGCACGTGAGCACGATGCGCACCTCGCGGTCGGCCGTAGGGCGGCGCGCCCCGGACAGGTGAGCCTGTCACCGTCGACCATCCGGGCCGCGACCGGCCTCCGGCGCCTCGTTCTGCCCTCGCCGAACGGTTCGACGATCGTGCACGAGTTGGCGGGCGGCCGCGCGACCGTGCTCGCCGCCTCGCTGCGCAACGCGCCTGCGGTCGCGGCCTGGATCACCGCCCGGTCGGAGCCGGGGACCGTGGTCGCCGTGATCCCCGCCGGAGAGCGGTGGCCCGAGGGCGGGTTGCGACCCGCAGTCGAGGATCTGTGGGGCGCAGGCGCCGTGATCGACGGCCTGTCTGGCGCTCCGTCGCCCGAAGCGATCGTGGCGCGCGATGCCTGGCGTGCGGTCTCAGCGACCGTGCGGGCATCGCTGCGCGATTGCGCCTCCGGCCGCGAGCTGATCGGGATCGGCTTCGGCGACGACGTCGAGGTCGCGGCCGAGGTGGGCGCCACCGACCGGGTCCCGGTCCTGGGCCACGGGGCGTTCCGTGCGGGCTGAGGTGCGAGCGAGCACCAACGCCAGCACGAACACCGCGAGGGCCGTCCAGCCCGCGCGCGTGCCGAGCCCCTCCTTCGCCATCAGCAGCACCGCGATACCGGCGATGCACACCAGCGTGCCGACGACGGCGCCGCGAGCCCCACGCGCACTCTCCCGGTCGTCCCACCAGGGGATCCGTCGATGCTCCAGCGGCGACAGGGCCAGGAACAGTGCGAACATCACCCCGGCGAAGACCACCGCACGCAGTGCCATCAGCCCCCAGAATCCGTCCTGATGCGGATCGACGGCATCGATGCCCACACTGTGCAGCGCGAACGCGGCCAGAGCGATCGCAGGAATGTGCCACAGGTACAGCGTCATCGCTCCCCCGTTACCCACCGCGACCGGGTACCACACCCTCGGCCGGCGCGCCCACCGGCCGATCGCAGGCGCGGCGGCCACGAACAGCAGGCTGGTCCACACCGAATGCAGGCCGAGCAGCACCGTCGGCGGTGTGGTGTTGGAGAACGTCTCCGCTCCGGTCACCACGAGCGGCACGTCGTAGGGTCCGAACACCACCAGTGCGACGGCGCCGGCGAATGCCGCGGCGGCGATCACCAGCGCGGTCCCGGTCGGGATCAACCGCTTGGCGTACGCGACGCCGATCACCGTGGGGATCAGCCACACCAGCAGGAAATTCGGAGCGCCTGCCTCCACCGATCCGGTGGCCAGCCGCGCACCGTCGACGGCAGCGGCGGCCGTGACGAGCCCCGCGATCACGGTCGCAACGCCGCGTCCCGTGCGCAGCCGCATCAGCACCGGAACGAAGGCGAGCACCATCAGGTACACCCCGATGAACCAGAGCAGTGCCACGCTCTCCTGCCCCAGCCGCGCCGCGCTGGATTCGCCTGCCAGGACCCGCACACCGAGCAGGACCACCGACCAGAAGGCGAGGTACCAGAACACGGGGCGGCACAGTCGCTGCGCGCGCCCCAGTAACCAGCCACCCCAGGCCGTCCCCGGCTTCAAGCCGTACGCGGCCGAAGCGGCGCCGGCCAGGAAGAACAGAGGCATCACCTGCAGGAACCAGGTGATGGGCTGCAGCGACGGCAGGGCGCCGAGAGTGTTGCCCACCCAGACACCGGCCGGGGTGATGGTGGCCAGGAGGAGCACCGAATGGCCGAACATCACCACGAGCAGGCTGGCGAGCCGCGCCACGTCGATCGCCCGATCACGGGTGTCGGGTGTGCCGTCGACGACGGCGGAGCGTGAGGGCAACAGGTTCATGTCCACCATGGTCCCGGCCCGCCGGACATCACGGATGAGTAGTCCTACCCGATCCGGGTGAGGGCTTCGACCCGTCAGGCGGTCCGGTCCGGCACCGCCAGCGTCACCACGAATCCGCCCGCCGAAGTGGGACCCGCCTGCAGCGTTCCCCCCAGGCTCTCCGCCCGTTCTCGCAGGCCGAGCAGTCCTACCTTCGAGCCCGGCAGGTCCAGGGCGACGCGGGTCGGGCGGGAGTTCTCGGTCCGCACACGGAGCCCGCGGCCAACCGCCTCCACCGTGACCTCGACACCCGCGCCCGGGGCGTGCTTGCGGGCATTGGTCAAGGCTTCCTGGGTCGTGCGGTACACCGCCCGCGCCACGGCGGGGCTGAGATCACCCGGCACCTCGCCTACCAGGTTCACGCTGAGCCCGCTGGTGGCGATCAGCTGCGGGAGATCCCCCGCCGTCGGTTGCGGCGCCAATCCGTTCGCCTCGGTTCCCGATGCCCGGAGGACACCGACCATGTGCCGCAACTCATCCAGTGTGCTCACTGCCAGACGGCGTACCGATCGTGCGGATTCCCGGGCCGCCTCATCGGTCGCCGTCACCTGCAATGCACCCGCTTCCACAGCGATGAGACTGACCTGATGGGAGACGACGTCATGCATCTCGCGCGCCAGCTGCGCCCGTTCGCGGGACAGGACGTTGTGCTCGTGCAGTCGGCGCTGGTCGTCCTGTGCCTCAGTCAATTCGGCGAGTTGCGCGGCCAGTTCACGGCGGGCCCGCACCAGTCTGCCGAAGGCGAGCGGAGCACCGACCATCGCGACGCTGTACCCGATCGTGGAGACGAGTTCGCGAGTCGGCGGAGTCTCCTGCGCCGCCGCCGCGGCGGACAACATCGAGACGGTCATCGTGCCGGCGAGCGCGGCGCCCGCCGCGAGTGGCACGATCACCCGCTGGAAGTTCACGGCGACCGCATACATCGCGACGGTCGGAATCACCACGACGCCGTCTTCGATCGCGACGACCAGGGCGATCGCGAACACCACCAGCGGCGCCCGGTTCCGCAACGGCAGGGCGAGCACAGCCACCATCAGCAGGGCATCGTTCCAGCCGAACACCGGATTGCGCACCGACCACGCGTCCAGCGCAGCGAGGACGACGAGCACGAGTTCTCCGCTGAGCGTCCGCAGCCGCTCGCGCTCAGCACCGGTCACTGCGGCCGCTCCTCCAGGAGCCCCGCCCGCTGAGCCACCAGCGCGGCCTGCACGCGATTCGCCACGCCGAGCTTCGCGAGCAGCGCGCTCACGTGATCCTTCACCGTGCCCACACTGAGGTGCATCGTGCGGCCGATCTCGAGGTTCGACAGCCCGTCGGCCAGCAGCACCAGGACCTCGCGCTCCCGGGGCGAGAGCCGCTCGGTGCCGAGGTCATCGACCGCGACGCCGCCGAGGAAACCACTCACGACCTGGGACGCCACCTTCGGTGAGAGGACGACCCCACCTTCGGCCAGGCTGCGCACGAGCTGCACGAGGTGATCCGGGTCGGTGTCCTTGACCAGGAAACCCGCCGCTCCCCGGCGGAGCGCGTGGGCGATGTACTCGTCCGAATCGAAGGTGGTGAGCATGGCGACCACCGGAGGAGACGGCATCCGGGTGAACTTGTCGAGCAGCGTCAACCCGTCGACATCGGGCATGCGGATATCGAGGAGGACCACATCGGGGGCAAGTCGGCTGACGGTGTCGTATGCCTCGCCGCCGGAGACGGCAGCCACCACCTCCAGATCCGAGGCGTGCCCGAGCATCAACTCGAATCCGCGGCGCACCAGCGCCTCATCGTCGACCACGACGATCCGCACCATCCCGGTTCCTCCGATCGCCTGTGTCCAGACCGCCGATTCTACGGGGCGGCCGGTCCAGGCTCGATCTTCGCGGGAGCGGGCAGGCAGGTACAGCCGACGGCCGTCCGGTCCGGTGACCCGCCCGACGGGAACCCTCCCGCCGATCGGCGGGGTCAGCCGCGGTGATGCACTCGTGAGCTCGCGTACAGGCAGATCGACGCGGCGGTGGCGAGGTTGAGCGATTCGGCGCGGCCCCGGATCGGGATGGCGATGCGGTGGTCTGCGGCGGCCTGCAGTCCGCGCGGGAGTCCATGCGCCTCGTTGCCGAACAGCCAGGCGGTCGGCGCGGCGAGCATCTCGTCGGCGTCGTCGAGCGAGACCTCGCCGTCGGCGGCGGTGGCGAGCACCGTCAGGCCCGATTCCTTGAGCTGCGCGATCGCCGCGGACGCGTCGCGCTCCTGCACGACAGGAAGATGGAAGACAGACCCCGCGGAGGCGCGCACCACCTTCCCGTTCATCGGATCGACGGCGTCACCCGCGAGCAGGACGGCGTCGGCGCCGACCGCATCCGCGACTCGGATGACGGTGCCGGCGTTGCCCGGTTCGGCCACGTCGACGGGGACCGCGACCAGCCGTGCACCGTCGGGCACGCGACCCTCGGGGAGCGCCCGGCAGACCGCGACGATCCCGGGCGGGGTGACGGTGTCGGAGAGCCCGCGCATCGCCCGGTCGGTGACGTACGCGACCCGGCCGGTGAGCAAGTCGGGATAGCGCGCTGCGCCGTCCTCCGTCACGAAGATCTCATCCACGAGACCCGCTGCGAGCGCGGAGGTGACGGCATTGGAGCCCTCGGCCAGGAACAACCCGGCTTTGCGGCGACCGGCGGCACGCAGGAGCTTGGATGCGGAAACGACCCGCGGGGTGCGCTCGGTGAAGAGCGGGTCCGCGGGTCGTTCCGTGGGGTGCGTCAAGTTACGCGGCGGGGGCGTTCACGTCGGCGGGCAGCGCCTTCTTGGCGATGTCCACGAGCGCGGTGAACGCGGCCGAGTCGGAGACGGCGAGCTCGGCGAGGTTCTTGCGGTCCACCTCGACACCGGCCAGCTTCAGGCCCTGCATGAAGCGGTTGTAGGTGATGTCGTTGGCGCGTGCCGCGGCATTGATGCGGGTGATCCACAGCTTGCGGAAATCGCCCTTGCGCGCGCGGCGGTCGCGGTACGCGTAGGTCATCGAGTGGAGCTGCTGCTCCTTGGCCTTGCGGTACAGGCGCGACCGCTGACCGCGGTAGCCCTTCGAGGCCTCGAGGATGGAACGACGCTTCTTCTGAGCGTTCACTGCGCGCTTGACGCGTGCCATAGTTCTGGGTCCTTACGTGTGAAAAGTTCTAGCGGGTACGAAAATCGGCTTACTTGCCGAGCAGCTTCTTGACGCGACGCACGTCGGCCGGGGCGACCTCGGCCACACCGTCGAGGCGACGGGTCACGCGCGAGCTCTTGTGCTCGAGCAGGTGGCGACGGCCCGCCTTCTGGCGCAGGACCTTTCCGCTACCCGAGATCTTGAAGCGCTTCGCGGTACCGCTGTGGGACTTGTTCTTCGGCATGTTCGTCTCTTTCGTTGTTCGTGGCCGGTGGCGAGGAACTCGTTACTGGGCCGGAGCCTCGGGCGCGGCGGGCCGTGCCACCGGGGCTTCCTTGTCCTGCTGCGCCTTGGCGCGGGTCTTCGCACCCTTGTGCGGGGCGAGGACCATGGTCATGTTGCGGCCGTCCTGCTTGGCGGACGTCTCGATGAAGCCGTACTCGGCGACATCGGCGCCCAGGCGCTGCAGGAGACGGAATCCCAGCTCCGGACGCGACTGCTCGCGGCCGCGGAACATGATCGTGACCTTGACCTTGGAGCCCTGCTCCAGAAAGCGGACTACGTGCCCCTTCTTGGTCTCGTAGTCGTGGTCATCGATCTTGGGACGGAGCTTCTGCTCCTTGATCACGGTCATCTGCTGGTTCTTGCGGGACTCGCGCTGCTTCTGCGCGGCCTCGTACTTGAACTTGCCGTAGTCCATGATCTTGCACACGGGCGGGCGTGCATTGGGTGCCACCTCGACCAGGTCGAGATCCGCCTCGTACGCCAGCTTGAGCGCATCCTCAACCCGCACGATCCCGACCTGCTCACCGCCGGGACCGACAAGCCGGACCTCGGGGACGCGGATCTGACCGTTGGTGCGTGTCTCAGTGCTGATGGGGCCTCCTCAGTTAGGTACTCGCGTTAGCCTTGCGAGCGGTCTTCTTCGTAGACCGCCGCGCAGCCCAGAGGCCCGGATTCCCACACAGCGAAAAGGCCCCGTCCAGGCGATCAACACCTGGCGGGGCCCACACCGACCGATTCGGGCCGCCGCGGCGTACGCCGACGATCAACCCCTCCTCCAACGAGGAGACCGCAGAAGAAATTCCCAGGTGGGACACTTCGCGGCGACCGGACCAGCCGACCTGAAGTCGGCGTGGTGGGAGTGGACTCCACTTGCTGCCCCGGCGCATGCCGGAGCGGTCGCACATGAAAGTGTAGCAGTCGTGACCGAGAATCCGAATTCGTCGCCCGAGCCCGCCTCGCTGGATCGACTCCTCGCGGAGTCGCCGTCGATCGAGGTGATCTCGTCGGCGTGGATGATGCTGATGAGCGCCGCGGCAGAGAAGCTCGGGCTCGCGTCCCCGGACCAGGATGAGGACGGAGCCGAGTTCGATCCCCGCAACAGCCCGCATTTCGACCTCGACGAGGCGCGCCGACTGATCACCGCATTGGCGGGCCTGACCACCGCGTCGGTGGAGTACCTGGGCCCGCACGCCGGGCCGTATCGGGACGGGCTGAAGAGCCTTCAGCTCGCCTTCCGTGAATACAGCAGTTACCCGGATGAACCGGGCCAGGGTCCGGGCGAGAAATACACGGGACCGGTGTACAGCTAAGCCTCAGGGTTATCCCCCAAAGTCACCCTGACCTGGGTAAACGCATCTAGTGTTCCAGGTCACACCGGGCGTACCGTCCGAATATGAAGAAATTGCGAACGCTCGCGGCGGGCGTCATCGTCGCCGCATCTGTGATGGTTCCGTTGGGCGGCGCAGCCACTGCCGTCGCGGCCCCCACCCCCGCGGTCCAGCACCCGGGCGGACCGGGGGCATGTGAGCCCGGGCGCTGGCAGCCCGGCTACTGGGAGAGCGGCCGCTGGCACCCGGGCTGGTGGCAGCCCGGCTTCTGGCGCCCCGGCTGGGTCGACTGGAACGGGTGGCATCCGGGCTACTGGGTGCCCCCGAGGTGGCATAACGGCTGGTACGAGCAGCCGCGCTGGGTGCCCGGGCGTTGGACGCCCGGGCACTGCCACCGTTGGTAGTACGCCGATAGACGAGTGAGGCGGCCCCGATTCGGGGCCGCCTCACAGCGTTTCGAGCAGGAGCGCCTGGTCAGGCGGCCTGCAGCGCCTTGATCCGGTCGGGCCGGAAGCCGGACCAGTGGTCACCGCCATCGATCACGACGACGGGAGCCTGCAGGTAGCCGAGGGCCAGCACGTAGTCACGGGCATCCGAATCGACACTGATATCGACCGACGTGTACTCGATCCCGGCCTTGTCGAGGGCGCGGTAGGTCGCGGTGCACTGCACGCATGCGGGCTTGGTGTAAACGGTCACGCTGCTCATGCAGATAACACTACATCTTGTGTCACACGGATGCAATTACCCCAAGATGATGAGTTTTCTCTCCACAGATGTCCCCAACCAATCCACCGCCATTCCACAGTTCGATCCCCAGCCCGACACACCGCACTACGTGGCCAGAACCTCCGCGAGAAACTTCCCTGTGTACGACTCGGGCACCGCGGCCACATCCTCCGGTGTCCCCTGCGCGACCACGGTGCCTCCCCCGCTGCCACCTTCCGGCCCCATGTCCACGATCCAGTCGGCGGTCTTGATCACGTCCAGGTTGTGCTCGATCACGATGACCGAGTTGCCCTTGTCCACCAGCCCGTCGATCACCTGAAGCAACTTCGCGATGTCCTCGAAGTGCAGGCCCGTGGTGGGCTCGTCGAGGATGTACACGGTGCGCCCGTTCGACCGCTTCTGCAACTCAGCGGCCAGCTTCACGCGCTGCGCCTCGCCACCCGAGAGCGTGGTGGCCGGCTGTCCGAGCCGCACGTAACCGAGACCCACTTCCACCAGTGTCTTGAGGTAGCGGTGGATCGAGGTGACCGCCTCGAAGAAGTCGGCGGCCTCCTCGATCGGCATATCGAGTACCTCGGCGATGTTCTTGCCCTTGTAATGCACCTCCAGCGTCTCGCGGTTGTACCGGGCGCCGTGACACACCTCGCACGGCACGTACACGTCCGGCAGGAAGTTCATCTCGATCTTGATCGTGCCGTCGCCCGAGCAGGCCTCGCACCGCCCGCCCTTGACGTTGAACGAGAACCGGCCCGGCTGATAACCACGCACCTTGGCTTCGGTGGTAGCGGCGAACAGCGTGCGGATCTTGTCGAAGACGCCGGTGTAGGTGGCCGGGTTCGACCGGGGCGTGCGGCCGATCGGCGACTGATCCACCTGGACCAACTTGTCCAGATCGTCCAGGCCGGTGACCCGGCTGTGCCGTCCCGGTACCTGCCGTGCACCGTTGAGCTTGTTGGCCAGCACAGTGGCCAGGATGTCGTTGACCAGGGTCGACTTGCCCGAGCCGGAGACGCCCGTGACCGCGGTGAGCACGCCCAGCGGGAACGAAACGTCGATCCCCTGCAGGTTGTGCTCGCGGGCGCCGACCACCTTGAGCTGGCGCTTCTTATCGATCGGCCGACGCACCGCGGGCACCGGGAGTGCCCTGCGTCCGGACAGATAGGCGCCTGTCAGCGACTCCTTGTTCTTCAGCAGCGCCTTGTAGGTGCCACTGTGCACCACCTTGCCACCGTGCTCACCCGCGTACGGGCCGATGTCGACCACCCAGTCGGCGGTACGGATGGTGTCTTCGTCGTGTTCGACCACGATCAGCGTGTTGCCCAGGTCGCGCAACCGCACCAGGGTGTCGATGAGGCGGCGATTGTCGCGCTGATGCAGGCCGATGGACGGCTCGTCGAGCACGTACAGCACGCCCGCGAGACCGGAGCCGATCTGGGTGGCGAGCCGGATGCGCTGCGCCTCACCGCCCGAGAGAGAGCCGGCAGCCCGCGAGAGCGACAGGTATTCCAGGCCCACGTCCAGCAGGAAGTCGATCCGGGCCTGCACCTCTTTGAGGACGCGGCCGGCGATCGCGGCCTCCCGGGCGCCGAGCTTGAGATCGGACAGGTAGTCGGAGCACTCGCCCACCGACATCGCGGCCACATCGGCGATGGACTTCTCGCCGAATCGCGGGTGGTCGAGGGTGACCGCGAGGATCTCGGGACGCAGCCGAGCGCCCTGACAGACGGGGCACGGTACGTCGCGCATGTAGCCCTCGTACCGCTCCTTCATCTGCTCGGACTCGGTGGATTCGAGCCGGCGGTGCAGGAAGGGCATCACGCCCTCGAATTCGGCGTAGTACGAGCGGGTACGGCCGTACCGGTTCTTGTACTTGACGTGCACCTGGTGTTCGGAGCCCTCGATCACCGCCTTGCGGGCCTTGGCCGGCAGGCTCTTCCACGGGGTGTCCAGGTCGAAGCCCATCGCGTCCGCGAGACCGGAAAGCAGCCGCAGGAAGTAGTCGGCGGTCTGGCCGGATGCCCAGGGGGCTATGGCGCCCTCGGCGAGCGACAACTCGGGATCGGGTACGACGAGGTCCGGGTCGACCTCCTTGCGGACGCCGAGGCCGTCGCACTCGGGGCAGGCACCGTACGGTGAATTGAACGAGAACGAACGGGGTTCCAGATCGTCGACCGCAATGGGGTGCCCGTTGGGGCAGGCCATCTTCTCGGAGAACCGGCGTTCACGCTCGGGGTCGTTCTCCTCGCGGTCCACGAAATCGAGCACGACGATACCGTCGGCCAGCCGCAGGGCGGTCTCGATGGAGTCGGTGAGCCGCTGCTTCGACGAGGCCTTCACGGCGAGCCGGTCGACGACCACCTCGATGTCGTGTTTCTCCTGCTTCTTGAGCTTCGGCGGCTCACTGAGCTGGTAGACCACCCCGTCGATCCGGGCGCGGGCGTAGCCCTGGGTCTGCAACTGATTGAACAAGTCGACGAACTCGCCCTTGCGGGTGCGCACCACCGGCGCAAGCACCTGGAACCGAGTGCCCTGTTCCATGTCGAGCACCTGATCGACGATCTGCTGCGGCGTCTGCCGCGCGATCACCGAGCCGCATTCGGGGCAGTGCGGGGTGCCTGCGCGGGCGTACAGCAGGCGCAGGTAGTCGTAGACCTCGGTGATGGTGCCCACGGTGGACCGCGGGTTGCGGTTGGTCGACTTCTGGTCGATCGACACCGCGGGCGAGAGGCCCTCGATGAAATCGACATCGGGCTTGTCCATCTGGCCGAGGAACTGGCGGGCGTACGCCGACAGCGATTCGACGTAGCGCCGCTGTCCCTCCGCGAAGATGGTGTCGAAGGCGAGGCTGGACTTGCCGGAACCCGACAGCCCGGTGAAGACGATGAGGCTGTCGCGCGGGAGATCCACATCGATTCCCCGCAGGTTGTGTTCGCGCGCCCCGCGCACGATCAGGCGATCCGCCACCGTCTTCCTTCCGTCGAGCCGTGCAGACCCGTAGACGAGCCCCGACCAATGCTATGCAAGCCCACCGACAAGTTTTTCCCGGCGCGGTAGCGTGACGTTCGTGACCACCACGATCAATCAGCTCTCCGTCGGCGGTATGGACAACAACGTCTACCTGGTCAGTGATTCCGTGGGCCGCACCGTGCTCATCGACGCGGCCAACGAGGCCGACCGGATCCTGGCCACGGCGCGGGAGATCGGCGGCGTGGAACTCATCGTCACCACCCACCGCCACCTGGACCATTGGTATGCGCTCGCCGACGTTCGGGAGGGACTCGGCGTTCCCGCGGCCGCCGGCGTGAACGACGCCGAGGGCATCGACGCCCCCACGGATCGCACCCTTGTCGATGGAGAAGTGCTCACCGTGGGTGAGCTCACCTTCGACGTGATCGAGCTGGTGGGGCACACCCCCGGATCGATCGCCCTCGCCCTGCGGCCCGAGATCGACGATGCGCCGGTGCACCTGTTCACCGGCGACAGCCTGTTCCCCGGCGGCGTCGGCAAGACCGGCTCGCCCGAGGACTTCGACCGGCTCTACACCGACGTCACCACCAAGCTGTTCGATCGCTATGACGACGACACCGTGATCCACCCGGGCCATGGCAAGGGCACCACTCTCGGCGCCGAGCGCCCGCACCTCGCACAATGGCGTGAGCGCGGCTGGTGACACCGTGAACCACCCCCGGGTGCTCATCGCCGGCGCAAGCATCGCCGGACCCGCACTGGCGCACTGGCTCAGCCGCCGCGGCGCGACCGTCACCGTCGTGGAGCGGGCGCCCGCATTGCGCCCCGGCGGGCAGGCCGTGGACGCACGCGGCGTCGCCAAGGAGGTCATCGCCCGGATGGGGCTGGACGCGCAGGTGCGCGCCGCCTGCACCGACACCGCGGGGGCGTACGTGGTCGACGAGGCGGGCACCGTCCTGGAGACGTTCCGTGCGGAGGACGACGACGGCGACGGCTTCATCGCCGAGATCGAGATCCTTCGCGGCGATCTTTCTCAGGTGCTCTACGACGCCACGCGCGACGCCGTCGACTACCGGTTCGGCGACCGGATCACCGAGCTGACCCAGGATGCGAACGGCGTCGATGTGACCTTCACCAGCGGCACCCGCGAACGGTACGACCTGGTGATCGGCGCCGACGGTCTGCATTCATCGCTGCGTGCGTTGGTCTTCGGACCCCATGAGCGGTACGTCCGACACCTCGGCCACGCGCTCGCCTTCTATACGGTCCCCAACGAGTTCGGCCTGGATCGCTGGCTGATCACCTGTGAGGCGCGGGGCCGCACGGCCGGCCTGCGACCGATCCGGGACGCAACGCTCGGCATGGCGCTCTTCTCGTTCTCGGCGCCCGAGTTCACCCTCGACCACCGTGACATCGCAGCGCAGAAGCGGGTGCTGCGCGAGCGGATGGCGGGCCTGGGCTGGCTGACGCCGCGCATCCTGGCCCATCTCGACGACGCGCCGGACTTCTACCTCGATCAGGTGGCGCAGGTGGTGATGGATCGGTGGTCGGCGGGCCGGGTGGGGCTGATCGGCGACGCCGCCTCGTGCTCGTCGCCGATGTCAGGACAGGGCACCGGGATCGCCCTGGTGGGCGCCTACGTCCTCGCGGGCGAGCTGGCCGCCGCACACTGGGATCCGGACGCCGGATTCGCCGCCTACGAGCGCCTGATGCGCCCGTTCGTGGCCGCCAATCAGGAGATAGCCCAGCTCAACGCCCGTGGCCGTGACGCCGTCGCGGCGGGCGAGGCCGCTCCGCAGGACTGGGACTTCGCCCTGATCGAACGGGCGATCAACGGCATCGATCTTCCCGATTACGACGGCGTCGCGGACTCCGGGCCGCTGTCCTGATCTTCGATCGGCACCGGTGACGTTCGCCACGAGCGCTCCGGCCGGTTGTCGTGGAGAATAGATGGTCTGATTCTTTGCCGCCGCCTCCCGCCGGAGGTCCGCCCACGAGGAGCACCGTGACGACGAACCCCGTCTCCAGCGTCGACCTGATGGCCGAGGAGCAGGCGCACCTGGACCGCGTCTACGCGCGGATCGACGCGATGCGGGACACGGCGCAGCGACGCCGCACCGACAATCTGCAGGAGGTCGGGGAGAACCCGCAGGAGATCTCCGAGCGGGACTCGTACCACCAGCTCTACACCGACGACATCGCGAAATACGACTCGGCGGAGAACAACCTGTACTTCGGTCGGCTCGACATGGTCGAGTCCGACAACCCGGCGGACGGGGTTCGGCGCATCGGCCGCATCGGCGTGCTGGACGACGACGAGGATCTCTCGACGCTGCTGCTGGACTGGCGCGCTCCCCTGGCCCGCCCGTTCTACCTCGCCACGCCGGCCCAGCCCGAGGGCGTGCGGGTGCGCAGGCACGTGCGCACCCGCGGCCGGGAGCTGCGGGGCGTGGTCGACGAGCGGCTCACTCTCACCGGCGACGACGGCGCCGGCGAAGGCCTGGGCTCGAACGTCGCGGGCGAGTCCGCGCTGGTGGAGGCCCTGAACCGGGCCCGTACCGGGCAGATGACCGACATCGTCGAAACCATCCAGCGCGAACAGGACACGATCATCCGGTCCGAGCATCGCGGCGTCCTGGTGGTGCAGGGTGGTCCGGGTACCGGCAAGACGGCGGTGGCGCTGCACCGCGCCGCCTACCTGCTGTACACCTACCGGCAGAACCTGTCCCGCACAGGCGTACTGATCGTGGGCCCGAACGAGACCTTCCTCAACTACATCAGCCAGGTGCTGCCGAGCCTCGGTGAGACCGGCGTGCTGCTGAGCACGATCGGTGACCTGTACCCGGGAGTCGTGGCCACGCTGGAGGATTCGGCGGCGGCCGCGCGTCTGAAGGGTTCGACCGACATGGTCGAGGTGATGAAGCAGGCGGTGCGCGGCTGGCAGACGGTGCCCGACGAGCCGATCGTGATGAAGTTCGACGGCTACCCGCTCACGCTCGATAAGAAGATCGCGACGAAGGCCCGCGGCCGGGCTCGTTCGTCACGACGGCCGCACAACACGGCCCGTGCGATCTTCCGGCAATCCGCGCTGGACGCCCTCGCGGCGCAGCACGCCGCGACCATCGGATCCTCGGTGGTCGACAACTCGATGCTGCTCTCCCGCACCGATATCTCCGATATCCGCGACGAGCTCGCCCAGGATCCGGAGGTTCTGGGCGCGCTGGATTCGCTGTGGCCGGCACTGACGCCGCAGCGGGTGCTGGTGGAGCTGTGGCGCGATGGAGACCGCCTCGCGGAGGCCGCGCCCGACCTGTCGGATGCGGATCGGGAGGAGTTGCGCCGAGCGGCGGTCACGGATCCGAACGGTGCGCCGGCGTTCTCCCCCGCCGATGCTCCTCTGCTCGACGAGATCGCCGAATTCATCGGTGATGACGACACCGATGCCGACGAGGCCGAGCGGCGGTGGCGGCAACGGCTGGAGGAGGCGCAGGAAGCCCTCGACATCCTAACCGGTTCCGCACCTCAGGATCTCGATGACGAGTTCGATGCCGAGATCCTGATGGCGTACGACCTGATCGACGCCGAACAGTTGGCGGAGCGCCAGACGGTGCGCGAATTCAACACCACCGCCGACCGCGCCCGCGACGACCGCACCTGGACCTTCGGGCATGTGATCGTCGATGAGGCGCAGGAACTCTCGGCGATGGCCTGGCGGATGCTGATGCGGCGCAGCCCGAATCGATGGATGACGCTGGTAGGCGACACCGCGCAGACCGGAGACGCCGCTGGTTCGACCAGCTGGAACGCTGCTCTCGATCCCTATGTGCCAGGGCGGTTCCAGCTCTCGGAGCTCACGGTGAACTACCGCACCCCGAAGGAGATCATGGACCTCGCGGTGGACGTCCTCGCGGCGATCGACCCCGCATTGGCGCCGCCCACTTCGGTGCGGTCGGGTGCGGAGCCGCCGCGGCTGGTACGGGTCGACGGTGATCGCGCGGCCCTGGTCGAAGCCGTCCGCTCCGCGCTACCCACCGACGAGGACCGACTGACCGCCGTACTCGCACCGCAGGAGCTGGTGGCGCCGCTGCGCCGCCTCACGTCGAAATCGGTGCGAGTGATGGGGGTCCGCGATTCGAAGGGCCTGGAGTTCGACCACGTGGTCGTGGTGGAGCCCGGCCTGATCGTGGGTGAGCCGGCCGAGCTGGAATTCGACAGGGGCCTGCGAGATCTGTATGTGGCGCTGACGCGAGCGACCCAGACGTTGACCGTGGTCACGTCCGGGTCGCTACCGCGTTCGCTGCGCGCGCTGGAGCCCGCCTAGCGGCGGGGGTCGCCTATGTGGTGTGGACGATGAGGATGTCCACCGAGGTCTTGCGAGCGGCATCGGAGGGCACCGAACCCAGCAGGCGGCCGGTGAGGGAGTTCATGCCCTTATTGCCGACCACCAGGAGCGAGGGCTCCGGCTGCGACTTCACCAGATCGAGCAGCGCCTCGACGGGCTGGCCCTTGATGGCGCGCTTTTCGACGTTCTTGGCTCCGGCCTTCAACGCGCGCCCCTCGGCGGTGCGCAGCATGTCGTTGACCGGGTTGGCACCCTGCAGCTGGTACGCCTCGTCCCGCAGGACATCGGCAGCTGCCGGATCCGCGGCCTCGCTCGGCAGGTACGCGCACGCGATCACCAGCTTGACGTTGTCGCCGGCGATCGACGCGGCGCGGTCGACCGCGCGCAGCGACGACTCCGAACCGTCGGTGCCGACCACCACGGTGCTGTAGCCACTCATCGAGTCCCTCATTTCTCTAGGGCGTGCATTCGTGCCGTTTCTCGGCATAACTTCTTCGACACAATAGCCGCATATCGTCCCGGAACAGGCGGGTTGCGGCGCGGAACACACGGCCGGTGCAATCGCACAGCCCGTCACGTGAGGCCTGCGGCGTCCATTCCGCGTAGTTCCTTCTTCAGGTCGGCGATCTCGTCGCGGATCCGGCCTGCGAGCTCGAACTGCAATTCCCGCGCGGCGTTCATCATCTGATCGGTGAGTTCGGAGATCAGGTCCGCCAATTCGGCCCGCGGCATGGACTTGACGTCCTCGCCTTCGTACATGCCTGCGCTGACCGACGACGCCGACCGCAGCTCGCCCTGGGCACGGCGCCCACGGGTGGCGTTGCGGCCCGGGCCGCCGATCGCTGCCTCGGTGTCGTCCGCTTCCGTGTACACCTGGTCGAGGATGTCGGCGATCTTCTTGCGCAACGGCTGCGGATCGACGCCCATCTCGGTGTTGTAGGCGATCTGCTTCTCGCGGCGGCGATCGGTTTCGTCGATCGCATTGCGCATGGAATCGGTGATCTTGTCGGCGTACATGTGCACCTCGCCCGAGACGTTGCGGGCGGCGCGCCCGATGGTCTGGATCAACGAGGTGGTGGAGCGTAGGAATCCTTCCTTGTCGGCATCGAGGATCGCCACCAGCGAGACCTCGGGGAGGTCGAGGCCCTCACGGAGCAGATTGATGCCCACCAGCACGTCGTACTCGCCGAGCCGGAGTTGCCGGAGCAGTTCGACGCGACGCAGCGTGTCGATGTCGCTGTGCAGGTAGCGGACCCGGATTCCCGCCTCCAGGAGATAGTCGGTCAGATCCTCGGCCATCTTCTTGGTGAGGGTGGTGACCAGGACGCGTTCGTCCTTCTCGGTGCGCTCACGAATCTCGTGCATGAGGTCGTCGATCTGCCCCTTGGTGGGCTTGATCACCACCTGCGGATCGACCAGGCCGGTGGGCCGGATGACCTGCTCGACGAATTCGCCGCCGGACTGGCCGAGCTCGTATTGGCCGGGGGTGGCGGAGAGGTACACCGTCTGCCCCACCCGCTCGGTGAACTCCTCCCAGGTGAGTGGCCGGTTGTCGACTGCGGACGGCAGCCGGAATCCGAAGTCGACCAAGTTGCGCTTGCGTGAGGTGTCACCCTCGAACATGGCGCCGATCTGGGGCACGGTGACATGCGACTCGTCGATCACCAGGAGGAAGTCCTCGGGGAAGTAGTCCAGCAGCGTGGCCGGTGCCGATCCCGCCGCACGGCCGTCGATGTGCCGGCTGTAGTTCTCGATCCCGGAACAGAATCCGACCTGCCGCATCATCTCGACGTCGTACTGGGTGCGCATCCGCAACCGCTGCGCCTCGAGCAGCTTCCCCTGCCGCTCGAACTCCGCCAGCCGCTCCTCCAACTCGGACTCGATGCCCTCGATCGCCCGCGCCATCCGCTCGGGTCCGGCCACGTAGTGGGTGGCCGGGAAGATCCGTAGGTTCTCGACCTGCCGCACCACATCGCCGGTGAGCGGGTGCAGGTAGTACAGCGCCTCGACCTCGTCTCCGAAGAACTCGATCCGGACGGCCAGTTCCTCGTACGACGGGATGATCTCGACGGTATCGCCCCGGACCCGGAAACTGCCGCGCGTGAACGCCATGTCATTGCGGGTGTACTGGACGTCCACCAGCAGGCGCAGGAGGGCATCCCGGTCGACCTCCATGCCCACTTCGAGCTGCACCGACCGGTCGAGGTAACTCTGCGGGGTGCCGAGGCCGTAGATGCACGAGACCGATGCGACGACCACGACATCGCGGCGGGACAGCAGCGACGAGGTGGCGGAGTGCCGCAACCGCTCCACGTCGTCGTTGATCGAACTGTCCTTCTCGATGTACGTATCGGTCTGCGCGATGTACGCCTCGGGCTGGTAGTAGTCGTAGTACGAGACGAAGTACTCGACGGCGTTGTGCGGCAACATCGCCCGCAGCTCGTTCGCGAGCTGCGCGGCCAGCGTCTTGTTCGGGGCCATCACCAGGGTGGGCCGCTGCACTTTCTCGATCAGCCACGCCGTCGTGGCCGATTTGCCGGTGCCGGTGGCGCCGAGCAGAACGACGTCCCGCTCACCCGCGTTCAGTCGGCCGGCGAGTTGCTCGATCGCCTGCGGCTGATCGCCCGCGGGCTCGTACTCGCTGACCACCTGGAACTCCGACGAGGCGCGCTCGATCTCACCGATCGGGCGGTGCTCGGAGTGCGCCACCACTGGTTGCTCTGCCGCGAATGCCATGTATCCAGCGTAGGCCGCACCACCGACAAGTTCGCTAGTCCCGGCGGGCGACGATCACGTCCCGGGTGATGGACCGGTCCACGCGGTGCTGCAGATCGTCGTAGCCCGGGCCGTCCTGCACCGTCAGGCCGGCGTTCGTGAGGGCGGCGGCCACATCGGCGCGGGGCGCCACGCGCACGTTCCAGGCGAGGCCTGCGGCACCGCCTCGGCGCAGTGTCGCGGCCCATCCGGGAAGTGCGGCATCGAGCAGTTCGAGGGGGTTGCGCACCAGGCCGCGGGGGCCGCGGCTGCCGTGCTGCACGCCGTAGGGCAGGTCTGCGACGATCACGTCGACGGTGCCCGGCCGCACCAGCTCGGCGGTGCGCCGGGTATCGGCGGCGTAGCACGTGAGCGACTGCTTCTCGCCCGCAAGATAGGCGGCCTTATCGGCGGCGAAACTCGCCTCGTACTTCTTCGCGATCACCGTCTTGTCCCGGCGCACAGGAGTGGTGGCAGCGGTGTGTTTGAACCGGTGGTCCTTGAGCCACGTCGTGAAGAACGAGGTGTAGAGCTCGAAGTCCTTGGTGTCCACGTCCACGCCCACCGCGTCCAGTCCGTACATCACGGCCTGACTGAGGGTTGTCCCCCGTCCGCAGACGGGATCGAGTACGCGCAGCGTTCCGTCGAGCAGGCCCGCCGGCCGCGCGGTCGATGCCGCGGTCACGTTGAGCACCAGGCGCGTGAACTGCTCGTTGGTCTTGCCCTGATATTTGAGAATGGTGAGCAGGTCCGTCGGGTACTTCTCGGGCGAAGGTACGGCGACCGGTCGCAGCAACGCGCCCTCGCGCTCGAACAGCGCATAGAAGGCCGAGGTCAGACCCAGGTAGGCGAGATCCCGCTCGGCGAGGGGGTCGGCGTCGAAGCTCACGTACTCCACGCCCGCCACGGTGTCGGTCCCGATCTCCCCCACCGATGCGGCGAGTGCGCCACGACCGAGCACGGTGAGTTCGGCCCGCACCATCGACGTCGCCGCCTCGGCGTAGACGCGATTGGCAGCGGGGGCGGGAAGCAGGAGGTACTGAGGCACGGCTGAGATGGTACGTGGGGAGTCCGGGACGGACGCTTCACGCGGTCGGGCAAACCAGCCGCGCGGGCGCCGTATGGTAAGGACATGCAGGCGGAAGAAACGTTCGAGCTCACTGTCGACGGGGCTGCCGCGATCGGCGCGGTGGAGGGCGGCTGGCTGGATCTGACGGTTCTTGACGCAGCGGAGGACGCCGTGCCCGCGCTCCTCGGCGCGGCACGCGAACGGGCATCCGGCGTCGACGGAATCCTCGTCCGTACACACGACGATGCGCTCGGCGCGCTGCTGCGTCGGCATGGCTTCCGTCCCTCCGGGGCCGTCGTCGGTCGTCCGCGGGGCCGCACGGAGGTGACGTTGGTGCTCCGGTTCGCCGACGACCCCGCGGTCGACGACGGTGCCGTGCATCCACCCAAGCACGAGGTCTTCGACCCGCCGGCGATGACGAACACGGACCCCAAGGGCTTCCTCCGCGAGGTCGAGGAGTTCCGGGAGACGCCCTTCGGGTTGTACGTCGTCCGCCGCGCCGATCACCCGAGATTCGATGCGATCGAGTCCTGGCTGCTCCCCGCGTTCGACCTGCGCGCCACGATCTTCCACTTCACGCCGGGCCACGAACGCGACCAGCGCGTGTACCTCGACGTCGCGCGGGTATGGCGCGACGGGTACCTCTGGCACACCGAGGACTGGTACCTCGACCTGGTCGAGCACCCGGGCCGCCCGATCGAGCTCATCGACGTCGACGAGTTGCTCGCCGCCTCGGCGGCCGACCTACTGAGCGCGGCGGACGCCGAGCGCGCCCTGCACGCGGCCGTCCGCGCGGTCGCGGGCACTGCTGCTCACGGCCACAGCGTGGATGCGTGGCTGGCCGCCGAGGGCGCGCCGGTCACCTGGCGCTGAGCCCCGGGATTCTTGATTCCAGGCCGTCGAGCAGCACCTGCAGACCCAGCTCGAACCCAGCGTCGGGATCGCCCGGCCCGCTGTAATGCTCACCGACGACGGTGCCGACGCGTCCGGCGATCGGGTACTTCCCGGGCGGTATGCGGGCGGCCAGCTCCGGCCCGACGACCTCCCACCACTGCGCGTCCGTCATCGGCCGTGACGCCGCGCCGCGGGCACCGGAGCTGCGTGCCGCACCGGCGGCGAAGCTCTCGAGTAGCACGACCAGCCAATCGCGTTCGAGGTCGCTGATCGACAGGTCTTCGAGCAATGCGAGCTGGGCCTCGTACTGACCGATCTTCCCGGGCCCCAGCACATCTCGCCACGACGGGGCATCGAGCAACCACGGGTGCGCGAGGTACTCGTCGCGCCGGGCGCGCACGACGGCGATGAGGGACTCGCGCACTGTGGATCGCGGCTCGGCCGGCGGCTGCGCCAGCGCGACCGCGTCGACCATCAGCGCCACCAGGACGTCGCGGGTCGGCACATAGGTGTACACGCTCATCGGTCCGATGCCCAGACGCGCGGCGAGGGCCCGCATGGTGACGGCAGAGAGGCCTTCGGCATCGGCGAGTGCGACCGCGGAAGCCACCACCTCGTCAACGGTGAGCCGCTGCTTGGGCCCCTTGCGGCCCCGGGCGGACTCACCCGCCTCGGACCGCCACAACAGCCTGACCAGCGCACGGCCCTCGTCCTCGGGATTCATCGACACCTTTCTCCGTACTGTGTACACTGTTGCACGTACTCCGTACAACGTACTCTATTCGACTCGCATGAAGGACGCGCCCTGAGCCTCGAAGCCACCTACCTCCCCGACCTCCATCAGTTCGCCCTCTGGTCCTCCCACCACCTCCACGACCCCGCCCGCGCGACGGCGCTCCCCCTCGTCGTCCCGGTCGATGGTGCCCTCGCCGTCGCAGACGTGCGCTGCGACCTCGTCGACGTGACCGCGCTGCCCGGCGCCGCACGCCCGTCCGCATCCCTCACGGCCTGGACCACACGGAGCCGGGGCGAGGAGGCACCGTTACCGATCGCGGCGCACTCCGAGCCCGATCCGACGGGGACCGCCGTGACCTCCGCCGCCTACGCGGCCACGGCCTTCGCCGACACCGTCGCGACGGCGACGGCCCTCGACGGCACGCTCGACGCGAAACCGCGGCCCTACCAGGCCGCTGGCGTCGCGTGGCTACTGCGCACCCTGCGCGATCACGGCGGCGCGCTGTTGGCCGACGAGATGGGCCTGGGCAAGACTCTGCAGGCGATCGGGACTCTCACCCGGCTCGGCCCGGGACCGCACCTGGTGGTCTGCCCCACCAGCCTCGCCACCAACTGGCGGCGTGAAATCGCCCGGTTCGCACCGGCTCTCCTCGACCAGGTGACCATCGTCTCGTACGCCGGCTCCGCCTGTCGGCCACCGAGCTCGCGGCGACCCACTGGACCACCGTGATCTTCGACGAGGCCCATGCGCTGAAGAACCCTCGGACGCAGGTCTCCCGTGCGGCCCGCGAGCTGAACGCCGACTTCCGGATCGCGCTGACCGGCACCCCGATCGAGAACTCGCTCGACGACCTGTGGGCGATCCTGCGCGTCGTCACCCCGCGGATGTTCCCGGTGAAGGCGGTCTTCCGCCGCCGATTCACCCGCGCCGTCGAGTCGGGGGACGACGGTGCCCTGCGCCGCCTGCGCACCGCCGTCGCGCCGGTGATGCTGGCGCGCACCAAGGACCGCGCCGCCGGCGCACTGCCGCCGAAGATCGACAACCCGGTGCTGTGCGACCTCAGCGATGAGCAGGCCCGCCGCTACGACGCCTGCCTCGCCCGCGCCGCGGACGACGGCTTCGGCAGCGGGCTCGAGCGGCACGGCCGCTTGCTCGCGGTGCTCACCGCACTCAAACAGATCTGCAACCACCCGCAGTTGGTCGATGGTGTCGCGCCGCCGCCGGATCGCGGCCGGTCGGGCAAACTCGACGTGGCGCTGGAGATCCTGGAGGCGAATGTCGCGGCGCACCGTCCGACCCTCGTGTTCACGCAGTACCGCGAGACGGGCGACATGCTGGCCGCGGCCGCATCGTCCGTACTGGGCCGTCCCGTGCCCTTCTTCTACGGCGGACTGCCACTCGCGGACCGGTCCTCGATCGCCGACGACTTCCAGGCGGGCACCGGGCCGGCGATCCTCGTGATGAGCCTCAAAGCCGGCGGCACCGGCCTCACCCTCACTCGGGCGAGCGAAGTGCTGCACTACGACCGCTGGTGGAACCCCGCGGTGGAGGCGCAGGCCACTGACCGAGCGCACCGCATCGGCCAGCACCGGCCGGTCACCGTCACCACGCTGACGACGGCGACCACTATCGAAGAGCACATCGACGAGATGCACCGCCGCAAGGCACTTCTCGGCGTGCACGCCGACGACGGGTCGATCGTCACCGAACTGGCTGCGCTCGATGATGAGGGCCTGATGGACGTCCTGCGCCGGAACCGGGGGAACTGATATGGCAACGAACCCCTTCGGATTCACCACGTGGGGTGCCGATCTCGTCCGCATCGCGGAGCCGATCACGGCGAGTACCCCGAACACGCACGCACCGCGCGCGCGGATGCTCGCCCGCAACGGCGGCGTCACACTGCAATTCGACGGAGGACGCGTCACGGCGCTCGTGCACAGCGGCGCGAGCGCTTCCGTGGCGCACCTCGAGTTCGCGGCGATGGCGCCGACCGTCGCCACGGCGCTCCGCGAGGAACTGGGCTCGCGCACCGAGCCCGACGACGCGATCCACGCCGCGTTGATCAGCCGCGGGCTGCAGCCCGCCCCGACCCTGGAAGCCGCCGACTGCTCCTGCAAGGCCCGCACCACGATGTGCGTCCACGTCCTCGCTGCGGCCTATGCGCTGGCGGCACTCGTCGACCACGAGCCCGTGACCGCGCTGGCGATCCAGAGCTACGGCGCATCCGCGCCCACGGAGGAGGTGGACGAGCGGCCGGCGCCGCGCTGGACGCCGTTGGCGGCGCTGCACGTACGGGATTACTACGTGGTGCCGGCCCCGGCCTGAGTGCCGACCCGCACCGCGACCGCGCGGCCGGGATCGGAGCCACGATAGAAGCCCGGCTCGACCTGGGCGAACCCGGCGTCGCCGAGACGGACGATCACGGCGTCCTCGGCCACTCCTTCGGCGAGCACGACCCGTGCGTCGGCACCATCGGTGGTCACCGACTTCGCGTCGGCGCCGAGCGTGACCCACAGCCGGCCGGCCAGCCGCTCGCCGTAGCCGGGATCGTCGAGCTCGGGCGCATTCTCGGCCGGCCGGTGCATGTTCACGTTCGCGGCGAAGGGAACGATCCGCGTCGCCCAGAGCTCCCGGACGGCCGCGCGGGTCTCGTCCTCGGTGCCGGTGTTCTCCAGCCAGATATCGGCGACGGCGCGCCGCTGTTCGTCGGTGGCCTGGGCGGCGATCCGGGCGCGTGCATCCTCCTCGGCCATGCCGCGCGAGCCCACCAAGCGGCGCACTCGCTCCTGCGCATCCACCCAGACGATGATCACCAGGTGGAACATCGGCGCGGCCTGGTTCTCCACGAGCAGTGGGATGTCTTGCACGATCACCGCATCGGGGCCGGCATCGGTGATCAACTCCTGCGACCGGGCCCCGACGAGCGGATGCGTGATGGCGTTGAGCGTGGCGCGGGACTCGTCATCGGAAAAGGCGATCGCGGCGAGGGCGGGCCGGTCGAGGCTGCCGTCCGCCGCCAGGATCTGCTCACCGAAGGCCTCGACGAGCGCGGCCAGCCCGGGTGTGCCGGGCTCGACCACTTCGCGGGCGATCTTGTCGCCGTCCACGATCACCGCGCCGAGCGAGGCGAGTTCCTTCGCCACCGTCGATTTGCCCGCACCGATTCCACCCGTGAGCCCGATCCGCAACATGGGCTCAGCCTATGTCACTGCGGCGCGGCGCCGGGGACTCCGGAGATCTCGTCGACCACATGCGCGGTAGTGCCGCGGCGCACCTCCTTGCCGGTGGGGATGTCGATCGCGACGATCGCTTTGGTCGCCGGTTCGGTGACGAAGGCGGTCGAACCCAGTACGAACACCGCGGGGCGGGGCTGCTGCCAATCGGCGTCCTCGACCCACGCAGCAGTGACCTTGACCTGGTGGCTGACGACACCCGACTCCGGGTCGAGGATGCGCAGTACGCCGTCGGTGCCGAGCACGAGCGCCTCGCCGAACTGGCCGCGGGCCAGCGACCGGAAGCTGTACGAGGAGGGCAGGTCCACCAGTCGCAGCGTGCCGGTCGCCGTATCCACGAGGCTGACGCGGGTGGGACGTTCGGGTTTCGCCTCCTTGTCCACCTTGTAGTCGCCGAGCACCACCCGGTGCGCCTCAGTGGCCGCGACGTTCCCGATCCGTGCGTAGCCCGCAGTGGGCGCGGGGATCTTCGTGATCGCGGTGCCGCGGACCGCCAGAATGCCGTCCTGGCACCCGAAGACGACCACGTCGCCGGCGGCGGCGCCCTCACCGTGTACTCCCGGGCACTGGTCACTCTGTGCGATCACACTGCGCGCCTTGTCGAGCACGGCCACACCGGTGCGCGTCTTCTCGTCGCCGACGGTGACCAGAAGCGATCCGTCGGCGCGTTCCACGGCGACGCCGTGGTGCGGCCTCGGCGCGGTGTACGTCGCTCGGGGCGCAGCCGGATCGCCGACCTGTGCCGAGGGGATCGACGTCGCGGTGCCCGCACCATCGGAGAAGAGCACTGTGCGGCCGTCGTGGTGGACCACGTGGCCGGGCTCCGGTGCATCGAAGCGGATGTCGGTGCGCCGGGGAGCCGCAGCATAGAAGTGCTGGTGGTCGCCGTGCGGAACCGACCACGCTCCCAGGTCGAGCAGGCTGAATCCTTGCTTCTCCGAGAGGAATACGTGCCGCCCGTCGCCCGCGGGGTTCAGCCGCAGATAACCGTCGCCGCGGATGTCGCCGACGACGTCGAAGGTCGAGGCATCGAGTACCTGCACGCCACCGTCGTAGGAGTACGCGAGGCGGGCCGTGGGCCGGCGCTGTTCGGTGGCGCCCGATGGGGCATCGGCATCGGAGGAGCCCGACGGTGCGGCGGAGGACTTCTCCCCCGACGAACAGGCTGCGAGCAACGCGGCGGCCAGGACGATGGGAGCGATGAGGCTACGGTTCATGACGGCAATAGTCACGACTTATGAAAATCATTGTCAAATAGCCGCGCGGTGATGTGCGCATGGGTCCTACCCCCGAAACGGGGAACGCCCCGCATCCGGAAGGGATGCGGGGCGTTCCTCGTCTGCGTGCTATCAGGCGTTGCCCGACAGCTTCTCGCGCAGGGCGGCGAGCTGCGCGTCGCTGGCCAGCGAACCGCCGGTGCTCTGCGGGGCATCCTCGCCACGGTCGCTCGACGAGGTCGACTCGCTCGAGTAGTTGGCACCACCGGCGGCGGGTCCACCCGCAGCGGCCTCGGCGGCCTCGTCGGCGGCGAACTTCTCCATCTGCGCGGTGTGCATCTTGTGGCGACGCTCCGCCTCGGCGTAGCGACCCTCCCACTCCTCGCGCTGCTTGTCGAAGCCCTCGAGCCACTCGTTGGTCTCGGGATCGAAGCCCTCGGGGAAGATGTACTCGCCGTTCTCGTCGTAGCTGTCGGCCATGCCGTACTTCGACGGGTCGAACTCCTCGGTGTAGTCCTCGTTGGCCTGCTTGAGGCTCAGCGAGATACGACGACGCTCGAGGTCGATGTCGATGACCTTGACCATCGCATCGTCGCCGACCGAGACGACCTGGTCCGGGACCTCGACATGGCGCTCGGCCAGCTCCGAGATGTGGACGAGACCCTCGATGCCCTCCTCGACGCGCACGAACGCGCCGAACGGGACGAGCTTGGTGACCTTGCCGGGCACGATCTGGCCGATGGCGTGGGTCCGGGCGAACTGACGCCACGGATCCTCCTGGGTCGCCTTGAGCGACAGCGAGACGCGCTCGCGGTCCAGGTCGACGTCGAGGACCTCGACGGTGACCTCGTCGCCCACGGTGACCACCTCGGACGGGTGATCGATGTGCTTCCAGGACAGCTCGGACACGTGCACCAGGCCGTCGACGCCACCCAGGTCCACGAAGGCACCGAAGTTGACGATGGAGGACACGACGCCCTTGCGGACCTGGCCCTTCTGCAGCTGATGCAGGAACTCGCTGCGGACCTCGGACTGGGTCTGCTCGAGCCATGCACGGCGCGACAGGACCACGTTGTTGCGGTTCTTGTCGAGCTCGATGATCTTGGCCTCGATCTCCTTGCCGATGTACGGCTGGAGGTCGCGCACGCGACGCATCTCGACCAGCGAAGCCGGGAGGAAGCCGCGGAGACCGATGTCCAGGATGAGGCCACCCTTGACCACCTCGATGACGGTGCCCTTGACGGCCTCGTCCTTCTCCTTGAGCTCCTCGATCGTGCCCCAGGCGCGCTCGTACTGCGCACGCTTCTTGGACAGGATCAGACGGCCTTCCTTGTCCTCCTTGGTGAGGACGAGGGCCTCGACCGCGTCGCCGACGTTGACGACCTCGGAGGGGTCGACGTCGTGCTTGATGCTGAGCTCGCGGGAGGGGATGACGCCTTCGGTCTTGTAACCGATGTCGAGGAGAACCTCGTCACGATCGACCTTAACGATGGTGCCCTCGACGATGGTGCCCTCGACGATGTCGCCATCGTTGAAGTACTTGATCGTCGCGTCGATTGCGGCGAGGAAGTCCTCCGCGGAGCCGATGTCGTTGACGGCGACCTGCGGGGACGTAACAGTGGAGGTGGGCATTGGGTAAGTTGCTCCGGACAGGGTGCTCGTAGTTGGGTCGAAATCGCGCGTGCATGGGCACACGCGTGCTATACCCTACGCCACCCGGTGCTAGCTGGGCAAACCGCCCTCGCGAGAGAGGCTCACGCCGGTGCATTACCGCCCCAAACCGGACATGCGATACGACAGCGCCGGGTCCGAGGCAGCGAACCGGTCCTGGTGGGATTCCGATGCCGACGCCTACCACGCCGAACACGCCGCCTTTCTCGGTGTGGACACCGCCGACGGCGATTTCGTGTGGTGCCCCGAGGGCCTGCGCGAGTCCGAGGCCGGACTGCTCGGTGAGGTGGCCGGCGCCGTCGCCGTGGAGATCGGGTGCGGCAGCGCACCGTGCTCCCGGTGGCTCGCCGGGCGGGGAGCCACGGTGGTCGGCATCGACATCTCCGCCGCAATGCTGCGGCGCGGACTGCCGCATGTGCGCGGCGGCAATCCGCTGCTGGTCCAGGCCGGTGCGGAGCGCCTGCCCGTGGCCGACGGTGCCGTCGACCTGGTGGTCTCGGCGTTCGGTGGGATACCGTTCGTCGCCGATTCCGCGGGGGTGATGACCGAGGCGGCGCGGGTGCTGCGACCGGGTGGGCGGTTCGTGTTCTCCGTCAACCACCCGATGCGGTGGATCTTCCTCGACGATCCGGGCCCCGACGGCCTGGTGGCCACCCTCTCCTACTTCGACCGGTCACCGTATGTGGAGACCGACGATGCCGGCGCCCCGACGTACGTGGAGCACCATCGCACGATCGGTGACCGAGTCCGGGAGATCGTGGGTGCCGGACTACGCCTGACGGACATCATCGAACCGGAATGGCCCGAGGGTTTCGACCAGCAGTGGGGTCAGTGGAGTCCGCTGCGCGGCGCGATCTTCCCGGGCACCGCGATCTTCTGCTGCGAACTCCCGTCCTGAGCTCCCCCGCGTCCTTGCGTACCGGTATGTCCGAGTTCCAGGAAACTCACAGCCGAGGACGGCCCCCGCTTCAGCGCGGCCGCCTCTACTCGCCGGGGAGGGATCCGACGGTGATCTCTCAGTAAGGAGAAGCACCCATGAACCATTCCACCCACCGCTTCCGCCGTGCAGCCGCCGCAACCGCTGTCGTGGCGGCGGGCGCCGCCCTGATCGTCCCCGCCACCGCGAGCGCCGCCCCGGTCTCGCCGGCGTCCCCGGTGCCCGGCACCCAGTGCACCGTGGACCAGGTCGAGCGCGCCACGGCGAAGGTCGCGCCCGAGTTCTGGAAACGCATCAGCACCAATCCCACGGCGAAGGAGCGTTTCGACCAGGCGCTCACGCAGACACCGGAGCAGCGGGCGGCCGCGCGCGAGGCGGCGAAGAAGGCGCATCAGGCCAAGATCGACGAGTGGCGGAAGGCCAACCCGGGCAAGACTCCGCCCCAGCACGGCGCCGGCAAACCTGGCGAAAAGGGCGACGGAACGCCGCGGACGAAGCCCTCCAAGCAGCAGGTCGAAGAGAAGATCGCGCAGGTCAAAGCCACCTGCGCGACCAGCTGATACCCGGGTACAGGTTGGGCGGCACCGGGTTGCGCTTTCCCGGTGCCGTCCTTTCGTCGTTCATCTCCAGCCGGTATCGTCGCCCCGGCAGTCGCCGCCGCCCCGCCGATTCAGGGGGGCGCAGAGAATGGAGACAGACATGATTCGGACGCGCATCATCACCGGAGCCGCAGTCGTCGCGGCCGGACTGGCCCTCGCCCCCGCCGTCGCCTCCGCTGCACCGAACGACAAGGTGCCGGGCACCAAGTGCACCGTCGCTCAGGTCGAGCGCGCCACGCAGATGATCGCTCCCGAGGCGATCGCCGTGATGAACGGCACTCCCGGCGGCCGCGAGAAGGCGACACGGATTCTCGTGGCCAAGCCCGAGGAGCGGCAGAAGCTGATCGAGCAGCTGGCGGCGGACAACCCGGCCGGTGCGGCCTACTACAAGGCCAACCGTGCCGACATCGACGCGAAGATCACCAAGGTGATCGCCACGTGCCCGAACTACTGAGCCCGATCACCGGACCCGAAAGGCCCACATCAATGACTCTCCGCCGTATCGCCGCCACCGTCGCCGCCGTCGGGGCGGTGTCGCTCGCCGGCGCTCCGTTCGCCGCGGCGGCTCCCGCCCCCAAGCCTGCCGACCCGACCCTCTCGCGGGCCGTGCCGGGCACCTCGTGCAACGTTGGCCAGCTGCGCGCTGCGATCGATCGTTCCTCGCCGGGGCTGACCGGGCGCCTGGAGCAGATCGCCGGCGGCCCGCAGCAGTTCGCGGATATCGCGACATCGGACCCGACCACCCGTCAGTTCAAGCTGGCCGGCCTGGCGTTCACCGGTTCGGCCGCGGGCCTCGGCATCATCGCCGAGCAGCAGAACGTGCAGCGCGCCCTCGCGGATGCCTACCGCACCTGCGGCACCGTCAAGCCCGCGCCGGCCGCCAAGCCTGCACCGGCGAAGAAGTAGCGCGCAACCGCCATCGCCGACGGCGCCGCACCCCGGATCCCGGGGGCGGCGCCGTTCGCGTCCGGACGTCGTGTGCACGTCGAATGGTCGACGCGCGGTCACCGCACGTTCGCCTGATCGCCATCGGCGAGGTGAAACCTGGCGCGCATGACACTGCTCAGCCGCCGAAACGTTCTCGCCGCTCTCGCCGCCACCGCGATCGCCGCCCTGTCCCCCGTTACCGCGCACGCCGCCGGCAACGCCGTCCCGAACTACGAGGTCAAGCTCAACCTGACGACCGCGGCGCTCGACGGCGGCGCACCATCGACTGCAGTGAAGTCGACCTTCGGCATCGGCTCGTCGTCCACATCGCTGTCCTACGAGTACTTCGACACCGATACCAAGGCTCTCTCCGGCGAGGGGTGGTCGGTGCGCCTGCGGCACGAGGCCGGCAAGAGCCTGGACCTGAACTACAAGAAGCGCTTTCCCGTGACCAACGGCGATGTGGATGCCGCGCTCACCACCGCGAACGGCGCGGGCTTCGACTCGTCGGATACGAACTACGAGGCGCAGGTCGACTGGACCTACGGCAAGCAGACACTCAGCTTCGCCAATAAGAAGACCTCGTCGTCAAGCGGTCTGTCGGGTACGGCGCTGCCGGACTCGTCGACCGCCCTGGCGCTGGTCGTAGGGCAGATCCCCGGCAAGCTGGAGAACTGGAAGTCGAAGAATTGGGGCAAGGACACGCTCCAGGCATCCCGTGTACACGGCCCCGTGACCTCGAAGGAGTGGAAGGGCTCCTGGGAGGGCGTGAAGCCCGCGATCGAGGTGCTCCCGATGCCCGGCCAAACGGTGATCGAGTTCAGTTTCAAGGCCGATGACCGGTCCACCGCGCAGAGCCTGCGTCAGAAGGCGATCGACACCCTGAGCGCGAAGGGCTGGTTGCTCCCGGGCGACGTGCTCAAGACCGAGTTGATCCTGAGCACGTACTGACCGCTATTCACCGATCGCCACCAGCAGCGAGGATTCGACGGTTGCGGCCGCATCGGCGCCGTCCTGCTCAGCCGATCGCGGCGCCACCCGGCGATCCGCGTCCGGTAGCAGCAGCGCGGGCGGCACGTCCAGCGCTGCTGCGAGCCGATACAGCGTGGACATGTGCGGGTCGGAGAACCGGTCACCGGAGCTGACGTTGCGCTCGATGTTGGAGATCTGGTTCCGATGAAGCCCGGCCCGCTCGGCGAGCTTCTCCTGCGATATCCCTCGGGCCTTCCGCAGCGTCAGCAGGCGGTACGCGAGGGAGTCGCCGTAGGACTCCCAATCGATCTGTGGTCCGCTCACGTCACCCACGATGTCCCGCGCGGGCGACGAAGCCTGCCCTACATGTTGGGATGTGATGCGATTGCAGTCTCAGCGGCATGACTGCATATCTATCTCAACGCCGTTGCAGGTGCAACAGGGGCGTGACGGAAACCAGATCAGCGACGGTGTGCTGTGCCCCGGCCGCACCCAATTCCACCGCTGAGAACTCACCCGTCGTGACCCCGATGAACGGGCAACCGGCAACGCGGGCCGCCGCGGCGTCCTCGATGTGATCGCCCAGGTAGGCACGCACGTCCTCGAAGCGGAGCAGGGCCTCGCCTTTGGCCGCGCCGAAGTGGTCACCGACCACCGCGGCCACATCGAGGCCGGCCTCGGCGACGGCGCGCTCGGCCGCGGCCTGTTGCTTCGCCGAGACCACGACGGCACTGCCTCCGGCGGCCCGGATCGCGGCGAGCACCTCGTGAGCGCCCGGCAACACCGGCACGGGGGTGTCCCGGTCGGTGTCGTAGTGATGCCGGTAACGCAGCATGAACGCGGCGGTGTCGATACCCGGCACCACCGTGGCGGCCACGTCGCCCATCGGCTCCCCCATGTACGGCAGGAGCGTCGCGTCGCCGACGGTGTACCCGAGATCGGTGAACGATCGACGGGCCGCACTCAGAATCCGCTGGCGCGAATCGATCAGGGTGAGGTCGAGGTCGAAGCCGATGGTGAACACGGGACCGACGCTACCGGCCCGGCGAGGGCGGGCCCCAGGCGGCTCACGACCAGAATGCCCGCAGCTGCGCAGCGAGATCCCGTCCCTGTGCCGCCCCCGCCCGCGCCGCCGGAGCCCGGGCTGATAGGTCCATCATGTTGTCCCCGAACGCCGCCCGGGCAGCGGAGTCCGGCCGGACGATCTCGACCGTCGTCCCGGCGGCGCGCAGCTCGGCCGCCTGAGCCGCGAGGCCTGCGCGCCAGTTCGCCGGTGTGCGAGTCGCGCCGCCGAACGGACTGAGCACCAGCACTCGCTCGTATCCGGCTGCCACGTCGGCGTTGTCGGCATTGCTGCGATAGCCGCCGTCGATGAACCATCCGTCGCCGATGCGGAGGGCGAATCCGCTGGAGCAACTGGCGGCCACGGCGTCGGCGACCGCGACACCGCTGTTCCGGTCGAACATCACGGGAACGCCGCTGACGGCGTCGACGGCAGTGAGCGTCACCGCCTGCACCGGCCAGTCCGTCGTCGGGAGTCGGGACGCGACCGTGGCGCGCCATCGTTGCTGTGCCCCCGCGTCCGACGACGCCGGTCGGGACAGGGCGAAGGCACCCATTCGCCGCCGCATGTCTGCGAGATCTCCTGCGGAATCGATGATCTCAGCGGTACGGCGCATCTGTTCGGCGACCATGTCCGAGGACGCGCGGGCGGCACCCGGGGTTCCGGGCGAAGGAGCTGCAAGGATGTCCGCGAGGAGGTGCGCCGGATCGGCGGTGGTGATCTGCACGGCCGCAGTCGCACCGGCCGAGGTGCCGACGATGAGGTCTGCCTCGGTGACGTCGAGAGCGGCCTCGCGAAGGCCGGCGACCACGCCGATCAGCCACGCGTTGCCGGCGGATCCACCGCCGCCGAGGACGAGCGCGCGCCGACGACGCGAAGGACACGAAATTTCAGTGGTATGCATGGGAGTCGCCTTTCGGTGATGACAACCGGGCGCTCCCGCGACTACGTCTGTCGCGCGATCGTGCGCTGCAGTGGAGCACCCCCAACGGATACTGCGGTCACGGGGCTCACCTCCTGCGGTCGGTTCACGATCGGCACGGACGTTAGCACCTCCGCCGGAGTGGACGCATCCGAATATTCGCGGCAGTCACTCCCATGGAACCCGCTCCGCCAGGGCGAGCAACCGCTCGCGGCGCTCGCGATTGCCCTGTCCCACCCAGGCGATCCGGCCGTAGACGTGGCCTCGGAAGTCGTCGTGACCGTCGCGGTTCTGACTGGCGGGGCCGAATCGGGCGGCATTGTGCAACAGCGCCCGCAGGGCGTCGTACTCGTGGCGCGGAACCTGGGCCCGATCGTTGACCACCAGTCCGGCGAGCTCCTGACGGGATCCCCGTCGCATGATCCGCGTCTTTCGCGGGTTCACCGCGAATCCTTCGGCCGCGACGATCTTCGGCACCACGCCGGCGATCAGCGACGCGTCGGGCGCCCCGGAGAACGCGAGATCGTCGCCGTATCGTGTATATCTCGCCCCCTGAGCACGCGCGAGGCCGGTGAGGCGAGAATCAAGCTGCCGCAGTGAGAGATTCATCAAAGTCGGCGACGTCGGAGCCCCCTGCGGCAGGTGCCGGAAGCGCAAGGTGGCCGCCTGCCAGGCGTCGAGGCCGTGCAGTTCGTCAGCAGGGGTCTCGGTGGTGCACAGCGCCGCGAGGACTCGGGCGACCGCGTTCGGATACCCGAGGCGATGGAACACGGCACGCACCCTGCTCGCCCCCACCGTCGTGAAACAGTCCTTCAGATCGAGTCGGATCACGGACCCCGCCCCGACATGTGGTTCGGCGTAGCGCAGGACCGAACCGCCGGGCAGGAACCCGCGAGCCGCCGGATGCGGGGCCGCGGCGTCGAGGACGTGTCGAAGGATGCGCCGTTGCGCCTCGCACAGCCGCGGCTTAGGCGCCTCGATGACCCGGACTCCCCCGGCGGGCTTGGACATCCGGCGAACGCGGTAGTGCCGCAGCGGACGGCTCGAGTGCCGCAGCCAGCTACCCGTGTCGGCGAACCACTCGAGTTCCGGGACCGTCACGTCGAGCATCGCCGCCACCGCCGCGAGGTCGACGAGCGGGCGGTCGGGAGTCTCCCGGGCCGGCTCGGGTTCGAGAAGGGACTCGACCCGGAAGTCTTGGAGCAGGTTCGCCAGGATGGCGCCGCGCGGCTTCGTCGGGGCCGACGCGATCACGAACCGGGCGACCTCCTCCGCGAGCTCCGCCGGGAGCACGGCGCCGAGGTCGGCGGCGAGTTCGACACGATTCCACTCCTCGGGGTGGAGCTGGACCGCGATCCGGATGGCCTGACGGAGCTGTGCGCGGGCCAGTGCGCGGGCGATCTCGACGGCCGGCACGTCAAGCCATTCGCAGGGAGTGGGATGCGAACGCCGCTCGGCGGACCTGAAACAGTCGCCCGCAGCGCCGAGGAGGGCGCGTAGCGCCCCGTCCGGCGTGGGACGCGTGGTGTAGCCGTGTGGTGCGCCCAGCGGTTACCGCTGGGATGGATCGCGCGGATCCCGCCTCCCCCGAGCGACGTCGCATGTCTCCACAGTGCCACAGGGCACCGTCGGAGGCCGCCGAGGCGATTCCCCGTTCGATGAACAAGCGCAGGTGCCCGCTAGTGTGCGGCGTCGTCCCAGCTGCGCCCGTAGCCCACCGACACCTCGAGTGGCACCGACAGTTCCGCGGCGGTGCCCATGGTGTCGCGCACCAGCTTCTCGAGCTCGTCCCGTTCACCCGCCGCCACTTCGAGCACCAGCTCGTCGTGCACCTGGAGCAACATGCGCGATGTCAGGCCGGCAGCACGGATCTGCTTGTCCAGGTTGATCATCGCTACCTTGATGATGTCGGCGGCGCTGCCCTGGATCGGCGCGTTCAGCGCCATCCGTTCCGCGGATTCGCGGCGCATCCGGTTGGTCGAGGTGAGATCGGGCAGGTAGCGCCGACGACCGAAGATGGTCTCGGTGTACTCGTTGCGGGTGGCCTCGGTGACCACGTCCTGGAGGTAGTCGCGCACCCCGCCGAATCGGGCGAAGTAGGCCTCCATCTGGTCCTTGGCCTCGTCCCGGGAGATCTTGAGCTGGGCGGCCAGGCCGAATGCCGACAAGCCGTAGGCCAGGCCGTAGGACATCGCCTTGACCCGGCGCCGCATATCCGGCGTCACCTCGTCGATCGGGACGCCGAAGGCCTTGGCACCGACGAAGTTGTGCAGATCCTCGCCCGTGTTGAACGCCTCGATGAGGCCCTCGTCGCTCGACAGATGCGCCATGATCCGCATCTCGATCTGGCTGTAGTCCGCCGTCATCAGCGTCTCGTAGCCCTCACCCGCCACGAACGCGTGCCGGATCTGCCGGCCCGCCTCGGTGCGCACCGGGATGTTCTGCAGGTTCGGATCGGTCGACGAGAGCCGGCCGGTGGCGGCCACGGTCTGGTTGAACGTGGAGTGGATCCGTCCGTCCGAGGCCACCGCCTTGAGCAGTCCCTCCACCGTGACCTTGAGCCGCGTCGCATCGCGGTGCTCCAGCAGGTATTGCAGGAACGGGTGCGGCTCCTTCTCGTACAGCGCCTCCAGCGCGGCCGCGTCGGTGGTGTACCCGGTTTTCGTCTTCTTGGTCTTCGGCAGGCCGAGCTTCTCGAACAGGATCACCTGGAGCTGCTTCGGCGAACCGAGATTGATCTGCTCGCCGATCTCCTCGAAGGCGGCGGCCTCCGCGGCCCGGATACGGTCGCTGAAGTCACTGTGCAGCGATTCCAGGTGATCGGTATCGACGGCGATGCCGGTGGCTTCCATGACGCCCAACACCCGCAGCAGCGGGAGTTCCATCTCCTCCAGCAGCGGCTTGGACTCGATCTTCTCGAGCTCCTCATCGAGTGCCGCGGCGAGGTCCACCACGGCGCGGGCGCGCAGGATCTGCTGTTGCGCCTTCTCCGCCGCCGAATCGTCGGGATCGTCGAGCAGGGACAACTGGGTGTCGTCGCCCGCCGCCGATTCGACCCGCAGTTCGCGGTGCAGGTACCGCACCGAGAGATCATCGAGGTTGAAGCTGCGCTGTCCGGGGCGAACCAAATACGCGGCGATGGCGGTATCGGAGGTGAGTCCGCCCAGTTCCCATCCGCGGCTCTCCAGCCCGTGCATGGCCCACTTCGCCTCGTGCACGGCCTTGGGCCTGGTCGCGTCGGCGAGCCAGGCACCGAGCGCGGCCTCGTCGTGCGGTGTGAGCGTCTCCAGCGCGATGTAGCCGCCCTCGTCGTCGGGCGCGGCGATCACGACGGCCTCGGCGTCACCGTCGACCACCACGTCCGGGCCCACGACACCGAGCCCGGACCGCTCGCCCGACGACGCGTGTTCGGCGAGCCATTCGGCGACCGTACCCGGCGCGACGATGCCGCCGGAGATCTCGAAGCCCTCCTCGGCTTCCGGCTCGGAGGAGGCGAGTTCGGTGAAGATCCGGTCGCGCAGCACCCGGAACTCGAGGTCGTCGAAGAGCTGGTGAATGGCCTCGCGGTTCCAGGGTTGCAGCGCAAGATCCTGCGGCTCATAGGGCAGCGCCATGTCTTTGACCATCTCGGTGATCTGCCGATTGAGCTGTACGGTGGCCAGGTTCTCGCGGAGCGAGTCCCCCACCTTGCCTTTCACCTTGTCGACGTTCTCGACCAGTCCCTCCAGGCTGCCGTACTCGCGGATCCACTTGGCCGCAGTCTTCTCGCCCACGCCGGGAATACCGGGCAGGTTGTCCGACGGGTCGCCGCGCAGCGCCGCGTAATCGGGGTACTGGGACGGGGTGAGACCGTACTTCGCATCGACCTCCTCCGGGGTGAACCGGGTGAGATCGGAGACGCCCTTGCGCGGGTAGAGCACGGTGACGTGCTCGTTGACCAGCTGTAGGGCGTCACGGTCGCCGGTCACGATGAGTACGTCGAACCCCTGCTCCTGAGCTCGGGTGGTCATCGTGGCGATGATGTCGTCCGCCTCGTACCCCTCCTGCGCCATGGTGGGGATGCCCATCGCTGCGAGCACGTCCTTGACCACGTCGACCTGGCCGCGGAAATCATCCGGGGCCGAGGAACGCTGCGCCTTGTACTCCGGGTACATCTCGGCCCGGAAGGTCTGCCGGGAGACGTCGAAGGCGGCCGCCACATAGCCGGGGGCCTCCTCCTTGAGGAGCTTGATCAGCATCGAGGTGAAGCCGTACACCGCGTTGGTGGGCTGCCCGGACTTGGTGCGGAACCGTCCGCCGTCCAGCGGTAGCGCGAAGAAGGCGCGGAAGGCCATCGAGTGCCCGTCGATGAGCAGCATCACCGGCCGCTTCCCCACCTCCGACGGGTCTGCGGAGGCGGCGGGGGTCGTCTGGGCCGGGTTCGCTGCAGTCACACCCGCAGTCTAGTGAGACCCACCGATAGCTTTTCCGGGCGCGACCGTCTCGCCGATCCGGCGCTCCAGATCAGCCACCTCGCCGGCGGCCCGCTCGAGTTCCTCGCCCTTCGCCGCCGGAGGCAGCGCGGCGATCGTGACCAGCCGATCGTCGAGCTCCTGTGCGGCGACGGTGAGCCGCACCTGCGCGTCGAGTTGTGCAGCAGTCAGGACGCCCGCCGGCTGTTCGAAGGCGCGCACCGCGTCACGGATGCGGCGGTGCAGCTTGGCTTCGGGCACGTGCGAGCCGGACCAGGACAGCGGCGCACGGCTCGGGAAGGGCATCGCGCCCTCCGCCTGTTGCTGCCGGCGACTGTTGCGCACCAGAGCGACGGCGAACACCGTCGTTCCGAGCACCGCGAGCACGACCAGCACCAATAGGACGATGATCACCGTCGACATCATGAACCTCCCTGACTCTGCATGTAGAGGTACACCCCACCGGCGACCACGAGCAAGCCCAGCAGCACGGCGACGGTGATCTTGATGGCACTCCACGGCCGCTGGCCCTGCACCTCACCGGTGACCCCGTTGACGAACACCTGGAAGGGCCGGTTCGCGAACGTCACCGTGAGGAGCCAGACCGGCATCAGCAGGTAGACGAAGTCGATCGACTGGAATACCGGGTTCATGCGGTGGATGCGCTGCTCGTCGCCGCCGATGTCGCGACGCACCGTGTTCTCGACGATCCGGTTGATCCGCGGCCGCGCCTGTGCCTCGAAGACCTGCGCGGCATCGCCGTCGTAGGTGCGGGCCAGGTGCCCGGCCACGAATTCGGGCGTGTACGGCACCGCCCGCTCGGCGGGCCAGGGTTCGAGGGCCCGCACCCGGGCGTCGTCGAGCCCGGTGTTAGCGGTCTCGGTGAGCTGACGGATGCTGTCGTGCACGCGACCGCGGGCAGGGTACCAGTCGGTGTAGGTCTGGACGTTCCCGTCCCGGTCGCGTCGGGTACGGCGTTCGCCGCGCGAGCCCGAGTAGTCGGTGAACACCTCGGCGTCGTAGCTGTAGTACGAGAGGTAGACGCTGGTGAACGAGCCGAGCACCCGGTACTTCTTGAACTCCCGGGGCGCGAACCAGCGACTGTTCACCCACGCCTCGATGTTGCTGCGCGCCTGGGCATCACTGATCTGGAGCGGCATGATCCCATCGATCGGCAGCCGGGCCGGCGCGACCTGAATGTCCTTGCGTTGGATCGGCGTATTGCAGTACGGGCACCGCACCGCGGTGAGCGTCCCACTGAACAGCGTATGTCCACCGCAGTTCTGGCACACCACCTCGTGATCGACGACCTGCGGTGCGGCCGTGGACCTCGCCTGCGCGTAGAGCGCGGTCATGGTGGGCCCCAGCGGGTGCGTCACGATGCGCTTGTCCCGGTCGAGCATCACCGGGAAGGTGCTGCCGCAGCCCGGCGAGCGGAGCCCGCCGGTGGAGGGGTCGAAGACCAGTGAATCACCGCAATTGGCACACGGATACGTGCGCGTCTGCTCGGTGACGTGCAGGATCGCGCGGTCGGGCGCCGTGTTCGGATAGTCGGTGGGCGCCGGGGGCGGAGCGAGGGGCCGGATCTGCTGCGCCGGCCCGCCCTCCGGCCGGTCGGGTTGCGCCGGCCGCTGCCCCGGCAGCGGTGGCGGGGACGTCATCGGCTCGGCTGGGGCGGCAGCGGCGGAGGGGTCTGACCGAACAGGCTCCGCAGCGCCGCAACCTCACCCGCCGGCGTCCACCCCGTCATATCGGCGGACCACACCAGCGTCTGCGGCGTGAGGTTCGTGCCACGCAACTCCTCGATGGGCAGCGGTCCGACTGCGTGGCCGTTCTGCTCGACATGGAACTGCTGACCGCCACCGGGGAGCGGAGGGGGCGCCGACTGTCCCGCCGGGTTCGGGGCGGCGTTCTGCTGGTTCTGGAAACTCTGGCTGAACTGCTGCCCCATCGCCATGCCCATACCGGCCGACATGAAGTCGCCCGCGGCGCCCCCGCCGGGGTTCGTCGCGGCGCCCAGCATCGAGTCGGCTGCCCGGCCCTGCTGGAATCGGTTCATATCGCCGACGTTGCCGTAGTACCCCTTCTCCTCGACACCACGGGCGACGCCACGCGTCATCGCCTGGGTGATCTCGTCGGGCAGCGAGATGTTCATCTCGATCGCCTCACAGGCGAGGCCGTACGGTCCCTGGATCCGGGTCTGCACGTACTCGCGCAGCTTCTCCGAGAGCTCGCGCTGGCGGCCCTGCAGTTCGATCGCGCCGACACCGGTCTCCATCAACATGTCGGAGAATGCGGTGGCGATGGTGCGGCGCAGCAGTTCGGCGATCTCGTCCGAGTCGACATTGGAGTCGGTACCGATCACCTGTCGTAGGAAGGTGGGCGAATCGATCACCCGGACCACGCAGAGACCATTGGCGCGCACCTGGACCATGCCGAAATCAGGATCCCGGATGGTGACCGGATTGGGGGTGCCCCACCGCAGATCGGTGATCGGCCGACGGTTGACGAAGTAGACCTCGCTGCGGAACGGGCTCGAAAAACCATGCGGCCAGCCCTGCAGCGTGGACATGACCGGCATGTTCTCCGAAACCAGGGTGTAGCCGCCGGGGCCGTACCGGTCGGCGAGCTGGCCGCGGTAGACGAACAGCGCCTCCTGGCCCTCGCGGACGATGAGCTGTGCACCGTTCTTGATCTCGTTGTTGTAGCGCGGAAACCGCCACGCCATGACCGAGCGATCGTCCTCGAGCCACTCGATGATGTCGACGAGTTCGCCCCGGACCTTGTCGAAGATCCCCATGCCTGTGCATCCCCTCGGTAGTGAGTTACGAATTCCACGATAGTCACGCCGCTTGGCAACGGCTGAGGGGTCGCTGAGACCGGGATTGCGATCACGGCGATCGCACCGGCGTGTGCCGGAGCCTTTCGCCGCGCATTCGATGCATCGAGGATCTACGCTGCACTCGGCCCCGGAGGAGGGGTCTCCACCCTACGAAAGGTGCTCCACCATGGCAGGCAAGTTCGAGGTGTACGAGGACAACTCCGGCAAGTTCCGTTTCCGTCTCAAGGCCGGCAACGGTGAGGTCGTGGCCTCGGGCCAGGCGTACGCCACGCGCAAGGGCGCTCACGACGGTGCCGCGGCCGTCACCCGCGCCGTCGAGGGCGCGAAGGTGGTCGACGTCGACAAGGAGTGACCGCGCGGCGATCGCTCGATCCGGGGAGGGCTTCACGCCCTCCCCGACGCGTTTCACCAGGCTTTTCTGCGGATCGCCTTGACCTTGTCACCGTGGCAAGGTCGATGCTCGGAGGTCACCGAAGGAGGTGGCCGTCATGGCTTTCATTGACCAGCTCGATCATCCGAACTCGTCGGCGCGCTTGCGTGCGGCGCTCGTGCTCGGCAGCACCGCCGACCCCGACTCCCTTGCGGGACTGATCGCACGGTGCGCGGTGGAGCCGGACTTCTTCGTCCGCGACATGCTCACCTGGGCGCTCACCAGGCTGCCGCCCGAGGACACCGTGCCCTTTCTGGTCGGCGAGCTGAGTTCCCCTGCGGCGCAGGCGCGAAGCCAGGCTTTGCACACGCTGTCCAAGATCGGGGACGGGTCGGTCTGGCCCGCGGTCGCCCCACTGCTGGCCGACGATGACGACGAGGTCGCCCGGAGCGCGTGGCGGGCCGCAGTGATCCTGGTACCCGATGCGGAGCGCGCCGCCACCGCGACGGTGCTCGCTGCGCAACTGGGTCGAGGGGAGCCCGATACCCGGCGCAGTCTGAGCCGCGCCCTGGTCGCGCTGGGGGCGGCCGGCGTGGCGGCGGCGGAGGCTGCGGGACGGTCCGCCGATCCGGAGGTCCGGGCACACGCCGCGGCTACGATGCGGCTGTCGGAGGATCCGGATGCGGACATCACGTCTGCGATGCATTCGGCGCGGCGTGCGGCAGCGCTCGGCGCGGAGCGCACCCGTGCGGCGGACGAGGCCGCGCGGGGCTGACGAAGCGGGCGTGAGGAGGCGGGCATGAAGATCGGCGAGGTGGCACGACGGTCGGGCGTGAGTGCGCGAATGCTGCGGCATTACGACGCACTCGGACTGGTCCGGCCGTCGGGCCGCACCGTCGCGGGGTATCGCGAGTACGCCGACACCGATCTGCGGCGCATCTTCCACGTCGAGAGCCTGCGCACGCTCGGCTTGTCACTCAAGGAGATCGGCCGCGCCCTCGATGATCCCGGTTTTACGCCATCGGCCCTCGTCGATGATCTGATCGCACAGACGCAGCAGACCATCGAGACGCAGACCACGCTGCTGGCCCGCCTCCGGCAGGTGGCGGCGGCGGAACCGCGAGCCTGGGATGAGGTGCTCGATGTGGTCTCGCTGCTACGGCGCCTTGCGGCACCGTCGACCGGCGAGCGCCAACATGCCGCCCTCGACGCAGTCGGCGCGGCACCCGGCGTCGTGCTCGCCGACGCCCTGCTCCGGGAGGACAATCTGAATGTGGCCGGTGCGCTGCGCTGGGCGTTGGTGCAGGACGATGCGACGGCCGGCGACCTCGGCGACGCGGTCCGGGTCCTCGAACAGGCCCTCGAGTCTCCTGATCAGCTGGTGCGGCGTCGCGCAGCGGAAACGCTCGCGGAATTCCCCGGCGATGCAGCCCTGCGCGCCGCTCTCGGGCATCACGACCCGACGGTGCGCGGTGTGGTCGCGATCGAGTTGGGCGCACGCGGCGACACCGTGGCGGTACCGGAGTTGATCGCGATGATCCTGCGCGGCGATCGCGATGTGCCCGCCGCGGAGGCCCTCGCGGTGATCGCGCTGGGCCCGGAGAGGGAGCAGGGCATTATCGCGGACCTGATGTCCGCCTTCGCCGGAAGCGGCGAATACTCGGTGCGGCAACGAGTGGTCCAGGCGCTCGCGGAGTTCGCGGGTCCGGCGGCCACCGCCGCGCTCGATGCACTGCGCGGCGATGCGGACGAGCGGATCGCCCGGACCGCCGAGTACGTGCTGCGCGTGCGGTCCGGGGCGGGTACTACGGAGCGGTGAATGTCCAGTGCGTGCCGGCCGGGCCGAGCACCATGACATCGTAACGGTCGCCGGCCAGCGGCACCGTGAGCTCGACCGACCCCCGCACATCCGCGTGCAACGGCGTGGAATCGGGTGCGTGGTAAGGGAACACGGTGAAGTGCGCGCTGCGCGTTCCGGTGTTGCGCAGTCGCACGCGCAGCCCGTCGGACCGGCGCTTCGCGGTGACCTCGGTCCGATAGGGCACGGGCCGCATCGGGCGGGTGCCCGGTTCCTGAGTGGGGCGCGTTCCCACTGCCGGGGCGTGCGGTTTCCAGCGTGGTGTGAGACTACCGGTCGCGGCCGGCCGCTCGGCCGGAGGCAGCGATCGGGGCACACGGAAGTCGAAGGCACTGGTCAGGTCTCCGGCCACGGTGCGCCGCCACGGCGAGATGTGCGGCACCGAGATACCCAGCCAGCGTTCGAGGAAACGCAACGTCGAGGTGTGGTCGAACGTCTCGGAGGCGACGAAGCCCCCGATGGTCCACGGGGAGACGATCGTCATCGGCACCCGGTTACCCAGTCCGAGCGGCAGTTCGCCCACCCATTCGTCGGTCGCGGTGCGTGGCGGACGGGGTGGCGGAACGTGGTCGAAGTAGCCGTCGTTCTCGTCGTAGAGCAGGAACAGCGCGGTGTGCCGCCACACGTCGGGGCTACCGCCGAGTGCGTCCAGAATCCGGTACACGAGGTTCGCGGAGGCCCGCGGCGACGAGGCGCTGGGGTGCTCCGACTCCCGCTCGGAGGCCACCACGTAGCTCACCGCGGGCAGAGTCCCGGTGGCGATATCGGCAGCGATCCGGTCGGTGAGCGATCCCTGAGCACCGCGGCGCAGGCCGCGGAAGAACAGGTCCCGGTCGGGCTGGGGCAGGGTGCGGGCGCGGGCATCGACCGCGCCGGCGCGCCGGCTCGCCTCATCGGCGGGGAGCGCGCGCAGGCCCTGGTAGAAGTCGTCGATCTCGGTACCGAAGTCGCGGAACACGGCGGACGAGACCTGCTTGAAGCGGCGGAAGAACTCGATGTTGTTGTCGGTGAAGTTGTCCCACTCCTGGTACACCTGCCAGGAGACTCCGGCGTCCTGCAGGATCTCGCCGATACACGGCCAGTCGTAGCCGGGGTGTCCGCGGTCGTAGGCGCTGTTCTCCACGGCCCGGGCACCGGTGCCCGGTTCGAATCCGGTGTACCCCGAGAAGAAGTAGTTCCGATTCGGCGAGGTGGAGGTGGGGACGGAGCAGAAGTAGTGGTCGCACAGTGTGAAGGCGTCGGCGAGGGCGTAGTGGAACGGGATGTCGTGGCGGTCGTAGTAGGCCATGGTGGAGTCGGTCTTGGCGGGGATCCACCCGTCGTTCCAGCCACCGGCCAGGGCCGCCTGCCCGCCCTTCCACGTGTGGTCGAGCGCATCGATGTTCTGCGCGTCCATCTGCTGGCGTTCCGCGGCTCCACGCACCGGAAACGGCTGCACGGGAAGGCCTGTGCGGGTGGGCTGATCGAACACGCCGTGGCCGCCGCGGAGCCGCATGGCGGCAGGGTCGTCGAAACCGCGGACGCCGCGCAGAGTGCCGTAGTAGTGGTCGAAGGACCGGTTCTCCTGCATCAGGAAGATCACGTGCCGCAGATCGTTCAGACCTCCGGCGGAGGCCGGTTGCGCCATGGCGGACTGCAGTGAGGCGGGAAGCAGGCCTGCGCCGGCTCCCCCGGCGGCGAGCGCACCCTTGAGGAAGACGCGCCGGTTCGTTGCGGGCTTCATCCCGCTCACGCTGACGCATCCGGCTGAATCGCGGGTGGAAAGGGCGTGAACCCGCGTCGGCGAGTTCACGACCTTCCCTCGTCGTTCACTCGCGGCGGTCGCCGTAGCGGGCGGCGAAGCCGTCGCACAGTGCCTCGATGCCGGACCGCAACAACGGCATGGCCTGGCACAACTCCGGCCGCTCGATGGCCACGAGTTCACTCATCCGCGGGAGATCGTCGATGAGCGGGTCGTCGGCGAGGCCCGCGACGAACCCCACACCGTCGAGCGAGGATCCGGGGGCGACGAGCACCCGGCCCACGGCACCCAGTCCGGCACCCTGGACGTGGTTCCACACGTGGAGGGCGAGTTCCGCGGAATCGTCCACCCTGCCGGTGAGGTGATCGAGGGCCTCGACGAGCCAATCGAAACAGGCCACCGACGACGGCGAGATCGCGGCTCGCGGCATGGCGTGCGCGAGGAGCACCCACGGGTGCCGGAGGTAGAGCCTCAGATCGATCTCGGCGGCGAGGTGCACGCGATGGCGCCAGTCGGGATCTCCCAGCAACTCTTCGGGATACAGCGCACCGGTGCCCACCGCGGAGGCCATCTCGCGGATCAGCGTTTCCTTATCGGGTACGTGCCGGTAGAGCGACATGGCACCGGTACCGAGCGCCTCGGCGATGCGCCGCATCGAGACCTTCTCCAGCCCGCCCTCGTCGGCGAGGCGCACGGCCTCGGCGACGATCGCGTCCCGGGTGAGGGCGGTCTCCGACACAACCGTCTCCTTTTGCGTTGACCGTGCCCGAACGTTCTGCGTACAGTGTACCCAGCTGCCAGTGCGTACGCCGTACGCGCCACCGTCGAGCTCGTTGAGGAGTCTTCTCGTGTCCACCACTGCGCGCCGCGCCTGGGCCGGCCTGGCCGCCCTGTTGCTGCCGGTGTTCCTGGTCTCCATGGACGCCTCGGTGCTGTACCTGGCGATGCCGCACGTCACGGCGGCACTGCATCCCAGCTCCGAGCAACAGCTGTGGATTCTGGACATCTACCCGTTCATGCTGGCCGGTCTGCTGATCACGATGGGCAACCTCGGCGACCGGGTGGGACGGCGGCGACTGATGGTCGCGGGAGCGGCCCTGTTCGGTGTGGCCTCGGTGGTGGCCGCGTTCGCGCCGAGCGCGGGCTTCCTCATCGCCGCGCGCGCACTGATGGGTATCGGCGGAGCCACCTTGCTGCCCGCGAGTCTGGCCTTGATCGCGAGCATGTTCCGCAACCCGCGCGACCGCGGCATCGCGGTCGGGATCTGGACCGCGGCGTTCTCCTTCGGCGTGGCGGTGGGGCCCGTGCTGGGTGGGCTCCTGCTGCACCACTTCTGGTGGGGCTCGGTGTTCTTGATCAACGCGCCGATCTTCCTCGCGTTCCTGGTGGCGGGGCCCCTCCTGCTCGACGAATCGCGCACGGATACCTCGGCGCCCTTCGACCTGGCGGGCGTCGCGCTGTCGATGGCGGCGATCTTCCCGCTGGTGTACGCGGTGAAGGCCTCGGCGAGTCACGGCGTCACGGCGACCACGCTGGGGATCGGCGCCGTCGGCCTGGTGATGCTCGCCGCGTTCATCACGCAGCAACGGCGCTCCCCTCACCCACTGATCCCGTTCGACCTGTTCCGCAACAAGGTCTTCAGCATGGCGATCTGCGGCACGATCATCGCGATCTCGACGTTGAGCTCGATGTCGTACCTGACCGGTATCTATCTGCAGTCGGTGGTCGGCCTCGATGTCCTCGCCGCCGCCTTCCTCGGATTGCCCGCCGCCGCCACCGTGGCCTACTTCTCGATGCGGGCGCCCTGGATCCGCCAGTATCTCGGGCGACAGTGGACGTTCACCGCGGCGCTGCTGTTCTCAGCGGCCGGGCAGTTCCTCCTGATCGGACTCGGGGTCGACGGTCCGACGTGGCTGTACGTGGCCGGAACCGTGGTCGCCGGGGTCGGGTACGGGACGCTGTTCACCTTCGTCTCGGAGACCGCGCTGGCCGCCGCCCCACCCGAGCGTGCGGGCCAGGCCTCGTCGATGTCGGAGATGAGCTTCGAACTGGGGACGGCCATGGGACTCGCGATCCTCGGTTCGGTGGCGACCGCCGTCTTCACCCGGCACGATGGCATGTCGCGCACGCTCGGCGACACCCTGGCACAGGCCTCGGCGATCGGCGGGTCCGAGGGGGCGGAACTGGCGGAGAACGCGCGGATCGCCTGGGTCGACGCCGTGACCACCACGGTAGGCACGTCGTGTGTGCTCCTGGTCGCCACCGCGGTAGCGGCGTGGGTCGTGCTGCGCGGCACCCGGGAAGTGATCACCGTCGCATGATCTTTGACGCTGTGAATATCCGCGTTTACTATCGCGTTCATGACGGTGACTGACGTTCTCCTCCCCGCCCCGGCTGATGCATGGTCGATGCTTGCGGGGTGGTCCGCGGTGGTCGCGGCGGTCTTCGAGGAGGAGGATCTCCGGCCCGCAGCACCGGGAATCGTGCACTTCGCGGACGGTGGCGGATCGGAGTTCGATCTGGCGCTCCTGTCCGGCGGCCGTGCCAGCATCGTCGGTTTCGACCGGGTCGCCGGCGAGCTGGACATCGCGGGTCGCGAGGATCTGGTGGCCGCCGGGGCACCGCGCTGGTGGTTCGCCGCGCTCGCCGATGGTGCGGCCGCACCGAATTTCGCGTACGGCTTCGACGGGACGTCGTGGTCGGCGGTCGGCCACAATCCGGACCTCATCACCAAGGCGCACTTCGCGCCCGGGCCCGCGACCGACCCGGATTCCGCCGCCGGCGTACTCGCCGACATGCTGTCGCAGGCCTATGAGGACAACGTCGACGGTGAGTACCCCGCCGATACGGAGGCCATCGAGGAACTCCTGACTGCGGGCGAGAACCTCGACGAGGACACCCTGCGCCGCGCCCTCGGCGGCGACTACGGCGACGTAGCCCTCGGTGTCGCCACCGCCGCCCGCTTCCGCCGGTAGCTCTCAGCGCGGGTCGAGGCGGAACACCGGGATCACCCGGTCACCCGCGGTCTCCTGGTACTTCGCGAACCCCTCCGAGCGCTCCTCGAATCGCTTCCAGGCGGCATCGCGCTCGGCACCGGTCAGCTCACGGGCGCTCACCTTCGCGGTGGAGATGCCACCCTCGTCGTCGGCGTACTCGATCTCGATGGCCGGCTGGGCCACCAGGTTGTAGTACCAGGCTGGGTTCTTCGGGGATCCTCCGGCCGAGGCGGGGATGAGCCAGCCGTCCTCATCGCGGAGTGCCACGAGCGGATTGATCCGAGGCTCCCCCGATTTGGCGCCCACGCTGTGGACGAGCACCAGGGCGCGTCCGAAGCCCATGGCCGAGACGGTGCCGTTGTTGGTGCGGAATTCCTCGATGATGTCCTTGTTGAAGTCGCTCACGGCACCATTGTGCTCCCAACTAGGCTGGCACGCGATGCAGGCGGAATTCGATTGGCGTGACGCGTTGTCCAGGTGGCGTCTCACTCGCGACGGCGACCCGTTCGCGACACCGGGAAGCGATCTGCTGCCCGTTCGGTACCGCGGGACGGCGGCCATGCTCAAACACGCGCGGACACCCGAGGAACGCGCCGGTGCCTCCGTGTTGCGGTGGTGGGACGGCGACGGTGCCGCCCGCGTCCTGGAATCCGCGGACGACATCGTGCTGATGGAGCGAGCGACGGGACCTCGCCGCCTGATGGAGATGGCCGACAACGGCCGGGACGACGAGGCGACCCGTGTTCTGTGCGCGACGATCGCGCATCTGCACCGTCCTCGTCCCGGACTGCCGGACACCGATTTGGTCGAGCTGCGCCCATGGTTCGCGTCGTTGACCGCGGTGCACGACGAGGATCCTCGGTTCGCACGGTCGTGGTCGGTGGCCTGCGAGCTACTCGACGATGCGCGCGAGGTGGTCGTGCTGCACGGCGATGTGCACCACGACAACGTGCTCGACTTCGGTGACCGCGGCTGGCTCGCGATCGACCCGAAGAACGTGATCGGTGAGCGCGGCTTCGACTACGCCAACCTGCTGACCAATCCCGATCTGTCGTCTGCAGCCGATCCGGCGCGGTTCCGCAGGCAGCTCGACGTGATCGTCGAGGCCGCCGGCCTCGAGCGGGAACGGTTGCTGCGCTGGGTCATCGCCTTCGCCGGGCTCTCCGCCGCGTGGTTCGCCGAAGACGGAGAACGCGAGGAGATGGAACGCGACTTCGCGGTCGCTGAGCTCGCCGCATCGGCCGCCGGTCTCTAGTCGGTCCGGGCCGCGTCGATCACACCGTCGAGGACCTCACGCGCCCGGAGCAGGTCGCGGATCGAGCGGTCGATGCGCTGCCGCTCGCCGTTGAGGGTGTCTGCCAGCCACGGCGTCACCGAGGCGTTCGGAGTGCCGTCGACATCGTGAATGCACGGCAGGAGTTGGGCGATCACCGCACTGCTCAATCCTGCTGCGAACAGCTCTTGAATCCGGATCACCCGATCGACGGCGGCCTCCGGGTACTCGCGTTGCCCGCTCGGCGTGCGCGTGGCCAGGAGGAGCTCGCGCTCCTCGTAGTATCGCAGCGACCGGACGCTCACACCGGTCCGATTCGCGAGTTCTCCGATCCGCATCGCTTGCCCCTCACATCAATGTCAGGTTCTAGCCTACGGCCATGCGCCTGCTCACCCCGTATCGAAGCGATACCCTCGCCGTTCCCAACCGCATCGTGATGGCACCGATGACTCGGTTACGGTCCACCGAGGACGGTTCGCCGACGACCGACGTCATCGAGTACTACCGGCAACGCGCCTCCGCGGGCCTCCTCGTGACGGAGGGCATCTGGCCCCATTCTCTCGGTCAGAGCGAGGCCTGGATCCCCGGTCTGCAGACCGCTGCGCACCAGCACGCGTGGGCCGCCGTTGCGTCGGCGGTCCACTCCGAGGGTGGCAGGATCGTCGCACAGCTCATGCACGGCGGCCGCAAAGGCCATCCCGCCGCGCGACTCGACGGTTCGGTTCCGGCCGGACCGTCAGCGGTGCCCGATGGCGATGTCCTGCACCTACTCGACGGGACCAAGGCGGCGTGGCCCGCCCCGTCGGCGATGTCGCTTGCTGCGATCGAGGCGGCGATCGATCACTACGCCGCCTCCGCTCGACGAGCGATCGACGCGGGATTCGACGGCGTAGAACTGCACGGCGCCAATAGCTACCTGATCCACCAGTTCCTGGCGGACAACACCAACCTCCGGTCGGACCGATACGGGGGCTCTGTGCACAACCGGATGCGCTTCGCTGTCGAGGTGGTGGATGCGGTCGCGGAGGAGATCGGCGCCGACCGGACGGCCTTGCGCCTGTCTCCGGGCAATCCGCAATTCTCGATGATCGAACGCGACCCCGCTCCCCTGTACCGTGCCCTGATCGACGAGATGAGCGGCCGTGGCCTGTTGTATCTCCACCTGACCGATGACGATCGGTACCCGGCACTCGCTGATCTCCGGCCGCGATTCGACGGCCCGCTCATCGCCAACATCGGAGAGAACCGGGCCCCCACGAACGCCGCGGGCGCCGAGGAAGCACTCCGTCGCGGCCTTGCCGACCTGGTGTCGTTCGGGCGGGCGTTCATCGCGAATCCTGATCTGGTGGAGAGAATCCGCACCGGAACTCCACTCTCGGAGATCCGCGAGGATGTGCTCTACGGGCGCACCGCCGCCGGTTACACCGACTACCCGAGTGCGCTGTCAGCCTGCGGGAATCGGTAGCGGTTCGGGGGCGGTGCCGGCGCCGAACGGGTGACCGCCGAGCTTCTCCCGGCCGTGCGGGGTGAACCAATTCGCCAGATCAGGCCCCTTGGGCACGATGCCGGTCGGGTTGATATCGCGGTGCACCTCGTAGTAGTGGCTCTTGATGTGCGCGAAGTGGGTGGAATCACCGAAACCGGGGGTCTGGAACAGGTCTCGCGCGTACGCCCACAGCACCGGCATCTCGCTGAGCTTCTGGCGGTTGCACTTGAAGTGGCCGTGATACACCGGATCGAACCGGGCGAGTGTGGTGAACAGCCGCACGTCGGCTTCGGTGATGGTGTCTCCCACCAGGTATCGCTGGTTCTGCAGCCGGTCGCTCAGCCAGTCGAGGCGATTGAACAACTGATCGTAGGCGGCGTCGTAGGACTCCTGGGAGCCGGCGAAGCCGCACCGGTAGACGCCGTTGTTCACATCGCGGTAGACGTGCTTGTTCACCTCGTCGATGTCGGCGCGCAGATCTTCGGGGTAGAGCTGCGGCGCACCGTCGCGGTGAAAGTCGACCCACTCCGAGGAGAAGTCGAGCGTGATCTGCGGGAAGTCGTTGGTCACCACGGCACCCGACGGCACGTCGACGACGGCCGGAACCGTGATGCCCTTGGGATAGTCGGGTACGCGTTTGAAGTAGGCGTCCTGGAGACGCGGGATCTGGAGCACCGGGTCGACACCGCCGGGATCGAGGTCGAAGGTCCAGGACCGCTTGTCGTGGGTGGGACCGCAGATCCCCATGGAAATGGCGTTCTCGAGGCCGAGCAGCCGGCGCACGATGATGGTTCGCGTCGCCCACGGGCAGGCGTAACTCACCACGAGGCGGTAACGCCCCGCTTCGACGGGATAGCCGTCGGCGCCGTCCCTGGTGATGCGGGTTTCGATGTACCGGGTATCGCGCTCGTACGGACGATCCGCGGTGATGTAGGCGCCCTGTTCGTCGGTCTGCTGCGATGCATCGCTCATGGTGTTCACCCTAGGCGCGTCCGCAGGATCTCGCGGAACGGCGTAACGACGAGGTCCTGAGCATCGATAATCACGGTGTCGTGTCGATGGAGACCGCGTCGATGTTTGCCCCGACCGAAGGGTTCGAAGACATGCGCACACCACAGCTCGCCTTCAGCGTGATCGCGGCATCCGTGGGGGCTCTCGCCGGTGCCGGCATCGGCGCAGGGCCCGCCGCCGCCGCTCCCGTGGCCTGCCCGGAGCTGCCGCAGAACGTGATCGACGACGCCGTACGCACCGTGGCACCACCGTTCCCCGGCGTCGCGTGGCAGGTCGGGGCGATGGGCGGATCCGTCGATTGCACACTGAACTGGGTTCGCCTCGACACCCCGCAGGGCACCGCCAGCTCACCTGTGCAGATCCTGTCGTTCGACCACCGGAAGTTCGCTGGCACACCCACGAAGAGGGCCAACGCGTACACGTCGGTCGTGGGCAGCGCGGGCCCCGGACAGATCACCGTGCGATTCGCGTGGCTCGAGCCGAGCGATCCGAACGCGGCACCGTCGGGCCGGGCGGACGTGCGGTTCCAGACGATGCCGCAGTCACCGCCCCGCCCGCTCGACCCGATTCCCGCGCCGGTCGCCGACTGATCAGGCCTGAGTGGCGGCCCACGCCTCGACCCGGGCGGCGCTCTCCTCATCGCTGAGATCCTCGACGCGCGTCATGACCGACCAGCGCACGCCGAACGGATCACGGATGCTGGCGTAGCGGTCTCCGGAGACGAAGTTCGCGAGGGGTTCGCGGATCGTGGCACCACCGGTCTCTGCGCGCGCCACCACGTCGTCGACATCGCGGCAGTACAGCCCCAGGGAGTAGCAGTCCGCGTCGCCGTCCGGGGCCGCCACGAGCCCGTACTGCGGGTTGGGCTCGCCGAGTTGCATTCGCCCCGTTCCGAAATCGAGGTCGGCGTGCACGACGACACCGTCGAACTCGGTGACGGCGATGACGCGCGCGCCGAAGACGTCTCGGTAGAAGTCGATGGCGGCCTTGGCGTTCGGGATCGCGAGAAAGGGGGTCAGTGACGTCGCGCCGTGCGGGACGCCATGGGTGGTGTGGACGCCGTGCGCGGCGGTGGCGTTCTGGATCGTGTTCTCAGTCATGGGAACGACGGTACGAACCGGCCGCATCCGCGGGATTGAACATTCGCGACAGCCTACGATCGCGGTGTGGATGATCCGAGCCGGAACCGTCGCGGCGTGTTGTACCCGGCGGCGTTACCGACGTTCGAGCGCCGCGTCCCCTCGGCGGACGTATCCGAGCTCGTGCGGTGGTTCTGGATCTCGCAGTGGGACATCGCTCCCGGCCGCGTCTCCCGGCAGGAGCTGTTGCCCTTCCCGGCGCTCAACCTGGTGGTCGAGCAGGCGGTGACGGGCCTTTCGGGGGCGGCGACGGCGATCGGTCACCGTGATCTGACAGGGCGCGGGTTCGCAGTGGGTGCACTGCTCAAACCCGCCGCGACGCCCGCTCTCACCGCTGATCCGCAGGCGATCCTCGATACCTACTCCCCCATGGATCTGCCTGACCTGAGCGAACCGGTCGCGTCCGCGATGGCACGCGGGGATGTCGGAGCCGCGTGCGCGGCCTACGAGTCGTGGCTGCGTGCGGGCCCTCGCCCCTCGGCGGAGGGGCTGCTCGCCAATCGGCTCGCGGCACTCATCGAGGACGACGAGACACTGCGCACCGTCGACGATGTGGCCGCGGCGACCGGCACGTCGGCGCGAACGGTACAGCGGTTGACCCGCAAGTACATCGGCCTGACACCGCTGGCGTTGATCCACCGGAGACGATTACAGCATGCGGCGGAGCTGCTGCGCACCGAGCCCGATCTTCCGATGGCGCGGATCGCCGCCGACCTGGGGTACGCGGATCAAGCGCACCTGATCCGCGACTTCCGCAAGGTGCTCGGGTTCACGCCGGGAGGATACCGCCGCGACCTGCGGTGATCACCGGGGCTTGTTGACCTCGTCGGCCACCTTGTCGGTGGCCTCGCGCACACCGTCGAGATTCTGCCGCGTCATCTTCACGCCTTCCGAAGCGGCCGTCGTGGCGATATCGGTGGCGCTCGTAGCGATCTTGCCGATGCCGCCCTTGACGTCGCCGCGCAGCGCCTGCGCGGCGCCCTCGACGATCTCGCCGGACCGGGCGACCGAGTTGGTTGCAACGTTCACCGCGGCATCGATGTTGTCCTTGATCCGCTTCCCGATCATGGGGCCTCCTCAGCAGGTGCGTTCAGGATAGTCCCGAGCGAGCTCACTCGGGGCGAGTGCGCCCGCCGGAGTCGGTGACGGCGGGCGCGATCCAGCGGGTGAGATAGTTCCGCAGGTCGGACGGGCTGCGCGACGGAATGCTCGGAGAGATGAAGAAGGACTGCATGATCCGTAGTTGGAACTCGACGAGTTCGCGCAGTGCCGGCTCGTCGTAGCCGTGGGCCGGCCAGTCGACGTCGAAGCGCCGGATCATGGTCATACCGAACGCCATGGCCTGATCGGAGGCGATGGCCTCCGTGTGCGAGTGTGCACCGGAGAGCATCAGCCGTAGGTGCGGGGTGCGAGGTACCTGGTCGAGCGTGAAGACGATGCCCTCGACCACGGCGTCGGCGGGGTCGGTGATGCCGTCCAGGTGCGCTGCGAGGCGGTCGAGGAACCCGCCGACGGCCTGCACCGCCGCTGCCTGGAGCAACGCATCGACCGTCGGGAAGTACCGGTACACCGTCTGCCGGATCACACCGAGCGCTTCGGCGACCTCGGCTATCGAGGTGGTGCCACGCGTGCCGATCAGCTCCGCCGCAGCGGCGACGATGCGCGCCGCGGCCTCGCCGTCGTCGGCGGGCGGCGTCCCGTTCCAACCCCTGCGTGCCATCGCACCAGGTTACCGGTTCATCCAATCACACCATACAGAACACGTTATATATGTATGGTCTCACCATGACCGACCTGCATCCGCGCACGATGGACTTCCACTTCGATGAGGCGCCCGTCCCGTTCCTCTGGAACCCGGACAACCCCGGCTTCTCGTCGATGATGAACGCGGTCTCCTTCCTGGCCGTCGGCTTCGAGAAGATGATCGTCAAGTTGATCCTGCAGTTGCGCAAGGAGTTCGCGGACCCGGAGGTCGCCGCGGAGGCCACCGCGTTCATGCAGCAGGAGGGGCATCACTCCGCCGCACACCGTCGACACGTGCAGGCGTTGATCGCGCGGTACCCGGGCCTGGAAAACACATTGGATGCGGTGATCGGCGAGTTCGACCTACTCACCGAGGCCACCTCGCAGCAGTACCGGCTGGCGTACACCGCCGATCTGGAGGCCACGTTCACCCCGGTGTTCAAGCTCATGCTCGACAACGAGGAGCATCTCTTCCGGCCCGGCGACGATCGGGTGGCCTCGATGTTCCTGTGGCACTTCGTGGAAGAGGTCGAACACCGCAGCTCGGCGCTCATCATCTACAACGCGATGGTGGGCAGCGAGCTGTACCGGATGCGCATGGCTCCGTCGATCTTCGCGCATGTGCTCAAGGTGATCCGGATCGCCTGCGCCGGCTTCAATCAGCATGTGCCACTGCGTGACCGACAGGTGGATGCGCTCTCGATGTTCGCCCGGTACCGGCTCAAGCAGAAGCTGCTGGTGGGGCTCGCGCCGCACCTGACCAAGGGCTCCATGCCGCGCGCCTTCGATGTGCTGCCGCGGGGCGAGCAGATGGTCGCCCTCAAGGGCATCGTGCGCAGCCAGACGCCGGGGCACGACCCCGCGCACGAGAACCTGCCCGCACTGGCCGGCGAGTGGCTCGCGCGCTACGACGCGGGGTACGACTGCACACGCTGGTACTCCGCGGCGGCCGCGGAGGTCTGAGCGGTGGACATGTGCACGCCGACCTTCGATGGGCTGGCCCGGCGGATGGGTTTCACCTGCAACGATACGGGCGGTCTCGTGTCCTTCCGCAGCCCGTTCGCGCTGGAGAACTGGACGCTCCCGGTCCTGGAGCTGACGATCATCGTCGGCTCGGTCCTCGCGCTGGTGTACGCCTGGCGACGCTGGCGCGCCCACGGCGACGCGACCAATCTGGCGGTGTGGTTCGGCGCCACCGCCTACCTGTTCGTGATCGAGCCTCCCCTGTACTTCCCCGGCGCGTTCGGCATCGACGGCTACGTGGACACGATGTTCGCGCACAATCTGTTCACGGTCGAGTTCCTCTGGGGGCGGCTGCCGCTGTACATCGTCGCGATCTATCCGCTCATGGCCACGATGGCTTTCGAGACAGTGCGCCGGCTCGGGGTCTTCCGCCGGTACGGAGTCCTCGTGGGCGCCTGCGCCGTCGGCCTGGTCCATCACGCCTTCTACGAAATCTTCGATCACCTCGGACCGCAGCTGCGCTGGTGGGAGTGGTCGCTCGACAATCCGATCAATCAGCCCATGTTCGCGTCCGTGCCGGTGGGATCGGTGGTCGTCTTCGCGGCGCTCTGGCCGATGTCCCTGGCACTCTGCGTGCAGTTCCTGGTAGGCCGCCAGGTCGACGACGGTGCGCGGTTCACGGGTCCGCAGCTCGTTCGACGGATCGTGGTGGTCGGGTTGGCCGCATCGGTCGGGACGTTCGTGCTGCCGCTCCCGGCGACCGTGATCGGACTGGCTGGCGACGCGGTACGCGGCGGTGTGTATCTGCTGGAGTTGGCTCTGATGTCGGCGGTCGGAGCGGTCGCGATGTGGCGGAGCTGGTCGGCGGTGCGAGCGGGCGACGCATCGGCGCTGGGCCCGCGCAACTCGCTGGTGCAGGGATACGGGACGCTGTATCTGGCGGTGTTCGCCGCGCTCTGGCTCGCGGCATTGCCGGCGTATCTCGGCGCCTCCGGAGGGTGGACAGCGGACGGTGATCCGATCGGGAGCCTGCCGTATGCGTTGCTGTGCTTCGTGATCGGGTTCGCGAGTCTCGCTGCCACGTGGACCGTCCGGTTCAAGGACCGATCGGTTCGTGACGAGCCCACAACGGCTCGCGGCGAACTTCTCACCTGACGACAGCGAACGGGTTGGCCGCCGTCGGTTCTGATGGAGGCATGGCTGACATTCGGAGTTTCACCACCCTCGGCGGACAGTTCCCCAGCGTGGTCGTGACCGCGATCGAGCTGACCACATCGCTCGGCACTGATACCGAGTCGACGTGGTCGGCGTTGCTGGACGGGCAGAGCGGTATCCGCGAACTCAAGGGCGATTTCATCGGTGTCGACATCGCGGATCTGCCGGTGCGGATCGGTGGGCAGTTGCTCGAGGATCCGACCTCCGAGGTGCCCGAACGTCCGGACCGCAAGTACGCCGGCGACGTGAGCAAACAGCACGTCTCCAAGCGCCGCATGTCCTACGTCGAGCAGGCCTCGCACGTGATGACCAAGCGCCTGTGGGACAAGGCCGGCCGACCCGACGTCGACCCGGCCCGCCTCGCAGCGGTCGTCGGCACCGGCCTCGGCGGCGGCGAATCGATGGTCGAAGCCGTCGACGCACTGCGCGATCACGGCGTCCGCAAGGTCTCCCCCTTCGCGGTCCAGATGTCCATGCCCAACGGCGCCTGCGCCGTCTCGGCACTGGAAATCGGCGCCCGCGCCGGAGCCATCGCACCGGTCTCCGCCTGCTCCACCGGCAACGAGGCCATCGCCCACGCCTGGCGCCAGATCGTGCTCGGCGACGCCGACATCGCCGTCTGCGGCGGCATCGAAGGACGCATCGACAGCCCAGTCATCGCACCGTTCTCGATGATGCGCGCCCTCTCCACCCGCAACGACGATCCGGCCGCGGCATCACGCCCGTTCGACAAGGACCGCGACGGCTTCGTCTTCGGCGAAGCCCAGGCCCTGATGATCATCGAAACCGAGGAACACGCCCTGGCACGCGGCGCCACACCGATCGCCCGCCTCCTCGGCGCCGGCATCACCTCCGACGCCTTCCACATGGTCCAAACCGATGTGGAAGGCCGCGGGGCGGCCCGGGCGATGAAGCGGGCCATCGAAGTGGCGGGGCTGACGCCCCGCGATATCGATCTGATCAACGCGCACGCGACCGCGACACCCATCGGCGATGTCGCTGAGGCCAAAGCGATCTCAGCCGTGGGCACCGATGCCGCGGTATACGCACCGAAGAGCGCGCTCGGGCACTCGATCGGCGCGGTCGGCGCACTGGAGGCAGCACTGACGGTGCTCTCCATCCGCGATGGCGTCATCCCGCCCACCCTGAACCTGGAGAACCAGGATCCGGAGATCGAGCTCGACGTGGTGCACGGTTCTGCGCGCCGCGGCGAGGTCACCTACGCCCTGAACAACTCCTTCGGGTTCGGCGGCCACGATGTGGCTCTCGCCTTCGGTAAGTACTGATCAGTTCGTACTCGACGGCATGGGTGCGTCTTGCACGATGAAGGGCTTCTGGCCGTTGCTGTAGATCGTGAGACCGCCGTCGAGCTTCGAGCACTCGATGACTGTTCCGTCGCTCTGCACGATGCAGTATTTGTCGGTGTACCGACCATCATGGTTACGCACGGGCTGCAGCGTCGGTTCACCTCCGCGACTCTGCGACGCCGTGACGCCGACCGCGCCGAGGGTTCCAATCAGTGCCGCGAGCACGATCGATCCCCCGATCCAACGGGCTGCGGCAATGACCGGGTGCGCGCTCGATTTCCCCGTATCTGAAATTCTCGACATCGTAGCCATGATTCACAATAACGCCGCGTCGAGATCATGTTCGAAACTGATTGCAGTCTCGAAACTTTCGAGTAGAATGGGAAGCGGGAGGGAGGCGGCGATGACCGAGGCGGTGTGCACGTCAGCGCAGTATCTGGATGCGCTCGCCGCCTTCGAACACGCCACTGAAATCCTGGCCTCCGCGGACCCGGTGCTGTTGTCCTCGCCGGAGGTGTTAGCTTCGCTGTCACGGCTGGAAGTTGCGGTGCGGAGAGTGCCGGTGGCGCAGCACGCGCTGGTGCAGGTCGCGCACGAGCAGGGCCTGCCCGGCACCCTCGGCTACACCGGCCTCAAGGAAATGTTGATCGATCGGTTGCGGCTCGCCGGCACCGAAGCCCGCGACCGGGTTGCCGGTGCGCGAGGCCGAGCGATCGAGCACCTGCCCTGTGGTGTTGCGCAGCCGCGGTTCGCGTTGACGATGGCGGCGCAACGGCAGGGGGCGATCAGTGAACGGCACGCCCTGACGATCGAGCAGGTGTTCCGCACCTGCCCACCCAGCGTGGACAAGCCCGACGTGTTGGAAGACATTCTGGTGACGGCGGCGCGGGAGGCCACCCCCAAACACGTAGCCAAGGTCGGCCGGCGGGCGATCGAGCTGCTCGACCCCGATGGAGTGGAGCCGAACCCGGAGAAAGCACGCCGCGCCCGCGGACTGGAAATCGGGCGCCAGGATAAGAATCTGATCTCGGACTTCGGCGGCACCCTCTCCGCCGAATGCCGGGCACTGATGGAAGCGGTATTCGCGAAATACGCCCGCCCCGGGATGAACAACCCGGACGACCCCGACAGCCCGGCTGAGGGCGCCACCGCCGAGGAACTCTCGGAGGCGGCGCAGCGTGATCACCGCAGCCTCGCCCAACGCCAACACGACGCATTGACGCACGCCCTGCGACTCGCGGTCTCGTCCGGCGAACTCGGCCAACACCGCGGACTGCCATGCGTTCCGATCATCACCATGAGCATCGACCAACTCGAATCCGAAACCGGGATCGCGACCACCACCACCGGCGGACGACTCTCCATCACCGACGCCATCCGCATGGCCGGCACCAACCCGAAATACTTCCTCCTCCTCGACCTCCACCAACGACCCCTGTACCTCGGTCGAGAGAAGCGTCTCGCCACCGCCGATCAGCGAATCGCGCTCTACGGCAGCGAACACGGCTGCACCGCACCCGGCTGCGATGCCCCCGCCACCCGCACCCAGGTCCATCACGTCACCGAATGGCAGAACGGAGGCCGCACCGACATCACCAGCCTCACCCTCGCCTGCGATGCCCACCACGCCAAAGTCAATCCCACGGGCCTTACCCCCTGTTCTTGGGAGTGTCAGATTTTCGGTGTAAGTGGCGTTGTTAGCCCTGGTCTCGGTTGAGGCCGGGGATGCGGTCGGCGAAGGTGATCGCGAACGCGTTCAGGGCGGGTTTCCAGCGGGCCGCCCACCGGTTCTGGCCCCGACCGGACGGATCGAGCGCCCTGGTCACAAGGTACAGCGTTTTCAACGCTGCCTGCTCGGTCGGGAAATGCCCGCGGGCTTTGACTGCCCGCCGGTACCTGGCATTGAGACTCTCGATGGCGTTGGTGGAGTAGAGCACCCGCCGGACTTCGATGTTGTAGTCCAGGAACGGAATGAACTCGTCCCAGGCATTGCGCCAGAGCCGGATCATCGTCGGATACTTCTGCCCCCAGGTGTCGTCGAGAGCGTCCAGAGCTGCCTCTGCGGCGGTGGCGTCGATGGCGGTGTAGATCGGCTTGAGATCGCGTTTGAGAGTGTCCCAGTGCTGGCGAGGCACGTACTTGAAGCTGTTGCGCAGCAGATGAATCACGCAGGTCTGCACGATCGTCTCCGGCCAGACCGCGGCCACCGACGCCGGCAAGCCCTTCAATCCGTCACAGACGAGGAAGAACACGTCGTTCACGCCGCGGCTTTTGAGGCTGCTCAGCACCGCGTACCAGAACTTCGCCGACTCCCCGCCGCCTTCGCCGGCCCAGATCCCTAGGACGTCCTTGTGCCCGTCGAGATCAACGCCGATCGCCGCGTAAAACGGCCGGTTAGCGACTTGCCCGTCGCGGACCTTGATGTGCAGGGCATCGATGAACACCGCGACATAGATCGGCTCCAGCGGCCGGTTGAACCAGCCGGTCATCTCCTCGACGATCTTGTCCGTAATCCGGGAGATCGTGTCCTTGCTAATCGAGGCGCCGTAGATCTGATCGAAATGCGCGACGATATCGCCGCTGGTCAGCCCCCTCGCAGCGAGGGATAAGACGATCTCATCAACCCCATTCAGACGACGTTGATGCTTGGCGACGATCTTCGGATCAAACGAGCCCTCCCGATCGCGTGGCACCTCAATCTCGATCGGCCCGACGGTCTCGGTGATCACTGTCTTCGTCCTGGCACCGTTGCGGGAGTTCCCGCTTCCTCGACCCTCGATGTGGTGTTTGTCGTAGCCCAGGTGCTCGGTGATCTCCTCATCGAGGGCGGTCTCGAGCATCGTCTTCGTCAACGCCCGCAGCATCCCCGGCGCGCTCATCGACGCACCCTGCTCCCGGGCCTGCGCGACGAGCTCCCGCGCGAGCTGCAGCTCCTGCTCAGTTGGTTGCCTGCCATCGTCCATGACATGCAGTGTCTCGGTCATCAGACCCTCTTTCCCACCAACCAGCTCTGGTCAGCGAGTCGGGCCACTTACACCGAAATTCCGATACTCCCCTGTTCTTGGACACGTGTAATCCAGCACATGGCTGGGGGAAGTGAGAATCCAAGGATGGCCAGGAAGAGTTACACCGATGAGTTCCGGTGCCGGGCGGTGGACTTGTATGAGTCGACGCCGGGTGCGACGTTGCAGGGGATCGCGGCGGATTTGGGTGTGTCCCGGGGATCGTTGAAGGGGTGGGTCGACAAGCTCGGCTCCGGGACGAGGACCGCGTCGGCTGCGGCGGGGGTGTCAGTGGGGCGGCGGGAGTCGCAGGCGGCGAGGATCACGAGGCTGGAGGCCGAGAATGGGGTGTTGCGGGTCGAGCAGGCAAAGCTTGCTGAGGAACGCGACATTCTCCGTCAGGCGGCGAAGTATTTCGCCGGGGAGACGAGTTGGTGAACCGCTTCCAGTTCGTTGAGGACCACAAGGACGCCTACGGCGTGAAGCGGTTGTGCCAGGTGATTGGGATCGCGCGGTCGTCGTTCTACGCGTGGCTCGCTGCAGCGCAGGGGCGGGCCGCGCGGACGGCGGCTGACTCGGTGCTGGCGGGCCGGATCCGGGTGCTGCAAGACCCGAAACAGGGCGGGGATCGTGCTTACGGAGCGCCTCGGATCACCGCTGACCTCAACGCCGGCGCAGCCGAGAGTGAGCGGGTCAACCACAAGCGCGTGGCGCGCGTGATGCGTGAGCACGGCCTGGCCGGAATCCGGCTCCGCAAGCGTGTGAAGACAACCGTCCCGGATCAGTCCGGTCGACGCTTCCCAGATCTGATCGGCAGGAACTTCAGCACCGGCGGTCCTGGTCGCCGCTACGTCGGCGACATCACCTACCTGCCCATCGCCGACGGCAGCAACCTCTACCTCGCGTCGGTCATCGACCTGGGCTCACGCAAGCTGGCAGGCTGGTCGATGGCCACTCACATGCGCACCGAGCTCGTCGAAAACGCACTACGGGCCGCGCAGCGCGAACGCGGCACCCTGGCTGGGGCGATCTTTCACTCCGACCACGGGTCGGTCTACACCTCGAAGGCCTACACCGCCCTCTGCGAGCACTTCGGCGTGACCCAGTCGATGGGAGCGATCGGCTCGTCCGCGGACAACGCCCTCGCTGAGAGCTTCAACGCGACCCTCAAACGCGAACTCCTCCAAGGCCGACCAGCGTTCGGCGACCAGGCCACGGCCTACCGGGCCGTGTTCCGGTGGGCCAACCGCTACAACACCCGCCGCCGGCACTCCGCGATCGGCAACATCACACCAAACACCTACGAAACCGCCTACCGCGCTACGCTCACGCAAGCGGCATAACCGAAATGACATCGTGTCCAAGATCCAGGGGCAAGGCCCCACACCCAGTGGGATGGAGACCATCGTCGTCCCCACCGGCGACTACGCCGGGCGGATCGGATGGCGCCGCAACGCCGACACCACCGGCAAGCACCGCATCAACCACAACCACCACGCCGCCGAGCTCTACTACCAAGCCCTCGAACGCTGGCACCACACCCGCGAACAACTCCGCAGGCAATGGCGTACACAGGACCTCCGCGCGCAGTACGAGGACCGGATCGGCAGCACCTACACCGACATCGACGCCCTCCTCGATGGCCCGCACGGCCCACCCCTGCTCGAAACACTCCTCGCCGAACACGACACCGACAACACCTGGCGCGGGGCGCCACCGGATGCACTACCCGACGCCGCCTGAGTTCGTCTGCCTGCGTGACTGCGTAGCCCCTCCGCGCCACATCACACGGGAAACCGTCTGGCGATCGCGGCTGCGATCGCCGACGGTGCCGATTCCTGAATGACGTGCCCTGACCCCGGGAGCTCGACCACCTCAAGATCCGTGAACGCACGGCGGATGCGTGGCAGGCACGCCCTCGGGCGAAAGACCTTGTCGCGCATCCCCCACACGGCGAGTGCTGGCTTGCCCCCGAGGCACCGGGGTACCTCGCGTTCGAGTGCGGCGAGAAACGGACGAGCTGCGCGGATCTCCTTGGGCATCACAGCGAGTGCAGCGCGCGCCTCGGGTACAGACTGCACGGCGCGGTAGTGCTCGAATTCGGCGGCCGACAGAGTTGTGCCGAGCTCCGATGCAAGCACGCGATCGACCATGAGGTTCTCGTCGACGATCCTGCGCTGCATCGGGCGACTGCTCATCACAGCGCTGAAAATCCGCTTGTCAAGACCGTCGTTCGGCCAGAACACGGCATTTCCGAGCACGATTCCGCGAACCCGTTCCGCCCGCCGGACGGCGGCACCGAACCCGATGGGGCCGCCCCAATCCTGCCCCATGACCACTACCCCGTCGAGGTCGAGGTCATCGATCAATTCGCCGAGCGCCGAGGATAGATCAGGGATGGTGTAGCCGAATCCGTCCGGTCGCTCGGATAGCCCGAAACCGAGGTGGTCGACGGCGATGCAGCGGTAGCGGTCGCGCAATGCCGTCACGATGCGGCGGTAGACGAAGCTCCACGTCGGTGTCCCATGGCAGAACAACAGCACAGGGCCGGAGCCCTCATCGATGTAGTGCATACGCCCAGCCGACGATGTGAACCAGCGCGATTCAAACGGATAGAGCCCGCGATCGGGTACGACGTCGACGAACATCACCACTCCCCCATTTACGCTACAGGTGTAGCACCTACGCTACACCTGTAGCATTACGGCGTGCCACAGGAACCAGTCCGCCGCGACTCCCGGCGGGACACCGTCGCGCAGAGCGCGATCCGGATCATCGCGCGCGACGGCGTGCGCGCGCTCACACATCGCGCCGTCGATCATGAAGCCGGCCTCCCTCAGGGCTCGACATCGCACCTCGCTCGCACGCGTGACGCCCTGCTCACGGTGATCGTGGAGTCGCTCGCCTCACGCACGCTGACCGACACCCGCGTTCTAGCCGACGCGGTCAACACCGAGGAAGCCCTCACGGTCGACGAGTTGGCTGATCTTCTTGTCACGCTCGTCAACGGCCTCGCCGGGCGCGAGGACGATATGCGCGCGCGTTACGCCTTGATCCTCGAACTCCGCGACCGACCAGACCTCCTCGCAACACTCACCGAGGATTCCGAGGTGGGGAATCGGTCACTGGACATCGCCAGAACCGCACTGGATCGCGCCGGATTGCCCACCGGCCGCGCCGAAGAAGTCGTCGGGCTGACGGATTCACTGACCTTTCGCCGTATTGCGCTGCGCGGCACAGCGGCTACCGAGCACCGGATTTTCGAGTCGTACCTCCGCGGAATCACTCAGTCGACGTAACAGGGCGTGCCGACCGCACGAAGCAGCGAGCTAGATCGAAGCGATCAGCTTCGTAGCCTTCCCATTTGGCCGCGGGGACGTCTTCACGGCTCACCTCTCGAAAGCCGCGCTTCGCGAAGAAATCGGCCGCCTGAGCGCTCACCGTCACCGCGAACAGATTCGCCAACCCCTTCTCGCGGCAGATGTCGAGCAACCCATCCATCAGCAGGCCGCCGGCACCCAGACCGGAGAACTCTGCAACCGTGATCAGCCCCGAGACTTCACCGAAGCCGGTTCCGGCGTAACGGTCTGTTTCGAGCCCGACGATGCCGGCGAGATGTCCGGTGCGCAGGACCCGCGCGCCGATGCCACTGGCCGCCATTTTCGCAACCTCGATCCGATGGCGCGGCTTGAGGGTCCCGTCGCCCACCCCTTGCGCGACCAGCGCCTCGATGGCGGGGAAGTCATCCACGCGAAGCGGCTCGATGTGGAGATAGCGCCCCTGGGTCAGCACTGTGCCTCGCCCCTCAAAGGTGAGCAGCTCGAACTCCAGATCTTCAGCACGGCAGAGGTTCACGCTGTAGGCGCCTCCCGCGAGCGCCTGCCGAGCAGCTGGAATGTAGTCGTCAAGTCCGCGGGCGGCGAGATGGGCGGAGATGCGGTCATGATGCACATCGATGTCGGCGAAGCTGCGAGGTGGATCGTCCCAGCCGCCTCCGGGATCGGTCAGGACCATCTTCGATGCGCGGACTCCCGCGCTGATCACACCGGCGGTGCGGGCGACAGCTGAGCGGTCGACCCCGACGACAACGCATGAGGACTCCGCAACGCTGAGCCATAGCTCGGCAGTCGCCTCGTCGCTCCACGCGGTCGGACTGCTCATTTCGCGTCCACCGACAGCAGCGATCGTGTCCCGAACCCACTCGGTCGCAACCACGAAGACGAACCGGGTGTCACCGGCCACGAACTCGTCGACCGTGCGCGCGACCACCTGCACCGCCAGGGCGTTGAGCGCCGGAAGGGCGACCACGATCGTGACACCGTGGAACTCCTCGATGAAGAAGTCGCGCTCGGCCACGGGAACACCGCCGACCGTCAGTTCGACGCCCGCGCCACCGCCGTTCACGGGCAACCTGGGCCGCATCGTGTGCCGCGTAGGTCCTCGCGCGTTGTCCGCCACGGCGTACCAAAGTACCGGACAGGTGCCATCTGTGATTCACCCCAGTGAGTGGGGTGAATCACAGATGATGAAGCCGCACTGCGGCAGCGTGGTGCCCTGCTGAAACTCGAACTCCCGAGATGCGCCATCAGGCATCGTGTGCTTGTCGAGCGCGCACACTCACGGGTGAGCGTACGAGTTTGAATAGCGTTGGGCGCTACGCGCAGGAATCGACCGAGAGTCAGGCGCTTAAGGTCGCGCAGGGCCAACTCCTTCGCGACTACGAGCGCGTCGTCAGCGGTACGCGCTCGACCGGTTCGCCGCGAAGGCCGTCGCCAGTATCACCCCGCGAGACTGCGAGCTGTTCCTCGCGGACCTGGCAGCGCGCAAGCTCGCCCCCAGGACCGTCAATCACGCCTGGCTGGGATTGAAGAACGTCCTCACGTACGCCACCCGCCACGGCGCGATCCCCACGAACCCCTGCGAACAGGTGGACTTCAACACCGGCCGCGCCGTAGGCGACCGAGAGAAGTTCAAGCATCACCCACTCACCGCCGAGCAGGTCGCCGCCACCGCGCGGAACGTCGGCAAGCTCTACCCCATCTACGAGCTACTGGCGTACTTCCTCCCCTACTCGGGTCTCCGCAAGGCAGAGTGCGCCGGACTGGAAGTCCAGGACTTAGAGTTCACCACCCGACCAGCGAGCGCAGCTACCGACGGCACGGACTCCCCCGTCCAGTGCGTCGTGCACGTCCGCAGGACCAAGGACCGCAAGGGCGGCACGTGGACCACCAGCACCCCAAAGTCCAGGAAGTCGCGCCGGTCGGTTCCGCTACCGGGCTGGCTCGCCGAGAGGATGCACGCCTACCTCCGCGACGTGCACCCGCACGGCCCTGAGAGCGACGACTACGACGCCACCGCTCCCCTGTGGCCGAGCCGTAAGAACGGCGGCTACCGCGTCAAGGGCGAGCGCACCGTGATGCCGCTCGACTGGACGCAGCCGCCCGAGCTGGGAACGTGGTTCGAGACCATCCTCGCCCCGGCCCTCGTGGAAGCCGGACTGCCAGTGAGCCGACCCGCTCGACCAGCAAAGCCCGCCACCGACACGGCCCCGGCACTCCCCGCGCAGCCATCCGTTCGCGGCGTCCGGCTCCACGACTACGGGCGGCACACATTCGCGACGATGCAGCTGTCGGCGGGCGTCCACTTCATGCTCGTCTCGCAATGGATGGGCCACGCGCAATACACCCTGACTCTCGACACGTACGGCGATTGGATTCCCAGTAAGGACGGCGGCGCGCTCAACACACTGCCCGCCCCGGCTCCCGTCACGAACACCGAGGATGCACAAGACCTCGCCCCGGTCATTCAGCTATTCGGACGCTAGTTCGGCTGGCACCAGGGCCAATAGCGGAGTCGACTGTTCGAGAAGGGCAACCGCAACCGCGATTGCGCCCTGCGCCACTTCGAGAGTCGGGGCTTGCCCACTGTGAGCAGCCGCATTCCGTGGTCGCTGAAGAGTGCCAGCAAAACCATCGGGAATGAACCCTGCGCCCAATTCTTTCATCAGCTTGGAGCGCTGCTCGAGAGCGCGGCTGCGGGACATGAGCGCCTCCGCAACAGCCTCTTCTACAGCGGACAAATGCTGATCCAATAGCTCCGTAATTGCGAGCTCAGCAGCGGTTCCGGCATCGATCACTGCACGTCGGTAGTCACCGGCAGCAACCGCTGACCTGGCGTCCCGTACGAATAGCCACTCAGTGGGCGGCGACTCTTCCGTCCCCGCCAAGTACATGCACGTTTCAACCGTTGCCGGATCGAGCGGAGTTCCAGTCCGATCCCAGCGGATGGCATCACTGCTAACCGTCTGTCCGCGCCGCTCCTTCCCTCCACCGACCCACATCCAGACGGGGTCACGCCGGGCCGCCCCCTGCAACCGCAGATGATCCCTGGGGTCCTGAGTAGACAGAATTGAAACCCACGCACAGAACAAGTCCCACCATCGGTCGAGCACTGCGGGAGTGTCCTTGTGAATCTGCGCGATCCCCTCCCGTTCATGAAATCGATCAACGATGGTAAATCCGAGACGTTGTACGCGAACCGATACGGGCTCCTGTTCGGAAGCCCCAACCTGGGTGCGCCATTGGGAGACAACACCCCATTCTTGGTGAGGCTCCCGCTCATCTGCCAGGGGTATGGCTGGATCGACCGCAAAGCTGCTTGGCGCTTCAAGTTTTGCTCGCTGCCACGGGGTGCTTAGAACCGGGAACTGAATTTTAGCAACAAATCCGCCAATACGAGTCGCAAACGACGCTCCACAACAGCTCGCCTCGACGTGTATCCCAGAACCGCACGCGAAATGTCCCAGTTGGTCCAGCGGCCAATGCTCGTCAGTCACCGCGTCTCCGCAAAGATGATCGTCGCTGAAGGTTCGAGCCCCGCCGTTACGATCTTCCTGCGATTGGAGAGCGAATGCAATTTCACTTCGACCATCGGCTCCCCGGTGTCCGGGTTGACGCATCGATCAAAAGCGCCGATAACGAATTTCTCCGTGGACCCGTGGGGATCGTTGAACTTCTCACCGATCCACTTCCAGAGCTCATCTCCGCGCACGATAACCGTCCGCCCGTCTGGACGCGACTCTCCGGCTTGAACCACCCGATCAACTAATTCTAGCGGCGGCGCTTCATGCGAGAACAGCGCTTCCTCACCAATGAGCTCACCGTTGATCGTGATGGTCCGATCTTCCTCATTTTCCATCAGGTCCGTGATCACCGCGCGCAGCACAGCCCCAGGCACTACGTCGCTGGGAAAGAGAATCTCGTCACCCGCACGTAGGTCACGCGCTCTGGTCGGACGGATCGGGCCGAGGAAAGAGATCTGATTCACAGCCAGATCATCCCACGGCGCACCGACAGGTTTCGGACTTTCCGGACGCACCACCCCGTGTTGCGCAGCCTGGGTGGCATGGGGGTAGCACGGGCGCTCTCAACGGCGAACACAACCTGCCTGGCAAGCCGCATACCTGCGGCGATGCGGTGCCCCCGGTGAGACTCGAACTCACACTGGACGGGTTTTGAATCCGTTGCCTCTGCCAATTGGGCTACGGGGGCGTCCGGCGGGCCGTCGTGAACGGCCAGCCGAGCAAGCTTACCCGGTCAGCGAACGACGCCTGCCGCGGTGTCCACCGAAGCGAGGAATTCATCGATCACGGGCCAGGTCTCACGCACCGCATCGGGACCGGCGAGCAGGCCGAGATGGCTCGACTCGACGGTCGCGAACTCGACCCGCGGCGAGCCGCTGAACAGCTCGATCCCGTGCCGAGCGCAGTCCCACGCGCACAGCGCATCGCGATGCGAACCGAACAGCTGGATCGGCACATCGATGGTGGACAGGTCCACCACCTGCTCCCCCAGCTCGACCTTCCCCGCCGCCAGTTCGCCGCGGTAGATCAGCCGCTCCCACAGCTGCGCCGCCAGCTTGCCCGGATACCCGGGGAACTTCCGCTGGAAGCGGTCGATCGTCTCCATCCGCGCCAACTTCTCGGTATCACCAAGGTTCTCCAGCACGAACTTCGGCTTCTTGAGCTCCCGGTCCCACGAGGTCGCGCGATAGGCCACCTGCACCACGGGCGCGGGGATCCCACCCAGCAAGCCGAACAACGCACCGGGACCGGCACCGTCGACCGGGCGGGCCAGCGCCCGCACCAGCGGGTACGGCGGCTGCGCGTCGTAGTTCAACGGCGTCGCGATCGAGACGATCGAGCGGATCGGCTGCGCCGACGCGCCCGCGGTGAGGAACGACAGCGTGCCGCCCAGACTCCAGCCGAACAGATCGACACCGGCACCGTCGGGCACCGCATCGCCCCAGAAGTCCTCCAGGACCCGCGCGATGGCCTGCGGGATGATATCGAGCGCGAAGTCCTCGAATCCCAGATTCCTATCGCCGTACCCCATCTCGCCGAAGTCGACCACGTAGGGCACCCGCCCGGTGGCGGCGAGGTGTGCCACCACGGACACCTCGGGCGAGAGGTCGTAACACGACGCGGGCGCGGCGATCGGCGGGACCAGGAGCACCGGCGCGGCGCCGGCGGCAGCGGCCTCGGCGCGCACCTCGTCGGTGGTGTACCGGCGCAGCGTGCGGTGCGGCTCGTCAACGAGCGTGACGTGGGGCGTCTGCACCTCCGGGCGGATGCCGCCGCCGAGCGTGAGGGCCCAGAGGTTCTCCGCGCGGCTGCGCAACCGAGCCAGACTCAATACGTTCATGGGTAGACGGTACCGCGCACGTCCGGGGCCCTTTCTCCCGCCCGGTAGCCTGAGACCCCACCGACTGAAGGGGAACCGCCATGCCGCAGGACCGCGAACCGGTGGCGCACCGCGTGCTCGTCGCCGAAGACGAGGCGATCATCCGGCTCGACCTCACGGAGATGCTCCGGGAAGAGGGATACGACGTCGTCGGCGAGGCCGAGAACGGCCAGATCGCCGTGGAGAAGGCGCGTGAACTGCGCCCCGATCTGGTGATCATGGACGTGAAGATGCCGGTCCGCAGCGGCCTGGACGCGGCCGAGGAGATCGCCCGGGAACGGATCGCGCCGGTGGTGATGCTCACCGCTTTCGGACAGCGGGAGTTCGTGGAGCGGGCCCGGGAGGCCGGCGCGATGGCCTACTTGGTGAAACCGTTCACCAAGCTCGACCTGGTGCCGGCGATCGAGATCGCGATCAGCCGGTTCGCCGAACTCGCCGCGCTCGAACGCGAGGTGACCTCACTCGCGGAGCAGTTGGAGACCCGGAAACTGGTCGACCGCGCGAAGACCATCCTGATGCAGGCCCACGGGCTCTCCGAGCCCGACGCCTTCCGCTGGATCCAGCGAACCGCCATGGACCGACGGACCAACATGCGCACCGTCGCACACCTGGTGATCGACACTCTCGGCGGTCAGACCGGCGGCACGACCACGTCGTGACCCCGGCCGCCGGCGGAGGCTCCTGGTCTCAGATGGCGCGCATCGGGCGCTGCGGGAGCGCCTGGTCGCGGTAGTAGCCCGCGCGCGGAGTGTTCGGGAACGCCGGCGCGCCATCGACGGCCTTGTCGTTCTGCCGGTCGATGACCTTCTTCACGGCCTGCGGCGAGGTGCCGGTATAGCGCGCGATGTGCACGATCGGGATGCGGGCCGCATACGCCGCGAGGATCGTCTTGCGGTACTGCTCTTCGGCGTTGGCCTTCAAGTGCGACCAATGCGAGATCGGGCTGAGGAAGTCGCGCACCTCTTGCGGCGTGGGCTCGGGAACCTTCGGCATCTCTTCTCCATCGGTCGGGCCGGGTCTCCCCGGGGGCTGGCACAGGACCTTCACCCTTCCATCGATCCTGCCTCACGCTTTGTTACACGTCGGTTGGATTAGTTTCCGCGGGGTGGTACAACGGGCACCGATGCCTCCCTCAGCAGTGGCGACGCACGCGCCGTCCATCCTCCATACCTGGGTCTTCACGCCCGTCGTGTCGGCTCTCATGATCGTCGCGACGATCCTCTACTGCTACGGCGTGTTCCGGGCGCGTCGCGCCGGTTCGCCGTGGCCGTGGACTCGAGTCCTGTCGTGGTTCATCGCGATGGCGCTCATCGTGTTCTCCGTGAACACGGTGATGGCCGATCTGGCCAAGCACCTGTTCTGGGCACACATGGTGGTGCACCTGAACCTGATCACTGTGGTGCCACTGTTCCTGGTGTTGGCGCAGCCCATCCGGCTGCTCGCCACAGCGACGGGCGAGAAGGGCGACCGGCGGGTGCGGGCGGTGCTGAGCAACCCGGTGATGCGGATCTTCGCCAGCCCGATCGTGGGACTGCCGCTGTACGCCGCGGTGCTGATCGGCACGCACCTCACCGGTTTCCAGGATCTGGCACTGGAGAACCCGTGGCTGCGCAATGCCGAATACACGGTGTACCTGTTCGCGGGCTGGCTGTTCATGCTGCCGCTCGTGGGCAACGAGCTGTGCGGCCCCACCAAGCTGTCGCATCCGCTGCGGTTCGCATCGTTCCTGCTCGCCATGGGCCCGGACACGCTGGTCGGCGTCACGCTGATGATGACCTCGACCGAATTGGCCCCGGAGTACGCACTTTCCCGAGCGGGCTGGGGCCCGTCCGGTCTCGTGGACCAGTCCGCCGCCGGCGCGATCATGTGGTTCGGCGGTGACGGCCTGATGATGCTGCTCCTGCTGATCGTCGCCTTCCAGTGGATCACCGCCGAGGCCACGGGTAAACGCGGCGGCGGCATGGGCTCCTGGCTCGATTCCGCGCGCCGCGGCACCCTCATCGGCGACGGTGCCGACGACTCCGAGGTCGATGTCGACGACGACGAGGCGGCACTGGCCGCGTACAACGCCCGGCTGCGGCAGCTCAATCAGCGGCAGGGCTGAGGTCAGCCGATCACGAAACGGTTCACCGCCGGGTAGGTGCCGAACCGTACCGCGATGAGCGCCACCACGACCGCGGCGATCACGCCGGTGCACGCCCAGCCGACGGCCTGGATCTGCTTGGCGGTGCGCTTGTCCCGTGGCAACAGCTCGGGCACGTAGACCATCGCGGCGGCGACCGCCGCACCCGCGACGAGACCGCCCAGGTGGCCCATGAGCGAGATGCCCGGGATCATCATCGATGCGATCACGTTCGCACCGATCACCACCACCAGCGACGTGGGGTTCATCTTCATCCGCAAGAGCAGCACCAGTTCCGCGCCCATCAGGCCGAAGATCGCGCCCGACGCACCCACCGTGATGGTGTTCTCCAGGCCGAACCACAGCACCGAAGCACTACCACCGAGCAGCGAGATCGCGTAGATCGCCCCGTAGTGCGCCCGATCCATCACCTGCTCGACATTGCGGCCCAGCACATACAGCGAGTACATGTTCACCAGCAGGTGAATGGGACCGAAGTGCAGGAATCCCGAGGTGATGGCGGTCCACCACCACCCGTTGGCGGTGGCCACCTCGGAGAGCGCCAACTCTTTCACCTCCGGGGCCGACATGTTGTACTGAATGCTGCCGGAGGCCTTCGCGCTGAACGCGAAGGCGATCACGTTGACGGCGATCAGCGAATAGGTCAGCACGGGCTGCCAGCTGCGGCTGGTCGAAACGGTGGTCACCGCACTAGTTCACCACGTCGAGCGTTGCAGTACCGAGCAGGGCTAGGGCACCATGCCCGGGAACACGATCCCCACGCCGTATCCCACCACCAGGATCGCGGTGACGGCGAGGACGACGACACCGTCGAGCCGGCGGGGCCCGCGATCCGGTCGCGCCACCACGCCCAGACCGCCGCGCGAGGTGATCGCATCGGCCAACTCCCCCGCCCGGCGGCACGACTGCACCGTGGCGAGCAGCAACAGTTCCAGGATCGCCTCGATGCTCACGCCCCGCGGTTTCCCGTTGGCGCGCAGGGGCCGGCGCTGCCGGGCCAGACCCCACATCGTGCGGACCTCGGACAGCGCGAGCGGTGCCAGGCGGATGGCGAGTGCCAGCGACGACGCGAAGGCCACGCCGCGCTTGCCCACGCCGCCGAGCCGGTTCAGGCAGGTCTGCAGGAATCCCGGGACGTCGCCGAGCGGAGTGGTCCAGCAGAACAGCAGCGCCGCGAACAGCGACACCATCACGGAGACCAGGCCGCGGAGGAAGACGTCGATGCCGGAGAGGCTGAACTGTATCCCCAACACCGTGATGCCGGTCGCGCCATCGCCCAGCGACGCGAGCCACAGACTGATCGCTCCGAAGGCGAGGAAGAACGGCGGCAACTTCGGGATCGCGCGCCACGGCGCCCCGGCCAGCAGGAACCAGCCCAGCATGATGAGCGCCGCAGCGCCGATGTTCCACCAATCCGTGCGCACCGCCATCACGACGCCGGTGGCCAGGAGCACCGCCAGTTTCGTGCCCACCCACACGCTGCGTGCGGTGTTCTCCTGCGGCAGTGGGCGTCCCACGACATCGCCGAACTGCGGCCGGTGCCTGCGCGGCCGATCGGGCCGAGGCGGCTCCGCCGAGGCAGTGACATCGTGCACACGATCGACGACGCCGCGCAGCGGCGCCAGATCATGCGTGACGATCACCAGGGTGGTTCCGGCCGCCTTCGCAGCCTCGAGCGCCGCCGTCATTGTCACGGTGGCCTCGTCATCGAGGCCGGCGAGCGGCTCGTCGAGTACGAGGACCTGCGGCCTGGAGGCGAGCAGGCCCGCCAGCACCACGCGTCGCTGTTCACCGCCGGAGAGTTCGTCGGCGCGGCGGTCGGCGAACGCATCCGGGTCGAGCCCGACCAGTGCCAGCGCGGACCGCACGCCGCCATCGCCGGCACCGGAGGCGTCCGCGACATCGTCGAAGACGGTATCGCGCAGCACCTGTAGGCGCGCGTGCTGAACGCCGATCACCACCCGACCGCGCCCGTTGACCACCGGCTCACCGTCGACGGTCACGGTGCCCGCGGTCGGATTCAACAGCCCGGCGATCAACCAGGCGAGGGTGGACTTCCCCGCGCCGTTGTCGCCGGTGATGGCGAGGGCGGTGCCACCGGGCACGGTCAGGTCGAGATCGGTGATGACCGGGCGGTCCCACGGAGTGCCCCCGTCGCGCACCAGCGAAACGCCCCGCAGCTCGACGGTGCCGCGCGCACCGGGACCGGGACGCCGAGGGGACCGGGCGGGTGCGGGCGACGGCACCTCGCCGGCGCGCGGCGGCCCGAGTCGGACCTCCCGGTCGGCCGCGGCGGCCTCGGTCTCGTGATGGGTCACGTGCACGACGGTGGTGCCGGATGCGGAGACCCCGCGCATCAGGCCGAGAACGGCTTCGCGGCCCTCGGCGTCGAGCATGGCGGTCGACTCGTCACTGATCAGCAGCCCGGGCTCGCGGGCCAGGGCCGCCGATACGGCGAGCCGCTGCAACTGCCCGCCGGACAGGGTCGCCGTCTCCCGCTCGGCCATCCCACCCAGTCCGACGCGACGCAGCAGTGCTTCCACATCGGTGCCCTCGGGCAGATCACGGCCGAACCGCACGTCATCGCCCACCCGGACGCCGAGTACCTGGGATTCGGGGCGCTGGAAGACGACGGCGGTCCCGCCCGGATCACCGAGACCCGGATCGCCGGGCCGCTCGACCGTGCCCGTGCTCGGCTCGGCTCCGGCGAGGACGCGGGTCAGCGTCGATTTTCCGGTGCCGTTGCGGCCGGTCACCGCGAGGAACTCCCCCGATTCGACCATCAGCTCGGGCACGTCGAGCGCGGTGCGGTCGCCGTAGCGCACCGTCACCCCACGCATCCGGATCGGCACCGGCCCCACGGTGCGGTCGGTGTCGCCGTCGTCGACGAGATCCGCGAGATGGCCCGTGGCCCGGGGCAGCACCCGGTCGGCCCGGGCGAGCAACGCGCCGAAGGCGACGCGGGCGAACCACACGACGAAGAGCACGGCCACGATGAGGACCGCCGGCACGGTGAGTGCCCACCAACGCAGCGCCCACTCCCACAACGCGACCATGGCGTCGCCGAGGAATCCGAGATGGATGGTGCGCAGCAGGCGCGCGATACCGGTGATGGTGGATCCGGTGATCTTGAAGATCACCTCCCGGGCGCCGGGAAAGACCACCAGGAGCAGCACCGCCAGCGCCGACGACGGGATCGCCAGCAGCGGTAGGGAGTTCAGGACCAAACGCCCCGTCGACCAGCCGCGCCCGATGGATGCACCCAGCAGCACCCCGACCAGCCCGGTCTCGATGGTGAGAGTGACGGGGGCGATTCCGCCGAGCAGGAAAGCCATGCACACACCCACCGCGAGGGCCATCGCGCAGGTGCGGAAGGTGTGCCTGAGCCCGACCACACCGAACGGGATGCACGCCGCGAAGGCGAGCCCGACCAGCAGCGGGAAGACCTGCGAGATGAGCACCAGCGCGGCCGCGACGTCGGCGAGCGCAGCGGCCTCGGTGATCTGTCGTGCGCCGAGCCGCGCGCGAGGGCGCCGCGGTTCGGCGGAGGTGGAGCCGGTCAGCGCGGCGCCACGAAGACGATGATCGGGTTGGTGCTGGAGAGCTCAGCGCCGCTCACCGAGGTGGCCCGCACACTGCCGATGGAGACGGCGTAGTTGCGGTCCGGGTCGGCGCTCGGGACGGTCAGATCGAAGCCGAGCTGGCACCGCCCCTGCCGCAACCGTCCCTCGCCGAGGGTGCCTTCGTACACGTCGTCGCCGGCCGAGATCGTGATGGTGGCGCCCTGCTCGACGCCCTGTGCGGGGCCGGCACCGATGCATCCGGCCTGGGTGGCCGAGTACTGCTGGGATTCGAGCAAGACGGCGCCGCGCACGGTGGTGGCGTTGAAGACGGTGCCCACGCCCACCGCGAAGAGCGAGAGCACGCCACCGATCACCAGCGCGATCACCGTGATCACCACGACCCAGGCGCGGTTGCCCGGCCCGAGGCGACGCCAGGGCTGCTGCGCGCCGGGTGGCTGCGCGGCGGGCAGCGCGGCACGCCAATCACGGCCGGGAGTGCCCTCGGGCACCGTCGGAATCGGACGCTCCTGCGCCGGTTGCGTGTCCGTCGTCTCGGGAGTGGTCACTGTGCGCTCCTTGCCGGGAAGTACTTCAAGACGCCCTCCTGTGTCGTGCTTGCTACCAGTACACCCGCACGATCGAAGAATTGCCCGTTGGACATGCCGCGTCCACCATCGGCGACCGTCGAATGCGATGCGTAGAGGTTGTAGTCGTCGAATCGGACCCTGCGGTGGAACCACAGGGACTGATTCAGCGTGACCGCCATGATCCGATCGAATCCCCAGGACAGGCCGTGCCGGGTGATGATCGAGTCGAGGATCGTGGTGTCGGAGGCGTAGGCCATCGCCGCATCGTGGATCACCTGGTCGTCGGGCAGGTCGCCGGCCGCGCGGATCCACACCCGGTTGTCCTCCTGGACGAGGCCCTTGCCCTTGGCGATCCAGGCCGGGTCGTTGGTGAACCGCATATCCATCGGCTGGGGCGCCTCGACGAACATCGTCACGACGTCCTCGTAGCCCCGCAGCGTGTCCTGGATGTTCGGCAATCCCTCCGGCCCGGGCACCTGCGGTGCCGGATCGCCGTGCACGAGGGGATTGCGGGCGTCGGTCTGATAGGCCAGCTGCATCAGCGCGAGCACGGTGCCATCCTGCTCCACCGACACCATCCGGTTCGCCACATTGCGGGTGTCGCGCAGCCTGGTGACCCGGTACTCGATGTCACGGGAAACGTCGCCGCCGTTGATGAAGTGGGTGTGGGCGGCGTGCAGGAACAGCGAATCGCGAGAACCGGGAACGGTGTTCCCCGAGGCCACGATCGCCTGTGAGAGGATCTGCCCCCCGAAGGTCCGGGGTGCCACCTTCGCCGGGTGCCGCCCGGTGAAGGTGTCGTCGCCGAGGTCGGCCAGTTCCAGGGTGCCCAGGAACGCGTCGAAGTCGGTGAGTGTGTCCGTCATACAGATGAGCGTACTGGTCCGGGTCTAGTGGTCGTCCTCGCCGATCCGGTGCACCTGGATCAGGTTGGTCGAGCCGATGGTCCCGGGGGGCGCACCGGCGACGATGACCACCTGGTCGCCCTTGGAGTAGCGGCCGATGCCTTCGAGCGACTGATCCACCTGGTGGATCATCGCGTCGGTGCTGTCGGCACCGTCGACCAGGAAGGTCTCGGTACCCCAGGACAGAGTGAGCTGACTGCGCACCTCCGGCAGCGGGGTGAACGCCAGCAGCGGGAGCCGGGTGTGCAGCCGGGCCAGGCGGCGCACGGTGTCGCCCGACTGGGTGAAGGCCACGAGGGCCTTGGCGTTGAGTCGCTCGCCGATATCGCGGGCGGCGTAGGAGATGATGCCGCGCTTGGTGCGGGGAACGTGGTTGAGCGGGGGCACCGAGGGACCGCCCTCCTCCACCGCCCGCACGATCTTGGCCATGGTCTGCACGGTTTCGATCGGGTACTTGCCCACCGACACCTCGCCGGAGAGCATCACGGCATCGGCACCGTCGAGCACGGCGTTCGCGACGTCGGAGGCCTCGGCCCGAGTGGGCCGGCTGTTCTCGATCATCGACTCCAGCATCTGGGTCGCAACGATGACAGGCTTGGCGTTTTCGCGGGCGATCTGGATCGCGCGCTTCTGCACCAGCGGCACCTCTTCGAGCGGCAGCTCGACGCCCAGGTCGCCGCGGGCCACCATCACCGCATCGAAGGCCAGGATGACGGCCTCGAGGTTGTCGATCGCCTCCGGCTTCTCGAGCTTGGCGATCACCGGTACCCGGCGGCCGACGCGATCCATCACGGCGTGCACTCGCTCGATATCAGCCGGTGAACGGACGAAGGAGAGGGCGATGAAGTCGACGCCCAGCTTGAGAGCGAACTCGAGGTCCTCGATGTCCTTGTCGCTCAGCGCCGGAACGGAGACGTTCATCCCCGGCAGCGAGACGCCCTTGTTGTTCGACACCGGGCCGCCCTCGGTGACCTCGCAGACGACGTCGTTGCCGTCCACCGACAGCACCTTGAGCCCCACCTTGCCGTCGTCGACGAGGAGCCGGTCGCCGGGGCGGGCGTCCTGCGCGAGCTCTGCGTAGGTGGTCGACACCCGGTCGTGGGTGCCCACGACGTCGTCGACGGTGATCCGCACCGTCTCACCCGTCTCCCAGACCGTGCGACCGTCGCCGGCGAACCGGCCCAGCCGGATCTTCGGTCCCTGCAGGTCGGCGAGGATTCCCACGGCGCGGCCCGTGGTATCGGAGGCGGCGCGCACGCGGTTGTAGTTGACCTCGTGGTCGGCGTGTTCGCCGTGGCTGAAGTTGAGGCGCGCGACGTCCATGCCCTCCGTGACGAGAGCAAGGACCTTCTCATCGGTGGCGACGGCGGGTCCGAGGGTGCAGACGATCTTGGTTCGACGAGTCACTGCTGACACTTTAGTCCTCCGATTTCCGCGTGACGGGTTCACTGGTTAACCCGTCAGTAGAAGTCCCCTCGACGTTCACTTCGGCATCATCGGAAGGCGCCGCGCCGGCGGCGGATCCGGGCTGATCGGACGCGGTTTCGGCGACCGCCTCCGGTGTCCCCTCCCCGGTTTGCGGAGCAGCGGGCTCCGCATCGGTGGTGAAGACGGAATCCTCGCGGCCCTTCGGCGCGGTCACGAAGTACGCGACCGCGCAGGCGAACACGATCGCAGCGGTGAAGACGTTGATCCGTACGCCGAAGATCTGCGTGGCGTGATCGTCGCGCATCATCTCGATGAAGAACCGGCCCAGGCAGTACCCCGCCACGTACAGCGCGAACAGCCGGCCGTGGCCGATCCGGTACTTGCGGTCGACGATCACCAGGAACGCGGCGACGAGCAGGTTCCAGATCAACTCGTACAGGAAGGTGGGCTGGACGACGGCGAGCACGATGCCATCACTGCGCCCGTCGAGCACATCGGGGCCGCGCTGGCCCACATCGTTGACCCGCTCGTAGATCTCCAGGCCCCAGGGCAGGTTCGTGGGCGCGCCGTAGAGCTCCTGGTTGAACCAGTTGCCGAGCCGGCCGATCGCCTGCGCGACGATGATCGCGGGCGCGATGGCATCGCCGAACGGGCCGATCTTGATGCCCATCCGCTTGCAGCCGATCCACGCGCCGACCCCACCGAGTGCCACCGCACCCCAGATCCCGAGTCCGCCGTCCCAGATCCGGAAGACGGCCCCGAGGCCGCGGCCGTTGGGCCCGAAGTAGGTCGAGAAGTCGGTGATCACGTGGTAGAGCCGTCCGCCGATGAGGCCGAAGGGCACGGCCCACACGGCGACGTCGACCACCTGGCCCGGCTTGCCGCCCCGCGCGACCCAGCGGCGATCACCCCACCAGCAGGCGACGACGATGCCGGCGATGATGCACAGTGCGTAGGCGCGGATCGGGACGGGCCCCAGCTGCCACACGCCCTGCGCCGGACTGGGGATGCTCGCGAGAATCACACCCGACACCCTACTGACCCGCGGGTCAGATCGTCACTGCGCGCGCAGCCTCTCCCATAGGGCGGGCCAGGACTGGGTCCGCCCGGTGTACAGGTAGGCGATCGGACCGTCCGTGTCGCGCGCGGTCGGCACCGCCCGGCGGTGCGCGAACGCACCGTCGAGCACGGGCGTAGGTTCGCCGATCCACAGCACGGAGCGGGTGTCGTCGGCGGGCATGCCGAAGTAGTAGTAGGCGCGGTGCCCGCTGTAGGCGCGCGGGAGCCCGGCGTCGCGACCGAAGAAGTCGACCGCGGCTGCGAACGGATAGCTCTCGGCGACGATGGCGAGCCCGTCCCGGTCGCCCGGGGGGAGGCTGCGATATGCGTCGATGACGGTGTCGCCGAGGTTCGTCAGCATGGTGTCGCCGTCGATGACCATGCTCGCCGGCGCGCGGAACGGCGCAGCGGGCAGATCGTCGGCGACCGCCCGCGGCCATACCGGCGTGGACCACACCCAGGACACCGCCGATGCGGCGAGCACGAGACCGGCCACGACCGCGGTGGCGCGACGGCGTCCGGTTCGCCCGCCGATCCGGGCGGCGGCCCACCGCTCGACGGCGACTGCGCCGGCCGCCATCGGCAGCGCGTACACAGAGGCGAGGTAGTAGGCCCGTCCGTGGCTGAGCACGATCGCCGCGACCACGAGCACCAGCGCGACGCCCAGGAACCGGTAGCGCTGCGAGCGGAGCAACGAGATCACCCCGGCGAGGAGGAGCGGAACGCCGATCAGCAGGCCGGCACCGAAGAGTCCGACCAGTGCGAATCCGGCACCGCCGGGCCATTCCGCGCGCACCACGGCGGCCATGCGGGTGTACGCCCAATCGTGGCCGGCCTGCCACCAGAGGGTGGGGAGCACCGCGGCGACCGCGATCGCGGCGCCGCCCCAGAGCGCGGGGCGGCTCAGGAGCCGTCGCGGTCCGCAGGCGAGGGCACCGAGCGCCACCGCGATCCACAGCGCGGGCACCAGGAACTTGGTGAGCAGTGATAGTCCCGTGACCGCGCCCGCGAGCAGCAGAAGCCGATCGTCGCGGGTTCGGGTCCAGCGAACCAGGCAATACAGGATCACCGTCCACCACAGGGGATCCAGCGAGTACGTGGCGAGCCAGTGCCCCACGGAGCTGACCAGCGACATCGCGACCGCCGCGGCAGCGAACAGCTGCGCCCACCCCCGGCCGCCGAGCTCGCGCGCGAGAAGCCCGGCGAGCAGGGTGATCGCGGCGACCGCGATGCTGGCCGGCAGCCGCAGCACCACGAGGTCTCCGTGTGCGAGCCGATCGAGACCGGCGGCGAGCAGGGGCACCAGCGGCGGCTGGTCGAAGTAGCCGGCAGCCGGGTGGTCGCGCCCGGCGACGACGAAGTAGGCCTCGTCGAAGAAGTATCCGTAATTGCGACTGGCGATCAGCATCACGGCGAGGACGGCGACGGTGGCCGCGGCGAGCGGCGCTCGGGCGACGGGTGGCGGGGTCATGCGGTCCAGGTTCGCTGCGGACGGTGTGCCGGGGTAGGGCCGGAGGTAGGCGGGACGACCGACGAAAGTAGGTGCCGTGCCGTCGCGTCCGCTCCTTACGATGGGAAGCATGTCCCGGCCCGCCACCCGCTCCGCGCACGCCGCGCTCCTCGCGGTCGCGGCGGCGGGAACTACGGCGCTGGTGTGGGTGCTGTACCCGCAGCTACGTGGCCCCGGGCTCTGGCTCGGGGTGGCGGCCATGCTCGCGGCGTCCGCCGTGGCGGCTGCGGTGCGGCCCGCGATCGCAGCGCCCGTGGTGGCGCTGACCTCCTGCTACCTGGTGATGGGTCCGTGGGCCGAGCCCACTGCTGCGGGTGCCACGATCTGGCTGGCGGTGGCGGTGTCGTTGCTATCGGCGGCGGCGGCGCAGACGGTCACCGGTCGCCGGGAGGCGGTGGTGGCCTTCGCCCCGTTCGCGGCGTTCGCACTCGCGGTGGCCGTGTCCTCGCACACCCTGTTCGGTGCGCTGGGCGCGCTGGCGCCGGTTCTCGGAGGGAGCACCGCCGGCTTGTGGGTGCGACTGCGGACGGCGCAGCGGGAGCGGCGCGCCCTCGCCGAGCGGCAGGCTCGTGCCGACGAGCGGCTCGCCCTTGCCGCGCAGTTGCACGATCTGGCGACCGCGCGGCTGACCCGGATCGTGTTGTCCGCGCGAGCCGCCGGGCAACCGGGTATCGAGGATGACGCACAGGCCGCGCTCGCGGATCTGCGCCGAGTGGTTGTCGGACTACAGACCGCGGACGCTCCGTCCGCGAGGCTCGCGACGGACGGTCTGGTAGCGCCGGCGGAGATCGGCGGCGCGATCACCGAGGCGGTGGTGCGGGCCCGGGATGCGGGACAGCAGGTGGACGTGGCAGGGACGGTATCGGTGCCGCTCCCCCGTGCTACTGCCGATTGCCTCGCCCGGGTCCTCGAGGAGGGGCTCGCGAATGCCCGCAAGCACGCGGTGGGCGCACCGGTGGTAGTGCAGGTGACCGATCGCGGCGTGCGCGTGCACAATCCGTCGACGAGAGCCGATTCCCGGCTGGTCGCGACGGGCAGCGGCACCGGCCTGCGCGGACTGGCGGCGCGTACCGCGTTGATCGGTGGAACGCTGCGTCACGGTCCGTCTCCCGACGGCGGCTGGGTGCTGCAGGCGGAGTTCCCGGCGGTCGCGCGATGACGGTACGCGTGCTGGTGGCCGACGACGATCCGATCGTGCGGGAGTACCTGCGGGCGGTGCTGTCCGCGGAGCCGGATCTGGAGGTGGTGGCGGCGGTCGCCGACGGTGCCGCTGCCGTCGAGTCGGGTATCGCGCAGGCGCCGCATGTGGCGCTGCTCGACGTGCGGATGCCCGGAGTGGACGGGATCGTCGCGACCCGCGCGCTGCGCGATCTGGATCCACCGGTGGCGGTGGTGCTGATCACCACCCTCGATACCGATGCGGTATTGGTGGACGGATTGGCGGCGGGCGCAGCGGGATTCGTGGTCAAAACCGCCGAGCCACCGCTGCTGGCGTCGGCGGTGCGCACCGCGGCATCGGGTGGGTCGCTCCTCTCCCCCGACGCCCTCGCCCGCCTGGTGCGCCTCGCGGGCGAACTCCCCCGGCGCGATCCGCGGCTGGACGCGCTCGGCGTGCGCGAGCGGGATGTACTGCGGGAGTTGGCTTGCGGTTCGTCGAACGCCGAGATCGCGGCGCGGTTGTTCCTCGCGGAATCGACCGTGAAGGGCTACGTCTCCGCGCTCATGACGCGGCTGGACTGCGCGAACCGGACGCAGCTGGCTCTGCTCGGGGCGGCACTGTGACCGATCTCGTCGTACTGGGCCTCGGACCTGCGGGGCGGGCGCTCGCGCATCGCGCCGCCGCAGCGGGGATGACGGTGCGTGCCTACGATCCCGCTCCGGATGCCCGATGGCGCCGCACCTTCGGCATGTGGACCGACGAGCTTCCGCCGTGGCTGCCGGCCGACGTGGTCTCCGCGCGGTCGTCGCCGGAAGTGTTCGCCGGGCACCGACGGACCTTGGGCCGCGAATACGCAGTGCTGGACACCGATCGCCTGCAAGCGGCACTCACCCTCGACGGGGTCGGCGTCGTCGCGGAACCGGCGGACCGGGACGGGCACGGCGAGGCCTTCGTGATCGATGCTCGTGGTCCGGCACCACGGAGCACAGCGCCCCGGCAGACGGCGGCGGGAATCCTGGTACCCGCGGGCGTACACGACGAGTTGTGGATGGATTGGCGCCCGGCGCCCGGGGTCGGCGCTTCGGAGCCTGCGTCGTTTCTGTACGCGGTCCGGGTCACGCCGGATTCGGTATTGGTGGAGGAGACCTGCCTGGCAGGGGCGCCGGCGCTCAGCGTCGACATGCTGGAAGCGCGCCTGCGCGCCCGACTGGCCGACCGCGGCGTCCGTGCCGGTGACCTGCACGAGCAGGTGGATTTCCCCCTACTCAGCCCAGATACGGCGCGCGGACGATCGTGGTGCGGGGTGGGCGTCCGGGGAACCACCCTGCACCCCGCGACCGGTTACTCCGTCGCCGCGTCCTTGGGGTTCGCCGACCATGCGGTGCGCGCTCGTGGCGCAGGCCGGAACCCGGTCGGCGACGGCGACGTACTCGCGCATCGGTTGCGGGCGGCGGCGCTGCGGGCACTGCTCGGGATGTCGGCCCCGCAGCAGCGGGCCTTCTTCGAGGTCTTCTTCGACCTGCCGGACCGGCACGTCCGGACGTTCCTGTCCGCGCGTTCTGGACCGGCCGCGACCGCCGCGGCGATGACCGCGGCGTTCGCGGCGGCGCCGTGGGGTCTCCGACGGCGCCTGGCCGCAGCGGTTACTCCGCCGGCTTCTCGTCGGTGGCGCTGAAGTCTGCGGGCTCGATGTCGAGCTCCTTGGCCTGCGCGATGAGATCCTCGAGAGCCGCCGGCGGCAGGGCACCCGCCTCGTTGTAGACCAGGTTCCCCTTCTTGAAGACCATCAGGGTGGGGATGGACCGGATGTTCGCGGCTGCGGCGAGACCCTGCTCAGCCTCGGTGTCGACCTTCGCGAAAACCACATCGGGATGAGCATCCGATGCCTTCTCAAACGTGGGCGCGAAGGCGCGACAGGGGCCGCACCAGGACGCCCAGAAGTCTACGAGCACGATGTCGTTGCCGGTCACGGTCTGGTCGAACTTCTCTGCGGTCAATTCTGTGGTCGCCATGCCCCCTCCAACAAATTTTCCGACTGCATGATTCCCATTCGCTGAATTGTCGCCGAAGATCGCTATCCTCTAGGCGTGCTCGCGCCGCGGGCACTGATGTACACCGAGTACAACTAAGGGGATTTACATGACCGACGTGCTTCGCGCAGGTAACCAGCTTGGCCTCGGGGAGACCCTCGACTCCCTCAACGGCGCCTACACGCTGACCCTGCAGAGCGACGGCAACCTCGTGCTGACCGAGGGCGCCGGCTCCGTCGTGTGGGCCAGCGCCACCGACGGCAAGGGTGTCGAGCGCGCCACCTTCCAGACCGACGGCAACTTCGTCCTCTACAACGGTGCCGGCGAGGGCGTCTGGTCCACGCAGACCGACGGCTCGGGTGCTGATCGCATCGTTCTGCAGGACGACCGCAATCTCGTGGTGTACGCGGGCGACGCCGACAAGTGGGCCTCCAACACCGCCACCGACGCACCCGCCCCGGCCCGTGAGGCCGCCCCGGAGCCCGAGCCCGTCGCCGCTGAGGCGCCGGCGGCGCCCCCGGCTCCCGCTCCGCGCACCCACACCGTCGCCTCGGGCGACACCCTGTGGGCCATCGCCGAGCAGTACCTGGGCGACGGCAACCGCTACACCGAGATCGCGCAGCTCAACAACATCGCGAACCCGGACCTGATCAACGTGGGCCAGGTCATCACCATCCCCTGATCCCCTGATCGCGCGTTGACAACGGCCGGCCTTCGATGCGAAGGCCGGCCGTTCTTGTTGCGGGAGCGGCAATCAGGCGCCGAAACCGCGCGGATGAGCACCGAGCGAGGCGGAGATCACCGCGAGCGGCGTGTTCGCCAGGCGCAGGTTGTGCCGTTCCTGCGGGGTCATAGTCCAGCGTGCGTAGACGCGACGTGCGAAATCCATCATGATGGTTCACCTTTCGTGCATGGCCTCACCACGCGTGCGGGGTTACGCCCGAAGCGGGTGAAGCGAAGGAAGATTCAGGGAAAGCCGGGTGGGCACCCGGTCTGGAATACGGACTATCGCCGGACGGCATCCGTCCTCACCTCCTTCGTCGCATCGTCGCGGTGCTGCGCCCGCACCGCGCTGCGACGAAGGAAAGGACGAGGTCCGTCGACAACGCGTCGACCGGCCTCGCACCCCTCTCGTCGGGCTTCGGCACTGCGCGACGTGATCCCGTGTCCGGGAAGCCACTTCGGATCAACCCTTAATCCGGGAGGATCTGTCCTAACCCTGGGCGTCTCTCGACGTCGTCGGATCAGTGGCCTGTGTTCGCGCAGGAGCCTCACCTAGCGAGGTACTGACACATCCCAGTATTACCGGGTTCCAGGCACGTGGCAACCGCATTCGCGTCAAGATCTCGTCATCATCGCGTCACCGACTGTTCACTCGCCGCGAAGCAGACCCTTCGCAACATGCGTCATCTGAATCTCGTTGCTGCCCGCGTAGATCATCAGCGACTTGGCATCGCGAGCCAGCTGTTCCACCCGGTATTCGGCCATGTAGCCGTTGCCGCCGAACAACTGCACCGCCTCCATCGCGACCTCGGTGGCGGCGCGCGAACTGTAGAGCTTCATCGCCGACGCCTGGGCCAGCGTCGGAGGCTTACCTGCACGTGAGGCCTCGATCGCAGTGAACAGCATGTTCTGCACATTGATCCGCGCAACTTCCATCTCCGCGAGCTTCAGCTGGATCAATTGAAACGTGCCGATCTCCTGGCCCCACAGGGTGCGCGTGCGGGCGTAGTCGATCGACAGACGCTGCGCCTCGTTGATGATGCCCAACGCCAGCGCCGCGATACCGATGCGCTCGGCCGTGAAGCCGGCCTTCGCCGAGGCGCCGCCACCGCCGGGCGTCTCCTCGGTTTCACCGAGCAGGCGGTCCGGACCGAGCGCGACCTGATCGAAGAACAGTTCACCGGTGGGCGAACTCATCATGCCCATCTTCTTGAAGGCTTTGCCCTGCGTGAGCCCCTCCATCCCCTTGTCGAGCACGAAGGTGAGCACCTTGCGCTCGCGCAGCGGCGTACCGTCGCCCTCGTCGAGCTTGGCGAACACCACGATGGTGTCGGCGTACGGGCCGTTGGTGATGAAGGTCTTCTGCCCGGACAGGATGTACCCACCAGCGCCGTCGCGGCGGACGGTGGTCTTCATCCCGCCGAGCGCGTCGGATCCGCTGTCCGGCTCGGTGATCGCCCATGCGCCGACCTTCTCCATGGTGACCAACTCGGGGAGCCAGCGCTTCTTCTGCGCGAGCGTGCCGCGGGATTTGATGGTCGACACGGTGAGCCCCATACTCACCCCCATCGACCCGATCAGTCCGAGACTGACGCCGGCCATCTCGACGTTGAGGATCAGGAACATCGACGAGGCGAGCGTGCTCGATCCGCCGCTCTTCGGCTTCTCCCCCGCCTCCTCGGCGGCCAGTTCCGCTTCGAGATTCTCGCGATTGACCTGGTCTACACCGAAGGTCTTGAGCATCTTGCGGGTGATGTCGTACGGCGGCAGGGCGCCGGTCTCCAGCTCGTCGACGTGCGGCCGGACCTCCTTGTCGATGAATCCGCGCAACGCATCCCGCATCATCAGGTCTTCGTCGGACCACTCGAACATCGGCACCCCTTCAGTGAAACATGTTCTATTTCTGTTCAGTGTTGCACACCATCGTTGACCTCAACGGAGGTTCAGGAAATAGCGTCGGACAGGTGGACGACGATGCAGCGGAATGGCTACGCGACCAGTCGGTCGGCTACTGGGCGGGCGAGGCCGGGAGGTCGGCCGACGCTCTCGCGCACGCCACCCTGGAACGCCACGGACTCACGCGGCCGCAGTGGCGGACGCTCAACCTGCTCGCCGAGCGCACCGACGCCGTCACCCTCGACGTGGTGCTCGACCATCACCGACATCACGGCGACCTCGACGAGGCGCTCCGCCCGGACACGCTCTGCCTGGTGGCGACCGGCCTGATCGACGACACCGACGGGGCACTGACCCTCACACCGGCGGGCCGCGCCCGGCTCGACGAGACCTGGCCCGATGTCCGAGCGGGGTTGGCGCAGTTTCGTTCCGGCGTTTGCGACACCGACTACATCACCACCATCCGCACCCTGCGAACGATGATTGACAACGTCACCGACGGGCGACGAACGGTATGACGCCATCAGACCGCTCAACAGTGTCTGACTATAGTCAGACAAATGGAGGAGAAGGTGGCGCACGTCCGGCGCTTCAACCGTGCGGTGACTCAGCGGCTGGGAGTTCTCCAGGACCGGTATCTGGCGCAGGACCGGCCCCTCGGTCAGGCGCGCGTGCTGTGGGAGATCGGACGGAACGCGAGCGTCGACGTGCGCGATCTGCGTGCCCGGCTCGACCTGGATTCGGGGTACCTCAGCCGGTTGCTCCGCGCCCTCGAGGCCGATGGGCTCGTCACCATCGGCAGGGACGACGGGGACGGCCGGGTGCGCACCGCGCGGATCACTGAACGCGGCGCCACGGAGTACGCCGAGTTGGAGGCGCGTTCTGAGTCTGCCGCACGGGGACTGCTCGAACCGCTGAGCGGCGGCCAACAGGACCGGTTGGTGGCGGCGATGGCCGAAGTCGAGCGACTGCTCCTCGCCTCGCAGCTGGTTATCGCCGAGGCCGATTCTAGTTCTCCCGCAGCACAATTCGCGGCACGGCAGTACTACACAGAGCTGGGTGAGCGACTGCAGGACGGGTTCGACCCGAGCGTCGGCGGCGCCATTCGCGATGCGGCGATCACCCCGCCCGCAGGTCTGCTCCTTCTCGCCACACTGCACGGGGAGACCGTCGGTTGCGGCGCACTCGCCTTCCAGGACGGAGGCTTTGCGGAGGTGAAACGTGTGTGGGCTGCGCCGTCGGTGCGCGGCATGGGGCTCGGCCGGCGCCTGATGGCCGAACTCGAACGGCGCGCCGCTCACGCCGGGGTGCACACCGTGCGCCTGGACACCAATGCCGGCCTGACCGAGGCGATCGCGCTGTACCGAACGCTGGGCTATCACGAGACCAGCCCGTACAACGACAACCCCTACGCGCAGCTGTGGTTCGCGAAAGGGTTATGAGGCTGTCCTGATCTGTGGGGTATAGGTCCTGGACGCCATCTGCATTCTCGGCGAGACTTCGTTCATGACCAAGGCGGTGATCGTGCTCGCGTATCCCGGTGTGCAGCCGCTCGATGTGGTGGGGCCGTTCGACGCCCTCGCCGCTGCGAACACCCATCTCGATGCACTCGCCGCGAAGGGAAGGCGCTCCACCGGGGCGGACTACGACATCCGATTGGTCGCATCGACAACGCCGCCCGTCCGCAGCAACACCGGCCTGTGCTTCGCAACCGAACCGCTCCCCGACCCCACGGCCAGGATCGACACTGTCGTGATCCCCGGCGGGCCCGGTGCCGAGACCGCCCGCGGCAGCACCGAGATCGTCGACTGGATCCGGGCGGTACACCAACACGCACGGCGGGTCGTCAGCGTGTGCACCGGCGCCTTCCTGCTGGCCCAGGCCGGGCTACTCGACGGCTGCCGCGCTACCACTCATTGGGGTTCGGCGGCGCGACTCGCAACGTTGTATCCCGCAATCGATGTCGATCCCGATCCGATCTTTGTGCGCAGCTCCGAGCAGATATGGACCTCTGCCGGGGTCACCGCCGGGATCGACCTCGCACTGGCCCTGATCGAAGCGGACCACGGCACCGAAGCAGCTCAGGCAGTTGCCCGAGGTCTGGTACTTCCCCTGCGCCGTCCCGGCGGGCAGACTCAGTACGCAGCACCCGTGTGGATGCCCAGGGCCGAGCGCGCCCCGGTCCGCGCCGTACAACAGAGCATCGAGACGGAACCAGGTGCGGCGCACAGTATCACGCTTCTCGCTCGGCGTGCCGGTATGAGTCCGCGGCACTTCAGTCGCATATTCACTCACGAAGTGGGCGAATCTCCCGGACTCTACGTCGAACGGATCCGCACCGAGGCGGCGCGCCGCCAACTCGAGGAAACTACCGATACCGTCGCCGTGATCGCCGAGCGGTGCGGATTCGGTTCCGCTGAGACCCTGCGACGAGTGTTCGGCCGCCGCGTCGGCACCTCGCCCGACCGGTACCGCAGGAGTTTTGCCTGAGTCGGCGTCTGCTGACAACGAACCCGAGGAGAACACCATGCAGGTCGCCATCGTCGTCTACCCGGACTTCACCGCGCTCGACTTCATCGGCCCCTACGAAGTGCTCCGGATGGTGCCGGGGAACGAAGTCCGGTTCGTATGGAAGGAGACCGGCCCGATCACCGCGGACTCCGGCGTTCTACTCGTGGGAGCGACGCACACCTTCGACGAGACGACTTCACCCGACATCGTGCTCGTTCCGGGTGGCCCTGGGTCAAGCGCGGCCGCGCTCGACGATGACATGCTCACCTGGCTGCGAAAGGTTTCTCCCGGGGCGACCTGGACCACGTCGGTGTGCACCGGCTCCCTCGTGCTAGCGGCCGCCGGACTCCTCGCAGGCAAACGGGCCACCACCCACTGGACAATGCTGCCCGCACTCCGCACCTACGACGTAACGCCAGTAAGCGACCAGCGCATCGTGCACGAGGGCGATATCGCGACAGCGGCGGGCGTCTCGGCTGGGATCGATCTCGCGCTGTGGCTCGTCGGCCAGACCGACGGAGCAGCCAAAGCCGAGGCGGTGCAATTGATGATCGAGTACGACCCGCAGCCGCCCTTCGATTCCGGGCATACCAGCAAGGCGTCGCCGGCGACCAAGGCGCGTGCCGTGGCACTACTGGGCGCGGACGTGCTCAAGCCTGCGCCACTCAAGGCGGCCGCCCGGCTGCTGTGGAACCGGGCGATCGCTGCGGTCCGCTAGACAGTGAAGCCGAGCGCGCGCAGCTGCTCGCGACCATCGTCGGTGATCTTGTCCGGGCCCCACGGGGGCATCCAGACCCAGTTGATCTTGGCGTCGGTGGCCAGGCCGGACGAGACCAGGGCCGCGCGGGTCTGGTCCTCGATGACATCGGTCAGCGGGCAGGCGGCCGAGGTCAAAGTCATATCGATGAGGACGGAGGCATCGTCCTCCACCTTGAGGTCGTAGACGAGCCCGAGATCGACCACGTTGATGCCGAGCTCGGGATCGACCACATCGCGCATGGCCTCCTCGACGTCGTCGAGGGTGGGCAGGTTGAGCGGGTTATCAGCGCTCGGCCCCGACGGCGCCTCCGCTGCGGCAGCCTCGGGCGCGCCGGTTGTCGTGGTCTCGGTGTTCTCAGTCATGCCGACTTCTCCTGGTCGATGATCTGCGCCGTGGCGTCCTTGAACGCCATCCAGCCGAGCAGCGCGCACTTCACGCGCGCCGGGTACTTCGAGACGCCGACGAAAGCGATGCCATCGCCGATCACATCCTCGTCGCCCTCGATCTGGCCGCGGGACTGGAGCATCTCGGTATAGCTCTGCACCATCTTCAGCGCCTCCCCCACGGACTGCCCGATCACCTGATCGGTGAGCACGGAGGTGGACGCCTGGGAGATGGAGCAGCCCTGGCCGTCATAGGACACGTCGACGACGGTCTCCTGGTCGTCGGACAGGTGCACCCGCAGTGTCACCTCGTCGCCGCAGGTGGGGTTGACATGGTGCACCTCGGCCTCGAAGGGCTCACGGAGCCCGCGGTGGTGCGGGTGCTTGTAGTGGTCCAAGATCACGTCCTGGTACATCTGCTCCATGCGCATCAGATCACCCCGAAGAACTTCTGTGCCTTGACGATCGCCCCGGCCAGCACATCGACCTCATCCACGGTGTTGTACACGGCGAACGAGGCACGAGCGGTGGCCGCGACGCCGAACCGGCGATGCAGCGGCCATGCGCAGTGATGCCCCACGCGAATCGCGACGCCCTCGTCATCGAGTACCTGCCCGAGGTCGTGCGCATGGATCCCGTCGACCACGAAGGACACGGCACTGCCGCGCTCATGGTTGTCGGTGGGACCGACGATCCGCAGGCCGTCGATCGCGCCGAGCCTGTCCAGCGCGGCGCCGACCAGTGCGTGCTCGTGCGCGGCCACCTGCGGCATACCGAGCGCGCCGAGGTACTTCACAGCGGCGCCGAGGCCCACGGCCTGCGACGTCATCGGCACACCGGCTTCGAACCGCTGCGGCGGAGCGGCGTAGGTGGAACCCTCCATCGTGACGGTCTCGATCATCGAGCCACCGGTGATGAACGGTGGGAGCTGGGCGAGGATCTCGCGCTTGCCGTACAGCACGCCGACACCCGACGGGCCGTACATCTTGTGACCCGAGAACGCGGCGAAATCCACGTCGAGCGCGGCGAAGTCGACCGGGGTGTGCGGCACCGACTGGCACGCGTCGAGCACCACGAGGGCCCCGACGGCGCGGGCACGCGCCACCAACTCGGGCACCGGTGCCAAGGCACCGGTCACGTTCGACATGTGGGTGAACGCGACGATCTTGACGGACTCGTCGAGATCGAGCGAGTCGAGGTCGATGCGGCCGTCGTCGGTGACCCCGTACCACTTCAAGGTGGCACCGGTGCGGCGGCAGAGCTCCTGCCAGGGCACCAGATTCGCATGGTGCTCCAGCTCGGTCACGACGACGGTGTCGCCCTCCCGCAGCCGGTGTCCCCCCAACACAGCCGCCGAACGGTCGTCGCCGAGGGTGTAGGCCACCAGGTTCAGCGACTCGGTCGCGTTCTTGGTGAACACCAGCTCATCGGGCGACACCCGGACGAAGTCGGCGATCGCCGCGCGGGCATCCTCGTAGGCGTCGGTGGCCTCCTCGGCGAGCTGATGCGCGCCGCGGTGCACCGCCGCGTTGTGCGTGGTGAGGAACTCCCACTCGGCGTCGAGCACCTGCCGCGGCCGCTGCGAGGTGGCACCCGAATCCAGGTACACCAGCGGCTTATCGTCGCGCACGGTGCGAGAGAGGATCGGGAAGTCCGCCCGCACCGCGGTGACGTCGAAAGTCGTTGCGGCCGTCATGGTCACGACCCGGCTGCGACGCCCTGGGTGAACCGCACGTAGCCGTTCTCCTCCAGCTCGTCGGCCAGCTCCGGGCCGCCCGATTCCACGATTCGGCCGTTCACGAAGACGTGCACGAACTGCGGGTGGATGTAGCGCAGGATGCGGGTGTAGTGCGTGATCAGCAGGACGCCGCCGTTCTCGCGCTCGGCGTAGCGGTTGACGCCCTCGGAGACGACGCGCAGGGCGTCCACGTCGAGGCCCGAGTCGGTCTCGTCGAGGATGGCGAACTTCGGCTTGAGCAGACCCAGCTGCAGGATCTCGTGGCGCTTCTTCTCGCCGCCCGAGAAGCCCTCGTTCACGGAGCGCTCGCCGAACTGGGGATCGATCTCCAGCTCGTTCATCGCCTCCTTGACCTCCTTGACCCAGTGCCGCAGCTTGGGGGCCTCGCCGCGGACCGCGGTGGCGGCCGAGCGCAGGAAGTTCGACATGGAGACGCCGGGCACCTCGACCGGGTACTGCATCGCCAGGAACAGGCCGGCTCGGGCGCGCTCATCGACCGACATGGCGAGCACGTCCTCACCGTCGAGGGTGACGGTGCCCTTGACCACCTCGTACTTGGGATGCCCGGCGATGGCGTAGCTCAGCGTGGACTTGCCGGAACCGTTGGGGCCCATGATCGCGTGGGTCTCGCCCGAGTTGATGGTGAGGTCGACGCCCTTGAGGATCTCGATCGGCTCGGCGTTCTCGTCCGCCTGCACCACATTGACGTGCAGATCGCGGATTTCCAGAGTAGACACAGTGATTCCTTCTTCGAGTATCAGACGCCGGCGGTGGCGAGTTCGTTTTCGATGGCCGCGGACAGACGCTCACGCAGCTCGGGGACGGAGATCCGATCGATCAGCTCCTGGAAGAAGCCGCGCACCACCAGGCGGCGGGCCTCGTCCTCAGGGACGCCACGCGAACGCAGGTAGAACAGCTGCTCGTCGTCGAAGCGGCCGGTAGCGCTGGCATGGCCGGCACCGGCGATCTCACCGGTCTCGATCTCCAGGTTCGGCACCGAATCGGCGCGGGCACCGTCGGTGAGCACCAGGTTGCGATTGAGCTCGAAGGTGTCGGTGCCCTCCGCCTCGGCGCGGATCAGGACATCGCCCACCCACACGGTGTGCGCATCGGGCAGCTTCGAAGCCGGATCGCCCTGCAGCGCACCCTTGTAGACCACGTTCGACTTGCAGTTCGGCACGCTGTGATCGACCAGCAGGCGCTGCTCGAGGTGCTGCCCGGCGTCGGCGAAGTACAAGCCCAGAAGCTCGGCGTTGCCGCCCGGGGCATCGAACTGCACGCGCGGGGTCATGCGCACGAGTTCACCGCCGAGTTGCACGGCGAAGTGCCGGGCGGTGGCATCGCGGCCCACGCGGACGTGGTGCTGGGTGACCCACACGGCATCGTCGGCGAAATCCTGCGCGTCGATGATCTGCAACGACGCACCGTCGCCCACGATGACCTCGACGTTCTCGGCGGCGGTACCCGAACCGGTGTGGTCGAGCACGACCACCGCGCGGGAGTGACGCTCCAGGCGCACCTGGATGTGCGTGAAGGCGGTCTTGCCCTCACCGGGCCCGGCGAGCCGGACGATGATCGGCTCAGCGACCTCCGCCTCCTTGGCGACGGTGAGCACGGTGGCCTCGGTCATCGAGGTGAAGGCCTGCGCGGCAACGCGATCGAAGGGCACGCCGGCCTCGCCGAGACGCGGGTCGCCCTTGGTGACGGTTTCGACCGTGACCCCGGCGGGGACCGCGTCGACCGAGACCGTCACGGTGCCATCGGCGACGGCGGACCCGTCGTGCAAACCGCGCAGGCGGCGCAGCGGGGTGAACCGCCAGGCCTCATCGCGGTGGCTGGGGACCTCGAAGGCCGCGGCGTCGAAGGACGTGAACAGCTCGCCCTTGTTGGCGACCGGGTGCGCCTCGACGGCGTCGTTCAGCTGGGAGGCAGTCACTAGCCCACCGACCCTTCCATCTGCAGTTCGATCAGGCGGTTCAGCTCGAGCGCGTACTCCATCGGCAGCTCCTTCGCGATGGGCTCGACGAAGCCGCGCACCACCATCGCCATGGCCTCGTCCTCGGTGAGGCCGCGGCTCATCAGGTAGAAGAGCTGGTCGTCGGAGACCTTCGAGACGGTGGCCTCGTGACCCATGGTGACGTCGTCCTCGCGGATGTCGACGTACGGGTAGGTGTCCGAGCGAGAGATCGTATCCACCAGGAGCGCATCGCACTTCACGGTGGATCGGCTGCCGTGGGCTCCCTTGTTGATCTGGATCAGGCCGCGGTAGCTGGCCCGGCCACCGCCCCGCGCCACCGACTTGCTCACGATGTTGCTCGACGTGTTGGGCGCGAAGTGCACCATCTTCGAACCGGTGTCCTGGTGCTGGCCCTCGCCCGCGAAGGCGACCGAGAGCACTTCACCCTTGGCGTGCTCGCCCATCATCCACACAGCCGGGTACTTCATGGTGACCTTGGACCCGATGTTGCCGTCGATCCACTCCATGGTGGCGCCGGCCTCGGCCTTGGCGCGCTTGGTGACCAGGTTGTAGACGTTGTTCGACCAGTTCTGAATCGTCGTGTAGCGGCACCGGCCGCCCTTCTTCACGATGATCTCGACCACCGCGGAGTGCAGCGAGTCCGACTTGTAGATCGGCGCGGTGCAGCCCTCGACGTAGTGCACGTAGGCATCCTCGTCGACGATGATCAGCGTGCGCTCGAACTGCCCCATGTTCTCGGTGTTGATCCGGAAGTAGGCCTGCAGCGGGATGTCCACGTGGACGCCCTTGGGCACGTAGATGAACGAGCCGCCCGACCACACGGCGGTGTTCAGCGCGGAGAACTTGTTATCGCCCGCCGGGATCACCGAGCCGAAGTACTCCTCGAAGAGCTCGGGGTGCTCACGCAGCCCGGTATCGGTGTCCATGAAGATGACACCCTTCTCCTCGAGGTCTTCGCGGATGGAGTGGTAGACCACCTCGGACTCGTACTGAGCGGCGACGCCGGCGACGAGGCGCTGCTTCTCCGCCTCGGGGATGCCCAGCTTGTCGTAGGTGTTCTTGATGTCCTCGGGCAGGTCTTCCCAGCTCTCGGCCTGCTTCTCCGAGGAACGCACGAAGTACTTGATGTTGTCGAAATCGATGCCGTCGAGGTTGGAGCCCCACGTGGGCATGGGCTTCTTATCGAAGATGCTCAGCGCCTTGAGCCGCTGCTGCAGCATCCACTCGGATTCGTTCTTCTTGGCGGAGATGTCCGCGACCACGGCCTCGGAGAGTCCTCGCTGGGCCGAGGCGCCGGCGGCGTCGGAATCGTGCCAGCCGTAGCCGTACGTGCCCAGGGAGGCGATCGTCTCCTCCTGGGTCAGCTTGGCATCGTCGACTGCCGCCGACAGCGGGCCGTTATCGACCGTTGTCATCGAAGCTCCTTCGCGGGTGTTGCTCGTGGTCCCATGCGCTCGAGGGGCACATGGGTGGTGCAGGCGCGGTCACCGTTGGCGATGGTGGCCAAGCGCTGTACATGCGTTCCCAACGCCTGTTCGATCGCCGAAATTTCGGCCTCGCACAGTTCCGGGAACTCGGCTGCGACCTCCGACACCGGGCAGTGGTGTTGGCAGATCTGAACGCCGTTGCCCACTTCTCGGGCGTCGGCGGAGAATCCGGCTTCCGAGAGGGCAGCCGCGATCCTACGGGCACCGTCCACCGGGTCCGCGGACTCGGTGGGGCTGATGGTGTCCGCACTGATGGCCTGTTCGGCACGACGACGCGCGAACGCACGCACCGCCTCGTCGCCACCGACGTCACGCAGTGCGCGGAGAGCGTCGACCGCCAGGGCGTCGTAGCCCTGGCCGAGCCGCCGCCGCCCCGAGGAGGTGAGCAGGAATTCCTTCGCGGGACGTCCGCGCCCCCTCCCCGCCAGGCCCGACGGTGGCGCCACCGTCACGTCGCCGGCTTCGAGCAGGTTGTCGAGGTGCCGGCGTACGGCGGTGGTCGTGATCCCCAGGGCTTCGCCGATATCGGCCGCGGTGGCCTGGCCCCGGTTCATGAGCAGCGCGACCACGGCGTCGCGGGTGTCCCCGTCACGCTGTGTGGTCGAGGCGTCAGCCTCGTGCTGCCCGTTTTTCACAACACGATTGTTTCGTAAATCGCGGGGCGTTTCCAGCAAGGCCAGGCTAAGCTTCGCGCTCCACCCCGACCCGGACCGGCACCGTCACCGTCTACGCTTGCGATCGTGTCCGCAACCCCTACGCTCCCCGAACGCGCCCGCGCGGTCGCGGACTTCCTCGGGCTGAGCAAGGCGCCGGGTTCGGGCGGCGACGAACACGGGTCCGTCACGCGGCTGCATGCGAACGAGCGGGGCCACTACCCCGACCTGACCGCCACCGAGAAGTCCTCGGTGCGCAAGATCGCGACCTTCGGCGGCGTCGGCGCCGTGCTCATCGCCTTCGGCGCACTGGGCGTAGGCGCCTTCCCGGTGGTGCAGAACCCGATCGCCGGTCGCCGCGTGCTGGGACTGATGTTCCGCATGCAGTCCACCGCGCTCACGGTGACCATGGTGGGCACCGCGATGCTGATGATCGCCTGGGTACTACTGCGCCGCTACACCGTGGGCTATCTCGTGCCGGGTGCGCATCGCGATCCCGCGCCTGCGCGACGGCTCACCCGCCCCGCGTTCGACCGCATCCTGGCGCTGTGGGTACTACCGTTCCTCTTCGCGCCGCCGATGTTCAGCAAGGACGTCTACTCTTATCTCGCGCAATCGGAGATCACCGCACGGGGGCTCGACCCGTACAAGATCGGTCCCGCTGCCGCCCTCGGTATCGACCACGTCTTCACTCGCTCGGTCCCCAACATCTGGCGCGACACACCCGCCCCGTACGGACCCCTCTTCCTCTACCTCGGCCGCGGCATCACCTATCTGACCGGCGAGAACATCGTCGCCGGTGTGGTGCTGCATCGCGTGCTGGCGCTGGCCGGGGTGGCCATGATCGTGTGGGCACTGCCCCGGCTGGCGCGGCGCTGCGGGGTCAGTGAGGTCGCGGCACTCTGGCTCGGCGCAGCGAATCCGCTGGTGATCTTCCATCTCATCGCCGGCATCCATAACGAGGCGCTCATGCTCGGCATGATGTTGGTCGGGATGGAGTGGGCGTTGCGTGCCATCTCCTCCGGGCTGGCCTTCGCCGAGGGCTTCAAACCCACCTCGACCGGCTGGCTGCTCACCGCGGGCGCCGCGACCATCGCCGCGTCAGGCCTGATCAAGATCACCTCGGTCCTCGCTCTCGGCTTCATCGGCATGGCGCTCACCCGCAGATTGGGTGGCAGTTTCCCCGACATCGGCGGCAGGCTCGGCGGCTGGCGGCAGGCCCTGACCGACTTCCGGCCGCATGCGAAAGGCACCTTCGGCGCGCTGGCGGCGTCCGCGATCTATCTCGGCGTGATCCTGGTGATCGTGGTCGTGGCCGTGTGCCAGAGCACGGGGCTGGGATACGGCTGGCTCGATGCCGGGACGCTGGGCACGGCCAACAAAGTCCGATCGTGGATGTCGATACCGACAGTGCTCGGCCTGGGCACCGGACAGGTGGGCGTGCTGCTCGGACTCGGCGACCACACCACCGCGATCCTCGCCATCACGCGGCCGATCGCGGCGGCCGTCGGCGCGCTGATCGTGCTGCGGATGCTGATCGCCACACTGTCGGGCCGCATCCACCCGGTGGGGGCGCTCGGCATATCTATGGGCGCGCTGGTGCTGCTGTTCCCGGTAGTGCAGCCCTGGTATCTGCTCTGGGCGATCGTCCCCCTCGCGGCCTGGGCCACCGCGCCGGGATTCCGGCTCGCGGCGGTGATCGTCTCGAGTGTGATCTCGGTGATGCTGATGCCCAACGGAGGCGAGATCGAGCCCTACGTGATCGCGAAAGCGGGGATGACCACGGTGGTCGTAGTGGCGCTCGCGGTGTATCTGACCTTCGAGCTGCCCCGCGACCGCGCGCGGCGGCGAGCGGCTCGTCCAGTACGCTGACCTTTCGTGCCAGCACTGTCCGCGACCGACGTCACCAAGCGCTTCGGTGAGGTCGTCGCCGTCGACGGGCTGAGCCTCACCCTCGATGAGGGCAGCGTGCTCGCGCTCCTCGGCCCCAACGGCGCCGGGAAGACCACCACCGTGGAGATGTGCGAGGGCTTCGATTCCCCCGACTCCGGCAGCATCCGCGTCCTCGGTCTCGATCCGGTGGCAGACGCGGATCGGCTCAAGCCGCGGATCGGCGTGATGCTCCAGGGCGGCGGCGCCTACCCCGGTGCGAAGGCGGGCGAGATGCTGCGCCTCGTGGCCGCCTACTCGGCGAACCCGCTCGATTCCAACTGGCTGCTCTCCACACTCGGCCTCGCCGATGTCGTCAATGTGAGCTACCGGCGACTGTCCGGCGGCCAGCAGCAGCGGCTCGCACTCGCGTGCGCCCTCGTCGGCCGTCCCGAACTGGTCTTCCTCGACGAGCCGACGGCGGGCCTCGACGCCCAGGCCCGCCTATTGGTGTGGGACCTGATCGCGGCGCTGCGCCGCGACGGGGTCTCCGTACTGCTCACCACGCACTTGCTCGACGAGGCCGAGGCGCTCGCCGACCGGGTGGTCATCGTGGACCGCGGCCGCGCGGTCGCCGACGGTACTCCCGAGGAACTCACCCGGGCCGGCGCCGAACACGAACTGCGGCTGACGGCACCGTCGGGCCTGGACACCACCGCACTGGCCGACCGGCTGGGCACCGGCTTCACCGTGACCGTCGACGACGAGCCGCACGAGCGCGCGGTGTACGTGATCCGCGGCGCGGCGGTGACCCCGCACGTGCTGGCCGCGGCCACCGCCTTCTGCGCCGACCGCGACGCCCTGATCTCCGATCTCCGGGTGGGCACCCGCAGCCTGCAAGACGTGTTCCTCGACCTCACCGGCCGCGACCTGAGGGGATGACGTGACCTCGACCGAATCCCGGTTCACCGCCGGCACCTTCGCACCCGCACCACAGCCGGCCGCTCCGGCGGCGATGATCGCCGCGCAGACCCGCATGGAGCTGACACTGCTGCTGCGCAACGGCGAACAGCTGCTGCTCACCATGTTCATCCCGATCGCGCTCCTCATCGGGCTCACCGTGCTCCCGATCGGCGACGACGTGCTCACGATCGACACACTGGTGCCCGCGATCATGGCGGTCGCGGTGATGTCGACGGCATTCACGGGGCAGGCGATCGCCGTGGGCTTCGACAGGCGGTACGGCGCTCTGAAACGCCTCGGCGCGACCCCGCTGCCGAAGTGGGGTGTGATCGCGGGCAAGACCCTCGCCGTGGTGATCGTGGTCGGGCTCCAGGCGCTGATCCTCGGCGCCATCGGATTCGCGCTGGGCTGGCGGCCAGATCCCGTGGGCCTGGTGCTCGGCGCGGGCGTCCTGGCGATCGGTGTGTTCGCCTTCGCGTCGTTGGGCCTGTTGCTCGGCGGCACCCTGAAAGCCGAAGTGGTCCTCGCCCTGGCGAATCTGCTGTGGTTCGTGATGTCGGCGATCGGATCGCTCGTGGTCGTCGATCGACACCTCCCCGATGCCGTCGTACTCCTGGCCCGACTGTCCCCATCGGGCGCACTGACCGAGGCGCTGATCCGTGCCACCACCGGCGGTGGACCGGACCTGTTCGGCATCGCCGTCCTGCTGGTGTGGGGCCTGCTCGGTTCCGCTGCCGCGGTCCGCCTGTTCCGATTCACCGGCTGATCCCGGACGCGCGCCTGGCTGCTCGCCGCCTCGGGCGGGACCGTCCCCAGCACGTTCGGCGTTGTCACTGACGTCGACAGCGCACGCCACCCGCACCTCCGACACCCTGTAGTAGAGCCGGGAGCGCCCAGTACCATGAACCGCGTGTATCAGCTGTTCCTGCGCCTCGTCGACCGCCTGCCGATGCCCAGCATGCGGACGCAGCGGCTCCTCGCCCTCGCGGCGCTGCTGTCCCAGGCTCTGATCGCCGTCACGGGCTCCGTGGTCCGGGTGACCGGTTCCGGTCTCGGCTGCCCCACGTGGCCGAAGTGCTTCGACGACTCCCTCCTCCCCATCCCGCAGGAAGACGTGCCGTGGTGGCACCAGGCCATCGAGTTCGGGAACCGGCAGATCGCGGTGTGGATCGTAGTCACCACCTCGATCGCGATCGTCCTGGCCGTGACCCGGGCCCGGCGGCGCCGCGAGATCCTGGTCTACGCCTGGATCCTGCCGTTCTCCACCTTCGCACAGGGCATCCTCGGCGGCATCACCGTACTCACCGGCCTGCGCTGGTGGGTCGTCGGCGCGCACATGCTGGTCTCATGCGCGATGGTGTGGATCGCGGCCACGCTGTACGCGAAGGTCGCCGAACCCGACGACGGGGCCGAGATCGAAGCCGCACCCGCCGGTGCGCGCACACTGGTGGCCGCCTCGGCGGTGGTCATGTCCCTGGTGCTCGCCGCCGGAGTGGTGGTCACCGCCGCCGGCCCGCACGCGGGTGACCGCACCAATCCGAAGGCGATCGACCGACTCGATGCATCGATTCCGCTGCTCTCGCTGACGCACGGATTACTCGTCGCGCTGTACGTGGCGATCCTGATCGCCGCGGCGGTCCTGATCTACCGCGGGCCGTCGTCCGAGGCGGTCCGCCGCCGGCTGAAGATTCTCTTCGCTGTGGTCGCCGCGCAATCGCTGATCGGTGTGGTGCAGTACTTCACCGGCGTCCCGGCGCTGCTGGTGGTGTTGCACGTGGCCGGCGCCATGTCGGTGATAGCCGAGACCGCGATCCTGTACCGGCTGATGTCGCCTCGGGTGGTGCGAGGCTCGGACCGCGCTGGCGATATGCTGCCGGTATGAGCGATCAGGCCCCGTCGAACGTCGTCTCCCGCCTGAAGGCCTTCGCCGGCCGGCACGGCGGCGCCAAGGCCGTACTGCAGAACATGGGCGAGGAGGGCGTGCGGATCACCCTCGTCGGTGACGACGGCGTCATGGGCGACCAGATCGTCGCCAACGAGGCACAGGCACGCGACGCGGCCGAGAAGGCCGGGATCGACACGTCCGAGTGGGACCGCGAGTTGGTCAGCAAGGCCACGACTGAGGCGGGCCACCACGCACGCATGGCCGGCTACCGCGCGCTGGGCAGGTAGCGCTCAGGCGCGCTCGTACTGCGCCAGGATCACGCCGATGTCGAACACCCGCTGCGCGACCAGCTTCCACTGCTGCGGCGCGAAGCCGCCCGCGAACAGTGGGATGCCGTCGCCCGCGGTGACCGGGTAGATCTTCAACGCCAGTTTGTCGACCTCCGGAGCGAGGGTCGCGGCGAGCTTCCCTCCACCGCACAGCCAGATGTCGCCGCCGTCCTGCTGCTTGAGCGCGCGCATGTGCTCGACGGGATCCTCGGCTACCACCTCCACCGCCGGGAAGTCGGCGGCGGCCAGCGAGCGCGAGTAGACGATCGTCCGCAGGTGCGAGTACGGGTCGGTCACGCCCATGTCGGTGCCGAGCCGGTACGTCGTGGTGCCCATGACAACGGTGTCCCACTTGGTGAGCGGCGGCGTGATGCCCAGCGCCTCGTGCAGCCCCGTGGGAAGGCCGTCGCCCCACTCCTCGTTCATCTGTCGCGAGTACTCCTCGTCGACGGGATAGAAGTCGTATTCCCCTCCGGGACCGGCGATCCGGCCATCGAGACTGACCGCCACGTAGTACACGAGTGAACGCATGGCTTCACCCTACGGGCGGGGGTGGGAATAGCCGGGCGCCTTCGGGGTTTGAACGTCACATGCGTGCGATCACTGTGAGCGAACACGGCGGACCTGAAGTCTTGAACTACGGCGAGGTGCCGGATCCGTCGGCCGACCCCGGCCAGGTGGTGGTGCGCACCTCTGCGATCGGCGTCAACTTCATCGATACCTACTTCCGCGAGGGCATGTATCCCACCGCCCTGCCCTACATCCCGGGTAGCGAGGGATCGGGCACCGTGGTCGCCGTCGGCGAGGGCGTCACCGATCGCGCCGTGGGCGACGTGGTGGCATGGTGCGATGCACCGGGGTCGTACGCCGAGCTCGTCGCCGTCCCGGCCGAGCGCACCGTCGTCGTGCCCGACGGGATCGCCCCGGAGGTCGCCGCGTCGGTGCTGCTCCAGGGGATGACGGCGCACTACCTGACCCACGATTCCTACCCCGTGCAGGCGGGCGACACGGTGCTCGTGCACGCGGGCGCGGGTGGAACGGGCCTGCTGGTCACCCAGTTCGCCGCGGCTCGTGGCGCGCGTGTGATCACGACGGTATCGACCGACGAGAAGGAACAGCTTTCGCGCGATGCCGGTGCGTGGGAAGTCGTGCGTTACGACGAGGACGTCGCCGCGCGGGCACGCGAACTCACCGGGGGCGAGGGTGTCGCCGCGGCCTACGACGGTGTCGGCAAGGACACCTTCGAGGCGTCGCTGACGGCGGTGCGCCGGCGCGGGATCGTCGTGCTGTTCGGCGCGGCGAGTGGACCGGTGCCCCCCTTCGATCTCCAACGCCTCAATCCCCTGGGCTCGCTGTACGTGCAGCGTCCGAGCCTCGGCGCGTACGTCGCGACCCCGGAGGAGTTCGCACGTCGCAGCCGTGCCGTCGTCGACGGGCTGCACGACGGCTCACTCCGGTTCCGGGTGGGAGCGACCTATCCGCTCGCCGAGGCCGCCCGCGCGCACATCGACCTCCAGGCGCGGAGAACCACGGGATCGGTCGCGCTGCTCCCCTGACCGGTGCGGGTGAAATCGCATGTGAGCGGTGTCAACACCGCGTGTAGATTATCCCCATGACCACGACGAGCACGTATCACCACGGCGACCTTCCCGGCGCCCTCGTCACCGCCGCCGTCGAGCTGCTCGACGAGGAGGGCGGGGCCGGCGATCTGTCGCTGCGCGCCGTGGCCCGGCGGGCCGGGGTGTCGACCGCCGCGCCGTACCGCCATTTTCCCGACCGGAACGCATTGATCTCCGCCGTCGCGGCGGTCGGCTACCGTGAGCTGGCCGCCACGCTGGCGGAGGCGAGCCCGGCGCCGTCATCGCCAGACGACCTTGCCGACATCGGCGTGGCCTACGTGAACTTCGCGCTGCACCGCACGGGTCTGTTCCGGGCCATGTTCGCCGAGCCCTGCGGCACCGACCCGGATCGCGTCGAAGCGGTCGACGCGATCACCGCGTACCTCCATCACATCGTCGCCCAAGCATTGCCGTCCGAGGACGTGGACGCGACGGCCACCGCTGTGTGGGCGCTGGTGCACGGACTCGCCTTCCTGCACCTCGACGGCAAACTCGACTCCTCATCTCCTGCGGAGGTCGACCGCCGCGTCCGGTCGACGGTGCGCGCCGCCCTCGTCCCCCGTGGCTGATCAGCCCCGACATGCATGAGGCCCTAGGGGCCTCCCAAATCACCGCTCGAGAGTCGACGGACTCAACCGACCATTGAATCAGGAACGCGAAGGTCCGGATGTTCGTAGACGTCGGCAATCGCCATGGGGTCGTCAATGGTGCAGGCCTCGGCGACCTTGTCGAGCAGGGAATCGTAGTCGCGTCCTGACTTTCCCTCGTATGCCTCGGTCATTCTTCCCCACTCATCCCAGGGGAGCATCTCCACCTTGTTCACAGCAGCAAGGTCTTTCACCGCGTTACCGCGAATCTCGGCTGGCCCCCAGTTCTCAGTGCCGTGGACGCCGAAGCGCGAGGCATCGACCTCTCCTCGTCGGAATGCCATCCAAGCTTCGCATCCCGTAAGAAACTGCCCCTGCCTAAGGTCTTCGGGGTGCTCCACGATCGCCGTACCAAGGATTTCCGGATCCATGCGAACCCATCGACGTCCATTGCCAGGCCGATACTCGATAATCCAGTGGTCAACGGCCCGGCGGTGTGCGAAATAGGTCGCGAAGCCGCACCGAACCCTGGACTCAACTCCCCGATACCGCAGCAGGGCGCACGCCAGCACAGCGAAGTGTCGGCATGTCCCGACTACCTGGCGGCCCGGTGCTCGCTGCTCATTGAGCGGCCGTGGGTCGAGGTCGACTAATCGATGTGCCAGTCGCGCAGCTGGTCGAATGTGGTTATCGGCTAGGCGTACGTGAGGAAGATCGAGGGCTAGTGGATCGGTGGGCTGAACGAACATGGTGTGGACAGGACTACAGATTGCGAGCGGTTCGGAACCTACTCCTTCAAGAAACTCAGCAGGTACCGAATCCAGATCAGTCAGGGGCCCCGGCAGACGGTAGTCGAGCGTCACGCCTGCGAGCATAGGCATTGGTGAGCGATCCCGTCAGCGCGCTGCGAAGTCCGTCAGGCCCGGGCCGTCGAGCTCGGCGAGGTAGGCGTCGCGGCCGGTCAGGGCCATGATCAAGGCGATCGTCGGCCCGCTCACCTCCGGCCCATCACCGAGTGTGAAGTCACCGTCGGTCGCGCGCAGCCGCAGGCCACGGGCACGAGTGGCAGAGGGCAGCATCAGATCCGAGTTCGCGTAGAACGCAGCGACGCGGTCGAGCGCATCGGCGGGATACGGGCGGACTATTCCGAGTGGACGGCGGATGTCCTCGCCGTGCACGATCGACTCCCCCAGCATCGCGATCACGGGGATCGGTGCCTTGGTGCGGCTGGTCTGAACGTCACGGAACCGCCGGAGGGTGTCAGCGGGATCGTCGCCGAGCCGCTTCGCGAGTCGCTGCGCGACGTTGGCATCGAAATCGAAGCGGTTGCGCAGGACGCCGGCGAACCAGACGACGGGATTGTCGGAGGCACCGGCGGTGGGTGGGCGAGCACCTCGCGCACCGTCATCCCGGTGCACAGCGAAGCGGTGGCCCAACGGTCTTCGGTGAGGTCGGCCAGATCATCGGCCAGGGCGGCGCGCTCGGCGAAGATCAGCGGCCAGATCAGACGATCGTCTGCGCCCATGTCGCTACAGCCCGAGCAGGTGACCGACGGTCGGATAGTTGAGGATCGAGTCCACCGACAGCGCGCAGAACAGCACGGCCAGATAGTTGTTCGACTGCAGGAACACCTTGAGCGGCTTGATCTCTTGACCGGCCTTGGTCTGATTGTACAACTTGTGCACCGCGTAGAGGAACCACGCACCGCACAGGGCTGCGGCCACGGCGTACACCACTCCGGCCGCCGGAATCAGTACCAGCGTGGTGATCACGGTGGCCCAGGTGTACCAGACCATCTGCCGCGCGACGGTGGTCTCCGGTGCGACCACCGGCAGCATCGGTACGCCCGCGGCCTTGTAGTCCTCGCGGTAGCGCATCGCCAGTGCCCAGGTATGCGGGGGCGTCCAGAAGAAGATCACCAGGAAGAGCACGATCGCCGGCCACTGGATCGTCCCGGTGGCGGCGGCCCAGCCCACGAGGGTGGGCATGCACCCTGCGGCGCCGCCCCACACCACGTTCTGCGACGTACGGCGCTTGAGCAGCATCGTGTAGACGAACAGGTAGAACGCGATGGTCACCAGGACCAACGAGGCGGCGAGCAGGTTGGTGGTCAGGCTCAGCCACGCGAACGATGCGGCGGCGAGCGCGATGCCGAAGATCAGGGCGTGCCGAGTGGGCACCGCCTGGCGCGCGAGCGGCCGGCGCTCGGTGCGCTTCATCTTCTTGTCGATATCGGCATCGGCGACCATGTTCAGGGTGTTCGCCGAGGCTGCACCGAGCCAGCCGCCGAACAGCGTGGACAGGATCAGGCCCAGGTTCACGTGGCCGCGGTCCGCGAGCAGCATCACGGGGATGGTGGCCACCAGAAGCAGCTCGATCACCTTGGGCTTGGTCAGCGCGATGTAGGCGAGGACCGTCTGCAGCGCGCGACCGGCGAAGGTCTTCGGGACGGCCACGGCCTCGGCGCGAGCGCTGGGGGTGTTGGTCCCGTGCCCGCCCTTGAAAACCATCGGCACCCGATCTCTCCTGACACGCCCGGGGCTGAACCGGGCTCGCTGCACGCGGCGCGCGCCTTCCACACCGATCACGACCGTTCGCCGGATCGACTACTACAGGCCATGGTAGTCCTCCGGGTCTGGCTGACCGAATCGAGGCGGGGAGGCGGGCCGTTTCCGCAGACCGTGCAGCACCGCCGAGTAGGGTTCACACTGAACGTGAAGAACTACTCATGCGCGGCGCGACCAAGAACTCACGCCGCGTGTGCGGAAGAGTTCACGCTCAGCGTGAGCAGGGCGCTCGAACCGCGCCGCGGAGCCGTGCTCATCGCACCTGTTGGACCCGTACGCCCGCGATCAGGAGAACCCGCCCGCCGTGACCAGCACCGCCGAGATCCAAGCCCTCACCACCCCGCATCACCCCGCCGACTGGACCGATCTCGACACACGTGCGGTGGACACCGCCCGAGTGCTGGCGGCCGACGCGGTGCAGAAGGTCGGCAACGGCCACCCGGGTACCGCCATGAGCCTCGCTCCCCTGGCCTACACCCTCTTCCAGAAGGTGATGGTGCACGACCCGTCGGACACGCACTGGATCGGCCGGGACCGGTTCGTGCTCTCCTGCGGCCACTCCAGTCTCACGCTGTACCTCCAGCTCTACTTGGGCGGCTTCGGCCTGGAACTGAGCGACATCGAGGCATTGCGCACCGAAGGGTCCCTGACCCCGGGCCATCCCGAGTACGGGCACACCAAGGGCGTCGAGATCACCACCGGTCCGCTCGGCCAGGGCCTGGCCTCCGCCGTCGGCATGGCGATGGCCTCGCGGTACGAGCGCGGCCTGTTCGACCCGGAGACCGCGCCGGGACAGAGTCCGTTCGACCACTTCATCTACGTGATCGCCTCCGACGGCGACATCGAAGAGGGCGTCACCTCCGAGGCCAGTTCCCTCGCCGGTACCCAGCAGCTGGGCAACCTGATCCTGTTCTACGACGACAACAAGATCTCCATCGAACACAACACCGACATCGCGCTGTCGGAAGACGTCGCGAAGCGCTACGAGGCGTACGGCTGGCACGTGCAGTACGTCGAGGGCGGCGAGAACGTCACCGCGATCGAGGAGGCCACCGCGGCCGCCAAGGCCGTCACCGACAAGCCCTCGATCATCATCGTGCGCACCATCATCGGCTTCCCCGCCCCGAACAAGATGAACACGGGCGGCGTGCACGGCTCGGCGCTCGGCGCCGACGAAGTGGCCGCGGTGAAGGAGATCCTCGGCTTCGACCCGGCGAAGAGCTTCGACGTGGACCCCGAGGTCATCGCGCACTCCCGTGAGTTGGTCAAGCGCGGCCAGGCCGAGCACGAGGCGTGGAACGCGAAGTTCGACGCCTGGGCCTCCGCCAACCCGGAGCGCAAGGCGCTGCTCGACCGGCTCGAGGCCGGCACGCTCCCCGAGGGCTGGGACGCCGAACTCCCCACGTGGGGCGTCGACGACAAGGCCATCGCGACCCGCGCCGCATCGGGCGCCTTCCTCGCGGCAGCCGGCCAGACCCTGCCCGAGCTGTGGGGCGGCTCCGCCGACCTCGCCGGGTCGAACAACACCACGATCAAGGGCGCCGACTCCTTCGGCCCGCCGTCGATCTCGACCGACGACTGGAACGCGCAGCCCTACGGCCGCACCCTGCACTTCGGCATCCGCGAGCACGCCATGGGCTCGATCCTCAACGGCATCGTGTTGCACGGACCCACCCGTCCGTACGGGGGCACGTTCTTGCAGTTCGCCGACTACATGCGTCCCGCGGTTCGCCTCGCCGCTCTCATGGACATCGATCCGATCTACGTGTGGACGCACGACTCGGTCGGTCTCGGTGAGGACGGTCCGACGCACCAGCCGGTCGAACACCTCGCTGCACTGCGCGCCATCCCGGGCTTGAACGTGGTGCGTCCGGCCGATGCGAACGAGACCGTCGCCGCGTGGAAGGCCACTCTCGAGCGCACCGGCGGAAACGGCCCCACCGGCCTGATCCTCACCCGCCAGGGCGTGCCGATCCTGCCCGGCACCTCCGCCGAGGGCGTCGCCCGCGGCGCTTACGTCCTCAAGGAAGCCGATGGCGGCACGCCGGACGTGATCATCATCGGCACCGGGTCCGAGGTGCAGCTGGCCCTCCAGGGCGCGGAGCTGCTCGCCGCGAAGGGCATCAAGGCGCGCGTCGTCTCGATGCCCTCGGTGGAGTGGTTCCACGCCCAGGACCAGGCCTACCAGGACAGTGTGCTGCCTCCGTCGGTCAAGGCGCGGGTCGCGGTCGAGGCGGGCATTGCACAGTCGTGGTGGCGCATCGTCGGCGGTTTCGGCGAGGTGCTCTCGCTGGAGCACTTCGGCGAGTCCGCCTCGGACAAGGTCCTGTTCGCTAAGTACGGATTCACCGGCGAGAACGTGGCCCAGAAGGCCGAGCAGTCCCTCGCCAACCTGAAGGGATAGGCACATGACGCAGAACCCCCATCTGGCAGCGCTGTACGAGGCCGGCGTCTCGGTGTGGCTCGACGACTTGTCGCGCAGCCTCATCCAGACCGGAAAGCTCAAGGAGCTCACGGAGACCGACTCGGTCACCGGTGTCACCACCAATCCGGCCATCTTCCAGGCGGCGCTGTCCAAGGGCACCGAGTACGACGCCCAGGTCGGCGAGCTCGCCGCCCGCGGCGCGGATGTCGATCAGACGATCCGCACGGTGACCACCGACGACGTGCGTGCCGCGTGCGACGTGCTGGCGCCGGTCTTCGAGCGGACCGGAGGCCTCGACGGCCGGGTCTCGATCGAGGTCGATCCCCGTCTGGCCCATGACACCGACGGCACCGTCGCCCAGGCCATCGAGTTGTGGAAGATCGTCGACCGGCCGAACACCCTGATCAAGATCCCGGCCACCATGGCGGGCCTGCCCGCGATCAGTCGCGTTCTCGCCGAGGGCATCTCGGTGAATGTGACGCTGATCTTCTCGGTCGAGCGACACCGCCAGGTGATGGATGCTTACCTGGAAGGCATCGAGGCGGCCGCGAAGAACGGCCACGACGTCTCGAAGATCTACAGTGTCGCCTCGTTCTTCGTGTCCCGCGTGGATACCGAGATCGACAAGCGGCTCGACGCGATCGGCACCGACGAGGCACTGGCCCTGCGTGGTCAGGCCGGCCTCGCCAACGCCCGCTTGGCGTACGCCGCCTACGAGGAGGTCTTCGGTGGCGCTCGGTTCGCCAACATCGAGGGCGCGAACGTCCAGCGGCCGCTGTGGGCATCGACCGGTGTGAAGAACCCGGCCTATTCGGACGTGCTGTACGTGGCAGGCCTGATCGCTCCGAATACCGTGAACACCATGCCCGGCGCCACCATGGCGGCGTTCGCCGATCACGGCGAGGTCGTCGACGGCACGATCATCGGCCAGGCCGAGGATTCGCTGCAGGTGTTCGAGAACCTGCAGGGCGTGGGAGTAGACCTCTCGGACGTCTTCGATCAGCTCGAGACCGAGGGCGTGGAGAAGTTCGAGCAAGCGTGGCAGCAGTTGCTGGACGCGACAGCGGAGCAGCTCAAGGCCGGGGCCTAACCGCCGGATGACCTGGACGAACCCGCTTCGCGATCCGCGAGACCGCCGGCTCCCGCGGATCGCGGGGCCGTCCGCGCTGGTGATCTTCGGTGTGACCGGCGATTTGGCGCGCCGCAAACTGATGCCCGCCGTGTACGACCTCGCTAATCGGGGCCTGCTTCCGCCCGGCTTCGCGCTGGTCGGCTTCGCCCGGCGGTCGTGGAGCCACGAGGACTTCAGTGAGATCGTCCGCGATGCCGTGAAGCAGAACTCGCGCACGGGATTCCGTCAAGAAGTGTGGGATCGGCTGGCGGAGGGCATCCGATTCGTCCAGGGCGAGTTCGGCGACGACACGGCGTTCGACCGGCTCGCCGAAACGCTGCGCGATCTCGACGAGACCCGCGGCACCGACGGCAATCACGCGTTCTACCTGTCCGTTCCGCCGGATGCCTTCCCCACCGTCTGCGAGCAGCTCAAGCGGTCCGGGCTGGCCGACGGTGCGGGACCGGAGAATCCGGAGGGCGGCTGGCGTCGGGTGGTGATCGAGAAGCCGTTCGGCCACGACCTGGAGTCGGCGAAGCAGCTCAATGCCGTGGTGAACGAGGTCTTCCCGGAGCAGTCCGTGTTCCGCATCGACCACTATCTCGGCAAGGAGACGGTGCAGAACATCCTGGCCCTGCGCTTCGCGAATCAGCTCTTCGAGCCGATGTGGAACAGCCACTACGTGGATCACGTGCAGATCACCATGGCCGAGGACATCGGCCTCGGAGGTCGAGCCGGCTACTACGACGGCATCGGCGCCGCTCGCGATGTGATCCAGAATCATCTGCTGCAGTTGATGGCGCTGGTCGCGATGGAGGAGCCCACCAGTTTCCGCCCCTCGGAGCTGCAGTCGGAGAAGATCAAGGTGCTCTCCGCCGCATCGCTCGTGGAGCCCCTCGACGAGACGACGGCCCGTGGTCAGTACGGGCCCGGATGGCAGGGAAGCGAGAAAGTCGTGGGCCTCCTGCAGGAGGACGGCTTCAGCCACACTTCCACCACGGAGACCTATGCGGCGATCACCGTCGAGATCGCGTCCCGGCGATGGGCGGGAGTCCCGTTCTACCTGCGTACCGGTAAACGGCTGGGGCGCCGCGTCACCGAGATCGCGCTGGTGTTCAAGCGCGCACCTCATCTGCCCTTCGACGACACGATGACCGAGGAACTCGGGCACAACGCCCTCGTCATCCGGGTGCAGCCCGACGAAGGAGTCACACTCAGGTTCGGTTCGAAGGTCCCCGGCGCCTCGATGGAGGTGCGTGATGTGAACATGGACTTCAGCTACGGCGAGGCCTTCACCGTGGCGTCCCCCGAGGCCTACGAGCGGCTCATCCTCGATGTGCTGCTCGGCGAGCCGTCCCTGTTCCCGGTGAACGAAGAGGTCGAATTGTCCTGGCGGATACTCGATCCCGCGTTGGAGCATTGGGCCGCGAACGGGCATCCGGAGGAGTACGAATCCGGCACCTGGGGTCCCAGCTCCGCCGACGCGATGCTGGAGCGCACCGGAAGGACGTGGCGCCGACCATGATTCTCGATCTCCCGGATACCTCGACGCAGGAGGTCTCCAAGAGCCTGGTGCGGTTGCGCGAGTCCGGCGGCGCGATCGCCCTGGGACGTGTCCTGACGCTGATCATCTCGGCCGAGGAAGGCGAGTCCACGGAGAGCGCCATCGAGGCGACCAACTCCGCTTCGCGCGAGCATCCGTGCCGGGTGATCGTTCTGGCGCGCGGATCACGTTCGGAAGACACCCGCCTTGATGCGCAGATCCGCGTCGGCGGCGACGCCGGTGCCTCCGAAGTGGTATTGCTGCGCTTGTACGGCGAGATGGCCGATCACGGTGCTTCCGTCGTGGTCCCGTTCCTGCTCCCGGATACTCCCGTGGTCGCGTGGTGGCCCGGATCGGCGCCCGCGATCCCGGCGGAGGATCGCCTCGGCAAGCTCGCGTCGCGCCGGATCACCGATGCCACGTCTGCGGCCGACGGCGTCGGGGCGCTCCGGGAACGGCTGGAGGGCTATCGTCCCGGAGACTCCGACCTGACCTGGTCGCGAATCACGCCGTGGCGGGCCCTGCTCGCCTCGGCTCTCGATCAGCCGCCCTACGAGAAGGTCACGTCCGCCGAGGTCACCGGTCCCGCCTCGAGTGCGGCCACCGATCTGTTAGCGGGCTGGCTTCATGCCCAGTTGGGGGTCCCGGTGTCCCGGCGGATCGGCGGTTTCGGGGTACGCCTCAACCGCCCCGGAGGCCCGCTCGCGCTGGAGTTCGACCAGAATTCGACTGCGGTACTCACCCGCACCGGACAGCCGGACGGCCGGGTCGCGGTGCGTCGGCGCGATGTCGCGGCTTGCCTCGCCGAGGAACTACGCCGCCTGGACGATGATGTGATCTACGAAAAGGCGCTGGCCGGCGTGGCCGGCGTTGATCGAACGGAGGTGTCCGAGTGACGGATTCGACCACGACGGTGCGCAGGTTCGACGATGCGGCAGCGCTCGTCACCGCCGCAGCCGATGATGTGGCGACGGTGATCGCACAGGCGCAGGCCGAGCGCGGCTTCGCATCGATCGTGCTCACCGGCGGTAGCAATGGCAATGGTGTCGCCGCAGCACTGCGCGACCGCGAGATCGACTGGGCGAACGTGGACATCTTCTTCGGGGACGAGAGGTTCGTCGCAGACCGCAGCGCCGATCGCAACGAACTGCAGACGCGGGGACTCCTGCTCGATCATGTGCCGATCGACCCCGACAACGTGTACCGCTATCCCGCCGCCGACGAGTTCAGCGGCGACGCGACGCTCGCCGCCCAGGTGTACGCGCAGCGCCTGGCGCAGAACGCGACCCGGCGCGGCAATGCCGTCCCGGCCGGCGACGGCGTGGTGCCGCAGTTCGATGTGCACCTCCTGGGCATGGGCGGCGAGGGCCACATCAATTCACTGTTCCCACATACGGATGCGGTGCGTGAGCGGAAGCTTCCTGTGGTGCCCGTACACGATTCGCCCAAGCCTCCCCCGAACCGGCTCACGCTGACGTTGCCCGCGGTCGCGGCGGCCCGGCGGGTGTGGCTGCTGGTCTCCGGCGCCGAGAAGGCGGAGGCAGTGGCCGCGGGCGTCGGCGGAGCCGATCCGGATGACTGGCCGTGCGCAGGGGCGCACGGATCCGAGGAAACGGTCTGGTACCTGGATCCGGCCGCCGCATCGCAGTTGCCCTGACCGCAGTCTAGGACTGTTCGAGAACGATCGTCGGGATGCCGAGGGCGGGATCCTTGATCGTGGCCACTCGGGTTCCCGGCTTGGCGCCGCGCCGGACCTCGCTGACGGTGACTCCCTGGTCGGTGAGTCGAGCGGACGTGGCATCGGCATCAGTCGTGCGCCAGGCGATGCCCCACAGTGCATCGGGGCCGGACGGGTCGACATCGTCGCCCTCGGCGAGTACCACCTCGACCAGCAGATCGCCGCGCCGGAAGAACAGTTGATGCACGCCCCAGCTCTGCACCCGATCGAGTCGGAGGTCGAAATCGAGTCGTCCGCACAGGGTCGCGATGATCCGGTCGCTGTTCGGTGACGTCAGCACCACATGGTCGACCCCGATGATCTCCGCCCCCGGAGTCGATCCTGGCGCCGTCGGACCGACGAGTCCGAGCGCGAGTCCATCAGCGACACCGGCGAATCCGCCGTCGACGGCGGTGATGTGCAGGCCGCGCCGTTCGATGAGTCGCGCAGCGGCAGCGGCGTCGTCCGTGGCGACGAGTATCCCGGAAGCACCCGCCCACGACGGCGCTTCGACCGCGATGTCGATACCGCCCGCGGTGTAGCGGTCCGCCGGTTCGGTGCCGAGTAGCCGCGCGTGGGCCGCACTCGCCTCCGGCGGGACGTCGAGGATCGCCAGGTCGCGCGTGGATGTGGAGGTCACTCCGCCATCCTGCCGCATCACCTCGCCGGGGGCGCCGACGCGGCACTCGCCGCCATACCGTCACCCGCAACCTTGAGCGCGCTGCCAATGCCGGTAATCCCCCATTCCCTCGCCGATGCGGTGACGGGCGAACTCCCGGCGACCGTGGTGGCGGCGTTCACGGCCCCCTGCCAGTCGACGCTGTTGGTGGCCGCTCGCAACGCTCGTGTCGCGGAGGTCAGGTCGGACATCTTCGTTGCCATGGTCTTGAGCTTCGCCCCTAGTTTCTGCAGCAGCGAGGAGAATCGCTGCGCAGTGACGGCGGCCCGATACAGCACGCTGTTCGTGGCGGTGACGACGGAGGCGCCCGCGGTCGGTACCGATGCCGCTGCTCCTGCGGCCACCGTGGCGACGACCCAGACACACAGTTTCGACAGCTCGTCACGGATGGTGTTGCGCACCTCGACGACGAAGGAGCCAGCCGCCGCAAGGCCGCCTGCGCTCTTCGCCGCGGACCGACTCATCGCGTCACTGATGGTGGCGAGCGACTCGGTCGCCTTGCGGTAGGCGTCACCGGCGTCCCCGCTCCACCCGTCGGTGGTGACCGCGGCGGCAGCGCGCACGTCGTCACCGACGGTGACGAGCGCTTCGCCGACCTTCTCCTTCCATTCCTTGCTGACTCTGTCGATGTCTTCGGGGTTCCCCGAGACTGCATCCAGGGCGTCTTTGAGGAATGGAACGTGTTCGATGACCCACCCGACCCCGGAAGCGGCGAAGTAGCCGATCGGGTCCTGTGCCGCCGAGTAGATCTCGCTTCCCACGCCGAATGCTGCCGCGGCGGCACCCCCGGTCAGTTCGCCGTCGAGCGCCTCCGCCGCGGCGTTGACCAGATCGACGCCCTGCTCGGCCACCGGAATTCCGGCGACGCCGCCCGCGACGGTCTCGAATCCGCTCTCGCCGCCGCTCACGACCCCGCCCGGGTCACTTCGGCCGCACCGGACCGGTCCGTCGAAACGTAGTGGCTGATCGTGTAGCGGAATGCGGACACGTTCTTCTGGAGGTCGTCCCTGTGGTTGTTGATGGATTCCTCGGTGCCGGCCAACATCTCGTTGACGATCGAGGCGAACCACCCGAATGCGGCGCCGTAGTCACCGTCGCCCACCCGCAGCGATGCCGCCTTCCCGACTGCTTCCACCTGGCTGGCGATGCGGGCGAGCTTCGTGGCATGTGCCTCCAGCGCAGCCGGGTCGAGACACAGGTCGTCGCTCATCGCGCCGCCTCCCCCGTGGATGGATCCGTGTACTGATCCCAGAAGTCCAGGTCCGGATAGAACTCGGTAGCGATCGAGTGGACCTCCCTGGCCGCAGCCTTCTCGGCCAGGGAGGCCGCCGTCATGATCTCCGCGCTGAGAGCCTCCCCCGAGAGCTCCCCTGCGCGACCCGCGATCACTACCCCCGTGAGCCGTCCCCCCAGACCGACGGTGACGCGCACATCCCCCCGTGCACTCGTCCCTGTGCCCTGTACCCGGGCCAGGAGCTCACGAACCTCGACGGCCTGATCGAGCACAGCATTCGCTTGCGCCGCGTCCGACCAGACCTGCGGTGTCGTATCCAACTCGTTCCCCCGATCTCGTTGGTTTCTTCCGCATCAATTAGACGCACCGGGTCCGCGAACGGTTCCAACTTTCTGTTCTCGCAGGTAGACGACCTGCGAGAGGGGCGGAAGGCCACCGTTCCGGCGAACGACACCGCGACGACACCGCGTACGGCGAGCCGACCCTACTTGTCAGACCTCAGTGAGAAGATGACCTATGAGGCGGCTCCACTTGGAGGAGCGAACGCGAGGAGGCGACCTGTGTACACCCGCGAGGCATACATCCACAACAGCGGACCGATCAAGGATCTTTATGTCAAGTTTGAGGTCGACGAGAACGACCGGCCTATCCCGACCTTGTTTGTAGGACGCAACGGCGCAGGCAAGACGAACCTTCTCTCAACGTTGGCCGAGCCTCTATTACTAGGTGCGAGCAAAGTTTACGACGACGTACTTACCCTAAAAGGGTTTGGACGAAGCTACTTCCGCATTCTAGGTGCTAGCACAGTTACCACCGGCGCCAGCAACGGGTTTGCGATAGTCAAGTACACAAACGGAGCCGAATCTGTCTTCTACCGGGAGAATGCCGGAGATATTTCTGTCGACGATGCTAAATCACTAATTCCGGACACGCTCCTCGAAGGCGCAAACTGGGACGCCAAAGAATCCTCAAAAGAGATCATCCTCAACGATGAGGCGGCGCGGCAGGTGTTCGGGAACGGCGCCTACATATTTTTCCCATCAAACAGGTCAGAGACTCCGTACTGGTTCAACACCGAGGCGATTCCCGATCAAAAATTTGATACCTCGGATCGATTTAGAAACAATCTCAATAACCCTATGTACGTTGAGCGAAGCCTCGACGAGTTCGCGCAATGGCTATTGGGCGTCCTCGCAGAATCGCGACTCCCGGTGCTCGAAGCGGCATACCTAGCGAAATCCGAAGAAAGCAAAGTTGTGGTGACGTGCGACACAACGCAGTTCATGGTCGGTCAGACGCCACTCATTCAAGCCAACAACATACTTAAGGCTATCACCAGATCAAGCGATGCCGCCTTCTATTGGTCCAGCCGCCACGCCAGTTCCAAGGTTGGAATTCACAAGGGCGGCGTCAACCTATGGTCGGGCCTTAAGAGCCTGTCAGCGGGCGAAGGCACCCTCCTATCCGTGTTCGGCTCACTACTTCGTCGCAGCGACCAGCTCAGGATAACTCCCGAGGAATTGACCGGAGTCGCCATCATCGACGAACTGGACGCGCATATCCATATCGAACTTCAAATGAGCGCACTTCCTGAGCTAATCGCCATGTTCCCACGTATCCAATTCATTATTTCCAGCCACTCGCCGTTCTTCGCATTGGGCATGGAGTCCAAGTTTCCAGGCAAGATCAATATCGTCGACCTACCTTCGGGTCAGAACATCAACGCGGAATCATACACAGAATTCAAGGCCGCGCTTGAGACTTTTTACGACACTCGTAGGTTTGAGGAAATCGTAGACCAAAGACTCCGGGAATCGAATACGCCAACAATCTTGGTCGGGGGCACTACTGACCGAGACTACTTTAAAGCAGCTTCTATTGCCCTTGGTTACGATGATCTGGCCGACCTATTTGAGTGGGTTGGGGAACCTGGAGGATCAGGCGGTGGCCGAAACACAGGCGACTCAAGCCTGCAGAAGGCTGAATCATTCATCCGAGCCAACCCTTCACTCGTCTCCAAGGATGTCGTAATTCTATACGATTGCGACGCCAAGGCCACGTCCAGTAGCTCCGGCAAGCTACACATCGTGCCGATAGAACAAATACCCGGTGCTCGCTGCAGCAAAGGCGTAGAGAACCTGCTACCCGACTCAGTCTTCACCGAGGACGCGTATGCCATCCAAGAGAAGCCGGACAGCTACGGTGGCGGAGCGACGGTCAAATCGATCAAGAAGACCTATCTATGCGAGCAGGTCTGTGCCCAACCGAAGAAATCAGCAGAAATTTTTGAGAACTTCAGGCCGACTTTGGACGCCATATCGTCACTTCTCGGCACGACGAGGCCCCAATCCGATTCCCAAACTACCCCCACCCCCGCAGCGGAGTGACGTTGCTCCGGCGCGGGGTCGACACCGATCCGAGGGCGGCCATAGCGTCGGTGTGGTCGTCCTCGAATAGGTGGGCGTACACCTCCATCGTCACCACGGTCGAGCTGTGGCCCATGTAGCCGGCGATCTGCTTCGGGGGCAGGCCCGCACTGACGCAGAAGCTCGCGTAGGTGTGCCGGAGGCTATGCGCCGTCGTGTTCGCCGGGATCGGCCGCACCCCGTCCGCATCGAGCGCAAGGCTCGCCCGCAACAGCGCGGGCCGGTATACGTTCTTGTAGTAGACCTTGTGGTGGATCGGCTCAGCCCAGTCGAACGCCAGCCGCTCCCCTGCCTCGTGGACCGTGAGTGCGGCGGCCTGCTCCACTGGGGTCATCCGCTGGCCGCACCGCGGCACCGATGATAGGAGCTGAGCAGAACTCTCTCACCTGGCGGTTTCGCAGGAACATGCACCCGTGCTTGTTTCTGGTCAGGGCGGTCTGATTAAGTGTGTGGCAGCAACCCTCCGCAGATCCGACTGCAGAAAGGTGGTCTCCCATGGCCGCACGCCGCCGCTCGAGCTGGATGAACGATGAGCTCGACGCCCTCCGCGACCTCGCGGACAAGTTCCTCGCGAAGGAACTCACCCCCCATATCGAGAAGTTCGCCGAGCAGCACCACGTCGACCGTGACCTCTGGAACAAGGCCGGCGAGCTGGGCCTGCTGTGCCTGTCGATCCCGGAGGAGTACGGCGGCGGTGGCGGCGACTTCCGGCACGAGTCGGTGCTGATCGCCGCGCAGGCTCAGGCCTTCGACACCAGTTGGGGTGTGTCGCTGCACAACGGCATCGTGGCGCACTACATCCTCGCGTACGGCACCGAGGAGCAGAAGCAGGCGTGGCTGCCCAAGATGGCCTCCGGCGAGGCCGTCGGTGCCATCGCGATGACCGAGCCCGGCACCGGCTCGGACCTGCAGAACGTGAAGACCCGCGCCATCAAGACCGGCGGCGAGTACGTCATCAACGGCAGCAAGACCTTCATCACCAACGGTCAGCAGGCCGACATCGTGGTCCTGGTGTGCAAGACCAACCCCGACGAGGGCGCCGCGGGCATCTCGCTGATCCTGGTCGAGGCCGACCGCGAAGGTTTCCGCAAGGGCAACATCCTCAACAAGATCGGCCAGAAGGGCCAGGACACCTCCGAGCTGTTCTTCGATGACGTGCACGTGCCGGTCGAGAACCTCCTCGGCACGCAGGAGGGCCAGGGCTTCTACCAGCTCATGCAGCAGCTGCCGCAGGAGCGCCTGATCATCGGCCAGGCCTGCGTGTCCGGCATGGAGGTCATCTTCGAGGAGACGCTGCGCTACACCAAGGAGCGCGAGGCCTTCGGCCGCCCCATCTTCGGGTTCCAGAACACCAAGTTCAAGCTCGCCGAGGCGCTCACCGAGACCACCATCGCGCGGGTCTTCGTCGACGACTGCATCGAGAAGCACGTCAAGGGCGAGCTCGACATCCCCACCGTCGCGATGGCCAAGTGGTGGACCTCGGACCGGGCACAGGAAGTCGCGTCCGAATGCCTGCAGCTGTTCGGCGGCTACGGCTACATGGCCGAGTACCCGGCGGCCCGCTTCTGGGTCGACAACCGCGTCCAGATGATCTACGCGGGCACGAACGAGATCATGAAGGAGATCATCGCCCGCACCCTCTGACCGGGCACGATTTCCACGAAGGGCGCCGCGACGGAATCGTCGCGGCGCCCTCGTCGTCCGGTTACGATCGTCGCGAGACGGGGGTGCGGGCAATCATGAGCGGTAGGGGAACACGCAGCGGCAGCACTCTCGGGCCCTATTCGATCGGCCCGCTCCTGGGCAGCGGCGGCATGGGTGAGGTGTACCTCGCGCACGACGAACGCCGAGACCGCGATGTGGCGCTCAAGCTCCTGCACGTCTCGGCCTCCCAGGATCCGCAGTTCCGCGAGCGATTCACCCGGGAATCGCAGACGGTGGCCCGGCTCTCCGATCCGCACGTCATCCCGATCCACGACTTCGGCGAGATCGACGGCGTGCTGTACATCGACATGCGGTTGGTCGAGGGGCGCAATCTGTCCGAGGTGCTGCGCGACGGTCCGCTCCCGCCCGGCCGCGCCGTCGCCCTCGTCGATCAAGTGGCCGGTGCACTCGACGCCGCACACGCCAAGGGGCTGGTGCATCGCGACGTGAAGCCCGCGAACATCGAGCTGACCGACGCGGGCTTTCCCTACCTGCTCGATTTCGGTCTGGCAGTGACGGATACGCAGTCGCGGATGACATCCGCCGGGATCTTCGTCGGATCGCAGGCCTATGCCGCACCGGAGCGGTTCGACGGTGACTCGGCTACCGTCGCGAGCGACGTGTACTCGCTGACCTGCGTCTTGTACGAGGCACTCACCGGCCATCCGCCGTACCGCGGTGGCAGCCTCGGCGCGATGGTGAAACAACACCTCGCCTCGCCCATCCCACGGCCCTCCGCGGAAGCGGCCGTGCCACCCGCCATGGACGAGGTGATCGCTCGCGGGATGGCGAAGGATCCGGCAGCACGATTCTCCTCGTGCGGAGAACTCGCAGCGGCGGCACGTCGCGCAGTCGCCGGGGCCGGCCCCGGACCCACCGATTCGGTGGCCACGCAGATTCGCCCCGTCCCGGGCCGGTCCGACCCGACGGTGATCTCTGCACCGCGACCGCGCACCGTCACCTCCCCGCCGGCGGCTCCACCGCCGAGTTACCCGGTCGCACCGTCATATCCACCGGCGGACCGTGCGCCGGCGACACCGCCATCGCGCAGCCGGATGGTGCCGGTCCTCGCCGTGGTCGCTGCCGTCCTGGTCGGTGCGACCGCGGTTCTGGGCTATCTGGCACTCACCGACCGGCGATCATCGCCCGCCGCGAGCACGGCAACGGTGACCGCCTCCGCACCGTCGCAGACCACGGCGGGGACGGCTGCGCAAGCGACCACACCGCCGACCACAGCCCCGCAAGTCGACCCTCGCGTCGCGCTCCAGAGCCGCGCCGCCACCGACCTTCCGGTCGCCAAGGCGACCCTGAACAATCGGTGGGTCGCACAGCTCGCGTCGAAGTTCGCGGGTGCGACCGACGACGGGAAGACCTGGTACGAAGCCGATATCCTCGGCGAGATCGGCTACTTCGACCAGCGATTCGGCGATGTCCGGGTGCTCTTCAGCCCGGACTGGACCGTATTCAGCACCAACAAGATCTTCTGGGTACCCGTCTACGCCGGGCAGAGCTGGGACACACCGGATCCTGCCAACGGCTGGTGCCGCTCCCAAGGACTCGATAACGCGCACTGCTTCGCGAAGCTGATATCCGATACCCGCGGGCCCGAGGGCACCACCCAGAGGTGAGCGCGCGTCAGCGCGTGATCGGTGTCATCGGGCGCTGAACACCGGGGATCGCCAGGGCGAGCACCCCTCGGATGATTCCCTTGAAGACGTCGAGGTTATCGAAGTAGTCGCGCCACAACACGATCCGGCCATCGACCACATCGAACCTGCCGCACACCCAGAATCGCATCCGGAACGGTCCCACCCGCAGCTCGTCTATCCGCTCGGTGAGCACCGTACCGCCCTCGGCGGCACTGGAGGTGAGCTCGACGCCGAACCCCAGGCCGGGTTTCGCGAGCAGCTTCACCACCCGCCCCGCCTGATTCCGGCCGCGTAACGTCGGCAGGCCGACGTTCGTGTAGACCACGTTCTCGTCGAAGGCGGCGAGCGCGTCTTCGACACGCGCGTCCGCGAGGTCGGCGAGGAACTTGCGCACCGTCGCCTGATCGTCCAGGACAGCAACCTCAGTCATGTCTCGACGGTACCCGCCGGATCAATGGCTATCCCGAATTCCGGAGTGCCGTTGCGAGACCGTTCATGGTGAGCAGGATGCCGCGCTGGACCTGCGGATCGGTGTCTCCGGCGCGGTACCTGCGCAACAGCTCCACCTGCAAGTGGTTGAGCGGTTCCAGATACGGGAACCGGTTGAACACCGAACGCTTGAGCGCGGGATTATCGGCGAGCAGGTCGTCGGTCTCAGCGATCGCGTAGTACATCTCGATGGTGCGGCGATGCTCGTCGGCGATCTTGCCGAACACCCGCTCACGCAGCGCCGCATCGGGCACCAGCTCGGCGTACCGCGCCGCCAGCCCGAGATCGGACTTCGCCAGCACCTGCGCCATGTTCGAGAGCACGGTCTGGAAGAACGGCCAGCGGCGGTACAAGGCACGCAACTGCTCCAGGCGGGAGGGACCGCCGTCGATCCACTTCTCGATGGCGGCGCCGGTGCCGTAGAAGCCGGGGAGCATGACCCGCGAGAGCGACCAGGCCATCACCCAGGGGATCGCCCGCAAGTCCGAGATCTTCGAGGTCTGCTTACGCGAACTGGGTCGCGACCCGATGTTCAGCGAGCCGATCTCCTCGACGGGCGTCGACGTGGTGAAGTATTCGACGAAACCGTCGGTGCGGTGCACCAGATCGCCGTAGGCCTCGCGCGCCAGAGCGGCGAGTTCATCGAGTACGGCATAGGCCTCCTCCGCATCGTCGCCGAGCCCCTCGACGTCGAGCAGGGTGGACTCCAGCGTCGCCGCGAGCAGCGATTCCAGGTTGCGGGTGGCGAGTGCGGGCTCTGCGTACTTCGCCGCGATGATCTCGCCCTGCTCGGTCAGTCGCAGCGTGCCGCGGACCGCGCCGGGCGGCTGCGCCAGGATCGCGTCGTAACTGGGGCCGCCGCCGCGCCCCACCGTGCCGCCACGACCGTGGAACAGGCGCAGCGTGACCCCGGCGTCGCGGGCCATCGCAACGAGGTCGAGTTCGGCGCGGTACAGCGCCCAGTTCGCCGCGAGATAGCCGCCGTCCTTATTGGAGTCGCTGTAGCCCAGCATGATCTCCTGCAGTCCGCCCTTGCCGTCCACCAGCGATCGATACACCGGCACCTCGAAGGCCGCGCGCATCGTCGCCGCCCCCTGTTGCAGATCTTCGATGGTCTCGAACAGTGGGACGATGTTCACCGAGCAGGTCGCGACCGCGTCGGCAGCGGAGCCATCTCCCGGCCGGAGCAGGCCTGCCTCTTTGAGCAGCACTGCCGCCTCCAGCAGATCCGATACCGACGTGCACATCGAGATGATGTAGTTCGGCACGGCACCAGGGCCGAGGTTCGCGACCGCGTCGGCGGCGGCATGGAGCACACCGAGTTCTTTCGCGGTCTGCTCGGTGAATTCGGCGCCCGGCCCCACCAGGGGGCGGCGCAGCCGCAGCTCATCGGTGAGCAGGCGCACGCGGTCAGACTCGTCGAGCGAGGCGTAGTCGGGATGCACGCCGGCCCAGGCGAATAGCTCGGAGATGGTTTCCTCATGGACGTCCGAGTTCTGCCGCATATCAAGGCCCGACAGGTGGAAACCGAAGGTGTTCAAGGCTTCCCGAAGGTCCTGCAGCCGCGCATCGGCGATCAGGCCGTCGCCCGCGGTGCGCAGGGAGGCGTCCACGACGGCGAGATCGGCCAGCAGTTCCGACGGTCCGCCGTAGCGGGGAGCATCGATATCGATCCCCGCGTCCAGCGGCTCGTCGAGCAGGTCGGCGGCGGTCGTGGAGAGACGGCCGCGAATCCACCGCAGCGCGCGACGGTAGGGCTCGTCGGCCTGCTTCGGCGAGGTATCCCACTCGGCGAGGGCGAGCAACTCGTCGGACACGGTGGTCAGGCGCAGACTGAGGGCCAATTCCTTCTCCAGTTCGAGCAGCTGTCGCAGGTAGTGCTCCAACGCCGTGGCGGCGGCCCGGCGGGAGGCCATGGTGACCACCTCCCCGGTGACGTACGGATTGCCGTCGCGGTCGCCGCCGATCCACGAGCCGGGCCGCAGAATCGGCTCGGACAGCAGGCCGGTGCCCGGGTACAACTCGCGCAGGCGGGTGCGGATCTCGTGGTTGATCTGCGGCATCACCTCCAGGAAGGCCGCGTCGAAGTAGCGCAGTCCGTTGACCACCTCGTCCTGGATCCGCAGCCGCTCCAGCCGCACCAGGGCGGTGTCCCACAGGGTGAGGATCTGCCGGCGCAGATTCACCTGCACCTGCTCCTCCTCGCGGGGATCGAGTTGAGTGCGGTCCCGATACCGCATCAGCTCGGTGATCCGATGCTGGGTGTCGAAGACGGTGCGGCGCCGGGTCTCGGTGGGATGCGCGGTGATGACGGGTACCACCAGTGCATGCCGGAGCGCGGCGCGGACGGCGTCCCCGTCGAGTCCCGCGTCCTCCAGCAGCGTGTAGGTGTGCGCGAGCGACGAGGCCTGCGGCGCCTCCCCTGCCCGCACGTGGATCGCGCGCCGGCGTTCGCGATGCAGGTCCTCGGCGAGGTTGGCGAGGAGCGCGAAGTGGGAGAGGGCCCGGATCACCGGGACCGCCTCGGCGGTGGGCAGATCGGTGAACATCGCGGCGAGCTGCTCGCGGTCGATCTCGGAGCGCCGTACCCGGAAGGACTCCTGGCGGGCGTTCTCCACCAAGTCGAAGATGCGCTCGCCGGCCTGTTCGCGGACGGTGTCCCCGAGGATCCCGCCGAGCAGACGGATGTCGTCACGGAGGGGTTCTGTTGCTGCGCGCGCGGGCTCACTGGTCATGACGATAAGTATGAACGAATCGTCTCAAGCACGCCCACTGTGGTCCGGCACACACCGGCCGCGGAAAAACGAAGGCGCCGTGCCCCACTGGGGTCACGGCGCCTTCGAAGTCGTGAGCGTCAGGAACTGAGTTTGATGCTCAGGGTGACGCCGATGATGCACACGGTCCACACGATGCCCACGAAGATCGTCACGCGGTCGAGATTCTTCTCCACCACCGACGAACCGGAGAGAGACGACTGGACGCCGCCGCCGAACAGCGACGACAGGCCGCCGCCCTTACCGCGGTGGAGCAGAACGAGCACCACCAGAAGCACGCTCAGCACGACGATGGCGATCTTCAGCACCAGCTGCAATGTTTCCACGAGGATCCAGTCTACATAGTGGGGGCGTGTCACCGGCGGACCGGCGATGCGCCCGCTCGGTCAGAGCGGTCCGCCGGCGGCGATCGCGCTGAGCGCCGCGAACTCGTCGGGCTTGAGCGAGGCACCGCCGACCAGGCCGCCGTCCACATCGGGCTGAGCGACGAGCTCTCCGACGTTCTTACTGCTCACGGAGCCGCCGTACAGGACGCGGATCCCCGCGGCCACCTCTGCCGACGCGATCTCCGCGATGGTGGCACGCACTGCGGCGCACACCTCCTGGGCGTCGGCGGGGGTCGCGACCTTACCGGTCCCGATTGCCCAGACCGGCTCGTAGGCGATCACGATCTTCGACACCTCGTCGGCGGTGAGGCCGGCGAGCGAACCCTTGAGCTGCTCGATGTTGTACTCCACATGCGTGCCCTGCTCACGGATGTCGAGGCCCTCGCCGATGCACACGATCGGAGTCAGGCCGTGACGCAGTGCGGCCTTCGTCTTCTCGAGCACGATCTCGTTGGTCTCACCGTGGATGGTGCGGCGCTCGCTGTGTCCGACGACCACATAGGTGCAGCCGAGCTTCGCCAGGAAGGCCCCGGAGATATCGCCGGTGTACGCGCCGGAGTCGTGCGGAGACAGATCCTGCGCACCGTAGGTGATGAGCAGACCGTCTCCGTCGACCGCGGTCTGCACCGAGCGAAGATCGGTGAACGGCGGAATCACCGTCACATCGACTTTGGCGAAGTACTTCTCCGGCAACGCGAAAGCGAGCTTCTGAACCACCGCGATCGCTTCGAGGTGATTGAGGTTCATCTTCCAGTTGCCGGCGATCAGCGGCTTGCGGCTCATGTGTCACCCCTCTGCAGCACCTGGAGCCCCGGGAGCTCCTTGCCCTCGAGGTACTCCAGCGACGCCCCACCACCGGTGGAGATGTGGCTGAAGCCGTCCTCGTCGAGGCCGAGGGTGCGCACGGCTGCGGCCGAATCGCCGCCGCCGACCACGGTGAAGGCTCCGTTACTGGTCGCCTTGATGACCGCCTCGGCGACTGCCTTGGTTCCCGCGGCGAACGCCGGGAACTCGAAGACGCCCATGGGACCGTTCCAGAACACCGTCTTCGCCTCGGTCAGCACCGCGCCGAAGCGCTGGGCCGATTCGGGGCCGATGTCGAGGCCCATCCAGCCATCCTCGATCGCGTCGGCCGCGACGGTCTTCGACGCGGCGTCGGCGGCGAACTTATCGGCCACGACCACGTCGATCGGCAGGTGCAGCACGTCACCGAACTCCTGCAACAGCTGCTTGCAGGTGTCGATCTGGTCCTCCTGCAGCAGCGAGGTGCCCACCGAGTAACCCTGCGCTGCAAGGAAAGTGAACGCCATACCGCCGCCGATCACCAGGGTGTCGACCTTCGGCGCAAGGGCCCGGATCACGCCCAGCTTGTCGGAGACCTTCGAGCCGCCGAGCACCACGGCGTAGGGACGCGACGGGTTCTCGGTGAGTTGTGCGAGGACGCGGACCTCGGCATCGACCAACTGGCCGGCGTAGGCCGGGAGCAGCTTGGCCACGTCGTACACCGAGGCCTGCTTGCGGTGCACCACACCGAAGCCGTCGGAGACGAAGGCACCGGGTCCGGCATGCGAGGAGACGTCGACGAGCTCGGCGAGATCGCGCGCCAGCGCCTCCCGCTCGGCGTCGTCCTTGCTGGTCTCGCGCGCGTCGAAGCGCACGTTCTCGAGCAGCAGCACGTCACCGTCGGTGAGGCCCTCGGCGCGCGCGAGCGCATCCTGGCCCACTACATCACCCGCGAGCTGGACGTTGCGGCCGAGCCGCTCCCCCAGTTCCTTCGCCACCGGTGCGAGGGAGAACGCGGGATCGGGTGCGCCCTTGGGGCGGCCGAGATGCGCGGTGACGATCACCTTGGCGCCCGCCTCGGCGAGGGCCTTGATGGTGGGCACCGACGCGACGATGCGCCCGGCATCGGTGATGCGGTCACCGTCGAGGGGCACGTTCAGGTCGCTACGGACCAGTACCGTGCGTCCCTCGACGCCCTCGGCGAGGAGGTCGGAGAGCGTGGAAACGGAACTCACGCCGACGACCGCTTAGAGCGACTTGCCGACGAGGCCGGCGAGGTCGACGAGGCGGTTGCTGTAGCCCCACTCGTTGTCGTACCAGGACACGACCTTGGCCTGATCGTCGATGACCTTGGTGAGGCCGGCATCGAAGATCGAGCTGTGCGGGTCGGTGACGATGTCCGAGGAGACGATCGGCGCGTCGTAGTACTTGAGGATCCCCTTGAGCTTGCCCTCGGAAGCGGCCTTGAGGGCAGCGTTGATCTCCTCGGCCGAGGCCTTCTTCGCCAGCTGCGCGGTGAGGTCGGTGACCGAGCCCGTGGGGATCGGGACACGCAGGGCGTATCCGTCCAGCTTGCCCTTGAGCTCGGGCAGCACCAGGCCGATCGCCTTGGCGGCACCGGTCGAGGTGGGCACGATGTTGATCGCGGCGGCGCGGGCGCGGCGCATGTCCTTGTGCGGCGCGTCCTGCAGGTTCTGGTCCTGGGTGTACGCGTGAACCGTGGTCATCAGGCCCTTGACGATGCCGAACTCGTCGTTGAGGACCTTGGCCAGCGGGCCGAGGCAGTTCGTGGTGCACGAGGCGTTGGAGATGATGTTCTGGCTGCCGTCGTACTTGTCGTCGTTGACGCCCATCACGATGGTGATGTCCTCGTCCGACGCGGGCGCCGAGATGATGACCTTCTTCGCGCCGGCGTCGAGGTGACCCTTGGCCTTCTCGCGGGCGGTGAAGATTCCGGTGGACTCGACGACGATGTCGACGCCCAGATCGCCCCACGGCAGAGCGGCGGGGCCCTCGCGGACCTCGAGCGCCTTGATCACCTGGTCGCCGACGCGAATCTCGTCACCGGTGGCGGTGACGTCCGCATCCAGGCGGCCGAGGATCGAATCGAACTTCAGCAGGTGAGCCAGAGTGGCATTGTCGGTCAGGTCGTTGACCGCCACGATCTCGATATCAGTGGTGCCCAATGCCTTCTGGGCCGCCACCGCGCGGAAGAAGTTACGGCCGATCCGACCGAAACCATTAATGCCAACGCGAACCGTCACTTAACTGCTCCTTCGACTGGGTGTGCCTGTCACCACACCCTATCGCGTGGCACATTCGCACCGGCAGGGAGCAGGGACTTCGTGCTCGTCACACTTTCTTCGCCTAGCTTCGGACATTTCCGGGCGAACTCCCCGGGTGTCCCGCTCCCCGCCGGGAACGGATCAGTCGGTACGGGCGTGACGGGGCACGTAGTCCGGATCGTGGCCGAGCCGCAGCGCGTGCTTGCCGAGGGTGGTCGATTCGAAGACGCTGGGCGTCCGGTCGTCACCGAGGACGACGAGCGCCAGGATCACGAAGCCGAATATGCCGATCGGCGGGTCCGCGAGATCGGCTCCCATGTCCACCCAAGCGCCGATCGTGGCGGCAAAACCGAGGAGAAAGAGCCCGCGCCCCAACCACGCAGGGGTCCTCGCTTTCCACAGACGCTTGATCGATTGCTTCGTCGGGGCGTTGGTCCCCGCCCGGAGCGCCGCCCACCGCCGGACGGGACCGATTCCCGCAGCCCAGGCTATTCGCCGCCACCGCTTGACGGCCTTGCGGCGGTGCGCGCACCAGTACAGGCGCCGTACCGACGCCATGGCGGCGTAGCCGTAGGCCGTCGCCAGGAAGAACAGCTGGAACGCGGCGAACGCCCCCGTCGCTACTGCCAACCACCGGTCAGCCGCCGACTCGCCCGCGCGGAACCTGCCATACAGATCTGGACTGAATACGACGAGCACCCACAGCAGAAGCGCCGCCACGACCGCACTGACCGCCGCGAGGCAACCACGACGGCTGGCGCTGCCGGACTCGGGTTCGCTCACACGCCGACTATATCCACATCAGTGGATCGACAATTCATTCTCCGTCGTCGAGCATGTCCGCGGTGACGGCGGATTCGGTATCCGGGACACCGTCGGCGGCGGCGCGCTTGTCGGCCATGGACAGCAGGCGGCGGATGCGGCCGGCCACGGCGTCCTTGGTCATCGGCGGGTCGGCGAGCTGACCGAGCTCCTCCAGGGACGCCTGACGGTGCTGCACCCGCAGCGAACCGGCCTGCGCGAGGTGATCGGGGACGTCGGGACCGAGGATCTCCAGCGCCCGCTCGACGCGCGCGGCGGCCGCGACGGCGGCCCGGGCGGAGCGGCGCAGGTTGGCGTCATCGAAGTTGGCGAGGCGGTTGGCGGTGGCGCGTACCTCGCGCCGCATCCGGCGCTCCTCCCACACCAACCGGGTGTCGTTGGCACCCATCCGGGTGAGCAGCGCGCCGATGGCCTCGCCATCGCGGACCACCACGCGGTCGGCGCCGCGCACTTCGCGTGCCTTCGCGGTGACGCCGAGGCGGCGAGCACAGCCGACGAGCGCGAGCGCCACCTCGGGCCCGGGACAGGAAACCTCGAGGGCGCTGGAGCGGCCGGGTTCGGTCAGAGACCCGTGGGCGAGGAAGGCGCCGCGCCACGCCGCTTCCGAATCGCCGACGGACCCGCCGACGATATGCGACGGCAGCCCCACCACCGGCCGCCCGCGCATATCGAGCAGTCCCGTCTGTCGCGCGAGCGCTTCGCCGTCCTTGACCACGCGGACGATGTACCGGGCCGCCTTACGGAGGCCACCTGCGCTGAGCACGTGGACATCGGAGTTGTAACCGTAGAGATCGAGGATCTCCTTGCGGAGACGGCGAGCGATGATGCCCATATCGACCTCCGCCTCGACGATCACCCTGCCGCCCTGGATGTGCAGTCCCCCCGCGAAGCGCAGCAGAGAGGCCACCTCGGCGCGGCGGCAACTCACCTGCGTGATGGAGAGCCTGCTCAGCTCATCCTTGACCTGGGATGTCAACGCCACGGCGGGACTCCTCCTAGGGGACGTGATCGGGCGGGCGGACAAAGACAGAAGAGTTTAACTACTGAGTGCCTGAGGATTCACTGTAGGCCACATCCCCGATCGCGGCTGCCAGTGCGGCAGGGTCGTGCTGATGCGTTCCGGGAACGCCGACGGTGACGAAATGCGGGCGGGCACCGAGCAGCGCTGTGGCGCGCACCAGATGCTCACGCTCCGGTCCTGGCGGCACCGTCTCGGCATCGACGATCACATCGTCGAATTGCAGGCCATCGGCGTGCGCCGCCAAAACGTGCAGGTGCCGCTCGGGCGAGTACCCCACCGTCTCTCCCGGCTCCGGCGCCAGATTGAGGATGAGCACCCGCCGCGCCGACGTGCGTTTGAGGGCATCGAGTTGCTCGGGAACGAGCACGTGGGGGATCACTGAACTGAACCAGGATCCGGGCCCCAGGGTGACCACGTCGGCACCGAGGATCGCCTCGATCGAATCGACGCACGCCTCCGGATGCGATGGAAGTAGGCGGACCCGGCGCACCTGTCCGGGGGTAACGGCTACTGCGACCTGCCCCCGAATCACCCTGGACAGTCGCGGATCTTCCTCCAGCCCTGTGACATCCGCTTCGATCCGCAGCGGACCGGGCACCATCGGCAGCACACGTCCCTCGATACCGAACCGGTCCACCAGCGCGTCGAGCGCATCGACCGGATCGCCGAGCACCTCGCACAGCCCGGCGAGCAGGAGATTGCCCACCGGGTGGCCGGCCATGGCACCGCCACCGCCGAAGCGGTGCTGCAGGATTCCCGCCCAGAACTCGCCGCGGTCGTCGTCGGGCATCAGGGCTGCCAGCGCCATTCGCAGATCACCGGGCGGGATGATGCCGAGCTCGGTGCGCAACCGGCCCGACGAGCCGCCGTCGTCGGCGACGGTGACGATCGCGGTGATATCGGCATCGAGCGTCCGCATCGCGCGCAGGGTGGCGAAGAGTCCATGTCCGCCGCCCAGCGCGGCTACCTTCAGCGCACTCATTCGAGCCCCAGATCTCGGTGCGCTGCACGCACTTCCATTCCCGGACGGTCGGACAGCCGGTGCACCAATTCTTCGGTCATGGCCACGCTGCGGTGCTTCCCACCGGTGCAGCCCACGCCGATCGTGAGGTAGGTCTTGCCCTCACGGCGGTAACCGTCGAGCACCGGCTCGATGAGTTCGGCGTAGGTGTCCAGGAATTCGGAGGCACCGGGCTGCCCGAGCACGTAGTCCGAGACCTCATCCGTGAGACCGTTGAGCGGACGGAGTTCGGGGATCCAGAAGGGATTCGGGAGAAAGCGCACATCCATCACCATGTCGGCATCGAGCAGGATGCCGTTCTTGAATCCGAACGACTCGACCGTCACCGTCACCGTGCCCGACCGCAGCGTGCGGAAGGCGTTCTCGATGTTCTCCCGCAGGCGCGCGACCGACAGGTTCGAAGTATCGACCACGAGGTCGGCGGTCGATCGAATCGGTTGCAGAATATGACGTTCCGCCGCAATCCCCTCGGCGAGGGTGCCGCTTCCCTGCAGCGGATGCTTGCGGCGTACCTGCTCGAACCGGCGGATCAGCGTTTGATCCGAGGCGTCGAGGAACAACACGCGCGGTTCGATCTCCTTCTCCGCGAGTTCGCGCCGGATGTCGGCGAAGTCTCCCGTGAAGGTGCGGCTGCGCACATCGGTGACGATGCACAGGCGGTGGATGCGGGATTCGTCGGCAAGGGAGATGTCGACCATCTTGCCGATCAGTGCCGGCGGCAGATTATCGGCGACGTACCAGCCGAGGTCCTCGAGCACCTTGGCGGCGGTGCCCCGCCCGGCGCCGGACAGACCGGTCACCAGCAGCACGTCCATGGGTCCGTCGCTGCGATGCTCCCCGACGGTCCGCTCTCCGGTGTCGGTGTCCTGGTGCCCGGTTGGGCGCACGGTCGTCTCTCCTCATCGCGCGGCGGAATCGTTCGGATTCAGAGTAGCCACCGATGCGCCCGGACGGGAGGTGTCCGAGGTCGGGAGGGCCGTGGACGCCCGACTCCGGCGAGTTAGAGTCGGACAGTGCGTGTTCTTCGGCCACTCCTGCGCCTCGGACTCGGCACGGCGATGGCAGTGACCGCGGCACCGTGGGCAACTGCGGATACCGCCGCCGGGCTCTCCCCTGGCCTCGCGCGTGCCTATGCGGCCGCCCTCCACAGCGCGAGCACCGCAGGTGTGCCGTTGTCCATCACATCGGGCAAACGAACCTGGGCGCAGCAGCAGTGGCTATGGCTGGACGGCCTCGACCGATACGGCTCACCCGAGGCCGCGCGACGCTGGGTGCTACCACCCGGCGAGTCCACTCACGTGACCGGCGATGCCGTCGACGTCGGGCCGTATGAGGGCGCGGTGTGGTTGCAGGACAACGGGTATCGTTGGGGATTGTGCCGCACGTTCGGCAACGAGTGGTGGCACTTCGAGCTCGCGACCACACCCGGTCACGCATGTCCGCCGACGGTGCCGGACGCGTCGCTGCGCTGATCGGAAAGCCTTCGCCGGTCTCGCGGCGATGCTAGGTTGACCAGCATCGTCGAGCGCCTGGAGGCTCCCCATGACCGGTCCGCATCCCCGCCTGAAGTCCGCCGCTGCGGCCGTTTTCGTCGTCCCGCTCGTGCTCGCCGGATGTGGCACGTCCGGCTCCGGCGGCGCACCGTCGTCGACCGCGGCGGTGGCGGCCGAGGGATGTGCCGCGACCGGCGCGCAGGGCACCATGTTCACACCGTCGGCGACCGCGTCGCCCACCGGTCCCAAGGACATCAGCACCACACCGGAGGGAGCGTCGGGATACCGGTCCGGCCTGCCCGTGACCTATACCAAGGACTATTCGGTGGCCACCGCGAATCCGATCGCCACCCGTGCGGCCTGCGAGGTACTCGCCGCAGGAGGCACGGCCGCCGACGCCCTGGTGACCGCGCAGACTGTTCTCGGGCTCGTGGAGCCTCAGTCCTCGGGCATCGCGGGCGGAGCCTTCTTGCTCTACTACGACGCGAAGCAGAAAAAGATCCAGGCCTACGACGGCCGCGAGACCGCGCCGTCGAGCGCCGATCAGAACTACCTGCGGTGGGTGTCTCCCGACGACCAGAGCGCACCAAAACCGGACGCCCGCTCCTCCGGCCGGGCGATCGGCGTGCCCGGTGCACTCCGGCTCCTCGAGGCCGTCCAGGGCGAACACGGCCAGAAGTCGTGGCGCGAACTGTTCGACCCCGCGGTGCGGATCGCCGACGACGGCTTCGACATCAGTGACCGCTTGGCGGGCGCGATCGCCGACGAGGCGAAGAACTTCGCGAACGACGCTGATCTGCGGGGCTACTTGCTCGAGCCCGACGGGGCGCCGAAGAAGGCGGGAACCAAGCTGGTCAATCCCGCGTACGCGAAGACGCTCGGCGCCGTCGCCTCGGAGGGCGCGAAGGCCTTCTACACGGGTGCAATCGCTGCGTCCATCGTCGATTCGGTGCGCGATACCACTGGCGGGCGCACCGCCGGAACGATGACCCTGGAGGATCTCGCGAACTACCAGGTGCAGGTCCGCGAAGCGGTGTGCACCCCGTACCGCGACCGCGAGCTGTGCGGTATGCCGGCGCCGTCGTCGGGCGGGATCACGGTGGCGCAGGCGCTCGGCATCCTCAACTCGTTCGACCTGACCGACCTGGGGCCGGCGGCCCAGCGCGGCTCCGACCCCGGGCCCGACGGCGGGGTGCCCACCGCGAAGGCGATTCACCTGATCTCCGAGGCCGAGCGGCTGGCCTACGCCGACCGCGACAAGTACATCGCCGACCCCGCATTCGTCCCACTCCCAGGCGGATCACCGGCGGCCATGGTCGATCCGGCGTACCTGCAGGGCCGCGCGAAGCTGATCGATCCGAACAAGTCGATGGGGACTGCCAGGGCCGGTGATCTGCCGACGGCAACGCCCGGCGTCACCACCACACCCGAGCACGGGACCAGTCACATCACGGTGCTCGACAAGTACGGGAACGTGGCCTCGATGACGACGACCATCGAGTCGGCGTTCGGTTCGTACCACATGACGAACGGCTTCCTGCTGAACAATCAGCTCACCGACTTCTCCGCGGAGCCGGTCGATTCCACCGGCGCCCCGGTGGCCAACCGGGTGGAGGCGAACAAGCGCCCGCGCAGCTCGATGTCACCGACCCTCCTGTTCGCGCGCGGTTCAGACGGCCGGCGCGGCGAGGTGCTCGGCGCCCTCGGCTCCCCCGGCGGTGCGGTGATCATTCAGTACGTGATCAAGACGATCATCGGGCTCACGGATTGGAAGCTCAACCCGCAACAGGCGGTGTCCATGGCGAACTTCGGGGCGGCGAATTCGCCGAAGACGAACCTGGGCACCGAGCATCCGGCGGTGTCGAGCGCGGAGGGAGCGAAGGTCGCCGACGAGCTTCGGGCACTCGGTCATCAGCTCAATATGGTGCCGCAGGTGTCCGGTCTGTCGGCCATCGTCAAGCAGGACGGGGTCTACGCGGGCGGTGTCGACCCGCGTCGCGAAGGAATCGTTCTCGGCGGAGGCTAACGACCCGCTCCACACGACGATGTGCGCTACCGTCGATCCATGGGGGCGAAGTGCATGTTCGTGGTGGCGTCGAGCGGCGACCCGTCGAGTCGGCTGCGCGACCTACCCGCGATCGACGTGGCCGCCTCGAACTCCCTCGCGACGGCGATCCTCGGCACGCGTACCTGGGGCAGGAAGCGGCGCGCCTACCGCACCGGCAACCTCGCCGAGGATGCGAATCCGCACGACGAGACCGGAATCGGCGTCTTCGGCGAGCTGGTGATCGTGAGCGGCGACGAGACCGCATCCTGGATCGAACAGGACGTTCCCGCGTGGGGCGGCGCATTGTTGGAAGCCGGAGACGTCGACGCGTTCGTCTTGCACTCCGTTGTGACCATGGGCGGTTTCGCGTTCTGGCGCAACAGCACCCCGATCCGGGCCTTCGCCGGCGCGGAGGGCGAGGCGATCATCGATCAGGGTTCGCGGCTCCCGTTCGAGCGGGATCTCGATGTTGCCGAGCACGGCTACGAATGGATCGCCGAGAACGCCCTCCTGGACCGGTTGGGCTTCAGCTACGAAGGGCCGCCCTCCACCGACGGCTTCGACCCGGCGACCGTACCGCTGCTGATGTACCGGTGACGCTGGTCGCCACCAAGAAGCTCATAAGTCACGGCTCCTAGCGTCGGCGCATGGGAATGAAGTGCACCTTTCTCGTCGCGTCGATGGCTGACCCGGCGACACGGTTGAAAGATCTTCCGCAACTGGATGTCGCGGCATCGGACACACTCGCGACGGAGATCCTGGGCAAGCGAACCTGGGGGCGATCGCGCCGGGCCCACCGTTCCGGGGATCTCGCCTCAGACGTCCACCTCGACGTCGACGAGATCGCGATCGGCGCGTTCGGCGACATCACGATCGTGGCTTATCAGGGGGCTTGCGAATGGATCGAGGGCAACCCGCCGGCGTGGGGGCGCGCGCTGATCGCGGAGCACGAGATCGACGTCTTCGCACTGCAGTCGACGGTGAACATGGGAGCCTTCGCCTTCTGGCGGGACGCCAGACTGACCCGGGCGTACGCGGGCGGCGACGGTGAGGTCTTCGTCGACGACGGTGCGGTGCTGCCCTTCGAGCACGAGGCGGCACCCGACGACGGTGATTTCGGCAGGGTCACCGAGTTGGCCATGCTCGATCGGCTCGGCTATTGGTACGAAGGTCCGCGACCGCCGAATGCGATCGATCCGGCCACCGTCCCCCTTCTGGTGTACCGCTGACCCCTACAGGACCAGCACTGCGATCACTGTCGCCGGCACCGCGAGCACCAGCCCTTCGGCGGCGAATCGCCGAGCGGACACGTGCACCCCGGCGCGGTCGCACCGCTGCCGCCATAGCAGGGTGGCCAACGACGCCCAGAGGGTGACGACGGGTGCCACACCCACACCGATGAGCAGGGCCATCAGCCGCAGCGGTTCGGCGGCTGCCGCGGGTTCGAGGGCGAGGTAGGCGGGCAGATTGTTGACCGCGTTGGCGGTCAGGGCTCCGACGCCGGCGAGCCGCAACAGCTCGCCTGGTTCCGTGCCCGCGCCGGCCACCCCGCGCAATACGGTCTCCAGACCCGCCGCCAGCGCGACCTGCACCGCCGCGAACACCGCCGCGAGGATCAGCACCATGCGCCAGGGCACCTCGATCGACCGCAGGCGGTCCGGCGCACGGATCGCCAGCGCCGCGAGGAGGATCGCTGCCGCGATCACCGCCGCGACGGCCGGTGGCACTCCGAGTGCGAACACCGGTCCCAGCGCGAGGCACACGCCCGCTGCGATGCGGAACAGCACGGGATCGCCGGGCGCGGTACGAGCGGGCGACTCGTATCTTCCCCGCAGCTCTCGTCGGTGCAATAACCAGAGCACCAGCACCGTGACCGCCATCGCGACGAGCGCAGGACGCCAGGACAGCGCCAGGTAGGCGCGTACCCCACCGGACAGGTGGTACACGGCGAGCAGGTTGGTGAGGTTGGACACCGGCAACAGCAGCGATGCCGTGTTCGCAAGCCACACCGTTGTCATGGCGAAAGGCAGCGGTGCAATACCGAGTCGCTTCGCCATCGCCAGCACCACCGGGGTCACGAGCACGGCCGTCGTGTCCAGGCTGAGGGTGATGGTCGCAAGGCACGCGGCAGCGACCACCCATAACCACATCAGCACGACGCGACCGCGGCCCAGCCTTGCGGCCAGCGCACCGGCCGCATCGAAGACTCCCGCGGTCTCGGCGATCTCGGCGACCACGGTGATCGCGAGCAGGAAGATCAGGACCGGCGCGACCTGCGCCACGACCTCGGTGACGTTCACGCGCCGTCGGCGACGCGCAGCGCGTCCAGCACCGTGCGCGCCGTGGTGAGCCCGATCCCGGGTACTTCGACGATCTCCTCCAGGCTCGCGGCGCGGAGCTTGGCGACCGACCCGAAATGACGGATCAAAGCGGCTTTGCGGGTATCACCGAGTCCCGGAATGGAATCGAGGGCACTACTGGTCATCCGTTTCGAACGCTTGGTGCGGTGGAAGCCGATGGCGAACCGGTGCGCCTCATCGCGCACGCGCTGCAACAGGAACAAGGCGTCGGAGCTGCGGGGCAGGATCACCGGATCGTCCTCCCCGGGCACCCACACCTCTTCGAGACGCTTGGCGAGTCCGACCACGGCCACGTCCGTGACGCCGAGGTCGTCGAGCACGGCTTGGGCGGCCGCGGCTTGTGGTGGGCCACCGTCGACCACGTACAGATTCGGCGGGTACGCAAACCGGCGGGGGCGACCGGTCTGCGGGTCGATGGCGGCTTCCGGGGCGAGGTCGCCCCCGTTGTCACTCGCGGCGAGATCTCCCCCGTTGTCACTCGCGGCGACGCCGGCTCCTGAGTCACCGGCCTCCTGGTGTGCATCCGCGCGGTGCCGAAGGAAGCGGCGCCGGGTGACCTCGGCGATCGAGGCCACGTCGTCGCTGTGACCATCGCCCGCGGCCTCCTTGATGGCGTAGTGGCGGTAGTCGGACTTCTTGGCGAGTCCGTCTTCGAAGACGACCAGCGACGCGACGACGTCGGAGCCCTGAATGTGGCTGATGTCCACACACTCGATGCGCAGCGGCGCCTCGTCGAGATCGAGAGCGCCCTGCAGGCCTTGCAGTGCAGCGGAGCGCGCGGTGAGGTCGCCGGATCGCTTCAGCTTGTGCTGGTGCAGCGCCTCGGCGGCATTGCGTTCCACCGTCTCCATCAGCGTGCGCTTGTCGCCGCGTTGCGGAATACGCAGCGAAACCCGCGATCCGCGGAGCTCGCTGAGCCAATCCTGGAGCTCGTCGGCATCGTCCGGCAGCACGGGAACGAGCACCTCGCGCGGCACCGGATTGGCGGCGGTGTCGCCCGATTGCTTGGCCCGCTCGGCCTCTTCGCCGTAGAACTGCGTGAGGAACTGCTCTACGAGCTCTGCGTGCTCGTTCTGTTCTGCGTCGCCCGGCTTCTCGACCACCCAGCCGCGCTGACCGCGGACCCGGCCGCCGCGGACATGGAAGATCTGCACCGCGGCCTCGAGCTCGTCTGCGGAGAAGGCGATGACGTCGGCGTCGGTACCGTCGCCGAGCACCACGGCCTGCTTCTCCACGGCCTTGCGGAGGGCGGATACGTCGTCACGGAGCCGGGCGGCGCGCTCGAAGTCGAGTTCCTCGGACGCAGCCAGCATGTCGTTCTCCAGCTGCTTGATCAGGTTGTCCGTCTTACCCGCGAGGAAGTCGCAGAAGTCGTCGACGATCTGCCGGTGCTCGGCGGCGGTGACCCGCCCGATGCACGGCGCCGAGCACTTGTCGATGTAGCCCAGCAGGCAGGGCCGGCCCATCTGGTTGTGTCGCTTGAACACTCCGGCCGAGCACGTACGGGCGGGGAATACCCGCAACAACAGATCGAGCGTTTCGCGGATGGCCCAGGCGTGGCTGTACGGGCCGAAGTAGCGCACGCCCTTGCGCCGCGGGCCGCGGTAGACGTACAGGCGTGGGTATTCCTCGTTGAGCGTCACGGCCAACATCGGGTAGGTCTTGTCGTCCCGATAGCGGACGTTGAACTGGGGGTCGAATTCCTTGATCCAGTTGTATTCCAGCTGGAGCGCCTCGACCTCGGTGTTGACGACGGTCCACTCCACCGAGGCAGCCGTGGTCACCATCTGATACGTGCGCGGGTGCAGGCCGTAGACATCGGCGAAGTACGAGTTGAGGCGGCTGCGCAGCGACTTGGCCTTGCCCACGTAGATCACGCGGCCATGCTTGTCCCGGAACTTGTACACACCGGGCTGGGTGGGGATCGTCCCCGGTGCGGGACGGTAACTCTGCGGGTCGGCCACCCGTCCAGCGTAGGACGGGTGGCCGACAGGTTCGGTCGCGGGCGGGGTCAGCCGACCGGGACCCAGACCGGTCCGAGCCAGAACCCCCAGTGCTTCTTGTTCGCATCCCAGATCGGCGTGCGCCACGCTCCCTGGTGGAAGACGGGCCCGGGCCGCCAGTCGGGGTTCTGCCCGTTAGCCTGGGGCTTCGCCCGTTGCGGCGCCTGGTTCGGCGCAGGCTTGGGATTCGGCTTCGCGGCGGCCCGATCGGGCTGGTGGGCGTTCGTCGTCGGGCTGCTCGGCTGGTTGGGCGCCGCCGAGGCCAGGCCCGCGCCGAGCGAGCCGGCACCGCCGATCACGGTGACGCCGAGGAGGGTGGAACCGATCATCTTCTGCATTCTGTTCATGCCTTCACCCTCGCCGCCGTTGCTGGGTGTCGGCGGCGAAGGGGCTGAGGATCGGCTGGCGGCCTCAGTCGGTGAGCACGTCGAGATCGCCGTCCGCGTGCTGCGCGCGCAGTACCTTCTTATCGAATTTGCCGACGGAGGTCTTGGGGACCTCGGCGATGAACGACCAGTTGTCCGGGATCTGCCACTTGGCGAACCTGCCGGCGAGGTGCTCACGGAGCTCGGCCACGGTCACCGTGTGTCCAGGTTGCAGGACCACCGCGACGAGGGGGCGCTCGTCCCATTTCGGGTCGGGCACACCGATGGCGACGGCCTCGAGTACGGACGGGTGCGCCATGACCTCGTTCTCGAGATCGACGGAGCTGATCCATTCGCCGCCGGATTTGATGACGTCCTTGGACCGGTCGACGAGAGTCACGTAGCCGTCGGCGGAGAGCTTGCCGATGTCGCCGGTGCGCAGCCAGCCGTTCTCGAACTTCTCCGGTCCCACGGGCTCGGCACCGTCGGGGCTGTAATAGCGGCCCGTGATCCAGGGGCCCCGGACCTGAACCTCGCCGAGCGATTCCCCGTCATTGGGAACGGGCTCGCCCAGATCGTCGACGAGGCGACCCTCGACGCCGGGAAGGAAGCGGCCCTGCGTATTCCGGTACGCCCACGCGTCGTCGCCGGTGACACCGACCGGTGGCCAGGCGATGGACGCGATCGGCGAGGTCTCGGTCATCCCCCAGGCCTGCACCATCTGCACGCCGTGCTTGTCCTGGAGCGTCTTGGCCAGACTCAGCGGGACCGCCGAACCACCACAGGCGATGTGGCGCAGGTGACTGATGTCCTGGGGGTGCGAGGCGAGATGATTGACGATCCCGATCCATACCGCCGGGACGGCGGCCGATACCGTAGGACGTTCCTCGGCGAGAAGGCGCGTCATCGGTTCGGGTTGCAGATACCGGTCCGGCAGGATCAGCGAGGCACCGGACATGAGAGCACCGAACGGCGTACCCCAGCTCATGGCGTGGAACATCGGGACGATCGGGAGCACGGTGTCGTTCGGACCGAGGCCGAGACCGTAGCTCGCGCACACCGAGGTGGAATGCAGCCAGATACTGCGATGGCTGTACATGACGCCCTTGGGATCACCGGTGGTGCCCGAGGTGTAACAGGCTGCGGCGGCCGCTCGTTCGTCGATATCGGGCCAGTCGTAGGTATCGGGCTGGGCGTCGAGCAGGTCGCGGTAGGCGTGCACCTGTACGCCCGAAGGTGCCTCGACCGCGCCGGTATCGCCGTCGACCACCACGATGTGTTTGATCGTGGTCATACCGTCGAGCGCCGCGTTGAGCTGCGGGATCAGGCTGCCGTCGGTGATGAGCACCTGGTCTTCGGCGTGGTTGGCGATGTAAGTGATCTGGTTCGGGAACAGCCGGATGTTCACGGTGTGCAGGACGGCGCCCATCGCGGGGATCGCGGCGTAGGCGGTCATGTGCTCGTTGTTGTTCCATTGGAAGGTGCCCACCCGGTCGCCCGGCTGCACGCCGAGTGCTTTCAGCGCGTTGGCAAGTCGCGCCGCCTCGCGGCCGAGCTCGCCGAAGCTCATCCGGGTGGTCTTCTCGGGTGTCCAGGTCGCGACCTCGGAGGTGTCCGCGTACCACGTGGTGGCGTGTTTGAGCAGTGTCGCGAGCGACAACTGCTCGTCTTGCATCGTGGACTGTAGGGGCAGGATCCGCTCGGCCATGCGACATGCGTACCGCATGTCCGACGGTGCGCGGTCCGGTTTCGCGGAGCTGGTGGCCGCCCGCATGTCACCAATGCGGGTCGCTCGATGCCCGGTCAGTCCGCTCGTCCTATCAGGCACCCACTGGCGACGCAGGAAACTTCGCTACTCGGCGCCGCTCGAAAGCCGATGTACGTTGCTTGTTTCGCGTCCCCTTGGGCAGGATCAGCTTCTGACCACGGAAGGACCAGTACTCGGTTCCTTCGAGCGACGAATCCACGACCACACGCAGGTCGGCGTCGATACCCAACAGCGCGGCATCGAACAATCGATGAATGTCTGCGCGCATGAGCACACCGTTCCACGAGTCGTTGATATTGAGGTCGCGAACTTCGACGAGGTGCGCGGCTTCCACGGCGGCTTCGACTGCGCATCCGCTCACGACGCATCTCCCACTGAATTCCTTGATGAGATCCTCTCTCAGGCGTCCCTGTCCACTTCTATCAATCCGCTTCACAAGCACGTATCTCTGTTCAGCGGCGGCGTCCTCGATAGACCAACCGCTCTGAGGAAGGTTCACGTCGACGTGTTCCGTCGCAGCGAAACATCTGCGGAGGTACTGCTCGCCCTCTGCTGTCGCCGCCGGGAAAGCCTGATGGAAGTACGAGGTCTGGGTAGCGCCAAACCCCAGCGCGACCAAGAGGTCCGCCGCCGTGGGGCGCTCCAAGGGACTCAACGAATACGGCTCGAAGTCGAACCTGGCCTGGTACTCCTGGTTACCCGCCCACTGAGGCTGGACGTCCGCTAACCGAGTGCCGTCTGCTCGGACGATCGGGCGAGAATCCGAAGTCGCAAACCCGGCTCCGATGAGCGACCCACCCTGTGTGAGCCAGAAGTAGACCTCATCTCCCTGCTTGATTTCCTTGGAAACCGTAAGGTCCCAATACCCCTTCTCGACTCCGTAAGCCAGGTTGTCCGGATATTTTGACGATACTGGAACAATCCACGCCGTCATCGCCCATGCGCCTTCCCAGGTTCGCATCGGGTAGAGGCGTGTCCTGTACGGAAGCCTGTCGGGCCGAGCTCGTGCTATTCGGTAGTTACATCGGTTGCACGAAGCGCGTGAGCGCCTCGCGAGTCTCTTCATCGGTGGAGTAGAGAACGGTTCCAGACATCCCGCGGGTGAGCAGAACCTTGTACGTATTGCGGATCAAGAGATCGAACCGCGGATCCGAGAGACCCTTCTTCGACTTCAGGCTCGGATCCTTGTTCTGATCACGCTGGACAACGAATCGCCCATCACGCCAAACGAAGTCGGGGCCTAGGATTACGCCGCTGTAGTCGTACTCGAATCCCTGCGCGGTGTATACACACCCCACCTGCCCGAATCCGCCGTCGTCGGTCGCCCAGAGCTGCGAGGGCGGCGCGTCACCGATGCGGCGATCGGATTTGGAGTTCCACGGGCGGGCCCAGTCACCGATCTCGACGTCTGGGACCAGAGTCTTCTCGGGTGTCGGGTCGCTCCACGACCAGCAGTAGCCTGCTGTCATCCGGGCTGAGTAGCCCTCCGCGCGTTTGTCGTCGAGCATTCGTTCGAGATCCCATGGCGTCTCGGCAACCCGGACGTCGAAGCCTTCGTCTCCGGTCCACGTCCACGCCTTCTTCTCTGACAGACCCACCAGGTCGAGGACCCACTCGACGTACCGCTCGCTTCCGCCGCAACGGAACTGGTCATCCAAGTGGATATGTATCGTCTCGAGTCCGAGCGATGCGGCGTAGGCACGGATCTGTGGAAGAGAACCCAACTCCCCAGGGCGGACCACCTGGTGCTCGTCCAAGAGGAACAGCGGAACCCGCGCGGCGGCGATCAGCTCATCGACTTGGGGTCTGCCAGTCCTGTTCATCGCTTTGGTGAACCGGTTCGCAGAAGTCTCCCGGATCCTGTGCGCCTCGTCGAGAATCAGCACGTCGAGGCCGTTCCGCTCTGCAGCGACGAACTGATTGAAGTACTTGAACATCGCCTTGACACGCGGCGCGCGTTCACCCGCCACCTGCCGCAGGGTCGTAGTGAAGGAACGAGATCCCGTGGCGTGCAGTACCGTCCGCCCTTGCCGAGCGAGGTCACCGAGCAAAGCGAGAGCGATTGCGCTCTTGCCACTACCGGGGCCACCGGTCACGACTATCACTCGCTTCGTATCAGCTGCGCGCGCTCGTTCCACATCGTGCAGCACCAAGTCAACAGCGAGCTTCTGATTCCCCAGCAGGTGAAAGACCTGGCGCTCGCGTACCTCTTCCGCCGCGACTGCCAGGAGCTGCTGTGACGGCGCCGCCGGGGAGTTCAACAACGCATCGGCCGCTGGCCCTGGGTGAGCATCCGGGGCGAGCCGAGTGCGCAGAAAGTCAAGCAGCCGGTCCGTCTCGGCACCGGTGAACATTCGGCCCGCATTCGTCACCGGGAAGTCGATCAGGTCCTCGATCGCACCCCGCTGTGTCACATTGTGCAGATACGCGACACCCGCCAGCGGATCCTCCTGGTCGCGAAGCGAGCGCGCGAAGTCACCGATGTACTGGCAGTAGCCGGCCACCTGTGCGACCGGGTGCAAAACCGGACCGCCCAGGTGCGGCACGCTCACCATTCGAATGTCACCCTCAAACGCGGTAGCGGACGACCACTGCTTCAACTCGACCACGACATAGGACGGTTCGCCGGTGTGCGGATGGATGCCTGCGAGCACGACGTCAGCGCGGCGGGATGAGAGGGGAAGCTTGTACTCGATGAGCATCTCGACGCCACCGAGTCCGCCCTGCCGGAGGTCTGCGGCCAGCTTGGGCAGGCTATTCGACCAGGAACGCTGCTCCGCCTCGGCGACTGTCACTCCACGTTCGAACAACATGCGCTCCAGCAAGCTCTCCACGAGTGACTGCGAGGTGTACTCCTCCAACAGTCGGTTCGCGGTGACCCGCAGCAACGTCACGCAACATCCCCCTGAACAGCACGAATAATCGTGCGGAGGGGATCTGCCCTGAGCGAGAGTTCCGTCGAACCGCTGACCAGACGATACCGAACGGGCCGACCATTGAGCCGACCCCCTGGGACCGCGCCCCGGTACATTCGCAGTAGAGACCAGAGGGGATTGCGATGGCGGAGACCGTTCCCAAAGATATCGCCGTCCGCGTCACGTCGGCGGCGGACGCGGTGGTGGTCGGACGCGAGATGGCACAGGTCGCCGCGCGCGATGCCTCGGCGTACTTGGAGGGCATCCGCCCGGCCGCCATCGACGACGCCTACCGCCGCTATACCGCGAGCAACAACCCGGCATACCTCGCGTCGCTCCGTCCCACCGCCACGCCGTGGGGATTCCCCGCCGGGATGTGGGTCGCGCTGGGAGTCGCGCTGTTCATCATGGGAACGGCGATCGGTTCCATGGAGTTCGGCTTCCTACTGCTCCTGCTCACCGGCGGCGGGCTCGGTGGCCTGCGCATCTGGCAGAGCGTGCAACACAAGAAGACCTTCGCGGCTACGGAGCAGGCACGGCTCGCGGCGAACCCGTGGCCCTTCCAGGCCGACCGCACCCCCGCCTACAACCCCGAGGCCGAACCGGGGAACACGCGCGTGGAGACCCGCCTCCTCGGGCTCGCCGTCCTCATCAGCGAGGAGATCCGCCGCTCCCCCGCGTGGAACAACCCGATCCTCGACCAGCACCGCGTGCGCATCAATCTCGACGCGACGCTGCACGACATCAGCCACCGTGCCTACCGCGTATGGAAGCTGCGCACCGACACTCCGCGACCGTCGGGCGAATCGACCGTCACCCCGGTCCTCGCCGAACACCTCGACGAATACGCCACCGCCGCTCGCATGGCAGAGAACGCGCTCCGCGACCACGTCGCCGCCCTCGCTGAGTACCTGGGCGAGCTACGCCCCGTCGAGCGCCTTCTGCACGACCTACAGTTGCTCGACCGGACCAACACCAGCGCGCACCGCGAACTGCTCGACCAGCTCTACCGCGATGCCATCGGCAACGAAGCCGATGCCCGCCGGTACCAGCAGCACGCGGACGAACTGCGCGACCTCCAAGCCAGCCTCGACACCCAGTTCCACTTCCTGCGCGAACAGGTCTCCCGCACCAACCTGCTGCGCTGAGCACACGGCGGCGGTCGGTTCATGATTTCATCGACCGATGACCACAACCCCCGGTTACAAACCTGACACCAGGTTCTTCGGACACCCCTGGCCCCTGGTGAACCTGTTCGGCGTCGAGATGTGGGAGCGCTTCTCCTTCTACGGGATGCAAGCGATCCTCGCCTACTACCTGTACTACTCCGCCTCCGACGGCGGCCTCGGCTACGACCAGAGCGTCGCGCTCGGCATCGTCGGCGCCTACAGCGGCTTCGTCTATCTCTCCACCATCGCCGGCGGCTGGGTCTCCGACCGCTTGCTGGGCGCGGAACGCACCCTGTTCTACTCCGCGATCCTGGTGATGGCCGGACACATCGCGCTCGCGGTGCTCCCGGGCGCGAGCGGCGTGATCGTCGGCCTGGTCTGCGTGGCGATCGGCTCGGGCGGCGTGAAGGGCAATGCCACCAAGGTGGTCGGCGATCTGTACCCGCCGGGCGACACCCGCCGCGATGCCGGCTTCTCGCTGTTCTACATGGGCATCAATCTGGGCGCCTTCGTGGGCCCCTTGCTCACCGGCTACCTGCAGGATTCGGCTGGCTTCCATTGGGGCTTCGGATTGGCCGCGGTGGGTATGGCGCTGGGCCTGACTCAGTACGCGCTCACCCGAAAGATGCTACCCCGGATCAGCCAGATCGTGCCGAACCCGGCATCGCCCAAAGAGATCCAGACCGTGGCAATCGGCCTCGCGGTGGCCCTGGCCGTCGTGGCCGTGTTGATCGGGACCGGGATCATCACGCCGGGCAACCTCGTCGATGCGGTGATCATCGCCGTGATCGCGATGTCGATCGCCTACTTCGCCTTCCTGCTCAGCAGCAAGCGGGTCACCGGCGAGGAGCGCAACGGCATCCTCGCCTTCATCCCGCTGTTCCTATCGCAGGTCGCGTTCTGGGCCCTGTTCCAACAGTTGTTCTCGTTCGTCGCGGTGTACGCCGACGACCGCCTGAACCGCAATCTGCTGGGCTGGGAGTTCCCCGCGTCGTGGGTGCAGTCGGTCGACCCGGTGTACGTGCTGATCTTCGCGCCGATCTTCGCGGCGATGTGGACCAAGCTCGGCCCGCGCCAGCCGAGCACCCCGATCAAGTTCGCGATCGGCACCGCCGGGATCGGCGTGGCCTTCCTCGCCTTCCTGCTGATGCCGCCCGGCGCGAACACCGCGCCGCTGATCGGCCTGCTGGGCATCATGCTCATCTTCGCCCTCGCCGAACTGTGCATCTCGCCGGTGGGCCTGAGCGTGTCGACGAAGCTGGCGCCGCGCGCCTTCCCGTCGCAGATGGTGGCGTTGAACTTCCTGTCGATCAGTCTCGGTTCCGCCCTCGCCGGCCGGCTCGCCACGTTCTACGATCAGAGCAACGAGGCACCGTACTTCATCGTCCTCGGCGGTGTCGCGATCGGCGTGGGACTGGCCGTCGCCCTGCTCACCCCGATGATCAAGCGCCTCGCCCCCGCGGTCGCCTAACGACGGCCCGACGGTGCCGTCGGGCGCCTGAGAACTCGCCGATTCGCCCGGATCCACCTCGTCCGGGCGGGTACGTTCGGGGCAGGTGACCTGAACGAGGCGAGGAGCACAGGTGGCGTCGGACGAATACGACTACATCGTGGTGGGGGCGGGCAGCGCGGGAGCCGTCGTGGCCGCGCGGCTCACCGAAGATCCCGGTACGAGCGTGCTACTCCTGGAAGCGGGCGGCGAGGCCGACGCCGACGAGATCCAGATCCCACTGGCCTTCGCCTCGCTGTTCAAGACCAAGTGGGATTGGAACTACACCACCACCCCCCAGAAACACCTCGACGATCGCACCACCTACTGGCCGCGGATGAAGGCGCTGGGCGGCTGTTCGTCGATGAACGCGATGATCTACATCCGCGGCAACCACAGCGACTACAACGCGTGGGCGAACGACTTCGGTGCCGACGGATGGTCGTACGACGAGGTGCTCCCCTACTTCACGAAGGCCGAGGGCAACACCAGCCTGGGCGATCGGTACCACGGCACCAGCGGCCCGCTCAACGTCGAGGACCGGGTCTACACCCACCCCCTGGTGGACGCATGGGTCGACAGCGCGGTGTCCTTCGGCTTGGCCCGCAACGGCGACTTCAACGGCGCCACCCAGGACGGCGCCGGCCGCTACCAGGTGACGTGCAAGGGAGGACGGCGCTGGTCTACGGACAAGGCATACATCGAACCCGCACGCAGCCGCCCGAATCTCACGGTGGCACTCGGCGCCACGGCCCGGCACATCGACTTCGACGGCGATCGCGCCTGCGGGATCACCTTCGCGCAGGGCGGTTCCGAGCACTCCGCGCGAGCGCGCAAGGAGGTGATCCTGTCCGGTGGCACGGTGAATTCACCGCAGCTGCTGATGCTCTCGGGTATCGGCCCCGCCGAACACCTGGCCGAGCACGGGATCGACGTGCGGGTGGCACTGCCCGGGGTGGGAGAGAACCTGCATGACCATCCGATCGTGCCGGTGATCTTCGATACTCACGGCAGCACCGATCTGATGGAAGCGCAGAACCTGAAGAACCTGCTGCGCTGGAAGATCCGGGGCACGGGGCCGCTCGCCTCCAATGCGGGGGAGGCCGGCGGGTTCTTTCGCTCGCGCGAGGATCTCGATCTGCCCGATCTTCAGTACCACGTCATGGCCTCGGGCTTCTACGACAACATGCTGCACGAGCCCACCGCTCGCGGCCTCGTGTGCGGCCCCACGCTGGTGAACGTAGCCAGCCGCGGCCGACTCCGACTGCGTTCGGCGAACCCGGACTGGCATCCGTCCTTGGAGCCCAACTACTTCGAGGCGCCGGAGGATCTGGAGGCGATGCTCGTGGGCACTCGTGCAGCGTTCGAGCTGTGCCAGCAAGGTCCGCTCGCGCGGTATCTCGGCAAGCCCTGGCACCTTCCCGAGAAGCCGACCGAGGACGACTACCTGGCACACATCCGGCAGTACGCGCAAACGCTGTTCCACCCGGTGGGCACCTGTGCCATGGGGTCCGGAGAGGGTGCCGTGGTCGATTCTCAGCTCCGGGTCCGCGGCACCGAGGGTCTGCGGGTGGTCGACGCCTCGGTGATGCCGATGATCACCCGCGGAAACACCAACGCTCCCACCATCATGATCGCCGAGAAGGCGGCCGACGAGATCAGGAGGTCAGCATGACCGCAGCAGAGACCAAGACGTTCGATTCACTGAACCCGCGCACGGGCGATGTCGTCGCCAGCTACCCGATCCACTCGGCTGACCACGTCCACGCCGTGGTCGCCCGAGCCCGCGAACAGGCCGACTGGTGGCAGGAACTCGGCTTCGAGGGGCGCAAGCACCAACTGAACAAATGGAAGGGCGTCATCACCCGCCGGATCAACCAGTTGGCGCAGATCGTCCACGACGAGACCGGCAAACCCCACGGCGATGCCCTGCTCGAAGCCGCGCTCGGCATCGACCACCTCGGCTACGCCGCTTCGCACGCGAAGAAGGTACTCGGTCCCAAGCGGGTCTCGTCGGGCCTGGTCATGGCGAATCAGGCGGCGACGGTGCGCTATCACCCGCTCGGCGTGGTCGGCGTGATCGGACCGTGGAACTACCCCGTCTTCACCCCCATGGGCTCGATCGCCTACGCCTTGGCCGCGGGTAATGCCGTCGTCTTCAAGCCGTCCGAGTACACGCCCGGTGTGGGGGTCTGGCTCGCCCGCACCTTCGAGGAGGCCGTGGGCCGCCCGGTTTTGCAGACGGTGACGGGCTTCGGCGAGACCGGCAACGCGCTGTGCACCTCCGGCGTGGGCAAGCTCGCCTTCACCGGGTCGACCAATACCGGCAAGAAGGTCATGGCCGCGTGCGCCGAGACATTGACGCCGGTGGTGATCGAGGCCGGCGGCAAGGACGCCTTCCTGGTGGACCGGGACGCCGATCTCGAGGCCGCTGCCGACGCCGCCGCGTGGGGCGCCTTCGCCAACGCCGGTCAGACCTGCGTCGGCGTCGAGCGGGTCTACGTGCACAAGGACGTCTACGACCCGTTCCTGGACAAGCTCGTCGCGAAGGCCCGCGAGGTCACCGCGAACGCTTCGGACGATTCCAAGATCGGCCCGATCACCATGCCCAGCCAGCTACCGATCATCAAGTCGCACATCGACGACGCCCTCGCCCGCGGCGGGCGAGCGCTGGTCGGCGGTGCCGATGCGGTCGGCGAGCGGTTCGTCCAGCCGACGGTGCTCGTCGACGTCCCGGAGGATTCGATCGCGGTCACCGAGGAGACCTTCGGCCCCACCGTGACGGTCGCGAAGGTGGAGTCGATGGACGAGGCGGTGGAGAAGGCGAACGCCACCCGCTACGGCCTGGCGGCGACGGTCTTCTCGAAGGCCCGCGGAATGGAGCTCGCCGACAAGATCCGGTCGGGTATGGCCTCGGTGAACGGCATCATCACCTTCGCGGGTGTGCCGAACCTGCCGTTCGGCGGCGTGGGCGACTCCGGCTTCGGCCGCATCCACGGCGCGGACGGGCTCCGCGAATTCAGCTACGCCAAGGGCATCGCGCGCAAGCGGTTCACTCCGCTGCTCAACCTCACCAGCTTCGCGCGCACCAAGGCGCAGGAGGGACAGCTCGCGCAGATCGTCACGCTGCTGCACGGTCGGCAGGGCACGATCGAGAAGTAGGTCAGCGCCCTGTGTAGATGTCGACGAGTTCGCGGGCGCGGGCGCTGGCCTGCACCGCGTACTCCCCGTCGCGCGCCTGGATGGCCCAGATCGCGACGAACTCGTCCTGCGGCAGATCGAGGCGAGCGAATGCCGAGCCGTCGGGGAAGCTGATTCCTCGCACGAGATCCCACGGGTAGGTGTTCTCGTTCAACAGGTTGCGCACGGATACTCCGTCGGGCCCGATGCGGAGCCGGGGACGGGTGAACAGCAGCGCGCCGCCCGCGAGGATCAGGCCGATCAGGGCCATGCCGACCTTGTCGTCGGGCCGGAACAGGGGCCCGGTATCGCCGCCCGTGGTCAGCAGGAATCCGACGGTGCCGTGCCCCACGATCAGCACGATCGCGATCGTCCAGGCGTACACCTTGATCTTGCGCGGGCGGGCCTCGAACGTGGGCTGCGTGGTGGCGTCGGTCATCACGCGTCCGATTCTACGGAACCGCTACACCGACCTCAGCCTGCGCAGGGTGAGGGCGGTGTCGAGGGCCGCGGAGGCGGCCTGCTCGCCCTTGTCCTCGGCGGAGCCCGGAAGACCGGCCCGGTCGAGGGCCTCGGCCTCGGTGTTCGTGGTGAGCACGCCGTTGCCGACGGGGATGCCGGCGTCGAGGGAGACCCGGAGCAGGCCCGCGGTGAGCGCATCGCAGACGTACTCGAAATGCGGTGTACCGCCGCGGATCACTACGCCGAGCGCGACCACGGCGTCATGCGTCTTGGTCAGCTCCTGCGCCACGACCGGCAGTTCCACCGCGCCTGCGACGCGCTCGACGGTGATGTGCCGCACGCCCGCGGCCTCGGCGGTGCGGCGGGCACCGGCCAGCAGCGCCTCACACACCGTGTCGTGCCACCGGGAGGCGACGATCGCCAGCTTCAGGTCGCCCGCACCGTCCAGGGTGATGTCGGGGATGCCGGTCCCGCTCATGCGGTTCCTCCCTGGTCGAAGTGGTCGAGGTCGCGCATATCGTGCCCCATCCTGTCGCGCTTGGTGCGCAGGTAGTGGATGTTCTCGGCGTTCGCGCGCAGCGGCATGGGGACACGTTCGGTGATCTGCAAGCCGTAGCCGTCCAGACCGACCCGCTTGGCCGGGTTGTTGGTGAGCAGGCGCATCGACGTGATGCCGAGGTCCACCAGGATCTGCGCGCCGAGACCGTAGTCGCGAGCGTCGGCCGGCAGACCGAGCTGGAGATTCGCGTCGACGGTGTCGGCGCCACCGTCCTGGAGCTGGTACGCCTGCAGCTTGTGCATCAGACCGATGCCCCGGCCCTCGTGACCGCGCATGTACAGCACCACGCCGCGGCCCTCCTGGGCCACCATCTCCATGGCCGCGTCCAACTGCGGGCCGCAATCGCAGCGCAGCGAGCCGAAGACATCGCCGGTGAGGCATTCACTGTGCACACGGACCAGGACGTCGGCGCCGCCGTCGGCGGTGATGTCGCCCTTGACCAGCGCGACGTGCTCGACATCGTCGTGGATCGAGGTGTAGCCCACGGCCTGGAAATCGCCGTGCGCCGTCGGGATGCGGGCGGATGCCACCTGGACGACGTGCTTCTCGTGCTTGCGCCGCCAGGCGATCAAGTCGGCGATGGAGATCAGCGCGAGGTCGTGGTCGTCGGCGAACACGCGCAGCTCGTCGGTCTGCGCCATCCCCCCGGGGTCCTTCTCGGAGACGATCTCGCAGATCACGCCGGCGGGCGCGAGGCCCGCCATGGTCGCGAGGTCGACCGCGGCCTCGGTGTGACCGGGGCGGCGCAGCACACCACCCTCCTTGGCGCGCAACGGCACCACGTGACCGGGACGGGTGAAGTCGTCGACCGTCGAGTCCGGATCGGCCAACTTGAGCATGGTGGTGGCCCGATCGGCGGCCGAGATACCGGTACCCACACCGGCCTTCGCGTCCACCGTCACGGTGTACGCGGTGCCGTGCTTGTCCTGGTTGGTGGCGTACATCGGAGGCAAGCCGAGCTTGTCGCATGTGGCACCGTCGAGCGGCACGCACAGGTAGCCCGAGGTGTAGCGGACCATGAAGGCCACCAACTCGGGCGTCGCCTTCTCGGCGGCGAAGATGAGGTCACCCTCGTTCTCGCGGTCTTCGTCGTCGACCACCACGACGGCCTTGCCGGCGGCGATGTCCTCGATGGCGCGCTCGATGGAATCGAACCTGGTCATGGCTACTTCTCCTCCTTGAGCGTCACGAGACGCTCGACGTACTTCGCGACGATGTCCACTTCGAGGTTGACGATGGTGCCCGGTTCGGCCCCGCCCAGGTTGGTCAATTCCAGCGTGGTGGGGATCAACGAGACCTCGAACCAGTGCTGCGCGTCGTCGCCGGGGACGCCGCGACCGAGCGCGGAGACGGTGAGGGAGACGCCGTCGATCGTGATGGATCCCTTTTCGACAACGTAGCGGGCGAGTGCGGTGGGCAGGGCCAGGCGTACCACGGTCCAGTGCTCGGACGGGCTGAGACTGATCACATGGCCCGTGCCGTCCACGTGGCCCTGCACGATATGGCCGCCGAGCCGGGAATTCACAGCCGCGGCCCGTTCGAGGTTCACACGATCGCCCGGGCCGAGTTTGCTCAGCGAGCTGCGGCGGAGGGACTCCTCCATGACGTCCGCGGTGAACGCGCCGCCCTCGACCGTGACGACCGTCAGGCACACACCGTTGACCGCGATGGAGTCGCCGTGCTTGGCATCGGAGGTGACCAGGTCGCCACGAACGGTGAATCGGGCCGCATCGGGGAGGTCGTCGCGGGCTGTGATCACGCCCAGTTCTTCGACGATGCCGGTGAACATCTGCCGCTCCTGCCGGTTCGGCTCAGGGCGACACCACGCACGCGGGACGGCCCGCGTCGTTCTCTTTCATCCGGACTATGACCGTCGGCTCCGGAGTCACACCGGAATCTGCTGACCCCCGCCTCGCGGTGGGGCGCTCGCGGGCTCGAACACCGGGATCGCCCGGAGTCCATCACCGCCGGTGGGGAATCGCACCCCGCCCTGAGAACTTCCGCTTCCGAAGGTAGCACTCGTTCGGCGCGGCCCCAAGTGTTGGGTTCAGCACGCGCGAAAGGGAAGCGTTCCAGGTCAGCGCAGCAGCGTGAGCAGGACGTCGTCGCCGAGCCGCTCCACGGAGTCCAACCGCATGCGGAGTGCATCGCCCAGTGTGCCGATGCCGGGCACCGAGAGGGCGGCGAGACCGGCTCCCAACAACACCGGCGCGATGTACGCCTGCACCCGGTCGACGAGCCCCGCGGCGAGGAACGCGCCGATCACGGTGGAGCCGCCTTCGACCTGTACGTGGACCGCGTCTGCGGCGGCGGCGAGCGCGGCGCGCGGATCGTGGCCGTGCACCCGGACAACCTTGCCGGGTGCGGCGAAGATCTTTGCGCCGGAGGAAACTTCGCGATCGCCGATCACGATGCGATTCGGCTGATGCCGATACAGCGAGCCGTCGGGACGGCGTGCTGTGAGCGCGGGATCGTCGACTGCGACGGTGCCGGTGCCCACGATGATCGCGTCGAGCTGCGCCCGCTCGGCGTGCACGCGAGCCCGGGCGGCGGGCCCGGTGATCCACTGACTCGTGCCGTCGGGCGCGGCGATCCTGCCGTCCACGGTGGCGGCGAGCTTCACGGTGACCATCGGTCTCCCGTGGCGCTGGCGGAACAGCCATTCGGTCAACGGCCAGGGTTCGACGCCGAGATGGGTCACATCGAGCCCGGCGGAGCGCAGAGTGGCCGCTCCCCCGGCGGCCACCGGGTTCGGGTCGGCCGCGGCATAGGCGACACGGGCGATCCCGGCGGCGATCAGCGCCTGCGTACAGGGGCCGGTGCGACCGGTGTGATCGCACGGTTCGAGGGTGACCACCGCGGTGCCACCGCGTGCGGCATCGCCGGCCTCGGCGAGCGCGACCACCTCGGCGTGCGGCCCGCCGGCCGGTGCGGTGCGTCCCCGTCCGGCGACGGTGCCGTCGGCGGCCAGGATGACGGCACCGACCGGCGGATTGGGCGTGCTCACGCCGCGTGCTGCCACCGATTCCTCGATGGCGAGTGTCAGCGCGGCATCGATGTCCACCGGCCGCGTCACACCCGGGGCGTCGCGGCGGCCTGGGCGCGCAGCTTGCGTACGGCCTCGGCCGGGTCGGCGGCGTTGTACACAGCGGATCCGGCCACGAAGCAGTCGACGCCGGCGGCGGCGGCCTGCTCGATTGTGTCGGCGTTGATACCTCCGTCGATCTCGACGAGCAGTTTCAGCTCGTCCGAGTCGACCAGCTTGCGCGCGGCACGGGCCTTATCGAGAACGTCGGCGATGAAGGACTGACCACCGAAGCCGGGCTCGACGCTCATCACCAGCAGTGTGTCGAAGCTCTTGAGGACCTCGATGTAGGGCTCGAAGGCGGTGCCGGGCTTGATCGCGAGGCCCGCCTTGCCGCCCGCGGCGCGAATGTCCTTGGCGACGGCGACCGGGTCGTCGGTCGCCTCGGCGTGGAAGGTCACGTTGTGGGCCCCGGCCTCGGCGTAGGGCGGCGCCCAGCGGCCGGGCTCGTCGATCATCAGGTGACAGTCGAGCGGGATGGTCGTCGCCGTGAGCAGGCTCTGCACCACCGGCAGACCGAGCGTGAGATTGGGCACGAAGTGGTTGTCCATGACGTCCACGTGCACCCAGTCGGCGCCCTCGGGGCCGCCGACGGCGTCGATCTCGGCACCGAGGCGGGCGAAGTCGGCGGACAGGATGGACGGCGCGATCATCGGCGAAGACATGCGTCGCATTCTATTGCTCGACGATGCGCCGCCCGCCGCCCGTCCGACGCGCGGGTCGGGCGTGCATTGAAGTCCGATCGCCACTTTAGTAACATCAGCAACATTAGTCACACGGGTAACGCCGTGCCGTCGACAAGTTGAGAGGTCGTCATGCGGATCGCACGCACCTTCGCCACCATCACCGCGATGGCAGCGGCCACGGTCATCGCCGCGGGCCCCGCCGTCGCCGAGCCCACCGCACCGCCGGTTCCCGCCGTGCCGGTCGCCGGTGCGCCCGCCGCCCCGGCGGCACCCGCTCCCGCAGCAGCTCCGGCCGCTCCCGCTGTCCCCGCCGCGGCTCCCGGCGGTGCGGCTCCCGCGACGCCGGCGCTGGTGTCGACCGCGAACGCGATCCCGGCGAGCGCCCAGCCGGCACTGACCGAGCTCACCAAGATCCCGGGCGTGCAGCAGATTCTGGCCACCGGACAGCTGCCCACGACGGATGTCGCGACGCTGGTGAAGATGTTCGGCAGTGATCCCAACGCGCAGAAGTTGATCGCCCAGGTGCTCGCCGGGCAGACCGCCGCCGCGGCCACCCCGGCCACACCCGACGAACCTCTGAAGTTCCCGGTCACCGGCGCCATCAACGAGGCCTTCACCAAGGACGGCGGCCAGAAGAAGTACGGACAGCCGCTCGGCGTCGAGAAGGACATCCCCGGCGGCGCGAAGGTTCAAGAATTCGCGAACGGCGCCATCTACTGGAACCCGAAGGTCGCGGGCGGTAAGGCGGCCGGCGTGGTCGGCGCGATCCGCGACGCCTACACCAAGGAGGGCGGCCCCACCGGCAAGCTGGGCTTCCCGATGATGAGCGAACTGAGCGTCGGCGGCCCGACCCCCGGTTCAGTCGCAGGCGCCTACAACGACTTCCAGAACGGCTCGATCGTCTGGTCGCCCGAGGGTGGCGCACAGGTCGTATCAGGCAAGATCAAGGACCAGTGGGTCAAGGGCGGCGGCGCCTTCGGCATGGGCTACCCGAAGGGCCCGGCCAAGCCCGGCCCCGGCGGCGTCCTGACTCAGGAATTCACCAAGGGCGGCGTACTCAAGGGCTGACCCACCTCACGTCCCCCATTGAACACCGTTACGGAGAGCGAAGCCGCAGTTCGGCGGCCTCCGTAACGGTGTTCAATTGCATGGGGACGGGGTGATGTCAGAGCTTGCGGAAAGCCTGGAAGAACATCGCGTCGGTGCCGTGCAGGTGCGGCCACAGTTGGACGTGCGGTCCATCGCCGAGTGGCAGGTCGGTCGCGGGAACCAGCGGACGGGTATCGATCGGTTCCAGCCCGGCGTCGGTGAGCAGCCGCTGGTCGGCGACCACGCCGATGGTCTCGGCCACGTGCGGCGAGCACGTGGCGTAGAGCACCACACCACCCGGACGAGTGAGCCCCGCCGCGGCAGTGAGCAGTTCGCGCTGCAGAACCGTGAGGTCGGCGATGTCCGCGGGCTGTTTGCGCCAGCGCGCCTCAGGCCTGCGGCGCAGCGCTCCGAGACCGGAACACGGGGCGTCGACCAGCACGCGGTCGTAGCCCGGCTCGAGCCCGGACGAGCGTCCGTCGGTGACATGCACCTCGACCGGTAGCCCCTTGGTGATCGTGCGCACCAGTTCCGCCCGATGCTCCGCAGGCTCCACCGCATCCACGCGGGCCCCCTCGATGGAGGCCAGCGAACCGAGCAGCGCGGCCTTCCCACCGGGTCCGGCGCACAGATCCAACCAGCGGCCACCATCCTCGCCCTCGACCGGCGCGATAGTCAGTGCCCGCGCGATCAGCTGGCTACCCTCGTCCTGAACACCGGCCAACCCGTCGCGCACCGGTTCCAATGCACCGGGATCGCCACCGGGCAGATACACCGCGTAGGGCGAGAGTCGACCGGTCTCACCGCCGACGATCAACGCCAGCTCGTCGGCAGAGATCTCCCCTGGCCGCGCGACCAGGTGCACGGGCGGGCGGGCGTCATCCTCGGCAAGGAGCGCCTGCAGTTGCCCCATGGAACGGATACCGTTGGCGCGCAGTGACTCCCAAAACGCGTCGGCGATCCAGCGAGGATGCGCGTACTGCATCGCCAGGTGTCCTACCAGGTCGTCGGCGGCGGACGGCGCGAGCTTGGCCACCCATGCGTCTTCGTCGGCCTTGGATACCTTGCGCAACACCGCGTTCGCGAAACCTCCGGCGCCACGCCCGGACGATGCCTTGACCGCTTCAACGGTCTCGTCCACGGCGGCGTGCGCGCCGACGCGGGTACGCAACAACTGATACACGCCCAGCCGCAAGGCATCCAGCACTGGTCCGTCGATCTCGTCCACGGACCGGCCGGAGGCATCCTCGATCACCGCATCGAGCAGGCCCTGTGCCCGACAGGCGCCGTAGGTGAGTTCCGTCGCGAAAGCCGCGTCGCGGCCTGTGAGCCGCGCCTGACGCAGTAGCCCGGGCAGCACCAGGTTGGCGTAGGCACCGCGCTCACGCACGGCGGCCAGGGTCTCGAGCGCAGCCCGGCGTGCGGGGTCGGTCACTGCTCGGTTCCGATCACGAGGCCGCTCTCGATCCGAGCGCCGCGCGCCCAATCAGCTGCGGGCATAGGCTTTTTCCCGGGCGGTTGTACCGTGCCGAGGCGCACCGGGGCGGTCGCGGTGCCCACGAGCACGTCGCGCTTGCTCACCAGGAGCTCCCCCGGTCGTAGTGGCGCCCCGTCGGTGGCCACCACGACGGGCCCGAGCTTAAGTCGGACGTCGCCGTGCTGGGCCCACGCACCGGGCGCATCGGTCATCGCACGAATGTGCCGGTCCACGGCGCCCGCAGGCAGGTCGAATCGCACCCGGGCGCCGTCGACGCTGACCTTCGGCGCGTGGGAGACACCGTCGGTGGATTGCGGAACCGCCGATACCGCACCGGCCGCCACCCCGTCGACGGTGCGCGTGAGCAGTTCCGCACCGTACTCGGCGAGCCGCCCGAGCAGCACCGTCGCCGTGTCGTCGGGCCGGATGCGTTCGGTGAGCACTCCGAACACGGGGCCGGTATCGAGTCCGGCCTCGATGCGGAAAGTCGAGGCGCCGGTGACCTCGTCCCCCGCTTCCAGCGCGGCCTGCACCGGGGCCGCGCCGCGCCACGCCGGCAGCAACGAGAAGTGCAGATTGATCCAGCCATGGCGCGGCACGTCCAACAGGTCGGGCGGAATCATGCCGCCGTAGGCGACCACCGGGCAGCAGTCGGGTGCCAGGTCGACGATCGCGGACCGGGCCTCCGGATCGCGCAGGGAGGCCGGGGTGAGAACGGGGATGCCGGACTCGTCGGCGACCTGGCCGACAGGCGAACGGCGCACGCCGCGTCCCCGTCCCGACCGGGCGTCGGGGCGGGTGAGAACACCCACCACCTCATGCTCGGACGCGAGGAGCGCGCGCAGCGCCGGGACTGCCGGTTCGGGAGTTCCCGCGAACAGCAGCCGCATCAGGCACGACCGCCGATGGCCGCGCCGTCGCCGAGGGTGGATGCCGGGTCGGTGAACCACGGCGCACTGCGGATGGCCTTCATCGCGCGCTTGCGGTCCTCGGGCTCGAGCCGGGACAGGAACAGCACGCCGTCGAGGTGGTCGGTCTCGTGCTGGATGCAGCGCGCAAGGATCTCGGTGCCCTCGATGGCGAGGGACTCGCCGTGCACATCGACGCCCTCGGCGACCACGTTCAGGTGGCGGGTACAGGGCTCGAGGATCTCGGGGATCGACAGGCAGCCCTCGGGGCCGGTCTGCGTCTCGTCGCCGACGGCACGCCAGACGGGGTTGATGATGTGCCCCTCGCGGCCACCGCAGCCGAACACGAAGACACGCTTGCTCACGCCCACCTGCGGTGCCGCGAGTCCGGCTCCGTTGTGGTGGTGCATGGTGTCGATCATGTCGTCGACGAGGCGCGCCAGGTCGGCGTCGAAAACCGTCACCTCGTCCGCGCGGGTGCGCAGCACCGGGTCGGGATAGATGCGGATGGGTAGAACGCTCATTCCCCCATTATCCAGCCCGGACGATGCGACTTCCGCCCCGGTTCGGGAGGCCGGGCCACGCCGTCCGTCACAGGGCTTGTGACTTCCACAGAGGGTTGCCTTAGAATTCGGACGAAGCGCCACGAGACCGCCCCGCCGGGCGAGAGAGGGACGACGTGCACTTTGCGCGCGCCCGGCGACCGATGATCGGTGCCGCCGTCTGCATTTCCGTGCTCCTGAGCGCGGGTTGCGCCACGACCGATGATCCGGGTCGCGGCGTCACGTCGTCGTCCGCTCCGGCCCCCGCGCCGGCATCGTATCCGCCGGTCAGCCCCGCCGCGATCGTGGGGAAGTTTCCCGTTACCCAGCCTCAGCGCATCGTCTACGCGGTGCCGGATAGCTGGTCGGACCCCGCGCAGAATTACGGCGACCTCTACCTGCCTTCCGCGCCGGCGGTCGACGAGAATCCGTCCGGCGGACCGCTGGGTGCACGTCCCTCGGCACCGACCCTGCCCGCCCAGATCCCCGTGGTGGTGCTGCTGCACGGCGGCGGCTGGCGCACGCCGTCGGTGGCGTCATCGATGTCGGAGATGGCGCGCTCACTGGTGAGCCACGGCGTGGCCGTGTGGAACGTGGAGTACCGGCGGATCGGGGCCGGTGGTGGCTACCCCATCACGCTCACCGACACCGCCGCCGCGATCGACTACCTGCAAACCGTGAAAGCGCAGTACGCGCCGAACCTCGATCTGAACAACGTGGTGGTCGCAGGGCATTCCGCGGGAGGCCAACTCGCGGTGTGGGCCTCGGCGCGGTCGATGCTCACCCCCGGTGCGATGGGCAGCGTTCCCGCTGTGACTCCGGCCGCCGTGGTCTCCATGGGCGGCGTCCTCGACATGCGTCGCGCTGTGGCGGACGGCAACGTCAACACCCGCCTGTTCCTGGGCCTGCCCGACGAATTCCCCCAGCAGTTCGCGGTGGCCGACCCGATTCAGAACATCAATCCCAAGGTGCCGGTCACGTGTTTCAACGGCACCGCCGACCGCATCGTCCGGCCGGAGGGCTGCCAGGCGTTCATCGACGCCCTCCGCGCGAAGAACGGCCGCGGCGAAGCCGTCTTCCTCCCCGGTGCCGGGCACAACGTGTACCTCCCCTCGCAATCCCAGAACCGCTACTGGCCCGTGGTGCAGAAGGCGATACTGGGGTACACCGACGAGTTCCGCCAGCGCGGGGGGCGATAGCGCGCAGCTGTCCGTCGGGGCGTGATCTCGCCGGTCAGCGCACCGTCACCGGCCCGGACCACGTGTAGTGGCCGGGCCGGTCGGTGCAGTAGCCCACCCGGTACACACCGGGCCCGACGTCGCTCACACGCACGGTGGCACGGAATCCGGTCCCCTGACGGGCCCAGGAGATCTCGGTGCACGGCGCGTCGTCATCGGCGTAGGCGTCCCACCCCTGCCCCGCATGTCGCTGCACCCGGACGTAACTGTCGGGGATGACGCGGTTCGGGTGCCCACAGCCGAACTCGACCGTCAACACCGGGTCCGACGGTGCCGGCGTGCGTACCGCAACCACGTGAACCGGTCGACGACGCGCGAATATCGTTGAGCCGGAGGGGGAACCGATACGTGCAGCTCGGCGCGGTGTCGGCGCAGTACCCGGCGCGCTCGCGCGTCCGGCGGACATATCCGCGGCCAAACGCGCCGCTGCCTCGATGAACGCAGCCAATTGGTTCCGTCCGAAGATCGTGCTGCCCGCCTCGTAGCGCTGCGCGTCGTACTCCTCCGCAGTGGTGAGGTAGTGGGCGTAGCCGTTGGCGTATCCCTGAATCAGCACGGCCGACGCCAGAACCCCGAGTTCCGTTGCGACGGCGGTCCGTAACCGTGCCCCCGCCGTCACGGTGACTTCTACGGGCAGACAGACCAGGTACAGGTCGCCGATCCGGATGAGTTGTACGGGAAGGCGCTCCTGCACCCAGCCCAACGCTCCGACGGGGAGCAACATCTCCTTCGGTGCCTGCCGCGCTGCCAGCGCCGGGAATCGACGGTACAGAGCACGACTGAGGATGCCGATCGGATTGCCCAGCCCCTGCCGGAATGCAGCGGATCCGATCCCATCGGTGGTGCCCGCCGCGAACGCCGCGCCGAGCACGGCGCGGCCGGTGGGCCCGTGCGCGGTGCGACACGCACCGAAGTCGATGTGGCTGAGCCGGTGGTCGAGGACCGCCGGTTGCGGTTCCCCCGGCGCGGCGGCCAGGTCGCGGGCCACCGCGAGTTGACGGCGTCCGATCTCGGCGGTGTTGCGGCGCTCGTCGTCGGTGGGACCGTGGCCGGCCGCCCCGTCGAGGTTGGGTGAGATGTCGCCGGAATTGGTCTGCGCGAACGCGGCGACGAAACCCGGTGCCGGCGATTCCCGTTCCCATGCCGCGGCGGCCCACCCCTTGTTGTCGGAACTGATCAGCCGGTTCGTGTTGGTCATCGAGGTGCAATGCACGGCGAACCAGTCGACAGCGGCGGCGAGTACACCGTCACGTTCGAACCGCAGCAGCGTGACGGCCGGATCGATTCGGCCGGGTAGCCGGTGCCGCTCGGGATTCCGGTCGAACGATGTGGGACTGCGGTTCACCGAAGCGTCGTGCAACTGACCGCGAGCGATCGCGAGAGAGGTGGGGGCGAGCACGGATTCGGCGTCGAGGACGGCACGTACCACCCCGTCGACCAGCCGATCGAAGGTCCTGCGGTGCTGCCCGAGAGTGGTCACGTTGTACAACAGGTGCCTGCCGTGTCCGCCCGGCCCGCAGTGGGTATGGGTGGCGGTGAGCACCGTGTTCGCCGCGGTGAAGCGGCCTTCGGTGGCGGCGGCGAGCCGGTCGCTGATCTCGTCGACGGCCGCCTGGAAGAACATGCCGATGTCGGCGACCACGTAGGCGATACGCCGATCCTCACCGCCGGGCCCGGGTGCGGCGAGGACGAACGCTCGGGCCCACTGCCGAGTGAGCAACCCGCGGCTGCGCTGCCCCGGCATGCCGTAACCCATCATGCCGACGCCCCACGGCTCGCCCGTGACGTCCACCTTCGCCCAGCCGGCGTGGTACCCGTTCTCGCTCACGGGGCGAGCCTAGTGGGCGGCGTATCGCCCCTCAGTCCAGAATGGGCGGCGCCGTCCGGGTCAGGCGCGGATCGGGCGCGACGCGACCGGCTCGCAGTGCGCCCAGCAGAACACGGCCCAGCGTGATCAATCCGGAGGGGCGCCGCAGGTCGAGACCGGCGATCAGCTGGCGGAGGATGGTCAACTGGTCGAAGTAGATCCGTTCCGCCACGAGGTTCTCCTGTTCGTCGAAGACGAAATAGGCGGTCATTCGGGTGCGGTGACGAGACCCGGTGGGCGGAATCGCGCCGAGTGGGCCCCGCTGCGTGCCCAGCAACCAGAACTCCACGATGACGGCGTCGACGGCATGCCGGACAGCGATGATCTCGTGGTTCTGGTCCGGGAAGGCCGTGCGGGTGTCGGCGTAGTACCGGCGCACATCGCGGTCACCGTCGTGCACCGTCATCTGCGCGATCAACTCGTAGTGCGGGTGCGGGAAGGTCGCGAGGGTGGCGTCCCAGTCCTGAGCGACCTCGTCGCGGAAGTGATCGAGGACGAGCTCTTCGCGGGCCCGGAGCACCTCCTCGGTCGGCAGGCGGAATCGTGATCGAGGTGTCGTCATGCCGCCAACATAATTCCACGCCGTCGATTTATCTCGAATGCGGCACAATGACCTGCATGTCCGCCACCAGCCCGCGCCGCGGGCGCCCGACGAAGGACGACACGCATTTGTCTCGGACCTCGATCGTCGACGCGGCGCTGGCACTCATCGACGCGGAAGGAATCGCGGCGGTCAGCATGCGCACGGTGGGACGCTCGCTGGGGGTGGATGCCAAGAGTCTGTATCACCACGTCGCGGGCAAAGAACAGTTGCTCGACGCCGTGGCCGAACGGCTGCTCGAGTCGGTCGAAGTCCACCGCCCCACGGGCGACGTGCGCGCCGACCTCCGAGCGAACTCATGGGCATTCCGGAACGCCGCGATGGCGCACCCCCGGGCCGCCAGTCTGTTCCTCACCCGGCGCGTGCAGACCCTCGCCGGCCTCGGGCCCGCTCAGTCGGTGCTCGACGTGCTGCTCACAGCCGGCTTCCCCGCTGATGAGGCCGTTCACCTGTTGCGGTCACTGCTCGCCATCATGATCGGGACGATGCTCCGCGAGGTGGAGTCCACGCCGACCTTCGGGGAGACCGACGATGACGCCATCGCCCAGCGCGAGGCCGCGCTCGCCGGCTCCGAGCTGTCCGCAGTACGGCTCGTCGCGGCCGACCTCGCGCGGTACGACCCGGAGACGGAGTTCGAGTACATGGTCGACCTGTGCGGTGACGCGGTGGTGGCCCGATGGGAGCGGCGCCGCGCGGAGGAGGGCCGGGCGGAGGAGGGCCGGGCGTAAGGACGCCTCAACGGCACCGGAGAATCGACTCGACGGACCGACCGAGCGCGGTCAAGCGCACGATCAGCATCGCCGGCCGCTCTGTCCCGACCTCGAACGAGTCCACGATCGCACGGCCGGGCATGCCTCCCCGGGCAGCGGGCAGCGCAGACCGATGGGTCGCGGCGACGATCTGATGCTCCCCGGGCCGCACGGCGATCCGGATGCTTCCGTCAGCCGGGACCCGCACCGCCTCGCCCTCGACCTCGACCCACGCCTCGCGGCGCACCAGCCGCCTCAGCCACCGAGCCGGTGTGGGGACGAACGCCGTCACGATCAGCTGCGCGGTGCGCTCACCGCTCGAGGTATGCAGGGCCGTAACCGTATCCGCATCCGCATCCGCGAGCCGGCGGTAGCCGCGGTTGCGGGCGGCGAGGATCGCACCCGCCGCCAGGGCCGCCGCGGTCGACGCGAGCAGGATCGCCAGTTTCGCGACAGCGAGTTGCTCCGCCGACTCCGTGAAACTGAGCTCGGCGATCAGCAGCGAGACCGTGAATCCGATTCCGGCGAGCAGGGACACCGCCAGTAGGTCGATCCAGCGCACCGCCGGGTCGAGGCTGCTGCGGGTCAGTTTCGTCACCAACCAGGTGGCACAGAGGATTCCCACGGGCTTGCCCACCACGAGCCCGGCGACGATGCCGAGGAAGATCGGATCCGTGACTGCCTCCGCACCGACGCCGGACAGCGAGACGCCGGCGGCGAGGAACGCGAACACCGGTACCGCGAAGCCCGCTGAGAGCGGGCGGAACCGATGCTCGAACTCCTCGGCGAGGCCGGTGTCGGGCCCACCGCGAAGTACCGGGACGGCGAATCCGAGCAGGACCCCGGCGATGGTGGCATGAATCCCCGAGGCGTGGACCAGGGTCCAGAACGTGAAGCCGATGGGCAACAGGATCAGCCAGGCGGCTCCGTGATGTCGCGAGAAGAAGCCGGCGTAACGGTGGGTGAGGAACGCGAACAAGGCGAGCGGGATCGCACTCCACACCAACGGAATCCACCCCACCTTCTCGGTGTAGGCGATCGCGATGATCACGATGGCGAGAAGATCGTCAACGACCGCGAGGGTGAGCAGGAACAGCCGCAGCGCGGCAGGCAAGTGCGATCCGACCACCGCCAGCACCGCGACGGCGAAGGCGATGTCGGTGGCGGTCGGGATGGCCCATCCCGCGCCACCGGGCCCGCCGGCATTGAGCGCAAGGTAGATCAGGGCGGGTACCGCGGCACCGCCGATCGCGGCGACCACGGGGACGATGGCCGTCCGGGGCGAACGCAGCTCTCCGGAGGTGAGCTCACGTTTGAGTTCGAGTCCGACGAGGAAGAAGAAGATCGCGAGGAGCCCGTCGGAAGCCCACTGTCCGAGCGTGAGGTCGAGCTTGAAGGGGGCGTAGCCGACCACGGTGCCGCGCAGTGATTCGTATGTGGGTGCAAGCCCCGTGTTGGCGGCGACGAGCGCGGCCACTGCGGCGACGACGAGAAGAAGGCCGCCCACCGCCTCTTTGCGCAGCAACGTGCTGACACGGGAAGTCTCCGTGGGTGATCCACGACGGAAAAGGACGAGGCCGCGCAGAGGCGCGTTCGATCGAGGCATGGGAAAGCGATCCTTCGGGATTCGGCGACGAATGACATGCCGACCAGACTTCCCGGCGCTCCGGGGTTCACCTTACCAAATCTTTGCACAGTGCGTTAGTCGCGCTGCGCGATCCCCGCAGGCGCGTCAGCCGATTCGCAAGGGGTCCATCTGGATTCGCACCGGCGAGCCCTCTCGGCGCAGACTCCGGCCGACCTGGGCCCGGAACACGGCCTGCGCCAGGGCACGACCATCCCTGCGCGGCACCCGGATCAGCACCCGCATCGGCGGCGAACCTTCGTCGGGAGCGCCGGGCACGCGCACGCCCGGCGGCAGGCCGACCGGGCCGAGGATCTCGGCGCCCGGGGGCAGTTCCGCAGTCTCGGCGACCGCGACCACGTCGCTCTCCGCACCGTCGAGCGCCGCCAGGTGCGCCGCCGGCGGAAAACCGACCACCGCCCGCTCGGCCAGCTCGGACGCCGCAAACCCTGCGGCGTCCCAACGGATCAGGGCTTGTACCGCGGGAATCGAAGCATCGGCGCCGCACACCACGGTGCCGTCTGCGGCGACCAGCGCGGCGGCGTTCATCCAGCGGCGCACAGTCTCCTCCCCCGCGCGCAGATCCGCGCGGCCCAGGAGCAGCCAGCCGTCGAGCAGGAGCGCCGCGCCGTAGCCGTGCTCGACGACAGGCTCAGCACCGGGCGTAGCCACCACGAGTCTGCGTCCCCCCGGAACCTCGGCCAGCACATGCTCACCACCAGACATGGTCACGGCTGCTCCCGGGAAGGCGCGGCCGAGCTCCTCGGCGGTGCGCGAGGCCCCCACGATCACCGCGCGCATCGTGGTACCGCCGCAGGCGGGGCAGCGATATCCCGCATCGGGACGGTCGCACCAGCGGCAACGCAGCACCCCACCCGCCGCCTGCTCCAGCGGGCCGTGACAGCGGCGGCATCGGGCCGGGGTCCGACAGCGCTCACAGGACATGGCCGGGGCATAACCTCGCCGCGGAACTTGCACCAGCACAGGCCTTTCGGCATCCAGTGCGGCGCGCGCAGCAGCAAAAGCCGCGGCCGGAAGGCGAGCCGATCGGGCAAGCGGATCGCGCGCGAGCTCGAAATCCGAATCAGCCACGCCGATGATCCGCGGCGACCGCTCGCGCACCCGCTCGCGTGGCGCGGTGACCTCGGCCGCCCATCCCGCATCCAGCAGGGCCTGCGCCTCCGGGGTCCGGGCGAAACCGCCGATCACCAACGCAGCGCCCTCCTGGTGTGCGCGCAGCGCGAGCACCTCCCGGGTGTGCGGGTAGGGAGCCCGTGGCTCGACGAAGGACTCGTCGCCGTCGTCCCACAGCACGAGCAGGCCCGGATTCGCCAGAGGCACGAAGGCGGCGCTGCGGGTCCCGATCACCAGTGAGGTACGCCCGAGAAGTGCTGTCAGCCATCGTCGGTACCGAGCGGAGGGGCCGAGGCCCGCAGCGAGCACGGTCGGCTTGAGGTCCGCGCATGCGGCGGCGAGCCGGTCGAGGTCCGCCTGATCCGGCACCACGAGCAGTGCCGATCGACCGGACTCTATGACCGCCGCCGCGAGCTCGGCCAACCGCGCCGCCCAGTCCTCACCCGGCAATGCCTGCCAGACGGCGTGGGGCGCACGCCCGGCGAGCGCCGCGGCGACGAATTGTTCACCGTGGGTGTATTCGGCGAGCGCCGCAACCACCTCGGGCGGCTCGGGTGGTGCGGGCGGCTCGGCCTTGAGCAGATCCTTCTCCACCCGGGCGTGCCGCGGCGGAATCGCCAGACGCAGTACATCGGCGCGAGTACCGGCGTATCTGGTCGCGACCTCGGTGACGAGCCGCAGCACCGGCGGTGTGAGCACCGGGAGCGGCGAGACCACACGGTCGAGCCGGGCCAGCTTGCCGTCGTGATCGGACCGAGGCAACCGCTCCAGCAGGTAGCCGTCGACCAGCCGTCCCGAAAAGCGCACCCGCACCCGCACGCCGGGTTGCGCGTCGGCGTCGAACTCCGGTGGCACCAGGTAGTCGAACTCGCGGTCCAGATGGCTCACCTGGAGCAGCGGCAGCACCCGCGCGATGGGCAACTCGACGGGGGTCGGCGCAGCGTCCACCGCTGTAGACGGAGCGGTCAGATGCCCGCCACGGAGCGGAGCGCGTCCGCGCGTCCGGTGTGCTCCCAGGGCAGGTCGATGTCGGTGCGGCCGAAGTGGCCGTACGCCGCCGTAGGCGCGTAGATCGGCCGCAGCAGGTCCAGGTCGTTGATGATCGCGCGCGGCCGCAGATCGAAGACCTCGGTGATCGCCTGCTGGATCTTCTGCGGATCGACCTGCTCGGTACCGAACGTCTCGACGAACAGTCCGACCGGCGCCGCCTTACCGATGGCGTAGGCGACCTGCACCTCGATCCGCTCGGCCAGCCCGGCGGCAACGGCGTTCTTGGCCACCCACCGCATCGCGTACGCCGCGCTGCGGTCCACCTTCGACGGATCCTTGCCCGAGAAGGCACCGCCACCGTGACGGGCCATACCGCCGTAGGTGTCGACGATGATCTTGCGACCCGTGAGCCCGGCATCGCCCATCGGACCGCCGAGCACGAACTTGCCGGTGGGGTTCACCAGCAGCCGCACATCGGAGGTGTCCAGGCTGGGCAGGTTCAGATCGGCGATCACCGAACCGAGCACGTGCTCGCGCAGGTCCGGGGTGAGCATCCCATCGATGTCGATATCGGCGGCATGCTGGCTGGAGATGACCACCGTGTCCAGGCGCACCGGCTGCTCTCCGGCGTACTCGATCGTGACCTGAGTCTTACCGTCCGGGCGCAGATACGGCAGCGTGCCGTTCTTGCGGACCTCGGTGAGCCGACGCGAGAGCCGGTGCGCCAGCGAGATCGGTAGCGGCATGAGCTCCGGGGTGTCCGAGCACGCGTAACCGAACATCAGGCCCTGATCGCCCGCACCCTGCGCGTCGATCTCATCGTCGGCGCCGTCGACCCGGTGCTCGTAGGCCCGGTCGACGCCCTGGGCGATCTCGGGGCTCTGCGCGCCGATCGCGATGTTCACGCCGCACGAGTTGCCGTCGAAGCCCTTCGCGGAGCTGTCGTAGCCGATCTCGAGCACCTTGTCCCGCACGATGTGCGGGATATCGGCCCACGCGCTGGTGGTGACCTCACCGGCGACGTGCACCTGGCCGGTAGTCACCAGCGTCTCGACCGCGACGCGGGAGGTGGGGTCCTCCGTCAGCAGTGCATCGAGGATGGAATCCGAGATGGCGTCACAGATCTTGTCCGGGTGGCCCTCGGTGACCGATTCACTGGTGAACAGGCGATGGGCGGAATTGGCGAACCCAGAAACCACGACGGTGTCCTCTCCTTGGTGTGCGACTTTTCAACCTAGCGGGCGGCACCGACGCGGGCTACGGCCGCGTCCAGTATCCGAGCCGCCATGGCCATCTTCGAGCCGAGCGGGAGTGCGGTCTCGTTGCCGTCGGCGCCCAGTAGCCAGCCCGAGTTCTCATCGACCTCGAAGGCCCGGCCGTCTCCGACGGCATTGAGTACGAGCAGGTCACAGCCTTTGCGGCGCAGTTTGGCGCGGCCGTAGTCCAGCACACTGCCCTGCGCATCGCCGGTCTCGGCGGCGAAGCCGACGATGACCGAATCAGCCCGGACTCCGCCGTCCCTGCGGGACTGGACCAGGCCTGCGAGCACATCCGGGTTTTCGATCATCGTGATCGTCTCCAGAGCGTCGCTGCGGCCGTCGGCACCCTTCTTCAGTTTGGTCTGGGCGATCTCCGCAGGCCGGTAATCCGCGACGGCGGCGGCCATGATCACCAGATCGGCCCCGGCGGCGTGCTCTGCCATCGCGGCCTGGAGGTCCAGGGCCGAGGCGATCCGGACCACGTCGACCGCGGGCGGATCGGGAAGCCCGATGGTGTTGCCCGCCACCAGGGTGACGTGAGCGCCGCGCTGCGCGGCGAGCCGGGCCAGCGCATAGCCCTGCTTGCCGGAACTGCGGTTGGTGAGATAGCGGACGGGATCAAGGGCCTCTTTGGTACCGCCGGCCGAGATCACCACCCGCCGGCCTTCGAGATCCCGGGCGAGGGCGCCGGGATGTTCCAGGAGCACGTCGGCCAGGGCGGCGATCTGATCGGGCTCGGGCAGCCGCCCGGCGCCGGTGTCTTTGCCGGTGAGCCGGCCGGAGGCGGGTTCGATAACAGTGGCGCCGTGTGCGCGGAGGGTCGCGACGTTCGCGCGGGTCGCGGGATGCTCCCACATCTCGGTATGCATCGCGGGAGCGAAGACGACGGGGCACCGCGCGGTGAGCAGTGTGGCAGTGAGCAGGTCGTCGGCACGCCCCTGGGCGGCGCGGGCCAGCAGGTCCGCGGTGGCGGGGGCGATCACGACGAGATCGGCCTCCTGGCCGAGCCGCACGTGCGGCACCTCGGGGATCGACTCGAAGACGCCCGTCTGTACAGGCTGCCCCGACAGTGCCTCGAACGTAGCGGCGCCGACGAACTTCAGCGCGGATTCGGTGGGGATGACCCGCACCTGATGACCCGCCTCGGTGAAGTGCCGGATCAGGGCGCACGCCTTGTACGCGGCGATCCCCCCGCCGACCCCGACGATGATCATGGGCGCTTAGCTCACTCGCCCTCGGTGTGCTCCAGGAGATCCTCGTGGATCTCGCGCATGGCGATCGACAGGGGCTTCTCGTGCAGGCCCGGCTCGACCAGCGGCCCGACGTACTCGAGGATGCCATCGGAGAGACTGTTGTAGTAGTCGTTGATCTGGCGGGCGCGCTTGGCCGCGTAGATCACGAGCGCGTACTTCGACGAGGTGCGGTCGAGCAGCTCGTCGATCGGCGGGTTGGTGATGCCGAGCGGCTGGTCGTACACAGCCTCGGTGCTGGTGGTGCTCACGCGTCTCCTACGTCAGGTAGCGAAAAAGTTCTCAAGTCGAACCGAGTCTACGCGTCGCGCGCGACAGGGCCGACCAGTAAGGATACCAACTCGGCCACGGCGCGGTCCAAGTCGTCGTTCACGACGACCGCGTCGTAGTCGTCACGGGTCGCCATTTCGGCCCGCGCAGTCTCGAGCCGGCGGTCGATCACCTCGGGGCTCTCGGTCCCCCGGCCACGCAGGCGGCGCTCCAGCTCGGCCCAGCTGGGCGGGCTCAGGAACACGGTGACGGCCTCGGGGAGGGCGGCCTTCACACTCTCCGCGCCGGCGGGGTCGACCTCGACCAGCACCGGGCGTCCAGCTTCCAGAGCCTGGTAGACCGGCTTGGACGGGGTGCCCGAGCGCTGCAGTCCACCGTGGATCTCGGCCCACTCCAAGAGGTCGCCGTCGGCGATCAGCCGGTCGAAGCCGTGATCGCCCACGAAGTGGTAGTCGCGGCCGTCCACCTCACCGGGGCGCGGATCGCGCGTGGTGGCGGACACCGAGAAGAACAGGTCGGGCACTTCCTTGCGGAGCCGGCCGACAACGGATGACTTACCAACGGCGGAGGGGCCGACCAGTACCACCAGTCGGCCCCTCCGGCCTGCGGGAACTACTCCGGACACGTGATGTGTCAGGCGGAGAACTTCTCGAGCAGCGCCTTGCGCTGCCGCTCGCCCAGACCGCGCACGCGGCGGGTGGGGGCGATCTCCAGCTCGGTCATGAGCTCCTGAGCCTTGACCTTGCCCACCTTGGGAAGCGCCTCGAGCAGAGCCGAGACCTTCATCTTGCCGAGCACCTCGTCGCTCTCCGCGTCCTTCAGCACCTGCTGCAGGGTGGTGCCACCGCTCTTCAGCCGATTCTTCAGCTCAGCGCGGGCGCGGCGAGCGGCAGCTGCCTTCTCCAGAGCAGCAGCACGCTGCTCGTCGGTCAACTGGGGAAGGGCCACGATTCCTCCGTCTTCGATGTACTTAGTCGTGCCGCGTAGTGCGACTCCTGCGACGGTACCGAGGTTTGACCGCGAGTGGGAACCCCACCCCCCTCTCACCTGCGGTTTGACGGTGCTGTACAACGTCGTGAGCCGACCACACGATGACGATCGAACAAGATCGAGGTTGCAATCGAAAACCCTTGACGCACAAGGCTTTAAGCGAATAAGCCGGTCGCTGTCGATGGGTTCCTCCTGTGACACGAGAAACACATGTGACCTGCGGAGATACCCAAAACTCGTAGACCGGCTCGCGCGTGTCGCGGGCGTGTCGAGGCCTCCGGCGTGCTCAGCGGGTGCCGAGGACGGCTTCGACCTCGTCGCGCACCCTCAGCGCGGCGTCGCGCACTGCACCGGCGTCGGGGCCTGCGGAAAGCACATTGCGCGACGAATTGGGCAGCACAGTGGTCTCGGAGCCGAAGATCGCGGCCAGGTCCGCCGGAGTCGCACCCTGCGCCCCCAGTCCGGGCGCCAGGATCGGACCGCCGAGGCCGGCCACATCGAGGCCGTGTTCGCGGGTGGCACCCACGACCAGCCCGACCGTCCCGGCACCATCGGCGTTATCGGCTCGCGCATCGTCGACGATCCGCTGGGCGACGCCGCCGGCCTGCACCTGCGCCCCCTCCGGGTTCGAGGTCCGCGCCAGTACGAACACTCCCCGACCTGCGGCACGAGCGGCGTCGATCGCGGGCCTCAACGCCCCGTAACCGAGATAGGGCGAGAGCGTGACGGCATCCGCCGCGAGCGGCGAGTCGCCGAGCCAGGCACGGGCGTAGCCCGCCATCGTCGTACCGATGTCACCGCGTTTGGCATCGGCGATCACCACCGCGCCAGCCTCGCGGCACGCCGCAGTGACCTCCTCCAGTGCGAGCATCCCGGCGGCGCCGAACTGCTCGAAGAAGGCCACCTGCGGCTTGACGAAGCCGACTTCGCCGGCGAAAGCTTCGGCACAGCGCAGGCCGAACGCCCGCACGCCGGCGGCATCGTCGGACAGGCCCCACGCCGCGAGCAGCGGCGGGTGCGGGTCGATGCCCACCACCAACCGCCCGCGCGCGGCGACCGCGTCGGCGACCCGCCGGCTGAACGTGGTCGCCACGCTCACGTGTTCACCAGCGCCGCGTGCATGTCCTGCAGGCTCTTGACCCCGATGCCACCGCGCAGCGCGGCCTCGATGCCCTGGACCGCCGCCGAGGCACCCTGGACGGTGGTGACGCACGGCACGGACGCCTGGACGGCAGCGGTTCGGATCTCGTACCCGTCCACTCGCGGACCGGCATTGCCGTACGGGGTGTTGATGATCAGTCCGACCTCGCCCGCCTTGATCTTCTCGACGATCGACTGCTCACCCTCGGGGATGACGTCCGAATGCTTGAGCACGGTCTCAACATGAACACCATTGCGGCGCAGCACATCTGCAGTACCCGCTGTAGCCAGGATGGAGAATCCCAGATCCGCGAGTCGCTTGACCGGGAAGATCAGCGCGCGCTTGTCCTTGTTCGCCACCGAGACGAACACGTTGCCGGTAGCCGGTAGCGAACCGCTCACGGCCGTCTGCGACTTCGCGAACGCCGTGCCGAAGTCGCGGTCCACGCCCATCACCTCGCCGGTGGACTTCATCTCGGGCGAGAGCAGGGAATCCACACCGCTGCCGTCCGCGCGACGGAACCGGTTGAACGGCAGCACCGCCTCCTTGACCGAGACCGGCGCCTCGATCGGCATCTGCGATCCGTCCCCCTCGCGCGGCAGGATGCCCTGGTCCCGCAGTTCCGCGATGGTCTGGCCCAGCATCACGCGGGCACACGCCTTGGCCAGCGGCACAGCAGTCGCCTTCGACACGAACGGCACCGTTCGGGAGGCCCGGGGATTCGCCTCGAGGACGTAGAGCACGTCGTCCTTGAGCGCGTACTGAACATTCATCAGGCCGTGCACGCCGATCCCGCGGGCCAGCGCCTCGGTGGCGGTGCGCACCGCATCGATGTCGGCGCGGCCCAGAGTGGTGGGCGGCAGGGTGCAGGCCGAGTCGCCGGAGTGGATTCCGGCCTCCTCGATGTGCTCCATGATGCCGCCGATGAAGACCTCGCCGGTGGCGTCGCACAGCGCGTCGACATCGATCTCCACCGCGTCCTCCAGGAAACGGTCCACCAGCACCGGGCGGTCGGGAGTCAGTTCGGTCGCCCGCCCGATGTAGTCCAGCAGCGCCTGCTCGTCGTAGACGATCTCCATACCGCGGCCGCCGAGCACATACGACGGGCGCACCAGGACCGGATACCCGATCCCGGCGGCGACATCGCGGGCGCCCTCGGCAGTAGTCGCGGTACCGAACTTGGGCGCCGGGAGCCCGGCCTCGGTGAGCACCCGGCCGAACTCGCCGCGATCCTCGGCGAGGTCGATGGCCTCGGGCGAGGTACCGACGATGGGCAGGCCGGCGGCCTTGAGGCGGGCCGCAAGGCCGAGCGGGGTCTGTCCACCGAGCTGCACGATCACGCCGACGACGCCGGGACCACCCGCTCCGGAGGCCTGCTCCGAGTGATACACCTCGAGCACGTCCTCGAAGGTCAGCGGCTCGAAGTAGAGCCGGTCGGCGGTGTCGTAGTCGGTGGACACCGTCTCCGGGTTGCAGTTGATCATCACGGTCTCGTACCCGGCCTGGCTCAGGGTGAGCGCGGCGTGCACACACGAGTAGTCGAATTCGATGCCCTGGCCGATCCGGTTCGGGCCCGAGCCCAGGATGAGCACCTTGGGGCGCTCGGTCTGCGGCACCACCTCGCTCGTGGCCGCCGGATCGAGTTCGTAGCTGCTGTAGTGGTACGGGGTCTTGGCTTCGAACTCGGCGGCGCAGGTGTCGACGGTCTTGTAGACCGGGCGGATGCCGTGCTCGTGCCGGAAGGCCCGGACCTCGTCTTCGCCGATGCCTCGAAGGTTCGCGATCTGCAGATCGGAGAACCCGTGAGTCTTGGCCAATCGGACCAGATCCGGGGTCAGGTCGGTGTCCCGGACGTACGCACCCAGGTCGACGGTGGCCTTGATCTCCTCCAGGAACCACGGGTCGACCGCGGTCGAATCGAAGACCTGCTCGACCGTGGCACCCAACTCGAAGGCGCGGCCGATCAGGTAGTACCGGCCGTCGCGCGGGACCTTGATCTCCTCCAGCAGCTCGGCGAGCGAGCCCTCGACCGGAGCCCCGGTCCAGAAGCCGTGACGCTTTGTTTCGAGCGAGCGCATCACCTTGCCGAACGCCTCAGCGAAGCTGCGGCCCAGGCTCATCGCCTCGCCGACGGACTTCATGGTGGTGGTGAGGGTGTCGTCGGCGCCGGGGAACTTCTCGAAGGCGAAGCGCGGGGCCTTGACCACCACGTAGTCGAGGGTCGGCTCGAAGCACGCCGGCGTCTCGCCGGTGATGTCGTTGAGGATCTCGTCGAGCGTGTAGCCCACGGCGAGCTTCGCGGCGATCTTGGCGATCGGGAAGCCGGTGGCCTTCGACGCCAGCGCCGAGGAGCGCGAGACGCGGGGGTTCATCTCGATGGTGACGAGGCGGCCGTCGCGCGGGTTCTGCGCGAACTGGATGTTGCAACCGCCGGTGTCGACGCCCACCTCGCGGAGGATCGCGATCGATTGGTCGCGCATGATCTGGTACTCGCGGTCAGTGAGCGTCATGGCCGGTGCCACGGTGACCGAGTCGCCGGTGTGCACACCCACGGGGTCGACGTTCTCAATGGAGCAGACGACCACGACGTTGTCGCGGCCGTCGCGCATGAGCTCGAGCTCGTACTCCTTCCAGCCGAGGATCGACTCCTCGATGAGTACGTTCGCGGTCGGCGAGGCGGCGAGACCGGCGCCGGCGATGCGCTCCAGGTCGGCCTCGTCGTAGGCCATGCCGGACCCGAGACCACCCATGGTGAACGACGGCCGCACGACCACCGGGTAGCCGAGGTCGGCGACGGTCTGCTTGCACTCGTCGAGCGTGAAACACACCTTGGAGCGGGCGGATTCGCCGCCGATCTTGGCGACGATGTCCTTGAACTTCTGCCGGTCCTCACCGCGCTGGATGGCGTCGAAGTCGGCGCCGATCAGGCGGATGCCGTACTTGTCCAGGATGCCTTGTTCGTGCAGGCCGACGGCCGCGTTGAGCGCCGTCTGGCCACCCAGAGTGGCGAGCACCGCATCGATCGGGAAGCCCTTATCGCGCTCGGCGATGATGACCTTCTCGATGTACTCCGGGTTGATCGGCTCGATGTAGGTCGAGTCGGCGAACTCCGGATCGGTCATGATCGTTGCCGGGTTCGAGTTCACCAGCGACACGCGCAGTCCCTCGGCGCGCAGCACACGGCAGGCCTGGGTGCCGGAGTAGTCGAACTCGCAGGCCTGGCCGATCACGATCGGGCCCGAGCCGATCACCAGGACGTGCTGGATATCGGTGCGCCGTGGCATTACTTGTCTCCCATGATGGTTGCGAAGCGGTCGAAGAGGTAGGCGGCATCGTGCGGGCCGGCCGCGGCCTCCGGGTGGTACTGCACCGAGAAGGCGCGGCCGTCGAGCAGCTCGACTCCCTCCACGGTCTCGTCGTTGGCGCACACGTGGCTGACGCGGGCCCGGCCGAACGGCGTGTCGAATTCCTGGCCACGCTCTCCCTCCAGGGCGAAGCCGTGGTTCTGCGCGGTGATCGAGATCCGTCCCGTGGTGTGCTCGACCACGGGGATGTTGATACCTCGGTGCCCGAACTTCATCTTGTAGGTGTCCAGGCCGAACGCTCGGCCCAGCAACTGGTTGCCCAGGCAGATGCCGAACAGTGGCAGGCCCGAGTCGAGGACACCGCGGGTGAGCTCGACCTCGTGCTCGGCGGTCGACGGGTCGCCCGGTCCATTGGAGAGGAAGAAGCCGTCGGGCTTCAGTGACTTCACCTCGTCGAGCGTGATCGTCGAGGGCACCACGTGCACCCGCATACCGCGCTCCGCGAACATCCGCGGGGTGTTGGTCTTGATACCCAGGTCGACGGCGACCACGGTGTAGCGGGCCTCGCCATTCGGCTCCACGGTGTAGGTCTCCGTGGTGGAGACCTCGCCGATCAGGTTCTGGCCCTTCATCGACGGCTGCGCCCGCACTCGGTCGAGCAGCTCTGCCTCGGGGGCGAGCGCCTCGCCGGAGAAGACGCCGGCGCGCATCGACCCGTGGTCACGAAGGCGGCGGACCACCGCACGGGTGTCGATGCCGCCGATTCCGACAACGCCCTGGTCTACCAGTTCGCCCTCCAGTGTGCCGCTGGCACGCCAGTTGCTCACCCGGCGGGTGGGGTTACGCACGGCGTATCCGGCCACCCAGATCTTGTCGCCGCGGCTCTCGTCGTCCTCGTCGTTCCAGCCCGTGTTACCGATCTGCGGGGCCGTGGCCACCACGATCTGCCGGTCGTAGGACGGGTCGGTGAGAGTCTCCTGGTAGCCGGTCATCGCGGTGCAGAAGACGGCCTCGCCCAGGGTCTGGCCGACGGCGCCGAATTCGACGCCGCGGTGCACCGTGCCGTCCTCGAGGACCAACAGTGCGGGCCCGTTCCCGAATTCCTGTGCAGCCATCTAGCTTTCCCTCACGTCCATCAGTTTGCGATACGTCGTCTTGTCATCGGCCCGGAAGCCGGAGTCGATCACGGTGCCCGTGGGCAGTTCCCAGCGGATCACCAACAGGCCGTCGCCGGGCATCACCTTGCCGGCGAGCTTCGCCGCCCGGCGCACCTCGACGATCGCGTCGTCGGCGATCCACATCGGGTTGCCGCGGGCACGCTCCATCAAGTAGCCGTCCTCGTAGCGGCTCAGGTTCACCGTGGCGCGGTAGCCCCAGTCCCCGACCGCCACCCGGTCCTGCCAGTGCGGTGCGATGGTGGAGCCCACGTACACCCCCGACACGGGACCGAAGACCAAATCGGTGAGCTGCTCAGGGGTGCTAGGGATCTCGCCGACCGCGGCGGCCTGCCGCCGACCGCGGCGGCGCCAGCCCAGGGCCATCAAGGAGAAGAGTCCGGCGAGAACCACGAGCACCAGCAGCAGCGTGGCGAAGTCGCTGACGCTCACGCCCGCTCCCCCGCTCCCGGTGCGGCCGCGACGCCGTCGCGCGCGGTGATCCGGCCGCGGAGCACCGTGAGTACCGGCTTCGCGCGGAACTCCAGCTCGGCGAACGGGGTGTTGCGGGACCGGCTCGCCAGGTCGTCGGCGCGCACGGTCCACCCCAGGTCGGGGTCGACCAGAGTGAGGTTCGCGGGCTCGCCCACGCGGATCGGCCGGCCGTGGTCGTCGAGCCGCGCGATCTCCGCCGGCTTCTCGCTCATCACGCGGGCCACATCGCGCCAGGTGATATCGCCCGGCTCGACCGCGACCTGCGCCACGATCGCGAGCGCCGTCTCCAAGCCCAGCATGCCCGGGCGGGCTGCGGCGAACTCACAGCACTTGTCCTGCTCGGCGTGCGGGGCGTGATCGGTTGCCACGCAGTCGATCACGCCGTCGCGCAGGGCCTTCCGCAGTGCGGCCACATCGGAGGCCTCGCGCAGCGGCGGGTTCACCCGGTTCACCGCGTCGTAGGTGGCCAGCCGCGAATCGTCGAGGAGCAGATGATGCGGAGTGACCTCGGCCGTGATCGCTACGCCCTGTCCTTTGGCCCACTTCAGCAGCTCGACGGTGCCGGCGGTGGAGGCATGGCAGATGTGCACGCGCGCGCCGGCGTCACGGGCGAGCAGGGCGTCGCGGGCCACGATCGCCTCCTCGGCGGCACGCGGCCAGCCGGTGAGGCCCAGCCGTGCGGCCTCTGGCCCCTCGTGGGCGACGGCGCCCCGGGTGAGCCGCGGCTCCTCGGCGTGCTGGGCGATGACGGCACCGAGCGACGAGGCGTACTCCAGGGCGCGCCGCATCAGCAGCGGATCGGAGACGCACACACCGTCGTCGGAGAAGACGCGGACCCGGCCCGGTCCGGCGGCCATCATCCCCATCTCGGCGAGCTTCTCACCCTGCAGGCCCACGGTGACGGCGCCCACCGGGTGCACGTCGACCAGGCCGACCTCCTGGCCGCGGCGATACACGTGGTCGGTGATCACGGCGGAATCGGCGACCGGGCTGGTGTTGGCCATCGCGAAGACCGCGGTGTACCCACCGAGCGCGGCGGCGGCCGAACCGGACTCGATGGTCTCGGTGTCCTCCCGGCCGGGTTCACGCAGGTGCGTGTGCAAATCGACGAAACCGGGGAGCAGGACGTTGCCACCCGCGTCGATCACCTCGGCGTCGGCAGGTGCGTCCAGACCGGTGCCGATCGCGGTGATCTCGCCGCCGTCGATGGCGACGTCCACCGGTTCGCCCTCGCCGTAGGGCCGGACGTTTGTGAGCAGCAAGCTCATTCGGGGCTCCCGTCGTTCCGAGGAGATGGTGTGGTGGCACGGTGGCGCGCCGCGGTCACTCCGTGCCCCCGTCCTTGGCGAGCAGGTGAAAGAGCACCGCCATGCGCACGTGCACGCCGTTGTTGACCTGTTGCAGGATCGCGGCCTCCGCGGAGTCGGCCACCGAGAAGCCGATCTCCATGCCGCGCAGCATCGGTCCGGGGTGCAGGACGACGGCGTGCTCGGGCAGCAGCGCGGCCCGGTCGGCATTGAGCCCGTAGCGCACCGAGTACTCCCGCTCACTCGGGAAGAAGCCCCCGTTCATCCGCTCGGCCTGCACGCGCAGCATCATCACCGCATCGGCGCCGGGTAGCTCGGCTTCCAGGGAGTCCGCCACCGTGACCGGCCAGGTATGCACGCCCACCGGTAGCAGCGTGCGCGGAGCGACCAGCACCACCTCCGCGCCGAGCGTGGACAGCAGGAGGGCATTCGACCGGGCGACCCGGCTATGCAGCACGTCACCGACGATCACCACGCGGCGTCCCTCGATGCCGCCGAGTCGCTGGCGCAGCGTCAGCGCATCGAGCAGGGCCTGCGTCGGGTGCTCGTGCATACCGTCACCGGCATTGATCACCACCGGACCGGGGATACCGTCGAGGGCGGATGCCGAATTGGTCCACGCCGCGATCTGTTGCGCCGCACCCGAGGCGGGGTGACGGACGATCAGCGCGTCGGCGCCGGCGGCATGCAGGGTGAGCGCGGTGTCGCGCAGCGACTCCCCCTTGGCCACTGAGCTGCCCGAGGCGGAGACGTTGATCACGTCCGCGCTCATCCACTTCCCGGCCACCTCGAAGGAGACGCGGGTACGGGTCGAGTTCTCGTAGAAGACGGTCATCACCGTGCGACCCCGCAGCGTGGGCAGCTTCTTGACCTCGCGGCCGAGTAGCGCCTGCTGCAATCGGTCGGCCTCGTCGAGGATCGCCTCGGCGTCATCGCGGGTGAGATCGGCGGCGGAGAGCAGATGCCGGATCACGCGCCGCTCCCCTCGCCCGGGACATCATCGAGTTCGGAGATCACCACGGCGTCCTCGCCGTCCTTCTCCTGCAGCCGGACCTGGACGTCCTCGTGCCGCGAGGTAGGGATGTTCTTGCCCACGTAGTCGGCGCGGATCGGCAGCTGCCGGTGTCCGCGGTCGACCAGCACAGCGAGCTGGACGGCGGCGGGGCGGCCGAGGTCACGCAGCGAATCCAGCGCGGCGCGTACCGTCCGGCCGGAGAACAGCACATCGTCGACCAGGATGACGAGCGCACCGTCGACGCCCTGTGGCGGCACCGTGGTGCGCTCGAGCGGCCGGTGCGGCTTGTGCCGCAGGTCGTCGCGGTAGAGGGTGATGTCGAGGTGGCCGACGGGCACCGCCACGCCGGAGAACTCCTCGATATCGGCGGCTAGGCGGGCGGCGAGAACCGCACCGCGCGTAGGAATGCCGAAGATGACGACGCGGGGCGCTTCTTCGCCACCGGCGTCCAGGGCGGTCTTCTCGATGATCTGATGCGCGATCCGAGCCACCGTGCGGGTGACGTCAGCCGCGGACATGAGTTCCCGAGCCATGTGACCTCCTTCTCCGCCTCTCTGGACGGCTCGCTCCGCCTCACGGGACGGACTTAAAGGATGCCTTGATGCAGTGAGAAGCATACCAGTACGTTCGAGTCATGGATCTGTCCACCAGGCAGCGCGCGACGCTCTCGGCGATCGTGGACACGTTCGCCCCGGGCGACGGGGTGGCGATCCCCTCGGCCAGCGATCTCCGCGCCGGCGACCTGGCGGTTTCCTATGCGATGCGCAGCCCGCGGGACAGCGACGGCATGTCCCTGTCGCAATCGCTGTCGCTGTTCGATAACCGGGTGTTCTGCGCCACCGTCCTCGGAACCCGCGGGCAACGGTTCGCCGACCTGTCCTTCGCCGACCGGGAACGGATCCTGATCGACCTGTCGCGGTCGCGGTTCAGCCAGAAGCGGATGCTGTTCAAGCGGCTGCGGAACATCGCGCTACTGGCCTACTACACCGCGGGGGGCGCCGACGGCAACCACGGTCCGGGGGCCGATCTGATGGCGGCGATCGGTTACCCACCGCAGACGCCGCACAAGAAGCCGCGCGGCCGAGCGATGCGGGCGTTGCGTCCGCTCACCCCCACTCGGTACGAGATCGACGCCACGACGGCCTGTGATGTCGTGGTGGTCGGCTCCGGTGCCGGCGGTTCGGTGGCCGCGGCGCAACTCGCCGAAGCCGGTCTCGACGTCATCGTGCTCGAACGCGGCGAGTACGTGGCCCCGTCGGATATGGGCGGAACCGATCTGGACGGCCTATCGAACCTGTTCGCGCCCAGCCCCTTCTGGACCGAGAACGCCCAGTCCTTCCTCCTGTCCGCGAACTGCCTCGGCGGCGGCACCGTGGCCTCGCACGGCGGCTACTTCCGTCCCTCCGAGGCCGTGCTGGCCGATTGGTCCGCCCGCGGTGTGGACACCGGCCCCGATTTCGACGCCGCACTCGATGCGGTGTGGCAGCGGGTCGGCGTCACCTCGTCGATGAGCGCCCCCGCACCCCGTGACGAACTCCTGGAGAAGGGGTGCCGCGATCTGGGCCTGCCCGTGCACACGGTGCAGCGCGCCGTGGACAACAACTGTGATCAGGGCGTCGAGTGCGGCCGCTGCGGCTTGGGGTGTCGCATCGGCGCGAAACACGACGCGGGACGCACGTGGCTGCGCGACGCCGAGAAGCGGGGCGCTCGGATCGTGACCGGCGCACAGGCCCGGTCGATCGAGGTGCAGGGCAACCGGGCCCGGAGCGTCGTCGCCCGCACCTCCGGCGGTTCCTGGCTGACGGTGCGGTGCAGCGCGGTGGTCGTGGCCGCCGGCGCGTTCGAGACCCCTGCGCTTTTGGCCCGGTCGGGCCTGGGCGGGCAGCACGTGGGCAAACACCTGCACCTGCATCCCACCGCCACGGCGCTCGGGGTGTTCAGTGACGTGGTGGCGCCCTGGTACGGCACCACCTCGGCCCGATACAGCGATGCGCACGCCGATCTCGACGGCAGCGGTTTCGGGGTGATCTACGAGACCGCACCGGTGACTCCGGCGGTGGCGTCGAGCTATGTGCCATGGCGCAATGCCGGCGAGCACCTCAACGTGATGCGCCAGCTTCCGCACCTGTCGCTGCTGCGGGTGGTGTTGCGCGATCGCGGTTCCGGCGAGGTGATGATGGACTCGTCGGGCGAGCCGTCGGTGCGTTACGACCTCGCGGAGGCGGATCGGGCGCACCTGCGCACCGGCGTCGACACCGCTGTGCGGATCTTGGAAGCTGCCGGTGCGCGACGAATCTTCACCGGTCAGCAGTGTGGGGGCGATTACGTCCCCGGCGACCAGCCCATCGAGGGGTTCCTGGGCCGCTCGCATTCCGCTGGCTACGGCGTCGGCGAGATCGCGCTGGCCTCCTTCGAGGCGATGAGCACCGTCCGCATGGCTGCGTCGTCCAAGCGCGGCGCTGCCGACCCCGACGGTGCCCTGTGGGACGCGCCGAACATCGTGATCGCCGACGCGTCGATGTTGCCGACGGCCAGTGGCGTGCACCCCGCCGGGGTCATCCAGGCGCTGGCGCTGCGTAATGCTCGGGCGTTGGCCACCCGGCTCGGCTAACGCGGCAGCGGTGGTCGGCGCGACCAGAAGCTCGCGAGGATCGAGCCGGAGATGTTGTGCCACACCGAGAAGATCGCCGCCGGTAGCGCCGCCTCCGGCGCGAAATGGGTGCGCGCCAGACCCGCTGCGAGCCCCGAATTCTGCATACCGACTTCGATGCTGACCGCGCGGCGCGCGGCCTCGTCGAGACCTGAGACGCGCGCCGCGCCGTAGCCGAGCAGCAGCCCCACGCCGTTGAGCGCGATCACCACCCCGAACACGATTAGTCCCGAGACGAGGACGGCCGAGGCGCTGCCCGCGACCACCGCGAGCACGACCAGGGTGATGACGGCTACCGACACCGTGGGCATCCACGGAACCAGGCCATCGACCAGGCGAGGCAGGAAACGGCGCAGCAGGACACCGACGGCGATCGGGATGATCACGATCTGCACGATCGACCGGAACATGCCAAGGGTGTCGACCGGAAGGTAGGAGCCCGCGAGCCACTGCACCAGCAGCGGCGTGGCGACCGGCGCGACCAGCGTGGAGACCGAGGTCATGGCGACCGACAGCGCGACATCGCCCTTGGCGAGGTAGGCCATCACATTGGACGCGGTGCCGCCCGGCGCGGCGGCAACCAGGATCACGCCGACCGCGATCGCGGGATCCAGGCTGATGACCGAGACCAGGCACCAGGCGGTGAGCGGCATGATCACGAACTGCGCCAGCACGCCGATCAGCAACGGCACCGGCCGCCGCGCCACCACCGCGAAGTCGGCACCGCGCAGCGTCATACCCATGCCGAGCATGATCACCATGAGGAGCGGGTTGATCGCCGGTGCGAGACTCAGAAACGGCCCCGGCACGGTGACCGCCACAGCGCCGGCCGCGAGTACCACCAACGGAAACCACGTCCCCGCTCGCCGGCCGATCCGAGTGGCGATATGCGCGGGCGGGTCTGCTGCGGTGGGATCGGCGGCCATTGCGGCAGCCTATCGACCGCGGCGCGCGCCGCGAACCGCCCCGTTCTGTCTATTCCGCGCGGTCGGCGGGCTGCGCCGCCGCGGCCGAACGCACCTGCGGAGCCAGCGTCGCGACCTTGCCCAGTACGCCGTTGAGGTACGAGGGCGATTCGTCGGTGGAGAGCTCCTTGGCCAACTCGACGGCCTCGTCGACCACCACGGCAGGCGGCACGTCGGGTGCGTTGAACAGCTCCCACACGGCGACACGCAGGATCGCTCGGTCCACGGCGGGCAGACGCGCGAGCGTCCATCCGGTGAGATGCGAGGTGATCACGGAGTCCAGCTGCTCACGATCGACATCGACGCCGGTCACCAATTGGGCCGTGTATTCGGAGACCGGCGGCACGGACGCATCGTCCGCCGCCAGGGTCCGGCGCTCCGCGAGCAGACCATCGACATCGGTGACGCCGCGAGCCTCGACCTCGAAGAGCAGGTCGACGGCGCGCTTGCGGGCGCGGTGCCGGGCGCCCGACTTCTTGGGGCGCTTGTTCTCAGACTGATCGGGCACTTAGGAGTTCACGCGCCCCAGGTAGCTGCCGTCGCGAGTGTCGACCTTGAGCTTGTCGCCGGTGTTGATGAACAGCGGCACGTTGATCTCGGCGCCGGTCTCCAGGGTGGCGGGCTTGGTGCCGCCGGTGGAGCGGTCGCCCTGCAGGCCCGGATCGGTGTGCTGCACCACGAACTCGGCCGAGATCGGGAGCTCGACGAACAGGGCCTCGCCCTCGTGCATCGAGATCTGCACGCGCATGCTTTCGAGCAGGAACTTCGCACCCTCGCCGACCTTCTCCTCCGGGAGATTGATCTGGTCGTAGGTCTCGGCGTCCATGAACACGTAGTCCGAGCCGTCGTGATACAGGTAGTCGAAGTCGCGGCGGTCGACGGTCGCCACGTCCACCTTCACGCCGGCGTTGAAGGTCTTGTCGACCGTCTTGCCGGAGACCACGTTCTTGAGCTTGGTCCGCACGAAGGCGGGGCCCTTGCCCGGCTTGACGTGCTGGAACTCGATGATCTGCCAGAGCTGGCCCTCCTGGTTGAGGACCAGTCCGTTCTTGAAGTCAGCAGTCGATGCCACGGTGTGTCGATTCTCCTAGAGTGTGATCAAGTCTTTGGTGGTGCGGGTCAGCAGTTCCGGTCCATCAGCGCGGACCACGAGGGTGTCCTCGATGCGGACTCCACCACGGCCCGGGAGGTACACACCCGGCTCCACGGTGACCACAGCACCGTCGGACAGTGTACCGCTGCCGAGTTTGCCCAGCGCCGGGGCTTCATGGATCTCCACACCGACCCCGTGGCCGAGGCCGTGCAGGAACTGCTCGCCATAGCCCGCAGCCTCGATCACCGACCGCGCGGCGCCGTCGATCTCGCGGACGTCGGTACCCGGCACCAGAGCCTCCCGGCCGGCGGCTTGCGCCGCGCGGACCACGTCGTAGATCTCCCGCTGCCAGGCGGATGGCTCGCCGAGGACGACGGTGCGCGTCTCGTCGGCGTGGTAGCCCCGATACCGCGCGCCGAAGTCGATCTTGACGAAGTCACCGCCGGCGAGCACGGCGTTGGTGGGCCGGTGGTGCGGGATGGCGGAGTTCGCGCCGGCGGCGACGATGGTCTCGAAGGCCACGGCCTCGGCACCGAACTCGTACATCAGGTTCTCGAGCCGGCGGGCCACCTGCGATTCGGTCGCGCCGGGGCGGATCGCGCCCTCATCGATCAGGGCGGCGAGGGCCTGATCGCTGATGGCACAGGCCGTGCGGAGCAGCTCGATCTCGCCGGCGTCCTTGACCTCGCGCAGTCCCTCGACGAGCCGGGTGGTGGGTGCGAGCCGGGCGCCCTGCGCGGCGAGCCGGGCGTGGTCGGCGTAGCTGACGGAGTTCGCTTCGAACCCGACGATGCTGCCCGCCGTCCCGGCCAGCAGGGCCGCCGCCACGTCGCGTTCGATGACAGCACGCAGATCACCCGCCTGCTCGGCGACCTGGGTGAGGTAGCGGCCATCGGTGGCGATGGCGTCGTCGGCGGGATCGGCGGCCACGAGCAGGCCGGCGTTCGATCCGGTGAAGCCCGAGAGATAGCGGACGTTGTCGAGATTGGTGATGAGGATCGCGTTCAGGCTCGGATCGTGCCCGGGGAGCAGGGCGCGGAGATTGTCGCGCCGGCGTGCGAAATCGGTGGTCGTCTGCGGCATACCTGCCACCGTATCGCGGCGTACTGGCGGCCGGGGCACGGCAGATGGCGCAGGTTCATACGGTGGCGCGAGCGATCACGGTGACCTCGTCCGCGACCTGCAGGGTGCCCATCATGAGCGAGAAGGGTTTGATGCCGAAGTCGCTCTGTCGAACCGGGACGGCGGTCGCGAGTACCGGCGCGGGCTCGGCCTCCTCGTAGACCAGTGCGAAATCGCAGGAGCGGACGGCGCCGCAGATCGTCAGCTCACCCTGCACCCGGAATCCGTTCTCGGACGCCGCGACCGACGTGGATCGGTACTCGATCGCGGGATTGGTCTTCGTTTTCAGGGACCGCTGCGCGTTGGCGGTCGCCACCGTCCGCTCCGGCGCGCTGAGCGGGGTGAGGCCGCCCTCGCCGGAGACCACTTCCAGAGACCTCGCGTCGACGGTGACCGCGATCGAGACCGGCTGATCACCGTCGACGCCGATGTCCGCCCGCCAGGTACCGGGGGCGAGTACCAGGCGATGACCGAGACGGGCCGACCGGCCGGCTACACCGGTGTGCACCTCCAGCACCGCGCTGGACTGATCGATGGTCCTGGTCTCGGTCACAGTCCCGAATGTACCGCCGGCCGGGCGCCGGCACCGGTCACGCCGGCGCTTCCTGCAGCGCGCGGACCTCCACTCGACTGCGCAGCGCGCGCGAGGCCTTCTTGGCCCACTCGATCGCGTCGTCGTCGTTGTCGGCCTCGACCACCCAGAAGCCGCCGAGGTACTCGGGCGCCTCCACGAACGGCCCCGGGGTGAACACCGGCGCGTCGCCCGAGGCGTCCACGGTGGTCGCGGTCGACGGCGGTTGCAGGCCGCCTGCGAAGACGAACGCGCCCGTCGACTGAAGCTCGTCATTGAACGCCCCCACCTCGGCGAAGAGCGCCTCCAGCTCGGCGGGGTCGATATCGGCCATGGTGGTCTCCTCGGCGGAATCGTGCGGAAGGCTGAGGAAGTACTGGGTCATGATCGCTCCTTGATCGGGTCCGGTGCGGGCGTTTCGCCCTAGGAAGAACGCTACGAGCGGCCGGCTCCGCGCGGATCAGTCGCGATGACCGGGTTCCAGGAGCGGAGTACCGGTGCCACGTTCCTGCGCGACGATGCCCGCGAGGTCGCCGCGGCCCGCGACGCCGAGCTTCGGGTAGGCGTTGTACAGGTGGTAGCCCACCGTGCGCGGGCTGAGGAAGAGGTGCGCCGCGATCTCCTTGTTGGTGTTGCCGGCCGCCGCGAGCCGCACCACCTGCAACTCCTGCGGCGTGAGCAGGTTGAGTGGTCCTGCGCTGCGCTTTCCCTTCCCCGGGGCGCCCAGCGCTGCCAGCTCGTTGCGAGCGCGCTGCGCCCACGCGGCGGCGCCGACGTCCTCGAACCCGGCGAGCGCGGCGTCGAGCTGAGCCCGGGCCTCCGTCCGGCGCCGTCGGCGGCGCAGCCACTCCCCGTGAACCAGCCGGGTGCGGGCCAGGTCGTAGCCACCCGCGGCCTCCTCATGCAGGCGCAGTGCTCCGAGGTAGAGCTCCTCGGCCTCGTCGTCGTCGGCGAGAAGGGCGCGGCAGCGCTGTGCGAGGCCGCTCGTCACGGGCCGGCCGACGACCTCGGCCCACTCCGCGAAGTCAGCCAGCGGACCAGCCGCCCGCTCCGGCACGCCGCCGCGCGCGGCTGCTTCCACCAGGTCGGGCACGGCGCGCAGCAGGACGTCGCGCCGGGCCGGACCTGTGCACACGGCCTCCAGCGCGACCACTGCGTCCGCGTACCGGGCCGCCGCGAGGTCCAGCACGCCGGTCCCCCACATCCCGATGTCGGCGTCGACGCGGTGCCGGTGCCGTGCCTCGGGGAGGACGTGCTCGGCGAGAGCCCGGCAGCTCTGCTCCTCCCCCGACACCGCGAGCAACCACACCTCGAGCGAACGGTGCGCGAGCAATTCCGTGCGGTTCGCCAGTTCCTCGCTCACCGCCGCGCCCTCGGCGACGCAGGCGCGAGCGTCTGCGAACTCCCCGCGGAGCAGCCGGGCGACCGCGAGCACGCCGAGGAAGTACGGGATCCAGCCCAGCGCGCCCTCTGCGCGCGCCGCGTCGAGCGTCTCCTCGACGGCGGGAACGACCTCATCCTCTCGCGCGGTGAGCAGCCCGCTGATGGCGGCGGTGATGGCATGGGTCAGTGGGACACTGCCGGAGCCCACTACGGGTGGGAGCATGCGGGTGATGGCATGGCCTGGCCTGCCGTCGGCGAGTTCGGCCCAACCGAGGAGAGCTTCGACGACGGGCGTCCACTCTTCGGGTGGCGTGACGTCGCGGAGCACCGCGGCCACCTCCTGCAGCAGATCTCCCGCCGCCCCGTGCCGGGCGGCGTGTCCCGCTTCGTACAACGCGAGCACGGTCCGCTCCGGATCGTCCGCGAGCGTCGACCGCGCCGCTTCGAGGGTGAGCTCGGCGTCGGCGCGCGGAGACTGGCGTTCGTAGGCGACCGCGCCCAGCACGTACACCGCATCCGCGCGCACCCCGGCGTCGCCGCTCAGCGCCAGGGCCTCGGAGGCGAGTCGCTGTGCACGGTCGGGCCGTCCGCCGTCGTAGGCGGCCTGCGCCGCCAGCGCGACCCGTGCGCCCCTGCGCTCGCCGTCCTCGCTGAGCCGTGCCGCGCGGTCGTAGGCGATCGAGACGGCCATGGCGCCGCCGCGGTGGCGGGCGCGTTCGGCAACACCGTCGAGTTCGGCGGCGACGGATTCGGCCGGTGCCGTCGTCGCAGCGGCGAGGTGCCAGGCCCGGCGGTCCGCATCAGCCGCAGCCGCATGAGCGTAGGCACGGTGCACGTCGATCCGGTGCGGCAGCGGCTCGCCGCGGTAGGCGGCCGTCCGAACCAGCGGATGGCGAAAGAGGATCCGCTCTCCAACGGTGATGAGGCCTGCCCGCTCGGCGGGCACGAGATCGGCGATCCCGCCACCGAGCGCTTCGATGACACGCAGCGTGGTCGCAAGCGGAGCGGCCGAGTCCGCAGCCGCGGCGAGTAAGGCGCGGCGCGTGGCGTCGGGGAGCGCTGAGATCTGGCCGCGAAAGGCCAGGTGCACGCGCTGCGACACGGGGAGCGCACCCACCGGACCCGCGATGTCCGACGGCGCGCTTTCGTCACCCGCCTTCCGCAGTGAGCCGAGTTCGATGAGGGCGAGCGGATTTCCCGCCGATTCATCCAGGACGCGAGCGCGCAGAGGTCCATCGATCCCCGGTGCGTGCGCATCGAGGATGCAGGCGGCATCACCTGCGCGGAGCCCGTCGAGCGCGATGGTGTCGACGCCGGGAGTAACGAAGGGCATCGACGTCTCGCGGACCGCGAACAGCATCGCGATGGGATCGGCGGCGAAGCGTCGCGCGGCGAACAGGAGAGCCTCGGTGGAACCGCGATCGAGCCACTGGAGATCGTCGACGATCACCAGCAGCGGCGCATCGTCGGAAAGGTCCGCGAACAGGGCGAGCGCTCCCGCTGACACGAGAAAACGGTTGGGCGCCAAGCCATCGTCGAGCCCGAATGCCGTGCGCAGGGCGGCGGCCTGCGGCGCGGGCAACGCGTCGAGTCGCGCCAGGTGGGGCCAGAGCAACTGGTGCAGGCCGCCGTGGGCCAGCTCGGCGTCGGACTCAATGCCTGCGCCGCGGATGACCCGCATTCCCGACGCTTGCGCCTCGTGGGCAGCGTGTTCGAGGAGGGCGGATTTGCCGATACCGGGCTCGCCGCGGACGACGAGGGCGCCGCCGCGGTCGGCGCGCGCGCCGGCAAGTAGCCGGTCGATCCGCGCGCATTCGCCGTCTCTGCCTACCAGCGTCACGAGGCCACCCTATCGGGGGCGGCGGGCGACGCGAGGCCGGTCACGAGCGGTGGATCGCGAACACCGGGTAGCGGACCGCGGCCGCGGCGAGCTCGTCGTCGGAGCTGCCGGCGGAGAGGCCGGGGAAGAAGGCTCCCACTTCCCACGCCCACCGACGCAGGTAGGAACGCAGCACAGGAATCTTCGCGGCGGGATCGGTGAGCTCAACCGCGGTGAACGGCTCGACGGTGCGACCGAGGCGAAGTTCGCCCTCGCCTGCGGCACGCATATTCCTGACCCACTGGGTGACGCCGCGTGCGGCGACGAGGTGGTCGGCACCGTCGACGGTGAGGACGTTGACCGGAACGGTGCGCCACTGCCCCGAGCTTCGCCCGCGGACCGCGAGCTCCCTACTGCCGTACACGGACACGCCGCGCCGGGCGAGCCACGCGACGGTGTTGTTGAAGGCGGTGGCGATGCGGCCGGGACGGATGTGATCGGTCGTGGGTGCGGACATGAGATCCTCCAAATGGTGAGCGCTGCTCTCGTTTCGAATTAATGCTCCGCTTCCGCGGGATGATTGTCAAGAGCAGTGCTCTTGTTTCAGATCGATGCAATACTCGAATCATGAACGCCTCCCGAACTGCACGCGAACGCGCCCGCGCCGAAATCACCGCGGAAATCACCGCACGCGCCCGCGAGCAACTCCGCGACGTCGGGGCCGCCGCACTGTCACTGCGAGCCGTCGCACGCGACCTTGGGCTGGCATCGTCCGCGGTGTACCGATACTTCCCCAGCCGCGACGCTTTGCTCACCGCACTCATCACCGACGCCTACACCGCGCTCGGTGACGCCGTGGAGCAGGCGGACGCGGCGGCGAGCACACCGCGTGAACGCTGGCGTGCCTGCGGCCACGCCGTCCGGAACTGGGCCCGCGACCATCCGCACGAGTACGCCCTGATCTTCGGCTCTCCCGTGCCCGGCTATGCCGCGCCGCGTGCGACCATCGCCGCCGCGATCCGCACCTCGGGCACATTCGCCCGCATCGCGGCCGACGGACACGGCGAGCCCCCGGAGGTCACCGACGAGCTGCGGTCACAGCTGGACGAGATCGCCGAAGCCGTTGCCCCCGAGGCAGACCGGAATCAGCTCGCGCTCGGCGTGCTCGCGTGGACCCAGCTCTTCGGAATCGTCAGTTTCGAAATCTTCGGCCAGTTCGCGAACACCCTTGACCCCGCAGACGAGTTCTTCGGCTACGCACTTGATCGAATCGCGAACCAGTTGGGACTCTGACGCCCAGCCGCCCCCGCATCGTTACGCTGGAGCTGTGAAACGCGCCCTGTGCGGACTCATCGCCGCCACCGTCACCGCATCGGCGGCCGGGTGCGGCACCGCACCGACCGCGCCTTCCTTCCCCAGCATCACCCTTCGCGCAGACCAGAAATCACTCGGGACCCTCATCTCCGCGTCCCCGGCCACTGCGATCGCCAAGGAGCTTGCCGGCATCACATCCAGCGCACGCGACATCGCCTACACGACGATCGGCCCCACGGGCACTCCCTCCGCCGCCACCGGCGGCGTCTACGTACCGGCGGGGACGCCACCACCGGGCGGGTGGCCCGTGGTGGCGTTCGGCCACGGCACTACCGGCGTCGAACCGCAGTGCGCGCCGACGCTCGATCCCTCGATGTTCCAGAATCTCCCGATCGTCGTGAACGTGGTGCGAGAACTGCGCGCAGCTGTGGTGATGCCGAATTACCTCGGTCTCGGTTCTGCCGGCCGCCACCCCTATCTGGACTCGATGAGCCACGGATACGACGTTCTCGGTGCGGTCCGTGCCGCCCGTGCCACCGACGCCACGCTGTCCAATGACATATTCCTGCTCGGTGTGTCACAAGGTGGCCGCGCTACCGAGGCCGCCGCCGAGCTCGCCCCCACGGCTGCTCCTGAGCTGGGCCTGCGTGCCAATGCGATGGTGGTTCCTGCACTGTCGCTGCAGTTTCCGGAGCTGATCGTGCGCGGCCAATTGAATGGGGCTCAGTACTCGATACTTCCGCAGCTGGTTTTCGGGGCTCAGGCCTCCGACCCCGGGTTGCGCACCAGCGATGTCCTGCACGGGACATTGCTGAAAAATGCCGACGCACTGACACAGGGGTGTTCCGGCGCCGCACCGAAACCGTGGATCGACCCCTCGGATCCGCCGATCGGCGCGGCGGACGCACGCTCCGACGGCACAGCCTCCAACAACGACGGCACTGCGCGGTTCTTCGACTACCTCCGGCGCACAGAACTCCCCCAGCGCCCGAATCCCGCGATCACGACGCTGGTGATCAACGGGGCCGACGACGAATTGATTCCACCGAGATGGACGCAGTCCGCCGTCGCGACGATGTGCCGTGCCGGAGTCCCCGTCGAGCACCGCGTCCGCCCTGGCGGCCACTACGCGGTCTCCGACCTCACCGACGTCACCTCCTGGCTTGGCGATCGCATCGCACGCAAGCCGGCCCCCGCCGCATGCACGGCTCCCGCGCCTGCACGTTCCTGATACCCATCACCCCATCAGGAGAGTCCGCACGGAGAACGCCGCCTGTTTCGGGCTGCCGTCGAAACGAAAGAGGCCGAAGTTCGAATCGACCACGGACTGATCGACACTCAGGTCGCGGGTGTTGAACACCACGAAGACCGCCACCCAGCTGAGTTGTTGAGTCCGCTCAATCGCATCGACGATGAAGCTGGCCTGCATCTGTTCGGACACCGCGACCGAACTCGTCCCGGTCGGTTGCCCGTACTCGGTGATCCACATCTTCTTCGCGCCATCGCCGTTCGCCTCCATCACCTGGCGGCCGGCGATCAGGATCTCCGATCCGGTGGACGTGATCGACTTCGGAAAAGTGTAGGGGTGCACGCCTACCGCGTCGAAATAGGCCCTTCCCCCGAGCGTGTACAGATCTCGCAGGAAAGCGACGTCACCGGTGCCGACCTGTGAGCTCGACGTCCCCCCGGAGATCACCGGCTGCTGCGCGCCAGCTGCCCGGATCCCCTGGTAGGCGGCCTTGAGAAGAGGCAGGTAGGTTGCCGCGGTCGGCGGTTGGAGATAGTGCGGGATATTGGGCTCGTTCCACACTTGGAAGGCACTCACTGTGGACGAGTACCGTTGTGCGACCGCAAAAGCGAATGCCCCGAAGGTTTGCGGATCCGCGGGCGGATTGCCGGTCCCGGCGGGATCAGCGCCTGCCGCTTGCGCCCATACCGGAGCCGGCCCGTAGAGGACCAACAGAACCATCAATCCAGCGTTTCGAGCCCCCGCGACCGCGGCGTCCACGCGACTCCAGTCGAAGACCGACGCCGAATGTGCCTGTATCAGGTTCCACGGGACCGGGATCCGCAGGAATCGACCGCCGACCGCGGCCGTCTTGTTGGCCTCGTCGTAGGGATCGCAGCCCGGCTGCAGGGTGCACACCGACGACACACCGACGGGGACCCACACGGATGCGCGCGCCGGTGCCGGCACCGCGGGACCGGTCGACAGCACGAGGACGATCGCGATGATCAGGCGGGCGATCAGCGAGTTCATAACTCTCCCTACCTCGTGCCCGCGCGGGGCGCGCTATCTTTTGAACTGCATGATCCACGGAGCGATTCGGTCCGCGAAGACGGCGTGCGCCGCGTCAGTGGGGTGGATGCCATCGGATCCTATGAACTCTGCGCGCCGACTGTCCAGATCAGGAAACCACTTGTCGGCCACCGGATCCATGACTTCCGCCAAACAGGGGCGTGCGGCGTTCTTGAGTACAGCGGCATTGTCGGCGACGGCGACCACCCCGGCCGCCGAACTGGGCCAGGCCGGGGTCACGATCAGGATCTTGATTCCCCGTGCCGTCTTCCGCACCTCATCGCATAGCGCCTGCACGGCACGGGGCAGATCGCCCTTGACGTTGATGTCGTTCGAACCGCCGAACACCACCACGCCGGCGGTCTCCGAATCGACGACGGCGCGAGCGCTGTCGCCGAACGTGTGCCCGCCCTCCCCCTTGGCCAGGTATCCCTGACCGCCGTACGCGGACACCGCCACATCGATCGACAGGCTCGCCACCTGCACTGCCGCCCGGGTACGGGCCACCCAGTTCGCCTCACCCCTTCCGCCGTACTGTGTTCCGGCGGTGAAGCTGTCACCCACGACGGCCACCCGCGTGCCCGACCACGCGGGCGCCGTAGCGCGCAGCGAGATACTCGAGGCCGGCAGGTCGAGGTATTCAGTTCCGCAGCCGCTGGACGCGGTGACCACGATCATCGCCACGGTGACTCGGACTACCTTCGCGATACTCCACATGATTGCTCTCGTCTCCTTCATGCACCCCGTGCCGGGGTGGAAATCGCCAGGTGACAGCTAGCACCATCAGTGCCAGAACCACGGCTTCGGTGACGATCGGTGCCCATGCCACCGACCGCAGATTCTGAGATAGACCGGTACCGAACAAGACGACGAGCCCGGTCACGTTCCCGACGAGGATCGCAGCGGTCGCCCGCTGCGGGCGTCCCAGTGCGAGCAGCTTGACCGAGAGGCCTTGGCTGTTGGCACTGAGTCCCGCCGCCACTACGCACGCCGCAACCAGCACGGTGGCATCGGTGTACTGCGGTCCGGCCAGCGCGGTGACCGCCCTGGCGACCGGCCAGCTCACGAGAGCGACGATCACCGCGTAGCCTGCGCCGCCGAGAACGACGATGCGGTACACGGTGCGGAATCTCGCCGGGTCGTGCTGCCTCCGCGCGAGCTCGGGCACCAGCACCTGACTGAGCGAGACGGTGATCAATGTGAGCGGACCACTCACGCGAGCCGCCACCGAGTACGCCGCGGCCATCGATGCGCCGCCTGCCGCTCCGAGGACGGGAATCTGCAACTGCCCCACCATGGCCGCGCCGGTGTATCCCAGGTATCCGAACCAGCCCGGCTCGAACACCGAACGCCAATCGAGTGCGGCCGACCGTTCGCTCGCGCTATGCGGGACCACCACCCCGAGCACCACCGGGATCGCGAGCGCTACGGCGAGTGCTGGAAAGGCGACGGACCCCGAGGTGACCAACAGTCCGGTCGCGGTCACGAGCGGAGCCAGACGATGCGCGAGAATCAATAGGTTGCCCGCTCGATGTCGCCCGGTGGCGACCAGGTGCGCCTGTGCGTAGTTCAGAACCGTGTCTCCCCAGGCGAACACGAGTCCACACGCAGCCACGACCGACCATGCCGAGCAACCGAGCACCGCGACGCCGAACACCGCACACACCACCACGGTGTGCACCCGGTACAGGGCGCCGGGAAGCCCCGGGCGCTCCGCCGGCGCGCGGAGGATCCGTACCGGAGCACCGAGCCCGACTGCCGATCCGATGATCAACCCCACCGCATACGCCGTCATGAAGGTTCCGAGCGCGCGTACTTCGGTGCCCCGCGCCAATACGACCAGGAACAGACCGAGCGCGAGGGAGCTGACCGCCCGCGCCGCCACCCGGCTCACCGCCGAACGCAGTACGTTCGACTCCGGGGGTGCCGAGTGCCGCCCCACGTCAGCGTCGTATCACGGCGTTGCGCAGGGTGCGGTACGCAGGAGTGAGACGAAGGCGGAAGATCGGCACGGAGGCCACGTGCAAGCCTGTGCACACCAGGGCCGCAATCTTGAGCCGCGGTGAATCCGCCTGTGCCATCCGGACCTCGTGGCTCTCCGCAACGAATTCGCGCCACAGGTTCGCCGACTTGGAGACCTCGTGGAATCTGAGCGCGCCGATCACATGATCGGTGACCACCTGTGCCGGGTCCGCACGCGCCATGCGGAGCTGAAGGTCGAGGTCCATCATCGTGTTCAGGCGCGCGTCGAAGCCACCCACATCCTTGAGGAAGTCCGTTCGCATGGCGATCGATCCCGAGAAGGCCGCGCACCCCTTCGACACCAATCGATCCACCGTGAGTCGATGGCCGGCATAGACATCGACGACACCACCGTCGGCGCGCAGTATGTAGTTGGCGCCGACGACGAGATCCATCCCGGGACCGGCACCGTCGCGCACCGCATCGAGCGCGCCGGGAGCGAGGATGTCGTCCGCATTGAGCCAGACGCACCACTGCCCTCGTGCCCGGGCGAGGCAACGATTGAGAGCATCGCTCTGACCGCCGTCCTTCTCCTGGACCACCCGGACTCGTCTATCCGCGGTCATCCACGCGGCGAAGACCGCCGCAGCGCCGTCACTGGACTCCGCGTCCTGGATCACCAGTTCGTCATCGGGGCCCAGTTGCGTGACAGCGCTGCGAATCGCCTCGTCGAGATATCCGCCGGGGTTGTAGGCGGGCATGAGCACCGACAGTGTGACCGGACTCGTTGTTTCAGACATCGGTGCCTCCGTCCACGTGAACCGACGCGAGATCGCGGGCCAGCACGGTTCCAGCGCGTACCACTGCGTTGCGCCCGACCGTGACTCCGGAGAGGACGGTCGCCCCCAACGCGACCCACGCGCCGTCGCCGATCACGATGGGGCGGTTGTCCTCCGGGAAGTCCGGGCGATGGCGATCGTGACTCGCGGCGCACAACACCGCTGCCTGGGATACACAGACGTGGGACCCGATGCGCACCGGCGCCTTGTCGATGATCCACACTCCTTCACCGATCCAACTGTGGTCGCCGACGTCCAGGAACCAGGGCAGCTCGATCCGAACCCGGTGACGCACGATGCAACCGGTACCGATACGTGCCCCGAACGCCCGAAGTACGGTGATCCGCGCCCGGTTCGGGAACCACCACCGCATCACAACGGTGCCCGACACGGTCAGCCAGATCAGGCGCACCAGCACCGACTTGCCGCGATCGATACTGCTGCCGTCGAACGCTGCGAGGTTCCGGAATACCGGGACCTCGACCGCGGGTGCGGAGGAATGCGCGCTCATTTCCGGAACCTCCCTGACAGCCGGATGCGCTCGGGTGTGAGCAGTGCGATCAACAGGCCGACCAAGAGCCCACCCGCGGTGTACATCCCGATCGTCACCGGATCGAAGCGCGGGACGGTCGTGACCCCGCTCGCGGCCGGCTGCAGAATGACCAGGCCGATCGAGGGCGGGCCGGACCGAATCGGTTTCTCCACCAGAGCGGCGGTTGCCACCATCTGGTCGGCGACCGCTTGTGCCTTCGCCGCGGCGAGACCGGCGTCGTCGGCGGTCGCTGCGATGTCGAGCAGGACCGTGTCTGGTGGGCTCGAGACCACGATCGCCGACTTGACGTCCGCCGCCGATGTGGTGCTCGTGACTCGTCCAGCCGCCTGCCGCAACACATCTTCACTGGTAGCGAGCGCGGCGTAGGTTCGAACACGGGATTTCGCCGCCTGGTCGCCTTGACTGGCCGTGGCCACGTCCTGGGCAGATGTTGCGACGAACAGTCGCGCGGTGGCACGGAAGGACTGAGGTCCGGTCAAGGCCGTGGCGAGGGCGGCGGTCGCACCGATCACCGCGCACAGCGCGATCACTGCGAGGCGACGACGTACGAGGGTGATGATCGTGTCCATGTCACTTCCGATGTCGTGACGGCGGAACCGCCGTCCGGGGGCGTGGGGTGGGATTGCTTGCTCGGCTCCGGTGGATCACCCGTGGACGGCACCGACTCGGGGAGTTCGTCACGCATTCCCCCGACGAGCAACGGGAGGATCGCGACGAACGGCGCGATCCCGATGAAGTACGGGACGAACAGCGACTCCAGCGCACCGATCGCCAGGAGCCCACACAGGTACATGCCGATGGCGATCCGGTCTTCGGATTCACTGCGCCGCAGCAGAAGCACCAGAGCGAGAACGATGACCGATACTCCCCACACGCCGATCGAGACCGTCATGTCCAGCCAGATGTTGTGCGGCGAGTAGTTCGCGTCCTCGACCGACGTGAGACCGAACTTCTCCCACGCGGTCGGCCCCGCCCCGAAGACCGGCTGTTCCGCGATGAACGACTTCGCCTGATTCCACAACGTGCCTCGGAACGTGAACGCCTCGTCCCCGTACACCATCACCGCGGGGACCAGTGACCCGACGAGCGCTGTCGCGACACCGGCCGCCAGAACAACGGACCTCGCGCGCGCCGTCGAGCACACCCTGATCGCGCCATAGACGACGGTGACCAGCGCAACCCCGATGAGCGCCGATCGCGAACCGGCGAGCTCGCAGATCCCGATCACCCCGACCACCGTCAGCCCGGCGCGGACGAGCCCCGCACGGTGCAGAGCGAACGGCAACAGCATGGCGGCGTACAGGCCGAGGATGTTCCCGTTACCGGCGAAGGGCGAGGTCAGCACCTGCCCGGCGATTCCGCATTTGTCGGCCCGGCAGGGACTGACCACTGCCGGAGTAGCGAGCACCGCAACGACGACGGCCAGTGCAATCAATGCCAGTGCGATTCGGCAACCCACCGCGATCGCCCTGGCGGGCACCCGCCCAGCCGCGACGAGAGTGCCCGAGATGAGGAGCGCGGCCATCGCCCAGCGGATGATGTCACTCGAATTCTTGGGGGCGAGTACCACCGACAGCAACGCGAGCACGCTGACACTCGCGACGAGGAACGCCACCCGGTCGGGCCTCGCGCCGGGAGTGTTGATGTTCCGGACCAGAATCACGAAACTCGCGGTCATCGCCGGCCCGTACCAGATCACGGGATAGAACGAGGGCACCAGATCACCGAAGATCGCCGGGCCGAACAGGAACGTCCATGATGCCGGCCAAGCGGTGAGCAGGACGGTGAGGACGGCCGCGCGCCGCTGTTCGCCGATCGGAAGCCGAAGCGTCGACCGCGGAATCAGCGCCACGACCAGGACGCCTGCGGTGAATGCTGCGAGGACGAGGATCACGAGTCAGTCGACCGCCTCGTGAGCGCCGGCCACACCGGACGGCCGCACGGGAGTATCGAGCTCGGAGCGGCTCATCCACTTGGCGGCGCCGAGTACTTTGACGAATCGCGCGGGGTTGCCCGCGTACACGCCCTCCTTCTCACCGGTATCGCCGCGCGTCAACACTGCGCCGGCGGCGAGAACCGACCGCGGGGGCAGGTGTGCATCCTTGAGGATCAGTACCCGCGTCGCGGTGAGCGAGTGCTCTCCGATCGAAATCCGCCCGATACTCGGCTCATTGCGACGCAGATCGATCTCGTGCGATTGCATGATCGATTGCACCCCGCCGATCGCTGCCATCCGGCATACGGTGATTTCACCGGAGCAATCCAGGTAGTGCCTGCTCGTGATACCCGATTCCGCAGCCATGACGAGCCTCCCGGCCCACGGTGTGGCGCGCTGGAAGTCGGGGTGCGCCGTGATCGAGTTGAGGTTGCCGAAGAAGCATCCCTCGCCGATCTGCACCTCCGACAGGTTCCGAAAGACGTTGAGCGAACCCACTCTCGCTCCCGTCCCGATGCGGATCGGGCCGCAGCCGATCACCAGATTGGGGCCAACGACGACACCTGCACCGATGGGCCTTGCCCCTGGATCTTGGACACGATGTCATTTCGGTTATGCCGCTTGCGTGAGCGTAGCGCGGTAGGCGGTTTCGTAGGTGTTTGGTGTGATGTTGCCGATCGCGGAGTGCCGGCGGCGGGTGTTGTAGCGGTTGGCCCACCGGAACACGGCCCGGTAGGCCGTGGCCTGGTCGCCGAACGCTGGTCGGCCTTGGAGGAGTTCGCGTTTGAGGGTCGCGTTGAAGCTCTCAGCGAGGGCGTTGTCCGCGGACGAGCCGATCGCTCCCATCGACTGGGTCACGCCGAAGTGCTCGCAGAGGGCGGTGTAGGCCTTCGAGGTGTAGACCGACCCGTGGTCGGAGTGAAAGATCGCCCCAGCCAGGGTGCCGCGTTCGCGCTGCGCGGCCCGTAGTGCGTTTTCGACGAGCTCGGTGCGCATGTGAGTGGCCATCGACCAGCCTGCCAGCTTGCGTGAGCCCAGGTCGATGACCGACGCGAGGTAGAGGTTGCTGCCGTCGGCGATGGGCAGGTAGGTGATGTCGCCGACGTAGCGGCGACCAGGACCGCCGGTGCTGAAGTTCCTGCCGATCAGATCTGGGAAGCGTCGACCGGACTGATCCGGGACGGTTGTCTTCACACGCTTGCGGAGCCGGATTCCGGCCAGGCCGTGCTCACGCATCACGCGCGCCACGCGCTTGTGGTTGACCCGCTCACTCTCGGCTGCGCCGGCGTTGAGGTCAGCGGTGATCCGAGGCGCTCCGTAAGCACGATCCCCGCCCTGTTTCGGGTCTTGCAGCACCCGGATCCGGCCCGCCAGCACCGAGTCAGCCGCCGTCCGCGCGGCCCGCCCCTGCGCTGCAGCGAGCCACGCGTAGAACGACGACCGCGCGATCCCAATCACCTGGCACAACCGCTTCACGCCGTAGGCGTCCTTGTGGTCCTCAACGAACTGGAAGCGGTTCACCAACTCGTCTCCCCGGCGAAATACTTCGCCGCCTGACGGAGAATGTCGCGTTCCTCAGCAAGCTTTGCCTGCTCGACCCGCAACACCCCATTCTCGGCCTCCAGCCTCGTGATCCTCGCCGCCTGCGACTCCCGCCGCCCCACTGACACCCCCGCCGCAGCCGACGCGGTCCTCGTCCCGGAGCCGAGCTTGTCGACCCACCCCTTCAACGATCCCCGGGACACACCCAAATCCGCCGCGATCCCCTGCAACGTCGCACCCGGCGTCGACTCATACAAGTCCACCGCCCGGCACCGGAACTCATCGGTGTAACTCTTCCTGGCCATCCTTGGATTCTCACTTCCCCCAGCCATGTGCTGGATTACACGTGTCCAAGAACAGGGGGTAAGGCCCGATGTCGTTGCCGAGTGCGTTGAGCAGTCGCGTCTTGAGTCGGGATCCGGGGAGCAACCAGACCACGAGGGCGAGCAGTCCTGAGCGGTCCTGCGGGCTACGGAGTGTGAGTGCCACGATGTGTCCTCCTTCGGACGAACGGAAGTACTGCGATCCATGCGACGACGACGCCCGCTACGGCGTACTGCAGGACGACCAATACCGCGGTCGGTGCGTCGGGACGCACCGGAGGCACGGCACCCGCCGCAACTGTGGCGCGAACATCGACCCCCCGCTCGCGTTCCCCGATCACTTCGGTCAGCGTCTGCGCCACAGCGTTCGCTAGCGCCGCCGCGATCACTGCGGACCCGTCCGTGGCGCTGATGGTGAGCACAGCGGTCCGCTTCGCAGCGGTACCCGTTCGGATCCGTTGCGACAGTTCTCCCGGTGCGAGCCCGAGCTTGCGCTCGGACACCACTCGAGCGAGGAAGCTCGCCGACCGGACGATTGCTTCGTACTCGGGGATGCGCCACACGCCGTAGGTCGCTTGGTGCAACGAGCTCGGATCGGTGGCGACATCGTCGGCCGAGGTCACCACGAACGCAGTCGCCTCGAAGTTCTTCGTCGTGACCCGATCCACACCGAACCCGATCAGCGCCCCGATCAGGGCCCCCGCGAGAAGAGTCACGGAGATCGCACGCACCGGCGCTCGCGGGGTCACGGCCGCACCTCGTCCGCGGCCATTGGCGGGGACACCATCGGCGCGTACAACGACTCGAGGCGCTCCCCGATCGCGTCCATCGAGAATCGTTCCCGGGCCACGATCGCCGCCCTGCGCCCCATATCCCGCGTCCGCACGGGGTCGGCGATCAGCTCTCCGATCGCGTCTTTCAACCGCGACTTCGATTCGTCGACGACGACGCCGCAACCGGTTTCGCGAATGACATCGGCGAGACCGCAACTCTCGGTCACCACGACCGGTCGGCCGACCGCCATCGCCTCCAGCACCGACATCGGATAGGGCTCGTCGATCGACGGCAGCACGTAGATGCCGGCGAGGCCGAGGCGCGCCGATACCGCGGCGGGATCAATCGCCCCTTCCACCCGTACCGGAGTTCCCGCCGCGGCCTGCTCGACGGCTGCGCGGCGGCCACCGTCGGGTCCCGCGACCGTGAAGGTGGCGTGGACGCCGTCGGCGAGGAGATCGCGTGCCACGTCCACGAACAACTCAGGACGCTTGCGCTCGTGCAGCCGCGCGAGGAACAACACTTCCACCGCACCGGGACTGTGCGGGGGCGGAGAACCCGCAGCGGGCACACCGTTGGGAAGTTCGACGGTGGCCAGCTCGCCCGGAATCGTCGCTGCCAGTCCCCATCGCTCGGTCTCCGTGAGGTGCAGTACCGCCTTCGCACGCCGTAGGGCGGGTCCGGTCAACAGACGATCGAGCGGAGCGGCCAATGAGGAGCCACTCGCACCGATCATTCCGTGTGTCTGAGCCACTGTCGGGACACCGAGCGCCTGCACCATCCTGATCGCCGGCAGAGTCACCAGATCACGAGCAAGGTGCACGTGTACCACGTCGAAGTCGGCACGGACCGTTCGCAACCGCGCGAGCAGGCCCGGAGCAGCGAGTCCGGCGAACCCGGACCTCGGGACGACACGGCGAGCCGGGAAGAGCAACGCCGGGATCCCATCGAGTTCTGTGGGTGTGTCCTCGTACCCCGCGCTCGCCCCCGCGATCGTGACCACGTGCCCACGTTCACGCAGTGCCCGACACTGGTTGAGCGCCACTCGTGTCGGCCCACCGTAGGCACCGTCCGTGCTGAACAGCGTTGCGATATGAAGCACTCTCATCGGTTCCACCACTCCGCTGCCAGCGCGCGGCCGACGGCCCTGCGGACGTCCTCGGGCTGATGTCGGGTGCGGTCGAGATGGACCGTCGCCTGAACCTCCGAGCCGACCTGAGTGAGGACGACAGCAAGACATCCCGGGCCGTTCAGCGGCGCGCCGACCGCGCACGTACGCACGGGGGGCGGGCCCGACCACGCGATGCGAGCCGCGGACGCGGCGCGGGTCAGATTCGAAATGGATACCGACGGTCCGGACCGGCGTGCCCGCGATCGGCCACGGGTCACCGAGGACAACGCCAGAGACAGCGCGAGCTGCACGGGCACGCGGGGCGACCGTACCGCGCGATCGAACTGCCCCACGAACTGCGACGTCGGCCCGAGCGGGACCGAGGTGACCGCCGTGAGGTTGCCCGCGGCCTCGCGCCGGTCGCCGGTTCTGCCGCGCAGACTCACCACCACGTCGATCTCGGTCAGGCCCGAGTCGAGCGCCACCAGTTCGGTGCTCACCGCATAGGCGAGAAGCGCACTGACACTGGGGTTTGCGTCCATGCCGGCCCGCTCCGCCACGAGAACGTCGATGTATCCGCAATCGGACCGGACGAACACCGAAGTCGGATCGCCGATGACATCCGCCACCTGCGACGTATCGGACTGGTCCTGGCCCGAGCGGCGCAATCGCGAGCCGATGAGGTCGAAGCCGGCGCGCGTGGTTTCCACCGGATCGTTGACCAGCTCGCGGCGCAGCACCCGGGCGATCGGACGGCGAAGACCGAAACCCGTCGGCGTTGAGTCGAACATGATTCGTGAGGGCGAGCCCGGCTGCGAGAGCGTCGCTACGATCGCGAAGATCAGGCCCATATCACCGACTCCGTGATCGACGCGCAGGAGCAGGTGTCCGCGCTCCAGACCTACCTGGACCGGAGGGGACGACGGTCGCGCGTGCAGCCGGCGGATCGCACCTTCGATGTCGTCGACGGCGAAGTCGCGGTCGGTGATCAGCCAGCTCTCGTCGGGCTCGGTGCGGCGCCAGCGCACCGAATGCGCGTCCGGTATCACTCCGATCCGGTTCGCGGGCTCGGAGCGGACCATCCACCGCAAGCGCGGAAGAATCTCCGTTGCCGGGCCCTCCACTGGCCCGACGACGCACACGATGGCTCGACCGGCGAAGAGCCGATCGAGTTCCCCTACCCGCAGGCGAGATTCAGACATCCGCACCCCTGCGATGGGTGAGGGCCGACCAGCAGACCCGCTCGTAGTCGTCGATCGCCCGCGACTCATTGAGATGCCCCGTTGCGAATGCCCTCGCCGCGGCGCCGAATGCTCTCCCACGCCCGGGGTCGGCCGCCAATTGCAGGCAGGCATCGACGAGAGCACGGGGGTCGTCCGCGGGAACCGTGACGCCCGCGCCGGCAGCACGGACTTCGGCCTGGGTCACACTGCCCCTGTCGGTCGCGGCGACGATCGGACGGCCGCTCGCGAAGTACGAGGTCAGCTTGCTCGGAACCGCCATATCCGCGACCCCTGAGCGCTCGTTGACGAGAAGCACGTCCGCGGCGCGAAGAGCTCGCAGGAACTCCCGAGACGGAAGCGTCTCGCGGAACTCGATCGACCGCAAGCCTGTTGCCGCCGCGATGAGATGTGCCCGCTGGTTGCCTCCTCCGACGAGACTGAAGCGGAGTGGGAGCCCACCTCGTTCGGCCAGGGCGGCCGCCTCGACGACGTTCTCCAGCCCCTGCTTCATTCCCATGTTCCCGGCGTGCAGGGCCACCACTTCGTGCTGCTTCCAGCCGAGCTCCGCCCGGACCTCGGCAACGTTCACATCGCCGATGTCGGGGACGTGAGTCCAATTGCGAATCGTCTCGATCCGATTCGCCGGCACCCCCATCGCCCCGACTGAGTCGGCGAACCGGTCGTGGATCACGACCACCCGCGACGCCGCCCGGAGAACTCGGCTCTCGATCCACGTGAGGGCACCGGCCGCAGAAGCGAGTGCTGCGGTCTCGTTCGCGCCCTTACCGTACAAATCCTGCACCGCGACCACGGTGGGAACCGCACGCAGCCGTGCGGCGGCGATCAGCGCTCCCGCGGCGAAGAGAGGTGGACTCATCATCAGGAGGACATCGGGAGAGGACCACGATCGCGCTGCCGCACTGCGACCGAAGCTCATCTCCATCCGGAGACGACCGCGAAGGCTGTGACCGTTCGGCACGTAGTGGTTGACTCGACGGACCCGCAGGGAATCCGACCGTGATTCGACGGCACGGCCGCGATATCCCGGGAGTTCCTGCCACCCCGGATAATGAGGCAGTCCGGCCAGCACCTCGACGTCGTGTCCACGGACACTGAGCCCCTCGGCGATCGCGGTCGTATAGGGAGCGATGCCCGTGACTTCCGGGGCGAAGTTCAGGGCGGCGATGGTGATCCTCATCGCCGGATCCGCTCTCCATCGCGGTTGGCGACGTACCACGCGGTGGTCTCGTCGATACCACTTTGCAGCGAGATCTCGCTCGACCAGCCCAAGCGCCTGAGGAGACCGACATCGAGGAGCTTGCGCGGGGTGCCGTCGGGTTTCGAAGAGTCCCATCGGGTGATGCCCTCGAACCCGGTAGCGCGTGCGACCATCGCCGCGATCTCCGCGATCGTGTGGTCGACGCCGGTTCCCACGTTCACCTGCACGGGCCCGTCGTAGTGCTCAAGGAGGTACAGGCATGCCGCAGCCATATCGTCCACATGCAGCAGTTCCCGCCTCGGTGTCCCGCTCCCCCAGTTGACGACCGTTCCGGCTCCCTCGTCGACCGCCGTGCGGTAGCGCCGGATCAGTGCCGGAAGCAGGTGACTGGCGATGGGATCGAAATTGTCACCGGGTCCGTACAAGTTCGTAGGCATCGCCGAGATCCACGGCAGCCCGTACTCGCGGCGTACCGCCTGCACTCCGATGATGCCGGCGATCTTGGCGATGGCGTAGGCATCGTTGGTGGGTTCCAGTTCTCCGGTGAGAAGCGAGTCCTCACGGATAGGTTGCTCGGCCAGGCGCGGGTAGATGCAGGACGATCCGAGGAATAGGAGCCTCGGAACTTTCACCGCCAGTGCGGAATCCATGACGTTGGTCTGAATCAGGAGGTTGTCGGAGAGGAACTCGACGGGCTCGGCGTTGTTCGCCGCGATCCCGCCGACTCGCGCCGCGGCGAGGACGACTACATCCGGACGGGCCTCCAGGAAGAAGCTTGCCGTGGCATCCCTGTCGCGCAAATCCAGCTCGGATCGCGGATGCCCGATGACGTTGTGGTAACCGGCACGACGCAGCGCCCGCCAGATCGACGAGCCCACCAAACCTCGATGTCCGGCAACGTAGATCAGCGAATCCCGATCTGCGGGAAGGAGCCGGCTCTCGCCGATCATGCGCCGGCTCCGGAGAGTTCGGGACGATCGATCCAGGGGCGGCCGGCGCATTCCTGGGCAGCGATATCGGCATCGACCATGATGCGAGCGAGCTGCTGCGCGTGCACCTGCGCCTTCCACCCCAGCAAGTCGGCGGCGCGCGACGCATCCCCGATCAGGGCGTCCACCTCAGTGGGCCGGAGATAGCGCTCATCGAAGCGCACGTGTCGCTCCCAATCGAGCCCCGCGTGCGAGAACGCCGTCTCCAAGAACTCTCGAACCGTGCACTCGACCCCCGTCGCCAGGACGAAGTCGTTCGGCTCGTCGACCTGCAACATGCGCCACATCCCTTCGACGTATTCCGGCGCGTACCCCCAATCGCGGACCGCGTCCAAGTTGCCCATGTACAAGTGCTCCTGAACCCCCGCCTTGATCCGGGCGACGGCGCGTGTGATCTTCCGTGTCACGAAAGTCTCACCACGCCGCGGTGACTCGTGATTGAAAAGAATCCCGTTGACCGCGAACATGTCGTATGCCTCGCGGTAGTTCCGGGTGATCCAGTAGGAGTACACCTTCGCCGCGCCATAGGGAGAACGGGGATAGAACACGGTGTCCTCGTTCTGAGGAGGTGGCGTCGCCCCGAACATCTCCGACGTGGAAGCCTGGTAGAACCTGCACGCCACCTTGGACATACGGACCGCTTCGAGCAATCGGGTCGACCCGATTCCGGTGGTGTCACCGGTGTGCTCGGGCTCGTCGAAACTGACGCGGACGTGGGACTGGGCGGCGAGGTTGTAGACCTCGTCGGGTTGTACCTCGGAGAGGAGAGTCACGAGGCGGGCGCCGTCACTGAGATCACCGTAATGCAGGAACAGCCTCGCGTCGTCCTCGTGCGAGTCCTGATAGAGGTGGTCGATACGAGAAGTGTTGAAGGTGGACGCTCGACGGATGATTCCGTGCACCTCATAGCCCTTCGCCAGTAGGAGCTCGGCGAGGTATGACCCGTCCTGACCGGTGATCCCGGTGATGAGTGCTGTTTTCGTCATCAGAGTTGATCCTCGCTGTCTGGTGCATTGGTTCGAATACGTGCGGAGAGTCAGTACGCGCCGTGATGTTCACGGACGGCCCGGAATGTGCGCCATAGGATCTGGAGGTCGGCGGCTAGTGACCAGTTCTCCACATAGGTGAGGTCGAGATGCACCGTCTCCTCCCAGGAGAGAGTGCTACGTCCCGAAACCTGCCAGAGTCCGGTCATCCCCGGCCGCACCAGCATTCGCTTCGTGGTGATCGCATCGTAGGCCGCCACCTCGGAGAGCAGCGGCGGGCGCGGGCCGACCAGGCTCATGGTTCCGGCGATCACATTGAACAATTGAGGAAGCTCGTCGATGCTGTAGCGCCTCAACAGCTTTCCCACTCGGGTGACGCGCGGATCGTTCTGCATCTTGAACAGGACCCCGGCTGCTTCATTGAGATCGGCGAGATCCGAGAGCATGCGGTCGGCGCCCACCACCATGGTTCGGAACTTCCACATTCCGAATGGCCTGTCGGCGAGCCCCATGCGCTCCGATCGATAGAAGATCGGCCCCCTGTCGTCGAACTTCACTGCGAGCGCCGTGATCACGAACACCGGGGAGAGCAGCAACAAGAGGACAGAGCCGAGCGTCACGTCGAAGAGGCGTTTCATCAGAGTGGTCGCGCGCAGATATCGCGGCCGCTCGATGTGCATGAGCGGCAGTCCCGCCTCGGAGCGATACGCGACTCTCGGCCCCGCCGCGGCGAGGACGCCCGGCGCGACCATCAGGTCGATGTGCATCTCGTCCAACTTCCACGTGAGCTCGCGCATCGCGGAAACCTCCAGGGCGTCAATCGCGGTCAGCGCGACTGCGCACTCGCCGCGATCACGAATCGCGGCCAGCCCGGTTTCCAGGTTGGGAAATCTGACACCGTCCGTACCGTCGGGCCCGCACGGCGCGGCGTCATCATCGCCGGCATCCGTGAGCACCACTCCCACCACCTGATAGCCCCGCGCGGGATTTCCCGCGATCGAGTTCTGGAAGCGCGCCACCGACACCCGGGTACCGACGACGAGAAGAGAGGTCGTCACTCGACCGGATCGCCGGTCGGCGTGCACCCTGCGACGCCAGGCGGTACGGGAGATCAGCAAACCAGCCACCCCGAGACCGAAGGCCAGAGCCCAATAGCCACGAGCGAAAACGAAGTTCGTCAGCATTCCCGCCAGCGCGAGGGCCCCGACCAGCCCCAGACTCGCCGTGAGCACGCTGTTGTACTCGGCGACTCCCGAACCGATCACTTTCTCGTCGTCGGCTTGAGCCAGATGGAGTGCGACTTTCCACAGCACGACCAGGGCGGCAGAGAATGCGAACAGGGGGATCGCGCTCGGCTCGAACCTGGCGAATGCGTCGTCACCGAATCGGACGAACTGGGCGATCAACACAGCGGCCGAGATCACCACCGTGTCGGTAGTTCGAACGCGTCGAGTATGCCGTGCGCGACGAAGAGCAGGAGACGACGGCGTGACGCCTTCCGCGCGCGTTCCCGCCACACCGTCCCCAAAGAGGCGACGAATGGTGACCATCCACTCCTCCGATCTTGAAGGACGTTTGACGATTGCGATTTCTGTCGTCTGCCTATCCGCGAATTCGACGGCAACGTTACAACGCGTGACCACCAATTAGTAACTGGTAGAGGCGATATCGAGCAGCACGCGGCCAGCACTAGTAACTCTTTAATATATCCAGAGGTTGACCAGTAAATGTTACTCACCGGTACCGCATTCGCAAACGTCGTCGGCGCGCACTCGTGCCGAAAAACGCATCGCCGCCGCATGTGGTATCCGGCCGGCCCCCATGAATAAGAAGACGTCTGCGATTGCACACAAATGCAGCTTGCGATTTCACCGATCGGACACGAAATCAATCAATAAAAATTAGGTGATATGTGCATCGATTTCAGCGCGACGAATGGCAACAAACTGGATTCAATCGGTGAACGGCGTACGAGAACGATGAGTTACACATCGAATCGATCAGCGCAGATAGCCGATCACGATGCGAGTGAGGCGGCGTCGGGCGGAACATCCATCGATCTGACCGCCGAATCGTGGTCCCGAAGCGGTCGTCGACCGCCGCTCGCCCTCCCGGACGAGTGCGGCGAGAAGCGCGCAGTAGCTAGAGCAGCACGGCACCCGAAGGCGGTGTGCCTTCCTTGGCGACGGCGGAGTAGGCAGCGACCAGCAACGACGGGTCCGGGGCCTCCAGCCTGCCCGGTCGCGCGAGGCCGTCGAGGACCACGAACCGCAGCATTCCGGCGCGGTTCTTCTTGTCCTTGCCCATGTACTCCAGCAGTTGCCCGAACGCATCGGCGTCGTAGCTGGTGGGCAGGCCCACGGAATCGAGGACCCGGCGGTGCCGGTCCGCGGTCTCGTCATCGAGACGGCCTGCAAGGCGGCCGAGCTCGGCGGCGTACACCAGGCCCACCGATACGGCCGCGCCGTGGCGCCAGCGGTACCGCTCCCGGCGCTCCACCGCATGCCCCAGGGTATGACCGTAATTGAGGATCTCCCGCAGCGAGGATTCCTTGAGGTCGGCGGAAACCACCTTCGCCTTCACCTCGATGGAGCGGCGCACCAGCTCCGGCAGCACAACACCAGTGGGATCGAGCGCGGCCTGCGGATCCTTCTCGATGAGCTCCAGGATCACCGGGTCGGCGATGAAACCGGTCTTGATGACCTCGGCCATACCGGCGATGATCTCGTTGCGCGGCACCGTCTCCAGAGTCGCGAGGTCAACGATCACGGTGCGCGGCTCATGGAACGATCCCACGAGGTTCTTTCCGGCGTCGGTATTGATGCCGGTCTTACCGCCGACGGCCGCATCGACCATCGCCAGCAGTGTCGTGGGGATGTGGACCACGGGCACGCCGCGCATCCAGGTGGCGGCCACGAACCCGGTGAGATCGGTCGCCGCTCCACCGCCGAGGCTGTAGATCACGTCCTGGCGACTGAGGCCGATCCGGCCGAGCACCTCCCAGCAGAACCCGGCGACCTGGAGATCCTTGCCCGCTTCGGCATCCGGGATCTCCACGCGGTGCGCGTCGATCCCTTTGTCCGCCAGTGCCTGCCGCAACGCCTCGGCGGTCTCGGCAAGGGTCGGCTGGTAGAAGATCGCGGCCTTGGTCGCATCGCCGGCGGCGGCCACGGTCTCGTCGAGCAGACCGCGCCCGATGATCACGTCGTACGGGCTTGCGGCGTCGACGCGGACCTTGACGGGGGCTTCTTCCGGCATCTGCTTACTCCGATCGATTCTTGGTGGACGTGCGCAGCACGGCGGGCAGGAGCGGCCAGGGACCGCGGCGCACCCGGCCGGGCGCGGTGTCTTTGAGGCGACGCTGCACCTGGCGGACCACCGATCCGGGCGCCCGCCCGACGGTGGAGACCCGGATGGTGGCCAGCTCGCGATAGATCGGCGTGCGCCGGGCCATGAGCGCGCGGTACGCCGCAGCGGGATCGTCGCCCTTGAGCAGCGGCCGCGCAGACGCGGTCGGGCTGACGGTGCGGCGGATCCCCTCTTCCGCGGTGAGTTCGAGGTACACCACCTGGTGCCGGCGGAGCAGCTCGCGGGTGGTCTCGGACAACACCGCACCACCGCCCAGCGAGACGACACCGGGGTGGGTGGCGACCACATCGGCCACCACGGCCTCCTCGATGGCGCGGAAGGCCGGCTCGCCGTCGCCCGCGAAGATCTGCGGGATAGTGCGACCTTCGCGGCGCTCGATCTCCTCATCGATATCGAGGAAGTCCACGCGCAGCACCTTGGCCAGGCGCCGGCCGATGGTCGTCTTGCCCGCGCCGGGCGGACCGATCAGGATCGCGGCCGGCCCCTGCGGCGCTCGCTGGGGCGCGGGCCCCATCAGATCGCCTCGGGCGTCACCCGCTGCAACCGCGCCGCCACCTGCTCGGAGTACCGCTCGATGTTGCTGCGCGTCTCGGCGAGGCTGTCGCCGCCGAACTTCTCCAGGGCGGCCTGCGCCACGACCAGGGCGACCATCGCCTCTGCGACGACGCCGGCCGCGGGCACCGCGCAGACATCACTGCGCTGGTGGATCGCGACGGCCTCCGTTCCGGTCTGCATGTCGACGGTGCGCAGGGCACGAGGCACGGTGGAGATCGGCTTCATGGCGGCGCGCACGCGCAATTCCTCGCCGTTGGTCATGCCGCCCTCGATGCCACCCGCCCGGTTCGTGGAGCGCAGCACACCGCCCTTGTCGGGGAGGATCTCGTCGTGTGCCGCGCTGCCTCGGCGGCGGGCGGTCTCGAAGCCGTCGCCGACCTCGACGCCCTTGATCGCCTGAATCCCCATGAGGGCACCCGCGAGGCGCGCATCGAGCCGGGTGTCACCGGAGGTGACGGAGCCGATGCCCACGGGCAGCCCGGTCACCACCACCTCGACCACCCCGCCCAGTGTGTCGCCGTCCTTCTTGGCGGCCTCGATCTCGGCGATCATCGACTGCTCGGCCGCCTCATCGAAGGCGCGCACGGGCGAGGCGTCGATCCGCTCCAGATCGGCGGCCGACGGCGTGGGGCCCGCGTAGGGCTCCGACGCGCCGATCGAAATGACGTGGCTGATCACCTCGGCGCCGAGCGCCTGGCGCAGGAAGTTGCGGGCGACCGTGCCGGCGGCCACACGGGCCGCGGTCTCACGCGCGCTGGCGCGCTCGAGCACCGGACGGGCGTCGTCGAAGCCGTACTTGAGCATGCCCGAATAGTCGGCATGACCGGGACGCGGGCGGGTGAGCGGGGCGTTGCGGGCGACGCCGTCCAGCTCCGCGGGGTCGACGGGATCGGCCGACATGACCTGCTCCCACTTCGGCCACTCGGTATTACCGATCTCGATGGCGATCGGCCCGGCCAGCGTGACGCCGTGGCGCACGCCACCCAGGATCGTCACCTTGTCGGCCTCGAACTTCATCCGCGCACCCCGGCCGTAGCCGAGGCGGCGACGCGCGAGCTGCGCGCCGATGTCCGACGACGTGACCTCGACGCCCGCGACCATGCCCTCGACGAGGGCCACGAGGGCGGGGCCGTGCGATTCTCCTGCGGTGATCCAGCGCAACACGGGACTCATCTTCCCAGATCGACCCGCCCGAGCGTGAGTTCGGGTAGCCGAAACCTTGATTACCGGCTACCATCACTCTCATGACCGTGATCACCACATCCTCGACTTCAGCAGGCCGCTCCCCCGCGGACCGGCGCAGCGTCGACGTCTTCGGTGTCCGGTGGCCGCTGTACAAGGCCGAGGCCGTCCTCGTGGCAATGGTCGTGCTGGCCCTCGGCGCTGTGCTCACTGCCGCCGTGGGCGGCACGAACTTCGCTCCCGCGATCCTCGCGGCAGCGGGCTCCGGTGCGGCGGTGTGGTGGACCGCACGCGCCGTGCACGCCCGCTCCTGAAGGAACCTCGAGAATCGCCGCTGAGGGGATCCTCAGCGGCGTTCGTCGTCTCGGCCGGCCTCGCGCAGGCGGGCTCGTTCAGCGTCAGGACAGGCAGTTCGGGCCGAGCAGGGCCTTCAGATCACCCATCAACGATGACGACTGATTCACTCGGAGTGTGTCGTCCAGCCGCAGCGTCGTGGCCTTATCCCCGCTAACGAGTTTGACGTGCACATCCGAGACGCCGGGGTGCCGCTGGAGCACCTGCTTGAGCGCGGACACCTTGTCGTGCGTGCAGATTCGCGTCGGCATGGTCAGCGACAACGGCTTCGCAACGCCGATCTGCGACAGATCGATGGGGGCGATGTCGTTCGCGATCAGCGTGACCTTGTCGTCCCGGAAGTTGACCCGCGCCTTGATCAGCACCACGGCGTCTTCGACCACCTCCGCCCCATACGCGGCGTAGGCCTGCGGAAAGAAGAAGACCTCGATGCCACCGGAGAGATCCTCGATCTGCGCCGATGCGAACGGCGCGCCGTTCTTGTTCACGCGCCGGTTCACCGACTGCAGGATGCCGCCGACGGTCACCTGAGTGCCGTCCTTGACATCGCCTTCGACGATGGCCGGGATCGGGGTGTCGGTCTGCGCCGCGATCACGTGCTCGACACCGTCGAGCGGGTGGGCGGAGACGTACAGGCCGAGCATCTCGCGTTCCAGCGCGAGCTTGTGCTTGCCGTCCCACTCCTCGTCCGGCACCTTGATCGTGAACACGTCGTCGATCGGTTCGGTACCGCCGCCCTCGTCGCCCATGGAGCCGAAGAGGTCGAACTGGCCCACGGCCTCGGCCTTCTTGGTGGACAACACCGACTCGATCGCGTCGCTGTGCACCAGGAACAGCCCCTTGCGGGGATGCTCCAGCGAGTCGAAACCGCCCGCCTTGATGAGGGATTCGGTCACCTTCTTGGAGCAGGCCGCAACCTCGATCTTGGCGAGGTAGTCGGAGAAGGACGTGAAGTTCCCCTTCTCCTCACGCGTGTTCACGATGGACGCGACAACCCCCTCGCCGACGTTGCGCACCGAGCCCATGCCGAAGCGGATGTCCTCGCCGACGGAAGTGAAGGCGTGGAAGGACTCGTTGACGTCCGGCGGGAGGACGGTGATGCCGAGGCGGCGGCAGTCGCCGAGGTAGATCGCGGCCTTGTCCTTGTCGTCGCCGACGGAGGTGAGCAGCGCGGCCATGTACTCGGCCGGGTAGTTCGCCTTGAGGTACGCGGTCCAATACGAGACCAGGCCGTACGCTGCGGCGTGCGACTTGTTGAACGCGTAGCCGGCGAACGGCAGCACCGTCTCCCACAGCGCGGTGATCGCGGGTTGGGAGAACCCGTTGTCGAGCATGCCCTGCTGGAAGCCACCGTAGGCCTCGTCGAGGATCTCCTTCTTCTTCTTACCCATCGCACGCCGCAGCAGGTCGGCCTGACCGAGCGAGTAGCCCGCGACCTTCTGCGCGATCTGCATGATCTGCTCCTGATACACGATCAGACCGAAAGTCTCCGATAGGATCTCGGCCAGCGGCTCCTCGAGCTCCGGGTGGATCGGCTTGACCTGTTGCCTGCCGTTCTTGCGATCGGCGTAGTCGTTGTGGGCGTTCACACCCATCGGGCCCGGCCGGTAGAGCGCACCGACGGCCACGATGTCCTCGAACTTGGTGGGCTGCATGCGCCGCAGCAGATCTCGCATCGGTCCACCGTCGAGCTGGAAGACGCCGAGCGTGTTGCCCCGCTGCAGCAGCTGGTAGGTGGTCTCGTCGTCCAGCGGGAGTTGGTCCATGTCGAGATCGATGCCGCGGTTGTGCTTGATGTTGGCCAGCGCATCGCCGATCACGGTGAGGTTGCGCAGGCCCAGGAAGTCCATCTTCAGGAGGCCGATGGCCTCACACGACGGATAGTCCCATCCGGTGATGATCGCGCCGTCCTGTGCGCGCTTCCACACGGGGATCGCGTCGGTGAGCGGATCGCAGGACATGATCACCGCGCACGCGTGCACGCCCGCGTTGCGGATCAGGCCCTCGAGCCCGAGCGCCATATCGTAGATCTTCTTGACGTCCGGGTCGGTCTCGATCAGCTGGCGGACCTCGACGGCTTCCTTGTACCGCTCGTGCGCCGGGTCCGTGATGCCCTTGACCGAGATGTCCTTGGCCATGATGGGCGGCGGCAGCGCCTTGGTGATGCGGTCGGCGATCGAGTAACCGGGCTGCCCGTAGATGACGCGGGCCGAGTCCTTGATCGCGGCCTTGGTCTTGATGGTGCCGAACGTGATGACCTGCGCCACCTTGTCCGAGCCCCACTTCTCCGAGGCATAGGTGATCATTTCGCCGCGACGACGATCATCGAAGTCGATATCGATATCGGGCATCGAGACGCGCTCGGGGTTGAGGAACCGCTCGAACAGCAGGCCGTGCGGGATCGGATCGATGTTGGTGATGCCCAATGCCCACGCCACGAGCGAACCCGCCGCTGAACCACGGCCCGGGCCCACGCGGATACCGACCTCGTGTGCGTGTGCGATCAGATCGCCGACCACGAGGAAGTACGCGGGGAAGCCCATCTCGTTGATGACCGAGAGCTCGTACCTGGCGCGCTCGACGTAATCCGGCGGCGGACCGTCCGGGAAACGACGGTTCAGGCCGTCCATGACCTCGGATTCGAGGAAGGACTCCTGAGTGTGGTTCTCGGGCACCGGGAACCGCGGCATGCGGTCCTTGTGCTCCCAGACCTCCTTATAGGACTGGACCCGCTCACCGATCTCGACAGTCGAATCGCACGCGCCGGGCACCTGCGCATCCCACAGCTCGCGCATCTCCTGCGCCGACTTGAGGTAGTAGCCGTCACCGTCGAACTGGAAGCGGGTGGGATCGGACAGGGTCTTACCGGTCTGGATGCACAACAGCGCGCCGTGCGACTCGGCTTTGTCCTTGGTGACGTAGTGGCAGTCGTTCGTGGCGAGCGGCTTGATCCCGAGCTTGCGGCCGATCTCCAGCAGCCCCTCGCGCACGCGCCGCTCGATGTCGATGCCGTGATCCATCAGTTCCAGGTAGAAGTTCTCCTTGCCGAAGATCTCCTGCCATTTGGCCGCGGCCTCCAGCGCCTCCTGCTCGTGCCCCAATCGCAGCCGGGTCTGCACCTCGCCCGACGGGCAGCCGGTGGTCGCGATGATGCCCTCGGCGTGTTCGGCGATGATCTCGGCGTCCATGCGAGACCACTTGCCGAGTTGCCCCTCGATCGAAGCGAGGGAACTGAGCTTGAAAAGGTTCCGCAGACCGGTGGCGTTCTCGGCCACCATCGTCATGTGCGTGTAGGCGCCCGAACCCGAGACGTCGTCGCTCTTCTGCGACGGATCGCCCCAGCGGACGCGCTTGGTGTTGAACCGGGACTCCGGCGCGATGTACGCCTCGATGCCGATGATCGGCTTGATGTCGTACTTGACCGCGGTGTTGTAGAAGTCCGACGCCCCGAACATGTTGCCATGGTCGGACATGCCGACCGCCGTCATACCCAGCCGCTTGGCCTCGGCGAACAACGGGTCGACCTTGGCAGCCCCGTCGAGCATCGAGTACTCGGTGTGATTGTGCAGATGCACGAATGAATCTTGCGCGGGCACGCTCACTCACCTCGACCCATCATCGGTGGAAATCTCAACGCTGCGATTCGAGTGTAGGCCCTCGGTCCGACAGGTTCCGTCAGGCCGACGCGGCCGTCGGGAGGCCGCCGTCCCGCCTTCCCCACACGCCACACGCGTCAGCCGAACGCGATGATCAGCACCAGGATGAGCAGCGCCAGGATCGCCACGCCCACCAGAGCGAGCACGCCGGGCGAGAGTGTCGAGTTGGGTCCCCCGGCCGGCGCCCGGGTCGGTTCGGGGCGGCGCTGCGCCGCCGGCACGGGCGGACCCGGTGGACGCGGCATCGCACCCGACGGACTGCCCGAGCCGTACACCGGCGCCGGGTGCTGCGGACCGGGTGGACGCATCGCGGGAACGGCGCGGTTGGCCTGGCCCCGGATCCCGGGAGCCACCGAACGGTGCTGCGCTGCCGCCGACCGGTTCGGAGTTGCGGGTGGCTGCGGACCCGACGGATGCCCCGGACCGGGGACGGAACCCGGTCGAGGTGCGGGGCGGCCCTGCGGGACCCGGCGGGCGGGCGGAGCCGCCATGGCCGACCGCAGCGCGTTGGTGAATTCCTTGCAGGTGGCGAAGCGCTCGGCCGGAGTCTTGGCGAGACCCCGGGCGACCACCGCGTCGACCGCGGGCGGCACGCCGTCGCGGATCTGCGAGATCCGGGGCGGCGGCGCGTTGAAGTGCGCATCGATCACGGCGTCGGTGCTGGCACCCGAGTACGGCACCTTCCCGGTGACCAGATGGAAGAAGGTCGCGGCGAGCGAGTACTGGTCCGAGCGCGGGTCGAGGTCCTCCCCGCACAGTTGCTCGGGTGAGGCGTAGGCGAGAGTTGCGAGCACGGTGCCGACGGCCGTGAGCTGGGAGGCGTCGTCACCGCCCTTCGCCACTCCGAAGTCGGTCAGCAGCACGCGCCGCCCGTCGCCATCGTCACCGTCATCGGTGGACACCAGGATGTTCGCGGGCTTGATGTCGCGGTGCAGCAGACCGGCCTTGTGCGCGTGATCGAGTCCGCGCGCCACTTGGCCGACGATGTGCACCGCGGTCGCGGGTTCGAGTCCGGCGGGCGTGCGCTTGAGCAGCACCGAGCAGTCATCCCCCTGGACGTACTGCATCGCGATCCACAGCAGCGGCCCCTGGCTGCCGCGGTTGTAGATGGTGACGATGCTCGGGTGGTCCAGGCGTGCGGCCAGCTCGGCCTCGCGCAGGAACCGCTTCCGGAAACCGTCGTCGCCCTCGTAACCCGAACTCAACACCTTGAGGGCGTCGTGCCGGGGCAGCTCGGGATGCTTGGCGAGGTACACCGACCCCATGCCACCGGAACCGAGGCGTCGCTCGATCCGATAGCCGCCGATCACCGTGCCCGGTGCGAGTTCATCCTTCATCCGCTGCCGCTTCTGCCCCACATCGTCCGTATTTCTCTGCGGACAAGCCTAGCGTGCGCCCTTGCACCTTCCTTGGCAACGACCTGCGGTCAGATCTCGGCGCCTTCGAACTGGGCCCGGTACAGCCGGGCATAGGCCCCGCCGGCGGCCAACAGCTCGTCGTGCGCTCCCTGTTCCACGATCCGCCCGTGATCCATCACGACGATGACGTCCGCGTCGCGGATGGTCGAAAGCCGATGCGCGATCACGAAGCTCGTGCGATCAGCGCGCAGCGCGCGCATGGCCCGCTGCAACAGGACTTCGGTGCGGGTGTCTACCGAGCTGGTGGCCTCGTCGAGAATGAGAATTGCCGGTTCGGCCAGGAACGCCCGAGCGATCGTGATGAGCTGGCGCTCGCCGGCGGACGCACTGCCCGATTCGTCGTCGAGGACGGTGTCGTAGCCGTCCGGCAGCGAGTGCACGAAACGGTCCACGAAGGTGGCCTTCGCCGCGGCCCGCACCTCCTCGTCGGTCGCGTCGAGCCGGCCATACCGGATGTTGTCGGCGATCGTGCCCTCGAACAGCCACGTGTCCTGCAGCACCATGCCGATCTTCGAGCGCAGCTCGGCTCGCCGCACCTGCGCGATATCGGTGCCGTCGATCGTGATCCGGCCTCCGGTCAATTCGTAGAACCTCAGGATGAGGTTGACCAGGGTGGTCTTTCCCGCGCCGGTGTGACCGACGATGGCGACGGTGCGGCCCGGTTCGGCGACCAGGTCGAGGTGCTCGATCAGCGGCTCGTCGGGGTCGTAGCCGAAGGCGACGTCCTCGAACGCGACGCGGCCCCGGGTGGGGACGGGCAGCGCGCCGGCCTGATCCGCCACCTCGTCGTCGGCGTCGAGCACCGTGAACACGCGCTCGGCGGAGGCGACGCCGGACTGGAGCAGGTTCACCATCGACGCCATCTGCGTGAGCGGCTGGGTGAACTGCCGCGAGTACTGGATGAACGCGATCACGTCGCCGAGCGACATCGAGCCCGATGCCACCCGGAGACCGCCGACCACGCAGATCGCGACGTACTGCAGGTTCCCCACGAACATCGAGATCGGCATCACCAGGCCGGACAGGAACTGGGCCTTGTAGCTGGCCGTCATCAGCGCGTCGTTCTCCACATCGAAACGCTGCTTGACCGCGTCCCGGCGGCCGAAGACGGTGACCAGGGCATGCCCGGAGAACGCCTCTTCCACCTGACCGTTGAGGGCTCCGGTGTGCTGCCACTGGCCCACGAAGTGTTTCTGGCTGCGCTTCATGATCTGGCCGGTGAGGATCACGACGAGCGGGATCACCAGGATCGCGACCAGAGTGAGCACCGGCGAGACCACCAGCATCATCACCAGCACACCGATCACGGTGAGCGCCGAGATGATCAGCTGCCCGAGGGCCTGGGTGAGCGACTGCCCGAGGTTGTCGATGTCGTTCGTCACGCGGGAGAGCAACTCGCCGCGGGGCTGCTTGTCGAAGTAGCTCAGCGGCAACCGATTCAGCTTCTCCTCGACGTCGCGGCGCAGCTCGTACATCACCCTCTGCACGGCGCCGTTGAGCAGGTAGCCCTCGATGTACTGCAGTAGTGCACTGCCGATGTACAGCGCGACCACCCAGAGAAGAATCGTGCCGACCCGGTCGAAGTCGATCCCCGGACCACCCGTCCGAGCACTGAGGAAACCGTCGTAGATGGCGTCGACAGCAGAGCCGATCACCTTGGGCGCGAGCACCGCCGCGACCACCGATCCCACAGCGAGGACGACCGCGGCGACCACGGCCGAACGCTGCGATTCGAGCATGCCGAGCAATCGTTTGAGCGAGGGCCAGAAGGTCATCGGCTTCTGGCCGGGAGCGCCTGCGGTGGCCGCGCGGCTTCCGGGCCCGGTCACGCCGCGCTCGATTCGGTGGCCTGGCTGCCGGCTATCTCCTGGTACGTGGGACAACTCGCCATCAGTTCGGTGTGAGTACCCAGCCCGACAACGGCGCCGTCCTCGAGGACCAGGATCTTGTCGGCGCCCGCGATCGTCGAGATACGTTGTGCCACGACGAAGACGGTGGATTCGCGGGTATGCGGCGCGAGTGCGGCCCGCAGTTTGGCGTCGGTTGCCAGATCGAGTGCCGAGAAGCTGTCGTCGAACAAGTACACGGCGGGCCGGGAGACCAGCGCACGAGCGATGGCGAGTCGCTGCCGTTGCCCGCCGGAGACATTGGTGCCTCCCTGGGCGATCGGTGCGTCCAGGCCCCCCATCTCGGTGACGAAGTCGGCCGCCTGAGCAATGGTCAGCGCCTCGTACAGCTGTTCATCGGTGGCGTCGGGATCGCCATAGCGCAAGTTGGTGGCGACGGTTCCGCTGAACAGATAGGGGCGCTGTGGCACCAGACCGATGTGGCCCCACAGCGCGTCCGGTCGGATGTCGGTGATGTTCACCCCGTCGTAGCGGACGGCGCCGCCGGTCACATCGAACAGCCTGGCCAGCAAGTTGATCAGCGTCGTCTTACCTGCACCGGTGGAGCCGATCACGGCCACGGTCTCTCCCGGCGTTGCGGTGAGGTTGATCTCGCGGAGCACGGGCGCCTCCGCACCGGGGTAGGTGAGCGAGACCCGGTCGAGTTCGACGTTGCCGGTGATCCGTTGCAGTGCTGCCGGATTCGCGGGCGGCGCCACGGTCGGCTCGGTATCGAGGACCTCGGTGATGCGGTCGGCCGCGACGGAGGCGCGGGGCACCATCATCACCATGAACGTGGCCATCATGACGGACATGAGTATCTGCATCATGTACTGCATGTAGGCGGTGACCTCGCCGATCTGGGCGCTGCCGTCGGAGATCAGACGCGAGCCGAACCACCACACCGCCACGGTCGAGAGGTTGAGCACCAGCATCACCCACGGGAACATGACGGCCATCAGTCGCATCACCCGGATGCTGGAGGCGGTGAGCGCGGAGTTCGCCTCCTCGAACCGCTCCCGCTCGATGGGCTCGCGAACGAACGCGCGGATCACCCGGGCACCGGAGAGCTGTTCGCGCAGCACCCGGTTCACCGCATCGAGCCGGGTCTGCACCTGGCGGAAGCCCGGGATCATCTGCGCGATCACCACGCCGAGCACCGCCACCAGCAGAGGCACGGCGACCACCATGAGCCAAGACAGTTGCGTGTTCTCCCGAACCGCCATGATGACGCCACCCACAGCCATGAAGGGGGCCTGAATCATCATCGATAGCGTCATCAGCACCAGGAGCTGGACCTGCTGGACGTCGTTGGTCGTGCGAGTGATCAGTGAGGCCGCACCGAATTTCGCCACCTCGCGGCCGGAGAAGCCGCCGACGGTGTCGAACAGAGCGCCGCGGGTGTCACGACCGAAGGCCATCGAGGTGCGGGCACCGAAGTAGGTGGCGCCGGCGCGGCGACCACCTGAAGCAGAGTGACCGCCAGCATGATGGCACCCATCCGCCAGATGTATCCGGTGTCGCCCGGAGTGACTCCGAGGTCGACGATCTTGGCGTTGATCGAGGGCAACGCGAGATTGGCGATGACGCTGACCAATTGGAAGGCGGCGACGGTCCACAACCACGGAGCGTAGGGCCGCAGGCGGCCCGCGATGAGTCGGATGAGGGTCACTGAGGGGTCCTGTCGGCTGTGGCGGCTGGGCGGGCTGAGATTCCGTCGAGGAGCACGTCCACGATGCGGCGGGGAGTGAGGGTCGCCCCCTCACTGATGTGCGGGTGACTACCAGAGAACGTGAGTAGGCGCAGCAGATGGATGGCCTCTTCCGGGGTCACGCTGAGTTGATCGGCATCGTCGCCGATCACGCCGCGCAAACGGGCCATCAGCGCGGGGCCGCCCTCGCGGGCTTTGCGGCGGGCGTCGATGTCGCGGGTGTGCGGCGGTGTGACGATGCCGAGCGCATCCATGAGGCCGAAGATGCGCTGGAACCGCTGCTGAACGAGGTCGGTGAACCGGTACAGGCGCTCGCGCAGCGGCAGCGCGGAATCGATCGCGTCGATCTGGTCGAGAAGGTCGTCGGGAGCGAAACTCTCGACCATTACGGCATCGAGCAGCGCCTCCTTGGAGTCGAAGACACGGAAGATCGTGCCCTCCGCGACGCCGGCATGCTGCGCGATCTGCTTGGTGGTGGGGACGGTGCCGTACTCCAACAGGGCGTCGCGAGTCGCGGCGATGAGCGCCGCCCGCCGCTCGTCGGGCGGCAGATGCGGCGCGCGCGGACGGATGTCGTGAGCGGCGGGCACGATGCCGAGAGTACAGAAATGAGTGGGCGCTCACAACTGCTTTTCGCCGCCCGCAAACCGGTGTACCCAATGTCCGTTTCCGGCTGCGTCCCTGGGGAATCGACCCGCCGCTAGCCGAGTAGGTCGGCCAGGGCACCGTCGATGCGCGGGTGCCGGAAAACGAATCCCGCAGCGGGAAGCACTGCCGAGGTCGCGTGCCTACCGGTGAGTCCGAGGGCGGGGTCACTGCGCATCGCGATCGCGCCGACGGCCAGCACCGGCGCGGGCGTCGGCGGAGCGGGCGGGCGGTGCAGGTGCCGACGGAGCTCACGCATGAGTTCAGCGTTGCGCACGGGGTGCGGCGCCGCGGCGACCACCACACCATCCGGCAGATCCACCCCGGTTCGATCCCGAGACCGGCCCGAATGAGCGCGAGCCAGTCGTCGATGTGGATCCAACTGAACCACTGGCGGCCGTCACCGAGCGAACCGCCGAGGAAGGCGCGGGCCACGCCCACCATCCGCGCCAACGCCGGAGATTCCGTATCGAGGACGATCGATGTGCGAACGACGCTGAGCCGCCCGGCATTCGCGTCGGCGACGGCCTCCTCCCACGGGCGGGCGACGCCGGTCATCTGCGGTAGGCCAGGGTCGGGCAGCGCAGTCCCCTCGGTGCAGCGCTCCTCCCCCGCGTCGCTCCAGATCGCGGTGGTGCTCGCCTGGATCCAGCACGCGACCGGTCGCTCGGCGGACGCCTGCACCAGGGCGCGAGTGGCGTCCACGCGGCTGGACGTCAGGGCTGCGATGTTCGCCGCGGTCGGGCGACAGTCGACCAGCTTCCCCGCGAGGTTGATCACCGCGGTGTCCGGCTGCTCCAGAACCGCGGCCCACGGCCCGACACGCCGCCCGTCCCAGGTGACCTGCGGGTGCGGAATGTCGCCCCGAATCGAACGGGTGACGATGGTGACATCGTGGCCTCGGCAGGTGAGATCCGCGGCGATACGGCGGCCGAGGGAGCCGCTGCCGCCCGCGATCACCACATGGAGTCGGCGTTCCGCGCGCGGCGGCCCGGCGAGGCGCGCGAGGCGGGCGAGGTTCTCGTCGGCGTGGGCGGCGAACCGGCGGCCGATCAGGCGGTCGTAGAGCGGTCCCGACGGTCCGTCGACGGTGACGGTCTGCACCACCTCGGTGCCACCGTCGACCGGGACGAGGTCCCACCTGAGCGTCGTGGCGGCGGCTCGATGATCCTGCGCGACCGCCAGGGTCCGAACGGGCTCGAACGCGGTGACGCGCACGGGCGAGGCGAACCGGCGGCGTACCCAGTCGCCCGGCACAGCCGGGGTCCAGTCGAATTCCGCGCCGAGCGCAGCCGGTCCGGCGGCCGTCACGGATTCGACGAAGGGCTGCCAATACGGCAGCCGCCCGAGATCGGCGACGACCTCCCAGATCGCCTCGGGCGCAAGTGCGATGAATCTCCTCATACGATGCTGTGTCCCCATATCGTCGACGCTAGTTCGCGATCGCAGAGAATCAATGCGCTTAATCGGAGATCATTCTCACATTGTGAGATGCCACGCGGCGCTCAATGACTCCACGGGTACCGAGCCGCAGCGCCTCAGGCCGGTGGGACGGAACCGTCGTCCGCACCCGGTTCGGCGCGGTCGGTGAACGACGGAAGCAGGGGCGCCACGGCGAAGACGCCGCCGCCGTCGGGCACCACCTGCACCGCCCGCACACCCGACCCGGAGGCGGCGGTACGCAGCGCATCACCGGTGCCGTACACCACGATCCCCACGACCGCGGGGACGCCGGCCCGCAGCCGCGCCGCGGAGACGCGGGCGATCGCCGCGCCGCGCTCTCCCGGCGCCACGAGCGACGGAACCGCATACGCGGCAAGCTCGTTCACCGCGGCGATACCGGCGGCGCTCTGACCGGTCGGCACCGGCACCGTCGGGGTCTGCACACCGGGGATCGGGACCCGCACCAGCACCCGCCCGATCCGTTCCATGCCCGCAGCCGCGCCGTACCGGCGCCACACCTCCTCGGTCGACCACGCGGTCGCAGGGGAGATCAGTGCCCACCGACCCTCACCGGACGGGGCCGCCGCAAGAGTCTCGGCGGCCTTCCTCAGGTACACCTCGATCGACTGGCTCGCTTCGGGACCGAGACGGTCGTCGGAGATGCGGGTGACCGGCGGCGCGGTGACCGAGCCCAGCCAATAGGCCAGCACCACGGCGACCGCGGCCACCGCCGCGACGGGCGCCCAGGTACGGGTCACGCGTCCCGCAGGACGTCCAGCGCGTGCTGCAGATCGTCGGGATAGGGCGAGGTGAACTCGACGTACTCCCCCTTCGTGGGGTGCGTGAAGCCGAGCGTGCGAGCGTGCAGCCACTGCCGCTCCAGGCCCAGCTTCTTCGCCAGCACCGGGTCCGAGCCGTAAGTCTGATCACCGCAGCACGGGTGGTGCAGGGCCGCGAAGTGCACGCGGATCTGGTGGGTGCGTCCCGTCTCCAGGTGCACGTCCAGCAGGGTCGCGGCCTGGAATGCCTCGATCGTGTCGTAGTGCGTGATCGACGGCTTACCGTCCTTGGTGACCGCGAACTTCCAGTCGGAGCTGCGGTGCCGGCCGATCGGCGCGTCGATGGTGCCCGACATCGGATCCGGGTGTCCCTGCACCAGAGCGTGATAGCGCTTATCGACGGTGCGCTGCTTGAACGCCCGCTTGAGCACCGTGTATGCGCGCTCGGAGACGGCGACCGCCATCACACCGGAGGTACCCACGTCGAGGCGGTGCACAATGCCCTGTCGCTCCGGGGCACCGGAGGTGGAGATCCGGAAACCGGCGGCGGCGAGGCCGCCGATCACCGTCGGGCCGGTCCAGCCGACGGAGGCGTGCGCGGCGACCCCGACGGGCTTGTCCACGACCACGATGTCATCGTCGGAGTAGAGGATGTTCATCCCCGGCACCGGCTCGGCGACGATCTCCAAGGGCCGCGCCGGCTCGGGCAGCGTCACATCGAGCAGGGCACCGGCGCGCAGCTTGTCGGACTTGCCGACCGGCGCACCGTCGAGCGTGACCGAGCCCTCGGCAGCGAGTTCGGAGACCACGGTGCGGGACAGGCCCAGGAGGCGGGCGACGCCCGCGTCGACCCGCAGGCCGTCGAGCCCGTCGGGGACCGGCATGGTGCGCGACTCACGCATCGGCGGCCTCCTCACTGGTGACCTTCTTCTGCCCGAAGCCCTCGTACGGGTCCTTACCGAACAGGGTGAGCCCGACCAGGAGCACCGCGCCGGTGGTGATCGCGCAGTCGGCCGTATTGAACACCGGGAACCAGTCGCCCACCGAGAAGAAGTCGATCACATGGCCCCGGAACACACCCGGTGCCCGGAAAATCCGGTCGGTGAGATTACCGAGCGCACCGCCGAGCACCAGCCCCAGGCCGACAGCCCACGGAATGGACGTGAGCTTGGACCCCATCCGCACGATCCACACCACCACGCACACCGCGACGAGTGTGAGCACCCAGGTGTAGCCGGTGGCCATCGAGAACGCGGCGCCGGGATTCTTGATGAAGATCAGGCTGAACGGGCCGAACACCTGGATCCGCTCGCCGTATTCCATGTTGCGCACGGCGTAGGTCTTGGCGGCGATATCGATCAGCCACGCCGCGACCGCGATCACCGCGAGCACGATCCGCGGGTCGCGGTACCAGCTCCTGGTCTCGGTTGGGCTCGAATCCATGTTCTCCATCATCCACTACGGTGGCGGTGTGCATGGCAGGCGGTTACAGGTGGTGGCGGCGCTCGGAGCGGTCGCGGTGGCTTCGGCCGCCTGCGGTTCGTCGGACGGCGGCGCCGGCCCCTCCTCCGCGGCGCCCGAGGCGACCTCGCACGCGGCACCCGCCCCGTCGGCGGGATGCGCCGCCGCGGCACCGGCGATGCCGGCGAACGCCGCCACGATCGACGTGCCGCAGGCCGCGATCACGCTCGAACAGGCGGGCGAAGGGGCACAGCGCACCGTCGCATTGCGCCCTACTGCGACAGCCGCGACCAGCCTGTTCACCAACTCCCTCCAGGTCTCCATGGTCTCGGGTGAGCAGCCCTCGGGCGGCAACCGCGACGTGACGCTCCCCTTCACCTCGCAGCCGACGTGCGCCGATCCGCTGGACGTGGTGCTGTACTTCGGCGCCCCCACATCGACCGATGCGGCGTTGACCAAGGCGCTCGCCGGGCAGCAAGGACATATCGCCCGGGTGAAGCTGACGGCCGGCGGCGAGGTCCGCTCATTCACCATCGCGGCACCTCCGGGCATCTCGACCGAGGCGCAGGCGACCTTCGAGCAGGCACTGCTACAGACTTTCCTCCGCATGATCCCGCTGCCCGCCGAGCCGGTGGGAACAGGCGCGACGTGGACCTCGATCCGCAAAATCCGCGCGGACAGCGACCTGACCCAGACCATGAAGGTGACGCTCGGCGGCACCGTCGAGAGCCCGGTCCTGACCGCCGTGGTCGATGAGGAACCCGACGGCGACGTCTTCCGGGTCCCGGGCAGCAGCACCACCTTGACCATTGAGAGCTACACCATGGCGGGCAAGGGCTCGGCGACGATCGACCCGGCACGCGCCTTCCCCGTGGACGGCGGGGTGCAGTTGGAAGGCGGCCGCACCCTGGTCGGCGACGACCCGTCGCGCAAGCTCACGCAGAAGACCGGGGCCATCTCCCGGTGGACGCCGGCCTAGTTCTCAGCCACACGACGGCGCGCTGCGCCCCACCTGGGCGACGATGTCGCACGCGTAATCGCGCTGCAGTTTCCAGGTGTCCTCGAAGACGAAGGTGGCGTAGGCGGTCTGATTGGCGCCGCCCACCAGACCGGACACCGGCGCCTTGGACAGTCCCGGCTGTTCCAGGACGGGCTTGCCGATGTGCCAGGTGAATTGCGGGTTGCTCTGCCGCAGGCGGACCAGCTCGTCGAACAGCGGCGCGTCAGCGTCGGTGGCGCCCTGAACCAAGTCGACCTTCGCCGTCGATGGCACGTTCGGGTCGACTGCCCGCTCCAACATCGCCTCGATCTGGGCGGCCGACGGCGCCCGATCCGCGGTCGTCGACGGCGCCTCGGCCACGGTGGCGAGTGTGGTCGTCATCATCGGACTGGGTGGCGCATCGGCGTTCTCGCTGGCGCACCCGCCGATCAGGCCGGCGACGGCGATGACGGGCACCAGCACGGTCCGTGTGGCCGACATCGAATCACCTCCTGTTCCTCGTCCGGCGCCTCCACTATGCCAAGCAGCCGCGGCCCCGTCGACGCGGCGTGCGACACCGGGGCGAAGTTTGACTCAGCAGCAACGGACCCGCAAAGCTGCTCCCATGGTGGAAGTGGTCGTGCTCGCCGCAGGCGGCACCATCGCCAGTCGCGACGACGGCTCAGGCACCGCAGTGGCGGCCGATTCGGGTGCCGACCTGGTCGCTTCGGTGCCCGGCGGCGTCGGTGATGTGGCGGTGACGGTGCGCGACGTGGCGACGGTGGACAGCTCCGCGCTCACGCTCGAACAGCTCGACGCGATCCGCGAGGCCGTCGCACACGCCCTGGAATCACCCGACGTGGCGGGTGTGGTGGTGACGCACGGCACGGACACGATGGAGGAGACCTCATTGCTGGTCGACCTCTCGCACAGCGATCCGCGGCCCGTGGTGTTCACCGGTGCCCAGCACGCCGCTGACTCCCCCGAGGCCGACGGTCCGGCGAACCTGGCCGAGGCGATCGCCGTCGCCGCCGACCCACAGCACCGGGGGCTCGGGGTGCTGCTGTCGTTCGCGGGCCACGTCCAGACGGTGCGCGGGCTCGCCAAGGTCTCCACCGTGGCGCCGCAGCCCTTCGAGGGCGGACTGTCGGTCGCGGAGCTCGCGGGCACCGCACCGAACCGGCTGCTGACCAAGCCGATGCCGGTGGCCGGGGTGCGGGTGGACATCGTCGCCTCCTATCCGGGCGCCGACGGTGCGCTGATCGACGCGGCCGTGGCCGCCGGGGCCGACGGAATCGTCCTGATCGGTACCGGAAGCGGCAATACGACGGTGGCGCTGGCCGATGCGGTGCGGCGCGCGATCGCGGGTGGTGTCACCGTGGTGGTGTCGACGCGGGTGTGTTCCGGCGAGGTGGATGCCGGCTACGGCGGCGGGGGCGGTGCAGCGGATCTGGTGGCGGCCGGGGCCGTCATGTCGCGCAGACTGCGGCCGGGGCAGGCGCGGATCGTGTTGCTCGCGCTGCTCGCGGCGGGGGTGGGACCACGGTGGATCGCGGCGTACCTGGGACGCTGAGCCCGACAGGCACTAGTCGAAGGTGAATCCGAAGCCGCGACGTTTCGGTTTCGCCGACGCCTCGGACGCCTCGGGCGACCTCGACTCGGATGCCGCCGACTCGGGTGTTGCGGACTCGGGTGCCGATTCCGCGAGGGGACGCCGCCAGTCCATGTCGACGACCTTGATCCGGTTACCGGTGTCGCCGTCCCACTCGTAGCGCAGGCCCTGCTCGTCGAGGGCGGAGGTGATGATCCGCGCGAGATCGTCGAAGGTCTGCTCGTAGAACGCGTTGAGCTTCGTCTTGTCGGGATCGTTGCGGGCACGTTCGAATTCGACGGCCGCGATCGCCGGGGACGGTCCGAAGGATCCGTATCCCAAATACACACTGGCCTTGGCGTAGGCGAGGTCGAGGGCATCCTGCTGGGTGAAGTAGACATAGCCCCACTCGTCGGCGGTGCGCTCGAGTTCGATCTCGTCGTCGGCGCACGTGCGGCAGCAGGTGAAGCTGTGCCGCACAACGATTCCCTGTTCCGCGATCGCAGCGGACGCTGCGTCGAATCGTTCCCAGTCGCCCTGCCCTGCCGACCGGTCCAGGTGTGCCTGGTAGTTGGTGCGTGCGGTCTGCACGATTTCGTGCGCCTCGTCGGATGAGAGACCTGCCGCTTCCATGACACCCGTCGCGGATTCGGGGCTCAGATAACCTGGGTAGACCAGCATGGAAGCGGCCCGCAGACGATCGTCCGGCAGCACTCGCACTAACGTCCCGTACTGCAGGTACTCCGGCACCGTCGCGTTCTGTTGCAAAAACCCATTCCCCATGGGGTGCACGATAGCGGAGCGTGAATTGTTCTCGATGCAGCCAGGGTGGAGCGCTACCGTGGTGTCATGCCGGAGGAGTCGCGCCACATCAGCGTCGTGATCGAGCGGCCCGCGCTGGAGGTGTATGCCTACGCGCGGCAGCCCGAGAACCTGCCGCGGTGGGCGGCGGGACTGGCGACCGGGGTTCGTCACGACGGCGACGATCTGATCACCGACTCCCCCATGGGTGAGGTGCGGGTGCGGTTCGCCAATGACAACGAGTTCGGCGTACTCGACCACGAGGTCACGCTTCCCGACGGCACCGTCGTGCACAACCCACTCCGGGTGATCCAGCACCCCGAGGGCGCGGAGGTTCTGTTCACCGTGCGTCGCCTCGGAGCGAGCGCCGAGGACTTCGAGCGTGATTGCGCGACCGTGCGATCCGATCTTGAGCGCCTACGCGAGCTGCTGACCTCCGGGGATTGATCGTCGGGCCGGCGGGCGGATCGACGTGCGCGCAAGGCCTTTCGCATCGTGATGACGGTTCGTCACGGTCGGAATGATGGATAGAATATACATTCTATTGTGTTTCCGATAATCGAACGCTCGGGTATGCTGGAGGAAGCGGGAGGAGGTGCGATGACCAGCTCATCAGCGGACTATCTGGATGCACTCGCCTCTTTCGAATGCGCGGCCGAGCGCCTGGCGCAGCTGGATCCCGTGATGCTCGACTCTCAGGAACTCCTGGGTGCGCTCGGCCGCCTGGAAGTCGCTGCACGCCGAATCCCGTACGCGCAGAACCTCCTGGCGCAGGTCGGCGTCGAGCAGAGCCTGCCCGGCCGGCTCGGCTACACGGGTATGAAGGAGTTGCTCATCGACCAACTCCGTCTGGCGGGCACGGAGGCCCGCGACCGGATCCATGGCGCACGCTCCCGTGTGCCGCAGCACAATCGTGCCCTGCCGCCGGAACCGCGGTACGCCCTGGCCGCCGCCGCACAGCGGGCCGGAGAGATCTCCGAGCGGCATGCCCTCACGATCGAGCGGGTGTTCGCCGGATGCCGCAAGGCGCTCAACGGCGACGACGCCCAGATCCTCGAGGACATCCTCGTCACCGCAGCGAAAGACGTGACACCCGAGGAGGTCTCCACGATCGGCCGCCGCGCGATCGACCTCATCGATCCCGACGGTGCCGAGCCCAAGCCCGATGTGGCGGCCCGGGCCCGAGGCCTCCACATCAGTGCCCAGGACGACGATCTGATGACCGAGCTCGACGGCACGATCACTCCCGAGTGCCGTGCGCTGATCGAGGTGGTGCTGGAGAAGTTCGGACGGCCCGGCGTGAACAACCCCGCCGACGCCGGCTCTCCGGTCGACACCGCCGACCAGGCCGCACTGAACGCCGCCGCGGACCGCGACAGCCGGAGCCTCGCGCAGCGCAATCACGATGCACTCGTCACCGCGTTGCGTATTGCCATCGGATCGGGAGGATTGGGGCAGCACCGCGGTCTGCCCTGCGTCCCGATCATCACCGTGGCGATCGATCAGCTCGAATCCGAGGCCGGGGTCGCCACCACCGCCACGGGCGGCCGGATGCCGGTGCCGGATGCGCTGCAGATGATGGGCGCCAACCCGAAGTACGTCCGGGTTCTGGACCTGGCATCGCGACCACTGCACCCTGGGCCGGGAGAAACGTCTGGCATCGACAGATCAGCGGATCGCGCTGTACGGATCCGAGAAGGGCTGCACCGCAACGGGTTGCGATGCTCCCGCCACTCGCTGCCAGGTGCACCACATCACCGAGTGGGCGGACGGCGGCGCCACCGACATCACGGGACTCACCCTCGCGTGCGATGCCCACCACGGCAAGGTGACTCCCGGCACCCGCGACTTTCCCCGAGGCTGGGAGACGATCACCGTCCGCGACGGGGAGTACGCGGGCCGCACCGGCTGGCGCCGCACCGCGGATCCGTCGCAGGACCATCGCACGAACCACAGGCACCACCCCGACGAGCTGTATCGAGAAGCCCTCCAACGCTGGCGCCACCACCACGAGAAGTTCCTCCAGGTGTGGCGCGACGAGGATCGTCGCGTGCAGTACGAGAGTTTCATCGGCTCGATCCACGACGACATCGCAGCGATCCTCGACGGCCCCAACGGGCCACCGATCCTCGAGACCCTGCTCGCGGAACACGATGCCGACAACGCCTGGCGGCCCTGTGAATCCCCGGCGCCTCCTCTCGCAGCCGCGTGAGCGTCGCGACGGACCGTCGTCAGTCCTCGTCGTCGGTCCGCAGGTGCTCGGCGGGCCAATCCAGCGAGTCCAGGGGGTCGGCTTCGCGGAGATCGGGATCGTCGGCACGGAAACTGCGCATCCGGCCGGGACCGGACTCCCGAGTCTCGAAGCGAACACTGAGCACCCCGTGCCCCGCACCCTGCACCCAGCCGTGCCCGAACTCCGGGTGGCGCACGTCCATTCCCGTCCGCCAGCCCACGACGGGTTCGGCGGCATCGTCCGTGGTTTCGACCACGTCGGCACCGTCGGCCACCACCGGCGCCGCCTCCGCGGCGGGCGCCTCATCGCCGAACAACGTGAACTGCTCCACACTGCTCAGGCCCGAGAAGCCGACACCCACCAGGCGCAGGCCGCCGATCTCCACCGGATCCAGCGCCAGCCGCTGTGCGGTCGCGGTGAGCACGGCCGCGTCGGTCGTCGCCGACGGCAACGTCGCGGACCGGGTCAGGATCGACATGTCCGACCGCTTCAGCTTGAGCACCACGGTCCGTGCTCCGCGCCCGTCCTTGCGCAACCGGCGCACCGCGTGCTCGGCGCTGCGATCGATCTCGCGGCGCAGCGCATTCATCGTGGTCACGTCGACCTCCAGCGTGTGCTCGGCGCTGATCGACTTGGCCCCCGTACGCGTCTCGATCGGCCGGTCGTCCTGACCCCGCGCCAACCTATGCAGCGCCGGGCCCAGCGTGACACCCAATACCGACACCACCTCGACCTCGCTCATCGCCGCGAACTGTCCGATGGTCTCGATCCCCAACCGCGACAACCGCTCCCCCGCCACCGGACCGATCCCCCACAGCTTGCGCACCGGGAGCGGATACAACACCGTCTCCTGCGCGGCGGGCGGGATCACCGACACCCCGTCGGGCTTGGCGAGACCCGATGCGATCTTCGCCGCCTGTTTCCCCGCGCCCGCCCCGACCGACGCGATGAGTCCCGTCGCCGCACGGATCCGCGCGCGCAACTCCTCGGCGAAGGCCACCACCTCGGCCGAGGATGCCCCCGCCAGCTCGGCGGGCTCGCCGAAGGCCTCGTCGAAAGACAACGTCTCGACCACGGGAATCAGTTCACGCACCGTGGCGAACACCCGGCGACTCACCGTCCCGTACAGGGCGCCGCGAGGCGGCAACACCACCGCGGGAGCGCCGACCAGCCTGCGCGCCTGATGCATCGGCATCGCGGACCGGGCGCCGTAGACCCGCGCCTCATAGGAGCACCCTGCGACCACACCCCGGCCGCCGAGCCCGCCCACCAGCACGGGACGCCCGCGCAGGGTGGGTCGGGTCAGCTGCTCACAGGACGCGAAGAACGCGTCCATGTCGAAATGCAGCACCCACCGGGCGCTGGCATCAGACGCGGGTGAGCCGGCCTCGGACACCATCGCCCAGATCCACACTGTCGGGCGCAGCACCATCCAGAGCGGCGAACTCCAGCGACGTGGCCAGCACCTCACCCGCGATCAGATCCTTGTGGGTCTGCGCGGCTGCCAGGTGCTCGGCCGGCACGTCCAGGACCAGAGAGATCCGGTCGCTCACATCGAGCCCCGCGGTGCGCCGCGCCTCCTGCAGCTCACGGATGCGGTCCTTGGCCCAGCCCTCGGCCTCCAACTCGTCGTCCACCGACAGATCGAGCACCACGAGCCCGGCACCGTCGGGCAGCTCCGCGGTGGAGTCGGGCGCGGCGGCGACCAGCTTGCGCGTGTACTCGCCATCCTGCAGGGCGATGCCCGCGGCGGTCACGACCCCGTCGGCCACGGTGTAGTCGCCGGACTTCACGGCCTTGATCACCGTCTGCACGTCCTTGCCCAGACGCGGGCCCGCGGCACGCGCGTTCACGGCGATCTCGACCCGGCCGTACCGATCGGCATCGGAGGAGACCTGCACGTCGCGGACATTCACCTCGTCGGCGATGATCGACGCGAACGGGGCGAGCTTCTCCGCCTCCGGCCCGGCCACCGTCAGCGAATGCAGCGGCAATCGCACGCGCAGCTTGTTCGCCTTGCGCACCGACGACGCCACGGAGCAGACGTCGCGCACCTCGTCCATCGCCGCGACCAGCTCGGGGTCCGCCGGCAGGTCCGTCTCCGAAGGCCAATCGGTCAGGTGCACCGACTCGCCGCCCGTGAGGCCGCGCCACATGGCCTCCGTGGCCATGGGGAGCAGCGGCGCCGCCAGCCGGCAGACCGTCTCCAGCACGGTGTAGAGCGTGTCGAAGGCACCGTCGTCCGCGCCGTCCCAGAACCGGGCCCGCGAGCGACGCACGTACCAATTGGTCAGCGCGTCGACGAACAGTCGCAGCTCCTCGCAGGCGTCGGCGATGTTGCACGTGTCGAGCGCCTCGGTCATCGCGTCGCGGGTCTGCGCCAGCTTCGCGAGGATGTACCGGTCCAACACGTCCTCGGAGTCCGTGCGCCAGGTGGCCGGCTTCTCCGCGTACAGCTGCAGGAACGAGTAGGCATTCCACAGCGGCAGCAGCGTCTGCCGCACGCCGTCGCGGATGCCCTGCTCGGTGACCACCAGGTTGCCGCCGCGCAGGATGGGCGAGGCCATGAGGAACCAGCGCATGGTGTCGGAGCCGTCGCGGTTGAACACCTCGTTGACATCGGGGTAGTTCCGCTTGCTCTTCGACATCTTCAGCCCGTCGTGGCCGAGCACGATGCCGTGCGCCGCGACCGTGCGGAAGGCGGCGCTGTCGAACAGCGCCGTCGCCAGCACATGCAGGTTGTAGAACCAGCCCTTGGTCTGGCCGTTGTACTCGACGATGAAGTCGCCCGGGAAGTGGCTGTCGAACCACTCCTGGTTCTCGAACGGGTAGTGCACCTGCGCGAAGGGCATCGAGCCCGATTCGAACCAGCAGTCCAGCACCTCGGGAACGCGGTGCATGGTCGACTTCCCGGTCGGGTCGTCCGGGTTCGGCCGGGTCAGCTCGTCGATGTAGGGGCGGTGCAGGTTCGTCGGGCGCACGCCGAAGTCGCGCTCCAGCTCGTCGAGCGAGCCGTAGACGTCGACGCGCGGGTACTGCGGATCGTCGGACACCCACACCGGGATGGGAGCTCCCCAGTACCGGTTGCGGCTGATGTTCCAGTCGCGCGCGCCCTCGACCCACTTGCCGAACTGGCCGTCACGGATGTGCGCTGGGTTCCACGTGATGGCCTGGTTCAGCTCCAGCATGCGCGGGATGATCTTGGTGACCTCGACGAACCACGAAGGCACCGCCATGTAGATCAGCGGCTGGCCCGAGCGCCACGAGTGCGGGTAGCTGTGCTCGATGGTCTCGTGGCGCAGCAGCCGGCCCTTGGCCTTGAGGTCCTTCGCGATGACCGGATTCGCGTCGAAGACCTGCAGGCCCTCGTAATCCGGTACGGCCGAGGTGAACTTGCCGCCCGGGTCCAGCGGCTGCACGACTTCGATGCCGTACTTGCCGGTGGCGAGGTCCATGTCCTCCTCACCGAAGGCCGGCGCGAGGTGCACCACGCCGGTGCCGGAGTCGGTGGTCACGTAGTCGGCGAGCAGCGTCACGTGCGCCTTGGGGTGACCGGCGAAGAAGTCGAAGGGCGGCTCGTACGCCGCGTACTCCAACTGCCGACCCTTGTAGGTGCCCTTCACCTCGGGCGATTCGCCCAGCTCACGGGCGTAGTGCCCGAGCCGCGCCTCGGCGAGCAGGTAGTGCTTGCCGTCCTGGCCGACGACGTGCACGTAGTCCAGATCGGGGTGCACGGCGATGGCGAGGTTCGAGGGCAGCGTCCACGGCGTGGTGGTCCAGATCAGGGCCTCGACACCGTCGAGCGCCTCCAGCGAGGTGCCCTTCGTGCGCAACGGCATCCCGACGGTGACCGCCGGGTCCTGCCGCATCTTGTAGGCGTCGTCGAGCTTGCTCTCCTGGTTCGACAGCGGCGTCTGCTCGTACCAGGAGTACGGCAGCACGCGGTACCCCTGGTAGATCAGGCCCTTCTCGTGGAGGGTCTTGAACGCCCACATGACCGACTCCATGAAGTCCAGGTCGAGCGTCTTGTAGTCGTTGTCGAAGTCCACCCAGCGGGCCTGGCGGGTGACGTACTGGCGCCACTCCTCGGTGTAGCGCAGCACCGAGGTGCGGCAGTAGTCGTTGAACTTCTCCACGCCCATGGTCTCGATCTCGGACTTGTCCTTGATCCCCAGCTGGCGCTCGGCCTCGAGCTCGGCGGGCAGGCCGTGGGTGTCCCAACCGAACCGGCGGTCCACCTTCTTGCCGCGCATCGTCTGGTAGCGCGGGACGAGGTCCTTGACGTAGCCGGTCAGCAGGTGGCCGTAGTGCGGAAGTCCGTTGGCGAAGGGCGGACCGTCGTAGAAGACGAACTCCTCCGCGTCGGCGCGGTTCGCGATCGTCTTCCGGAAGGTGTCGTTCTCGGCCCAGTACGCGAGGACACGCTCCTCGAGGTCGGGGAACGACGGTGCACCGGTCCGTGCGGGTGCACCCGCGTCGACCGTCATGTCCACCTGGGGATAGGGGCGCTTGTCGCTCACTGCGATTCTCCTCGTGCCGTGTACTACCAGCACGGGGACGATGCCCGACCTGTTGTCGGTGACCGCGGTACCACCCCGCTTGCGCCGCACGCTCCGGATTCCGGGCGGGTGGCGCCGCTCTTTCACGGGCTGTGACGGGCCCGCCCGTCCGGTTCTACTGGGGCGCCAGGCGCCTGTTCTTCCGGATGCTCCCCGGTGATGGCCGGATCGACGCAGTATCAGAATAACGCTACTTCGTGCCGGGTTCTTCCGGCGGCTCCCATTCGGCGCCCCACGCACGCTCGACCTCGATCTGCGGGATCTGGTCGGTCATGTCGGGGTCGTACCGGCCGGGCGCGAACAGGCCTCGGGTCGAATCGTCGTCGGTGTCGGCGGCCGACTCGTGGGACCACTGCTGGCCGCCGATCGAGAACTTCCCGGTGGGCGGCTCGGAGTCGTCGTCGGCCGCGACGTCGTGATGGCCGAACTCCTCGTGGCCGACGGTGGCCGCCTCGCGGGCCGCATCGTCGTCACCACCGGCGATGCGGGGCACCACCTGGGTGATCTCCGTGTCGGCGACGTCATCGCCGGTCGTGACGGCGGGATCGGCGACCACGCCCGACGCCGACGCGACCGCGGGCGGGTCGTTCGCCGACACGTCGCCCGGGTCCGTGGCCGCAGCCTCATCAGCATCCGCGTCACCCGGTGACCAGGCGGGCGCCTCGTCGTCGCCGAGACGTTGCGCGACACTTTTGTCGCGATCGGCGCGGCGGTAGGTCAGGACGTCGATGAGCAGCAGGACGACGCCGATGACCGAGACCACGACACACGCGATGGCGAGCCACAGATTGCCCGTCACCAGGGCGACGATCAGCAGGACGAACCCGACGATCGTCGCCCCCAGCGCGGCTAACAGCATCCGTTACGCCTTCTGGTGTCCGGGTGCGGCTACTTGAACGAGGGGTTGCCGCCCGAGCTGTTGCCCGGATCGTTGAAGTCACCGCCACGGCCCTGGCCGTGATCGACCGGCGCCGCGCTGCGCAGCGACTGCAGCTCCTCCAGCTGACCCTCGAGGTAGGTCTTGAGGCGGGTGCGGTACTCACGCTCATACGTCTTGAGCTGCTCGATCCGACCCTCCAGCACGGTGCGCTGCTGGTTGATGGTGGTCATGATCTCGGTGTGCTTCGACTCCGCCTCGGCCTGCAGTGCGTCGGAACGCTCCTGCGCCTGGCGAAGCTGGTTCTCCGAGCGGGTCTGCGCATCGGCCAGCAGCGCATCGGAGCGCTGGCGGGCGTCGGAGACCATCGCCTCGGACTTCTGCCGGGCGTCGGTGACCATCGCCTCGGACTGCGAACGCGCGTCGGAGACGAGCTTCTCCGCCTCGGACCGCGAGTTGTTGGTCAGACGGTCCGCGGTGTCCTGCGCCAGGGCGAGCACGCGGGCCGCACGGAGGTTGGCCTCTTCGTCGTTCGCGGGCGCCGCGGACTCCTGGACGGCCGGCGTGTTCGGCGACGCGAACGCGACGGTGCTGCCGGCGGACGGCTGTCCGCCACCGGACCGGGCCTCGGCGAGCTCGCGCTCGAGCTCGGCGTTGCGCTGCTGCAGGTCGTTGTTCTCCTCGGTCAGCCGAGCCAACTCGGTCTCGACCAGATCGAGGAACTGATCCACCTCGTCCTCGTTGTAGCCGCGCTTACCGATCGGCGGCTTACTGAACGCAACGTTGCGCACATCGGCGGGTGTCAGCTTCATAGGTCGTTTCCCCTCAAATCGGCTGCTCGACAGATCCCAAGTCACTCGGGCCAACACTGTAACTGGTGCCCATCCTGTCACACCAGACCCGTTTGTTCCTCATCACCCGGAATTCAGCGAGGAAATGACGGAATCCTGAGAACGTCGGGCCAGGTCACTCACGACGAGGATGCGGCTGCAAACTGGATCAGCGAGCGCAGAACGGCGAGCAGAATGAACAGGACGAGGTACGACAGATCCAACTGGATCTGCCCGATCTTCAGCGGAGGAATGAACTTCCTGAGCAACTTCAGCGGCGGATCCGTCACGGTGAAGATCGCCTCGAGCAGGACCGCCACGATGCCGGACGGATTCCATTCCCGTGCGAACGACTTCACCACCTCGATCACCAAGCGGACGATCAGAAGGAAGGTGTAGACGCCCAGCAGGGCGAGCAGGGTCAGCCAAATCGCTTGCACGAATACAGTCTGCCCGAATTCGTCAGCGGTTGTAGAAGCCGGTCTCGGCGATCCGCGCGCGATCCTCGGCCGTGACGTCCACATCGGCGGTCGCCAACATGAAGACCTTCGTGGTGATCCGGTCGAAGGAGCCGTGCAGCGCGAAGGTCAGCCCGGCGGCGAAATCGACCAGACGCTTGGCGTCGGCGTTGTCCATGGCGGTGAGGTCCATGATCACCGGGATCCCCTCGCGGAACCGCTCACCGATCGTGCGGGCCTCCTCGTACGAGGTGGGACGCAGCGTGGTGATGCGCGACATCGGATTCTCCTGGCTCAGCACGTCGGCGCGGGTGTCCATGGCGAGGGCGCCGCGGGTCGAGGGGGCGACGGAACGCGGGGAATCGCGCAGCGGCTCCAGCCGCGGCAGGCGCGGCGCCTCGGCGCGGGCGGGCTCGCGGAAACCGCCATCGCGGTAGCCGTAGCCGTCGTCGTAGGACTCGCGGCCGTAGCCGGTGTCGTAGGAGTCGTACTCGTCGGCGCGACGGCCGTCGTAGGCGTAGCCGTAGCCGCGATCACCGCGGTAGTCGCCGAACTCGTCGTCCAGGCTGCGGCGGCCCCGCGGCTCGGGCGTCGCGTCATCGACGTACCGGTCGTCGTACGCGTCCAGCGGAACCATGCCGAAGTACGCCTTGACCTTGTGCAGAGTGCTCATCTTTGCCCTTCCTCGGCGCCTGCATGGGCTGGTGTGACGGTTGTGACTGTCGTTATGGAAGTGAGGTTAATGGGCGACGACCAAGAATCGCGGTTCCGACACGCACACATGTGGATCCGAGTTTCACGGCGAGCTCCAGGTCACCCGACATTCCGGCCGAGAACACATCGGCATCGGGATGGTCGCGACGAACGTCGGTCCACAGCTCCGCCAGCTCGGTGAACGCGCGTTCCGGATCCGCTTCCAGCGGAGGCACTCCCATCACCCCTCGCAGGCGCAGCGAGGGCGACTGCGCGACGGTCTCGACCAAGGCGGCGAGATCCGCCCGGGTCACGCCCCCGCGCGCGGGATCCCCATCGAGACTGATCTGGATCAGCACATCCAGTGGCGCCGCGCGAACGCCTGCTTCGAGGGCCGCCTCGGTGGAGCGCTCGAGCGCTCCGGCGAGCCGAATACTGTCCAGCGAGTGCACCATCGCCGCCCAGCGGGCCACGGATTTCGCCTTGTTGCGCTGGATGTGGCCGAGCATGTGCAGCCGGGCTCCCGTCAGTTCGGCGGCCTTGGCGGCTGCCTCCTGCTCGCGGTTCTCGCCGAAATCGGTGCAGCCCAACTCCTGCAGCAGCGCGATATCGCTCGCGGGGAAGAACTTGGTGACCGGCAGCAGCGCGACCTCGGTGCGATCGCGGCCGGCGGCGCGACAGGCGGCGTCGAGCCGCGAGCGGGTAGCAGCGAGTCCCTCGGCCAGCTCGTCCCGGCGGCTCACTGCGCGTCCGCGTTCGCGGCACCGGGGTCGATCCAGATCACCGAGGCGATGCGGCCGGTGGGTGCCCCGCGCCGGTGGGAGAACAACGTCCGGTCACTGATAGTGCATCGCGGATCCTCTGCCACCGCAGCGACCCCCAGGCTCTGCAACTGCCGCCGGATTCCGGCCCGCAGGTCGAGTCCGTCCGTGCCCTTCTCGGTGCGGCAGCGACTCCCGGGCAGATGCTCCTCGACATCGGCGGCCATGGACGCGGGCACCTCGTACTTGGCTCCGCTCGCTGCGGGACCGAGAAACGCGCCGATGCGTTCGGGCCGGGCACCGAGACCGCGCATGGTGTCGATGACGGCGGGCACGATGCCGATCCGGGCACCCACTCGGCCGGCGTGGACGGCCGCGAGCACACCCGCCTCGTCATCGGAGAGCAGGATCGGTACGCAATCGGCGGTGAGCACCGCCAACGCCAGACCGGGCACGGTGGTGACCAGTGCGTCGGTGGCCTCGACGGGTTCGTCGCGCGGACCGTCGACCACGGTGACGGTGCGGCTGTGGATCTGTTCCATCCACACCACATGCCCTGAGGCGACACCGATCTCGCGCTGCAATCGCAGACGGTTGGCCGTCACCGCGGCAGGATCGTCGCCCACGTGGTCGCCGAGGTTGAAGGTGTCGTACGGGGCCTTCGACACACCCCCCGCACGGGTGGTGGTCACCCTCCGGACGCGGGCGGAATCGACAGGTGTGGTGGCCGGATCAGTCATAACTCCAGGCTACCGATACGCCCCCGTCGGGCTGCTAGCGCCGACCCTGCAGGAAGGACGGCACATCGAGGTCGTCCTCGTCACCCGACTCGCGGATCGTGGTGCGGGCGGGGAACGGATCGTCGGTGCGCGGCGGGCGCGCGAAGACGTTGCCGCGCCCCGCATCCGGAGCTTCCTGAGGGTCGGGCGCGGTGTGCTGACCGATGCCGCGCGCGGCCACCGTTCGGCGCACCGGCGTACCGCCGTCGAAGCCCGCGGCGATCACGGTGATCCGCACCTCGTCGCCGAGGTTGTCGTCGATCACGGTGCCGAAGATGATGTTGGCGTCCTCGTGCGAGGCCTCCTGCACCAGAGACGCGGCCTCGTTGATCTCGAACAGTCCCAGGTCGCTGCCGCCAGCGATGGACATGAGCACGCCGTGCGCACCCTCCATCGACGTCTCCAGCAGCGGAGAGTTCACGGCCTGCTCGGCGGCCTTGAGGGCGCGGCCCTCGCCCCGCGCCGAGCCGATGCCCATCAGAGCGCTCCCCGCCCCGGACATGACGCTCTTGACGTCGGCGAAGTCGACGTTGATCAGACCCGGCGTGGTGATCAGGTCGGTGATGCCCTGCACACCGTTGAGAAGTACCTCGTCGGCGCTCTTGAAGGCGTCCAGTGCCGAGAGATTCACATCTCCCAGCTGCAGCAGCCGGTCGTTCGGGATCACGATCAGGGTGTCGCAGGACTCGCGCAGCGAGGTGATGCCCTGCTCGGCCTGCTTGCCACGGCGGGCGCCCTCGAAGGTGAACGGACGGGTCACCACGCCCACGGTGAGCGCTCCCAGTTTGCGAGCGATGCTGGCGACCACGGGGGCGCCACCGGTGCCGGTACCGCCGCCCTCGCCCGCCGTGACGAAGACCATGTCGGCACCCTTGAGGAGCTCTTCGATCTCGTCCTTGGCGTCCTCGGCAGCCTTGCGGCCCACCTCGGGATCGGCACCCGCACCGAGTCCGCGGGTGGACTCGCGGCCCACGTCGAGTTTGACGTCGGCGTCGCTCATGATGAGCGCCTGGGCGTCGGTGTTGATCGCGATGAATTCGACGCCCTTGAGGCCCTGTTCGATCATCCGGTTCACGGCGTTGACGCCGCCACCGCCGATGCCGACGACCTTGATTACGGCGAGGTAGTTGTGCGCGGCGGTCATGTTTCGCCTTCCTTGGATGTGCTCATGGTCTTGCGACCTTCCAGAACCCTAAACCTCAACCACAGGCTTAAAGTTATGTCAAGTAGCTGGTCTGAAACCAAGGTAGAGGGCCGCACCCCTCGATGCCCGCAGGCGCGTGGGCGTGTCGGCGAAAAACCGTGTCACATCACCCGAGAACGACCGATCCGGTCATCGTGTGGTCGGCACATCCGGGTCGATCACGGTGAATTCGCGACCGGGCCGGGTGAGCACCACTTTCAGCGCAGCGGCCTTGGCATCGGCCCGCGAGGCATCGCCCCAGTACACGACGCGCTTGTCGCGCAACACGAATCGCACGTTCGCCGGCGAATCGGCCCCGATCTCCACGACCTGACCTCGAATGTCCTGGGGCAGCGACTGCAGCACGGAGATCGCCGCCTTCGTGTCCGGATCGTCGGCACCCGGATTCTCGACGGTGAGCTTCGGCGTGAGGATCGGCGGCTCGCCGACCTTGATGAAGGGCACCCCCTTCGCGTCGATCAGCGTCACCCCCGACCGGTCGGCATAGGCCACGGCATCACGCTCGGTGACCTCGACGACCAAGGTCGACGGATACGAGACGGTGATGGTGGCGGTGTCGATCCACGGACTCACGCCGACCACCGCCGCGGCGTACTGCTGGGTGCGGCCGTTACTGATCTGCAGTAGCGGCGTGCCTTTCAGTGGTGCCACGACCTTCTCGACGTCCTCGGTGGGCACGTGCGCAGCACCGGTCACCGAGACGTTCCGCGCCGACATCAGCGGAGTGAAATACGCGACGGCGAACACCCCACCGGCCACGATGAGCACCAGAACGAGGATCAGGAGCCGGCGCAGCCCGGGAACCCGCCGACGCGTCGCGGGCGCAGTCACCGAGCGGCCCCACCGCCGCGCTGCGCCAGCGCGGACAGGATCGCCGGACCCTGCATCGTGACGTCGCCCGCGCCCATGGTGATCACCACATCGCCCGGCCGGGCGATATCGACCACGGTGCCCGCGACATCGGCCTGGCTCGGCACGTAGGTCACATCCGTCGTCACCTTCTCGGCGATCCGCTCCCCCGTGATTCCGGGCAGTGGCGCCTCGCGGGCGCCGTAGACATCGAGCGCCACCACATGGTCGGCAAGGCTCAACGCCTCGGCGAACTCGGCGGCGAACTGCTCGGTACGCGAGTACAGGTGCGGCTGGAAGGCCACGATCACGCGGCCGGGTACGGCCTGCTTGGCGACCATCTCGGCAGCCGCGGTGAGCACGGCGCGCACCTCCGTGGGATGGTGCGCGTAGTCATCGAAGACCCGCACGCCGTCCTCGGTGCCACGCAGTTGGAAGCGGCGGTGCACGCCGCCGAAGGACTCGATCCCGGCGATCACCTTGGCGGTCGGGTACCCCAGATTCACGACGGCGATGGTCGCCGCGATGGCGTTGAGCGCCATGTGCTTTCCGGGAACCGAGAGCATGATCGCCCGCTCGGTGACCTGACGGTTCTCATCGGAGAAGCGCACCTTGAGCATGCCGCCCTCGGCCCGCGGTTTGTAGTCGAGCAGTTCCGCGATCAGCGTGACATCGGGTGCCAGATCGCGGTGCGTGCCTTCCCCGTAGCCGAAGACTCGCACCCCGCGGGCGCGCAGGGCGGCGTGGGTGCGCTGCCCCAGGGCCGCGGAACCGGGGTCGTCGAGGCACACCACCAGCGTGCCGCCCGGGCGGATCCGCTCGGTGAACGCGTCGAAGACCGCGACGTACTTCTCCTCGGAGCCGAAGAAGTCGAGATGATCGGCCTCGACGTTGGTGACTACCACCACGTCCGGGCTGTACTGCAGGAGCGAACCGTCGGACTCATCGGCTTCGGCCACGAAGACATCACCGGTGCCGTGGAAGGCGTTGGTACCCGACTCGTTGAGCTCGCCGCCCACCGCGAACGACGGATTGCCGCCGCAGTGCTGCAGCCCCACGACCGCCATCGACGTGGTGGAGGTCTTACCGTGCGTACCACTGACCAGCAGCGTGCGATAGCCCTCCATGAGATCGGCGAGGACCTCGGGCCGCAGGATGACGGGAATACCGCGACGGTGGGCCTCGACCAGTTCGGGGTTGTCCTTCGGGATGGCGGCATGGGTGGTGACCACCACCGTCGGACCGCCGGGCAACAGGTCGAGCGCGTCGGCGCTGTGACCCACCTGGACCTGTGCTCCGCGGGCGCGCAGGGCGACCACGCCGCGCGACTCCTTGGCATCGGAGCCGGACACCTGGCCGCCGCGGGCGAGGAGGATCCGTGCGATGCCGGACATGCCCGCGCCTCCGATGCCCACCATGTGGACGCGCCGGAGCCGTTCGGGCAGCGCCGCGGTCGGGTCGCTCATCGTCGGCCTCCCAGGTCCAGGGCCGAGGCGGCAACGGTGCCGGCGGCGTCTCGATGTCCGGTGCCGGCGGCGGCCGCACCCATCGCCGCCAGCCGGGCGGGGTCGGCGGCGAGCGGGATCACCGTGTCCCGGACGAATGCTGCGGTGAACGCGGCATCCTCGACGAGGAGGCCACCGTCGGCGGCCACGACCGGTCGGGCGTTGAGCGATTGCTCGCCGTTGCCGATCGGTAGCGGCACGTAGACGGCGGGCAGCCCGACGGCGGCGACCTCGGCCACCGTCATCGCGCCGGACCGGCAGACCGCGAGATCCGCGGCGGCATACGCCAAGTCCATCCGCGACAGGTAGGGCACCGCGACGTAGCCGGGGACATCGACCTCGACGCTGTTCTTCGGGCCGTACGCGTGCAACACACCGATACCCGCGTCGGCGAAATCCCGGGCGGCACCGGCGACGCCCTCGTTGAGTCGCACTGCACCTTGGCTACCGCCGAAGACGAGCACGACGGGACCATCGGCGGGGAGCCCGAAGTGGGCGCGGGCCTGCGCGCGCAGCGCGGCGCGATCGAGGCCCGTGATCGCGGTACGCACCGGGATGCCGACGACCTCCGCGGCCACGCCGGAATCGGCGACGGCGGCGAAGACCTTGGTGGCCAGGCGCGCGCCCACCTTATTGGCGATGCCGGCACTGGCGTTGGCCTCATGGATCACGATCGGGATGCCCATGCTCCGGGCGGCGAGATAGGCCGGCAGCGCCACGTAGCCGCCGAATCCGACGACCACATCGGCGCCCACATCGCGAAGCACCGCCCGGGTGCGGCGTACGGTCCCGGCGAGCCGGAACGGCAGCTTCGCGAGATCGGCATTGGGCTTGCGGGGCAGCGGAACCGGCGGGATCATCCGGAGCTCGTAGCCGCGAGCGGGCACCAGCGTTCCTTCCAGTCCCTTCGGGGTGCCCAGCGCGGTGACGCGGGCCTCGGGATCGGCGGCACGAATCGCGTCGGCCACCGCCAGCGCGGGCTCGATGTGTCCTGCGGTGCCGCCACCGGCCACCACCACCGAGACCGAAGAACTCACCACGCCCGTCTACCCTTTTCCTCTCCACGGCGCCGCGATCCGGTTGCGGGCCGATCCTGAACACGGGCCCGCTCGCCGCGCCAGGGTTCGCCGCCGCGGCGCTGGGGCCGGGTGGGCGGTACATCCCGACGGGGGCGTGCGAGGCGCGCGTCTCCGTACGGAAGTCGATCGTACGGCGACGGGGCCACCGGGCGCGCGGGAGCACGTCGCTCGGCGCGAGGAGCAGCGGCGCGGGGCGGCACGTAGGGCTGCGGCTTGGGTAGCCGCAGTAGGCGCCCGGTGCGGCCGCTACCACCACCGGCGAGAGCCGCGATGGCCTCGGGTTCGTGGCGGGCGGCTCCGGCCAGGAGACCGAGCATGAACAGCACCAGGATCACCGAGTTGCCGCCCGCCGAGAGCAGGGGCAGCTGGATACCGGTCACCGGGAGCAGGCCCACCACGTAGCCCATATTGATGATGGCCTGCAACGCGATCAGGGTGGTGATGGTGGCGGCCATGAGCTGGAGGAAGGGATCGGCGACGCGGCACGCGATACGCAGACCCACCCAGGTGAGCAGGCCGAACATGAGTATGACGACACCGGCGCCGAGGTAGCCCAACTCCTCGCCGATGATCGCGAAGATGAAGTCGTTGTGCGCGTTGGGCAGGTAACTCCATTTGGCGGTCGAATTGCCCAGGCCGACACCGAAGAAGCCGCCGTCGGCGAGCGAGTACCGCGCCTGGTTCGACTGGTAACTCACCCCGAGTGCGTCGTTGGACCGTCCCAGCCACGCGGCCAGGCGCGCCGATCGATAGCCCTCGACGAGGGCGAGGAAGACGGCGGCGCAGATCCCGGCGACGCCGATCGAGAGGAACAGCCGCGAGGACAGGCCCGCGTAGAACAGCAGCATGCCGGCCGTGACCGCAATGATCATGGCGGTCGACTGGTTCGGCTCGGCGATCACCAGCGCCGCCATCAGCAGCGCCACCGGGCCGAGCGGGAGCAGCAGGTCCTTGAGACCACCGCCACGTCGGCTGCGGTCGGCGAGCAGGTGCGCACCCCACACGATGAGTGCGACCTTGGCGATCTCGGAGGGCTGGATGGTGAACCCGCCCACATCGATCCAGCGGCGCGCACCGCCCACCTTCGAGCCGATCCCGGGGATGAGAACGGCGATCAGGAGCGCGATCGAAACCAGGACGGAGCCCAGCGCCAGCCGGCGCAGCATCGTGGGCCGTAGGTACAGGGCACCGAAGAACGCGACCACGCCGAGGCCCACGTAGATGAGCTGGCTGGTGAACTTGCTGTACGGCGAGCCGGTGGCGCTGATGTCCTCGACCGAGCTGGCCGAGAGCACCATGACCAGTCCGAGCACGGTGAGCACGGCCGTCAGGCCCAGCACCAGGTGATACGAGGCGAGCGGGCGCCGCAGCGCCGTGCCCACGTTGACCGCGGTATCGCGGAGCAGGCTCGCGCCGGTGCGGGCGATCGCGGTGCCGCTGCGCCGGGATGCGGCGGCATCGAGCTCGGGGATGCTCTCGCCCTGCTGCACCTCGAACTCGGTGCTTTCGGGCGCGTTGACCGCGCCGGGCTCGAGATCGTCGGGCAGTTCGCGGGTATCGCGCGCGCGGCTCACGAAGCCGCTCCGAGCGCGCGCGCCGCGGTGGCGAAAGCCTCGCCACGGTGCCCGTAGGAGCGGAACATGTCGAGCGAGGCAGCGGCGGGTGCGAGCAGCACCACTGGAGTTCGGCTCTGACCTGCGACATCAGCGAGACCGGCGGCAGCATGGACGGCGGCGGTCATGACCGCATCCGCATCGCCGGACACTCGCACATCGCCAGCCACAGAAGTCCCTATGGAACGGCTTGCATCATTAGTCACAGGAGACACACGACTATCGTCGCCTGAAGTCACCCGAACCACCGGTACATCCGGCGCGTGTCGCGCCATTGCCGCCGCGATCAGCTCCGCGTCGACGCCGAGCAGCACCGCCCCGGCCAGTCGCGACGCCACCCGGGCGACGAGCGGATCGATATCGGCACCCTTGAGCTGCCCGCCGGCCACCCACACCACCCGCTCGTGCGCCTCGATGGAGTTCTGCGCCGCGTGCGGATTGGTGGCTTTGGAATCGTCGATGTAGGTGACGCCGCGGACCGTCGCGACCGGCTCCGCGCGATGCGCCCCCACCCGGAACTGCGTCAGGGCCGCCCCTGCCTGCGCAGCGGTCACACCGACCGCCTGCGCCAGCGCCGTCGCGGCCAGCGCATCGGCGATGCCCGCGGGCCCGGGCGGCGAGACCCGGGCTGCCGGCACGATGGACGATCCGGCACCGTCGATCAGCATTCCGGCGCGGACCCCGTACTGCCCGGGCGCGGGCTCCCCGACGGTGAACCCGGTGGCCGCGGGCAGCGTTGCGGCGACCGGATCGTCGAGCCCGACGACCGCGATATCACCGGTCAGGGCACGCGCCTTATCGGCCGTATACGCGGCCATGGAGCCGTGCCAGTCAAGATGGTCCTCGGCGATGTTGAGGACGACGCCGGCGCGCGGGCGCACCGACGGCGCCCAGTGCAGTTGGAAGGACGAGAGTTCGACGGCGAGCACGCGGGGATCGGCGGCGTCGGCGATCGCGTCGATCACCGGGCGGCCGATGTTGCCGCATGCGACCGCGGGCAGACCCGCGTGCGCCAGGATCGACTCGAGCATCTGAGTGGTCGTGGTCTTACCGTTGGTCCCGGTGACCACGAGCCAGTCCCGCGGCGCCCCGAAGGCGCCCGCCCGGTCGATCCACCAGGCCAGTTCGACATCGCCGATCACCGGAACGCCCGCGTCCTGTGCGGCGACGACGATCGGCGCGGTGGGACGGAAGCCGGGGGCCACGACCACGAGTGCGTATCCGGCCGGATCGAGATCGTCGAGGTCGACGACCGCGACCTCGGGTACCTCGGCGGCGATCTTCTCGCGCGCCACGGGCTTACCGTCGGCGACCGTGACGGCGGCACCGAGCCGGAGCAGCGCCCGGGCGACGGCCGGGCCGGTGACACCCCCGCCCGCGACGAGGACGTGCGCGCCGGGGCCGGGGAGCGTCGTCATCTAGCCGACCGCGCCCGAGCCGAGGAACTCGGCGTAGAACAGCACCAGGCCGAGGCCGCACGAGATCGCGGTGAGCAACCAGAACCGGATGATCACCGTGGTCTCGGCCCACCCCGCGAGCTCGAAGTGGTGGTGGAACGGCGCCATCCGGAACACCCGGCGGCCCGTGGTGCGGAAGACCGCGATTTGGGTGACCACCGAGATCATCTCGGCCACGAACAGCGCGCCGAGAACCACGGCGAGCAGTTCGGTGCGGGTGGTGATCGACAGGCCCGCGAGCAGACCGCCGAGCATCAGCGAGCCGGTGTCACCCATGAAGATCTTCGCGGGTGCGGCGTTCCACCACAGGAAGCCGAGGCAGGCACCGCCCGCGGCGACGGCGATGAGCGCCAGATCGAGTGGGTCGCGTACGTCGTAGCACCCCGCCACCGGTTTGGTGGCGCAGGCGTAGCGGTACTGCCAGAAGGTGATGAGCACGTAGCTTCCCAGAACCATGGCCATCGACCCCGCGGCCAGGCCGTCCAAACCGTCGGTGAAGTTCACCGCGTTCGACCAGGCGGACACCACGAACCAGCAGAAGATCACGAAGAAGATCGCGCCCATGGAGATGGCGTTGATATCGCGGGTGTAGCTCAGGTGCTCGCTCGCCGGGGTCACGCCCTGGGCGTTCGCGAACTGCAGCGCGAGCACGCCGAAGATCAGCGCGGCGATGGTCTGGCCGACCGTCTTCGCGGTCTTGTTCAGGCCCAGGTTGCGCTGTTTGCGGATCTTGATGAAATCGTCGAGGAAGCCGACGAAGGCCAGCGTGGTGGCCAGGCCCAGCACCAACAGGCCCGATGCGCTGGGCCCCGGTCCGGACTTCCAGCCCAGAACGTGCGCACCCAGGTAGCCCGCCCACAACGCCACCACGATCGCGACGCCGCCCATCGACGGGGTACCGCGCTTGGTCTGGTGACTCTGCGGACCCTCGACGCGGATCTCCTGGCCGAAGCCCTGGCGGGAGAACACCCGGATCAGCACAGGCGTGAGCAGGATCGCGACAGCCAGCGAGATACCGCCCGCGAACAGGATCTGGATCACTTCGGTGACTCCCCTTGCATGTTCTCTTCGTTCTCCGCATTCCCGGCCGACCCGAGGCTCTCGGCGACCTCCCACATCTTCTCGGACTTGGAGGCCTTCACCAAAACCAGGTCGCCGGGCCGCAGCTCCGCACGGAGCCGTTCGACGGCCTCCGCGCGGGTGTCCACCCGGATCGCCTCGCTGCCCCAGGACCCCTCCATCACAGCGCCCTGCCAGAGGGCGTGCACCGCACGGGAAGAACCGACGCAGATGGTCGAGGTGATGTCCAGGCGCACCAGGAACCGCCCGAGCCGGTCGTGTTCGAGGATCGACTCCTCTCCCAGTTCACCCATCTCGCCGAGCACCGCGAAGGTGCGGCGGCGATCCCGGCCGGGCAGCCGCTCCCCCGCCTCGTCGTGCTCGGACATGAGCACGAGGCTGCGGAGCGCGGCCCGCATCGCATCGGGATTGGCGTTGTAGGTGTCGTTGACCACGGTGACGCCGCCGTCGGTGGTGAAGACGTCCATCCGGCGCGGCGATGCGGCGCCGGCGCCGGACAGCGCCTCGGCGACCTGCGCCGTCGTGGCGCCGCATTCCAGGCCGACCGCCGCGGACGCGAGCGCATTGTGCACCTGGTGTTCGCCGTGCACCTTGAGCGCCACCGGCGCGGTGCCGCCCGCGGTGTGCAGCGTGAAGGCCGCACGGGCGTGAGCGTCGAGCACGACGTCGGTCGCACGCACCTGCGCCTCGGCGGTCCCGTAGAAGACCACCCGCGCTGCCGTTCGGGACGCCATGGCGGCGACCGCAGCGTCGTCGGCGTTGAGCACCGCCACACCGTCCACCGGGAGTGCTTCGACCAGTTCGCCCTTGGCACGGGCGATGGCTTCGCGGGAACCGAACTCCCCGAGGTGCGCGGTACCCACGTTGAGCTCGACGCCGATGCGGGGCGGCGCGAGCTTCGCCAGCGCGGCGATGTGTCCTTCGCCGCGGGCCGACATCTCCAGGACCAGGAACTTCGTCGACGCGGTGGCACGCAGGGCGGTCCACGGGTGGCCGATCTCGTTGTTGAACGAGCCGGGCGGCGCGACGGTCTCGCCGAGCGGGCGGAGCACAGCGGCGATCAGGTCCTTGGTGGAGGTCTTGCCCGCGGAACCGGTCACGCCGACCACGGTCAGGCCGTCCGCCGCGAGCGACTTCGTGCAGTACGCGGCCAGATCACCCAGGGCCGTGAGCACCGCGGCGCCGGCGCCGTCGGTATCGCTCTCCAGGGCCATGACCCGGTTGTCCGTCTCGCCCGAGACGGGCACCACGATCGCCGGGACGCCCACGGGCCGGGCACCGAGCACGGCGACCGCGCCCTTCTCGATCGCCGTTGCGGCGAAGTCGTGCCCGTCGACGCGGGCGCCGGGCAGAGCGAGGAACAGATCGCCGGAACCGATCTCGCGCGAGTCGAATTCGACGGTGCCGGTCACCGTCGCCTGCGGGTCGGGCACATCGTGCAGGGTGCCGCCGACGATATCGGCGATCTGCGCCAGGGTCAGCTCGATCATGCGCGCTCCCCCCGCGTGTCCAGTGCCGCGGCGAGCTCGTCGCGGTCGTCGAAGGGGTGCTTGACGCCGTTGATCTCCTGGCCCGCCTCGTGGCCCTTGCCCGCGATGAGCACCACATCACCCGTGCGGGCCCAGTCCACCGCCTCGGTGATCGCGGCACGACGGTCGCCGATCTCGCGCACCTCGCCCCCGCCGGGCACCGCCTCGGCGCCCGCGCGCACGGCCGCGCGGATCGCGGCGGGGTCTTCGGTGCGGGGGTTGTCATCGGTGACGATCACCAGCTCGGCGGCGCGCGCGGCGACCTCGCCCATGAGCGGGCGCTTCCCGCGGTCGCGGTCGCCGCCGGCGCCGACCACCACGGCGATCCGGCCTGCGGTCTGACCGCGGAGCGTGGCGATCACGGCGTCGAGCGCGGCCGGCTTGTGCGCGTAGTCGACGACGGCGAGGAAGTCCTGACCGCGGTCGATCCGTTGCACCCGCCCCGGCACAGCGACCGCGCCGATCCCCCGGACGGCATCGGCGAGGGGCACCCCGGCCTCGTGGGCGACCACCAGGGCGAGGGCCGCATTGGCCACGTTGTAGGCGCCCGGGAGGCCGACGGTGGCCGAGAAGCTCTGACCGCCCGGCCCGGTGAGAGTGAACCGCTGGGTTCCATCGGCGTGCGCCGAGACCGCGCCGGCGGTCCAATCGGCGGGACCGGTGGTGGCAACGGTGACCAGCGGCAGCCCGGCATCACGGCGCAGGTCGGCCATCCGGTTGCCCCACTCGTCGTCGACGCAGATCACGGCCTGCTCGCAGACGGGACCGTCGCCGGACTCGTCGGGGACGAAGAGGAGGGCCTTGGCCGCGAAGTAATCCTCCATCGTGGGGTGGTAATCGAGATGGTCCTGGCTGAGGTTGGTGAAGGCGCCGACCGCGAAGCGGGTGCCGCCCACCCGGTTCTGCGCCAGCGCGTGCGAGCTCACCTCCATCACGGCGGAGGTGACGCCCTGCTCGACCATCGACGCGAACAGTCCCTGTAGGGCGGTGCCCTCGGGCGTGGTGAGCGAGGTGGGCACGTCGACGCCCGCGATCCGGGTGCCGACGGTACCGATCAGCCCGGTGGTCGCCTGCGTGGCGCCGAGGGCGGCCTCGACCAGGAAGCTGGTGGTGGTCTTGCCGGAGGTTCCGGTGATCCCGACGAGCGTCATCTTCGTCGACGGTGCGCCGTAGATCACGGCCGCCGCGGGGCCGAGGACGGACCGTGGATCGTCGTGCAGGAGCACCGGGACGTCGACCCCGGCCTCGGCCAGCACGGCCGCGCCGGCCGAGTCGGTGAGTACGGCGACCGCACCGGCGGCCACCGCCTCCGCAGCGAACCGAGCCCCATGCGTGGAGGTGCCGGGGACGCCGCAGAAGAGGTCACCGGGCCGCGCGTCCTGCGCGCGGATGGTCGCCCCGCTGCAGCGGACCTCGCCGGAGTCGCTGCTCGCCGGGACGCTGATGACGCCCGGTACCTGCGCGGCGATCTCCGTCAGCGTGGCTCCGCGGGGGTGGGCGGGTCGCGTGAGAGTCGTTTCGGGCACCGATGAATCCTACCCGCCGGTTAACTACTTCCCGGCCACGAGCGTCAGCTTCGGCGCGGGCGGCGAGAGCGGCACACCGTTCTTCTGCAGCAGGAACGCGGCGATGTCGTGGAACAGCGGCGCCGCGGACTGGCCGCCGGTGCCGTCGGAACTGCGCACCGGGGCGTCCATCATGAGGCCGATCACGAACCGCGGATCGTTCGACGGTGCGACGCCGGCGAACGTGATGTTGTACATCGAGTTCGAGTAGGCCTTGGTGGCCGGGTCGACCTGCTGCGCGGTACCGGTCTTGCCGCTGATCTGCCAGCCGTCGACGGCACCGCCGGGACCGGTGCCCTGCTGGTAGCCCATCGGGTCGCGCTGCAGCGCGGCGCGGAACATGTCGAGGACGGTGCGCGCGGTCTCCGGGCTCATCACGCGAACCGGCTCGCCGGCGGGCGCCGGGTCGGCGGCACCGTCGACCGACTTGATGATGCGCGGCGGCACCCGCACCCCGTCGTTGGCCAGAGCCTGGTACATACCGGTCATCTGGAGCAGGGTCATCGACAGGCCCTGACCGATCGGGAGGTTGGCGAAGGTGCCTCCGGACCACTGGTTGCGGGCCGGGACCTCACCGCCGGATTCCCCGGGCAGTCCGACGCCGGTGGCCTTGCCGAGGCCGAACTTGTCGACGTAGTCGGCGAACGCGTCCTCGCCGACCCGCTGCGCCAGCATCAGGGTGCCGACGTTCGACGACTTTCCGAAGACGCCCGTGGTGGTGTACGGCTCGGTGCCGTGCGCCCAGGCGTCCTTGACGGTGACGCCGGACATCCGGATGGAGCCGGGCACCTGGAGTACCTCATCGGGCTTGGTCTTACCGTTCTCGATCGCGGCGACGGCGGTGATCAACTTGTTCACCGATCCGGGCTCGAACGGGGTGCTCACAGGCAGGTTGCCGGTGCGCGCCGACTTCGGGTTGTTGTTCACGCCGATCGCCGGGTTGAAGGTGCTGTCGTTGGCCATCGAGATCACCTGGCCGGTCTTGGCGTCGAGCACCACGGCCTGCACGTTCTTGGCGCCGGACTTCTGACGCGCGTCCTGGACGGCCTGCTGCACGAAGAACTGCACGTCGTTGTCGATGGTGAGCGTGACCTTCGCGCCATCGACCGCCGGGTGCACCTCGCGCGTGCTGCCGGGGATCACGGCCCCGTCGGAACCGCGGTCGTAGATCCGGCTGCCGTCGGTGCCGGCCAGGATGGAGTCGAGCGAGAACTCCATTCCCATCAGTCCGCGGTTGTCCCAGCCGGTGGAACCGACCAGATTCGCGGCCAGCGAACCACCGGGGTAGTGCCGGATCGACTGTCGCTCGGCGCCGACTTCCTTGAAGTCGTCGGTGATCGCGGAGGCCTTGGCCGGGTCGACACCGCGGGCGAGGTAGACGAAGGTGTCGTTGCCGCGCAACTGCTCCAACAGTTTCTGCTCGGAGACGGCGTCGCCCAGGACGGAGACGATTTTCTTGGCGATCTGCTGGAGTCGGTCGTCGACGCTCACGGGGGTGACGTTCTCCCCGTCGTTCTTCGCCTTGACGTCCTTGTCGTACTGCTCCTGGATCTTCTTGCGCTCGACCACCGGCTGGAAGGTGAGCGACTTCGCCTCCATGGTGAAGGCGATCGGCTGACCGGTCCGGTCGACGACGGCACCGCGGGTCGCCGGCAGCATCTCCTTGACCTGACGCTGGCTCGCCGCCTTGGCCGAGAGGTCGGGAGCCTGGATGAACTGGACCACGCCCAGCCACACCGCGATCACCGAGAAGATCGCGACGATCACCCAGCCGGAGAACCGGCTGCGGTGCAGGAAGGACGTCGAGACCTCGGGTTGCCGGCCGCCTTTGACGCGGGCACGCGCCGACGCGGGCGCGCGGTTCGGTGCCGCCGAACGCGGCGCGGGCGACCGCGGCCCGGTGCGCTGGGTGGGGCGCGACTTCGTCTGCGGGCGCTGGGCGCGGGTCATCGCGCGCCTCCGGCGGCGGGTGCAGGAGTCTGGGTGGCGGGAGCCTGCGGCGGTGCTTGCGCCGCAGGAGATTGCGCAGTGGGCGCCTGAGCGGTCGGCGCGGGTGTGGGACTCGGCGTCGATCCCGGGGTCGGTGCGGTGTTCGCCACCATCGGGGTGCCGGAGTTCATGGTGACCAATTGTTCACCGCCGCCCTGGCCCGCTCCGGGATTCGCGGTACTCGGCGCGCCGGATCCGGCGGTACCGGTCTGGTTGTCCTGTCCGTTCGACGGTGCCGGCGGGTTCAGCGCGGGCTTCGGAGACCCGGTGGCGGGAGCGGGCTTTCCGACCAGAGTCACCTTGCCATCCGGTGCCGTCACCAGAACCGGGAGGGTACCTGCGGGCACCATGCCCAACTCGGTGGCCCGCTCGGCGAGGCCGGGCGCGCTCTCCCCCGCCTTGACGTCGCGCTCGAGCGCGGCCTTCTTCTCTGCGAGAGTGTCGTTGACCGCTTCGCGGCGGCTGAGGTCGTAGGAGTTCTCGGCGCTGCCGGTCGAGAGCCACAGCGTGAGAACGAGTCCGGCGCCGACGAGCCCGATCACGGTGAGCACGAACGGAACGCGGCGGGCGAGGGCGGCGGGCGCCTTCGGCAACCGCGTGAGGAGCGCGGGTGCGGGGCCTTCGCGGTGCCGGCGCAGCGCACGTTCGGCGGAGGTCTCGCGGACGGTGCCACCCGCGGCGACGACGGCCTGCTCGGCGTCCAACCGCTTCTGCCTGCGAGCGAGGGCCCGCTGTGCGGAACTCGAACGGGGACGCGAGGTATCGCGGTCATCGCGGCGGCCCGGTGCACGCCGGGCACGGGTGGGCGCGCCCGGGGCGTGGGTGGCGTTCGGTGCGGTCATCGCGCGCTCCTGGTTCGACGGTGCGTCTGGGTATCGGTGGCCAGCCGGCGGGCTGCCCGCATCCGGACCGGTGCGGCCCGCTGGTTCTCGGCGATCTCCTCGTCGGTGGCGCGTTCGGCGCCGCGGGTGAGGAGTTCGAAGGTGGCTCCGGTGCCGGGCAGGTCCATCGGCAGCCCGGCGGGTGTGGTCGAGCGGGTTCGTGCGGCGAGCTCGGCCTTGACGATCCGGTCCTCGAGCGACTGGTAGCTGAGGAAGACGATGCGCCCCTCGGGAGCGAGCACGTCGAGGGCTTGCGGCACCGCCGATTCCAGCGAGGCGAGCTCGGCGTTGACCTCGATTCGCAGTGCCTGGAACGTGCGCTTGGCGGGATGGCCTCCGGTGCGCCGGGCAGGAGCGGGGATCGTGGCGTACAGCAGCTCGACGAGGCGGCCGCTGGTGGTGAAGGGCTCCCTCTCACGCTCCTTGAGCACGGCCGAGGCGATCTTGCCGGCGAACCGCTCGTCGCCGTAGCGCTGCAGGATCCGGGCCAGATCGCCGTGGCTGTAGGTGTTGAGGACGTCGGCGGCGGTGAGCGGATCGTCGGCGTTCATCCGCATGTCCAGCGGGGCGTCGACGGAATAGGCGAAGCCGCGCTCGGCGCGGTCGAGCTGCATGGAGGAGACGCCGAGGTCGAACAGGATCGCATCGACCGTCTCGATGCCGAGATCATCGAGGGCGGCTGCGATTGCGTCGTAACGGGTGTGCACCGCGGTGAATCGGCCGCCGAAGCGCGCCAGCCGTGCGCCGGCGATGTCGTGGGCGTCGGTGTCCCGGTCGAGTCCGATCACGCGAGCATTCGGGAAGGTGTCGAGGATCAGCTCCGAGTGACCGCCGGCGCCGAGGGTGGCGTCCACGTAGATCGCACCGTCGTGGGCGAGCGCCGGGGCGAGTAGTTCGCGAACCCGGGTCGCCAAAACCGGGACGTGACCGTAGTCCTCACCGGGTTCGGGCATGGCTCCTCCAGGGCACGTGCGGACATGCGGATACGTGGGCGGTCGTGGTGCGTGAGTGCCGGACCGGTGAATCGGGGTCCCCGCCCGATCCGTACCTGGCGTTGGGGAAGTACGTCAGGGCCGTTCGGGCGCAGGCCTCGGTCCACCTCGTCCGTTGCGCGGGCGAATGCGGTGCGCTGCTAGAAGATCGCCTTGAGCGATTCGGACTGCGGCTGCGCGTAGTCCTCTTCGTGCTGTGTCTGGTAGGCCTCCCACGCCTCCGCGTCCCAGATCTCCAGGAACCTCCGCGATCCGACGACGACGCATTCCTTGGAGAGGCCTGCGTAGCGGCGGTGATCGGCCGAAAGTGTGATCCGACCTTGGGAGTCGGGACGCTGGTCGTCCGAGCTGGCGAAGAAGTTGCGGTAGAAGGCGCGTCCGGCGGGGTCGGTCCATTCGATCGCATCCGCTCGTTCGGCGATGCGCTCGAATTCCGCCTTCGGATACACCGTGAGGCTTCGATCCTGTCCTTTCGTGATCGTCAGTCCCCCCGCCAGTTCCTCGCGGTACTTGGCGGGAAGCGTGAGCCGTCCCTTGTCATCGAGTTTCGGCGTGTAGGTACCCGTGAACATCACGGCAACCTCCCGCCTGCCCCCGATGGGGCTGTCACTGGATCGAGCCTTCAGACTAGCGCGTCTCTCTCCAGTGCGCCCCACATTACCCCACCAATCTCCACTTTCAACCACCGCACGCCGCGTTTCGTGGCGAATTCTCAGAGTTATCGCAGGTCAAAGACGTGGCTTGAAGTGGGGGAAGCGGCCTCGTCCGGCGTGGCGGACTTGCTCACACTTCCGAGGAAGCCGTGAGCAGAGAGGTTAGTGAGATTCTTGTGCCACAGAGATGGCAGTGGGACCACCGGCGTGGGGAGAAGTGGGGAGTTTGAGTGGGGAGAAGTGGGGAACCGCCATGACCTGCGGAGACACGGACCCGCCGAGGCGGACCGCAGCGTGTGCAGCGAGTCCGATTGCGCACTCACGCCACTGCATCACGCCCGCGCCTTCCTTCCCGCTCGCGTTCCCTCTTTCCGCTCCTGTTGCTACGGGAGCGGAAAGAGGGAACCGGAGCGGACGGAAACGGAGACGGGGAGGAGGGAACGGGGACCGACAGCGGAGCCGCGGATGGCGCGGTCTCACCGGAAGCATGGGACGGCCTGCGCGGCGCGTGAGGGAAGAGACACTCGTTGTCACATCGACGCGCACCGCCGGATACAACGCTCTCCGCGGCGGTCCGTCACTGAAGCGGCGCCTTTGCGTTCGCTATGAGCGGAACTGCTCAGAGCGGAAACGAAGCCCGTACAGACGGCGAGAGCCGCCGACCCGATGGGTCGGCGGCTCTCGATGCACCGTTCAGATCACGGGAAGCGGCGACGGAAGCGGTCCTCCATCCGCGCCACGAACGACGACCCGGAGGCAGCCTTGCTCGACCTGCCCCGGCCATTCGATTCACGGACGGTGCCGTCGTCGGCGACGGTGCCCCGCGGTCCCGACGAGCTGGGCCCGGCCCAGAACAGGTAGACCACGGAACCGAACATCAGCAGGAAGCCCGCGATGCCCACGATCACCGTGTACTGCACCTGCGAGAGCAACATTCCCGCGATGAGCAGCATCAAACCGACCGCGAAACCGATCGCGGCGACGACGCGTCGCTTACCGACGGCGCCCCCGAGGCGTCCGCCGCGCACGTTCGACGCGAACTTCGGATCCTCGGCGTAGAGCGCGCTCTCGATCTGGTCGAGCATGCGCTGCTCGTGCTCGGAGAGTGGCACGTTCCCCTCCTTCAGCACTCATGGGGTCCAACTCCTCCTTTCATGATACGAGGCTTGCGACCGCACGACCACTAACCGCGAAACAATTGCTGCCGCGAATGCGCTCACGCCGCGGGAGCGAGATCTGCCTCGACCAGATTGAGGAAGGTCTGAACCCGTTCATGCAGCGTGGCGACCTCCTCAGCGGTGACCGATCGCGCAGTGGTCTCCAGCGCCGCGACGACACCGGACACCGATGTGAAATAGGACACCCACTCGGCATAGCCCGGGGCAGCCTTCGCGAGCCGCAGCCATGCATTGCGTGTTGGGCGGCGAACACCCTTCTCCCGCTCGGCGAGCAAGGCGGCGGCACCGCGCAGCGCGGCGTGATAGATCTCCCGATATTGGTCCGCGAGCGACGGCGAGCCGCCGGCCCGGGCGAGGAATTGATCGGCGCGATCCAGGATGCGGGCGGCGCCCGACTCCCCGACGCGGCGACGCGACCCGACGAGATCGATCCGAGTGACGTTGTCGACCATGACGGCTCCTTCCTTGCTGTCGCCCCGCGCTCTCACGAAGCGGCTCCGTTTCTCTCGTTGACCGTGTTGTACCGGACGGGACTGACACGGAACGCTTCCCTCGTTTCGCGCCAGACCCGCCGGCCGCCCCGGACCGACGTTCCCCGCCCCGGCGCCAGAACGTGTGCGCCAATCCGATGGCACTCGATCGAACAATCATTCGATCACTTCTAATATAGCGTGAAGGGCCGACACGTCAAGGGAGAGGAGCGACCGTGAGTGCAGTGACGCCGTCGGCGCCCCGGATCCTGGGACTCTCCCCTCACGACGCCACTCTGTGGATGCCGGCGGCGCTGCAGATCTACGTCGCCGCGATGAACTATCCGGCGGGCACCGAAGCCCACCGCTCCCCGACCTGGCGCGAGCACATGGCCCGCCCCGGCTACGCCGCGTTCGGTGCCGTGCAGGCCCTACCCGCCGAGAACGGCGAGCTCATCGATCACCTGGTGGGCATCGCGTACGGCTACAGCGGTGGCGGTGACCAATGGTGGAACCGTCAACTGCGCATCGGACTCACTCGCCGCGGTATGGCGCCACCGGCGATCGAGCAGATCGCCGGAAGCTATTTCGAGCTCACGGAGCTGCACGTGCATCCCACCGCGCAGGGGCACGGCGTCGGCACCGGCTTGCTCGCGGCGCTACTGGCGGACCGCCCGGAACCCCGTGTCCTGCTGTCCACGCCCGAGGTGGCCGCCGAGGCCAACCGCGCCTGGCGGTTGTACCGCCGCACCGGATTCATCGACGTCCTCCGCGATTTCCGGTTCGCGGGCGACCCGCGTCCCTTCGCCGTACTCGGCCGCGATCTCCCGTTCCGGTGAGCACGCCCGAGCTCGACGTCGCGGTCGTGGGGTCGGGCCACAACGCGTTGATCGGGGCCGCCTACCTCGCCGCCCGCGGTCGCCGGATCTCGGTGTTCGAGGCCGATACCGTGCCCGGCGGAGCGGTGAGCACCGTCGAACGCTTTCCCGGCTACCGCGTCGACCGGGGCTCATCGGCGCACCTGATGTTCCGGCACACCGGTATCGCCGAAGAACTCGCTCTCGCCGACCACGGCCTGCGCTACCTCGACTGCGATCCCTGGGCCTTCGTTCCCACCCCACCGGGAACCTCGCTGCCACCCATCGTGTTCCGCGTCGATCTCGATGCGACCGCGGAGTCGATCGCCGCCGCGTGCGGTGCGCGCGAGGCGGCCGCGTACCGTCGCTTCGTCGCAGACTGGGCGCCCCGCGCCCGGGCCACCATGACCGCCTTCGGTGCCGGGCCGACGGCGGCCCGCCTGGGGCGAGCCTTCTGGCCGACCAAGGGAAGCGATTCGGTGGCCGGTCTATCGCGCAGCTATCTGGCGTCGGGCGATGCGCTGCTCGACGAGTATTTCGACGACGAGCGACTCAAGGCCGCCCTGGCGTGGTTCGGTGCGCAGTCGGGTCCAGCGATGAGCGAACCGGGCACCGCGCCGATGGTGGGGTTCGCCGCTCTCATGCACACCGTGCCGCCCGGCCGTGCCGTCGGCGGTAGCGGCGCCCTGACCTCCGCGCTGATCAGCCGGATCGAATCCGGCGGTGGCACCGTGGAACTCGGCACTCCGGTCACCGCACTGCGCCGAGCCGGACGGGGCTGGCGGGTCACCGTCACCGGGCCCGACGGTACGCGCACCGTCTCCGCCCGCACCGTCCTCGCCGGCTGCCACGTGCTCACCACTCTCGACCTCCTGGGCCGCGGCGGCTACCCCGGCGAGCGGATCGACCGATGGCGCAGGCGGATCCAGGTCGGCCCCGGTGTGGGCATGGTGGTCCGGCTCGGCACCACCGCTCCACCGGAGTTCGATGGACTCACGCTGGCAGACCAGTCAGGTCTGGGCCTGCTCACCGCGGACCGCGGTCACCTCGCGCGGGCCCGCGGCGACATGTTGGCGGCCGATCCGCCGCGCCGGCCCGCGGTGCTGGCGATGACCTTCTCCGGGCTCGACCCGTCGATCGCACCCGCCGGCCGGCACAACACCACCCTGTGGGCGCAGTGGTATCCGTACACACTCACGCGCGACGACTGGCCGGCGATCGCCGAGGCGGAGGCGGACCGGATCGTCGCCGAGACGCAGCGCTGGGCACCGGGCTTCGCCGACACGATCGAACACCGGTACGTGCAGACCCCGGCGAACCTGGAATCCGAGCTCGGCCTGATCGGCGGCAATGTGATGCACGTCGAGATGGCCCTGCACAACATGCTGCTGTTCCGGCCGCTCCCCGAACTGGCCGGTGGGCGCGTTCCCGGCGCGCCGGGACTGGCACTGGCGGGCGCATCGATGCATCCCGGCGGGGGCGTGAACGGCTCCAGTGGACGGATCGCGGCGCGGCTACTCGCCCGCGACCTCAGGGGCCTGGCACGATGGCGGTCGTGACCACCCGATCCAGCCAAGACGACCGGACCCGGCCGCGGTCCCGGTTCCGCCCGGCCCGGCTGCTGGCCGCGGTGATGCTGTTGTTCCTGGCGGCCGTGCCCACGGCGTGCGCCAACCCCGGTCCCGGTGACCGCATGTCCGGGAAGATCATCGCCGCACAGACGCCGGCGGCCGACCCCAAGGGGCCGCAGCTCGCGGTGCCGGGCGAACTCACCGGTCAGGCCCAGGTGCAGGCCTACGACTCGAACGGCCGGATCGGCACCCAGATGCTCTTCGAGACCATCACCTTCGGCCAGTTCAACCAGCTCGGCGAGGTGGTCTCGCAAGCCTTCGAAACCTCCGCGACCTCGATGAAGATGCGGGTGCAGCGCAACGGCAACACCGTGATCCTCTCGGGGACCGCCGATATGGCCTCGCTCGCGCCGAACTCGGCGGTGATCGTGGTGTCGGTGCAGTTCCCTGGCCCGGTGACGGCGACCAACGGCCAACAGGAGAGCAACGACCTGGTCACCTGGACACTGAACGCAGGAACCTCCGCCGCGCTCACCGCGGAGGCCGACTACGCCGATCCGTCGATCGCTTCGTTCACGCTGTGGACGTGGATCACGGCGATCGTCTCCTTCCTCGCTGCGGCCCTGGTCGCCGCCGTCGCCTACGTCAATCGAGACCGGAGCGCGAAGGTGGGCCAGGACTCCGGCGAGACCGAGTCGCTGGTCGAGCTGCCGCAGTGGCTGCGGGAGAAGCTCAAGAAGTAGGCACCGAAACCGGGAGCATCCGCAGGTTCTCCAGCACCTCACTGGTGGCCTTCGCGAAGTTCAGCGTGCAGAAGTGCAGCGCCGGGACGCCTTCGGCGATGAGCCTCTCCCCCATCCGGGTGGCGATGTCGATCCCGACGGCGCGCACCGCAGCGCGATTCTCCTCCGGGCCGTCACCGGCCGCAGCAGCCAGCTCGGCGCGCATCGCATCGGGGATCTTCGCGTTCGACAGCTCGGCCATACGCGAGACCGACTTCAGCGAAGTGATCGGCATGATCCCCGGGATCAGCGGCTTCGCGCCCTGCTCGGGATCGGCGGCCACCACGGCATCGCGCAGCCGCAGGTAATCGTCGACGTCGAAGAACATCTGGGTGATCGAGTAATCCGCGCCGGCCCGCAGCTTGTTCGCGAAGTACCGCACATCGGTGTCCAGGTCGGGCGAGCGGTGGTGCCCCTCCGGGAACGCGGCCACGCCCACGTGGAAGTCACCCAGCTCGCGCACCAGCTCGACCACCTCACTGGCGTACTTGAGCCCCTTGGGATGCCGGACCCACTTGCCCATCGGGTCGCCGGGCGGATCGCCCCGCAGCACCAGCACGTTGCGCACGTCCCGGTCGGCGTACGACCCCATCAGCGCCCGAAGCTCATCGATGCTGTGATTCACCGCGGTCAGGTGCGCCACCGGGAGCAGCGTCGTTGTCTCGGCGATCTCGCCGGTCACCCGGACCGTGCGGTCGCGAGTGGACCCTCCGGCGCCGTAGGTCATCGAGACGAAGGCCGGATCCATGCGCTCGAAGGTGCGCACCGCGCGCCACAGCCGGGCCTCGCCCGCCTCGTCGCGCGGGGGCATGAATTCCACCGAGAACGGCATGCGGCCGCTCGCGCGCACGGCGTCGAGTCGGTCGAGTACGGTCCGGCTTTCGTCAGTCACGCCCTTCAGAATAGGTTTCTAGGTATGACGCTGCCGGTCGCCCCGCCCGAGACCACCCTGGCCGACATCGCGGCGGCGGTGCAGCCGCAGTTGGAAGACTTCCTCGATGAGCGTCGTGACCTGGTCGAACCCGTCGGTCCGGTGTTCGCCGAGACCACCGCGGGGCTGGAGCGCTTCGTTTTGCGCGGCGGTAAGCGAATCCGGCCGGCGTTCGCCTGGACCGGGTGGCTGGCCGGCGGCGGCGCGACCGACGGGGACGTGGCGCGCGCCGCCTTGCGCGCCTGTTCCGCGCTGGAGTTCGTGCAGGCGTGCGCACTGATCCATGACGACATCATCGATGCCTCGCAGACCCGCCGCGGCTACCCCACCACACACCGCGAATTCGCCGAGCTGCACGCGCAGCGGGGCTGGTCGGGGTCGTCGGAGAAATTCGGGGAGGCCACCGCGATCCTCCTGGGCGACCTGGCGCTCGCCTGGGCCGACGACATGTTCCTCGGCGCCGGTCTCTCCCCCGAACGCTATCTGCGCGCCGCCCGCGCCTGGGCGGCCATGCGGACCGAGGTGTTGGGCGGCCAGTTGCTCGACATCGTCAGCGAGGCCTCCCGCGACGAGTCGCAGGCGGCGGCCGAGCGGGTGGTGCGGTTCAAGACCGCGGGATACACGGTGGAGCGACCGCTGCACGTGGGCGCGGCGCTGGCCGGGGCGTCCGATCAGGCCATCACGGCCCTCCGGGCGATCGGCGTCGACCTGGGCGTGGCCTTCCAACTGCGCGACGATCTCCTCGGTGCGTTCGGCGACCCCGCGGTCACCGGCAAACCGTCGGGCGACGATCTGCGCTCCGGCAAGCACACACCGATGTTGGCGCACGCCCTCGCGACGGGCGGTGACGCCGCCGAGGAGCTGCGCGCACTGGTCGGAACCGATCTCGATGACGACGGTGTCGAGCGCGCCCGGGCGGCACTGCGGGCCACGGGGGCACCGTCGGCCATGCAGTCCCGGGTCGAGGAGCTCACCTCTCGCGCGACCACGGCGATCGACGATGCTCCGATCGACGACCAGGCCCGCCCGGTGCTCGCCGGACTCGCGGCGGTCCTGGTGGACCGCGCCGCGTAACCCACCTTCATGATGAGTTAGGTAATCCTTGGCACTACTGGGTATGGTTCCCCTTGCCTAAGGCCTTTACCAAGGCCTTACTCGGAATCGCGTCACTATTGCTCAGGAGGAGTCCGCATGTTCACCCGCTTCCGCAAGGGCGCCCCCGTGGCCGCCGCGCTGGTGGCCGCGAGCCTCGTCTTCGCCGGATGCTCGACCACGAGCTCCGCGGACGAGAGGCCCGCCGCCGGCGAGAAGATCACCATCAGCACCAACAAGGGCGAGGTCCAGGTGCCGAAGAACCCGAAGCGCGTGGTCGCCCTGGACAACACCAGCGCGGAGACCCTCAAGGCCTTCGGCGTGACCCCGGTCGCCATCCCGAAGCCGCTGTTCGCGAAGAACGTGCTGGGCGAGTGGATCGACAACCCCGAGATCAAGGACGTGGGCACCCATGCCGAGCCCAAACTCGATGTGATCGAGGACGTCACACCCGACCTGATCATCGGCGGCTACCGCTTCCAGAAGAAGCAGGGTGATCTGCAGAAGATCGCCGAGCAGACCGGGGCCGCGTTCATCGACATCGCCGCCGAGGACGATGCGCCGCAGAGCCGCGTCGAGACCATGCGCACCCAGACCATCACCCTCGGTGAGGTCTTCGGCAAGCAGGATCAGGCCAAGCAGATCGTCGCCGACTTCGACAAGCGCCTCGACGCGGCGAAGGCGCAGGCGACCGGCCAGAGCGTGTTCCTCGCGAACGTCAACGGCGGCAAGATCGACAACGGCGCGTCGCGGATGAAGCCGTTCATCGAGCAGCTCAACCTCAAGGACGTCTTCGGCGGCCAGGGCGGCAACATCCACCAGGATTCGGGCCTGACCCCCGAGGCCATCGCCCAGGCGGATCCGCAGTGGGTCATCGTGATGGACCGCGACGCCGCTGTCACTCCGAAGCCCGGCACCACCCCGCAGCCCGCCGCTTCGGTGTTCGCGGCCCAGGAGGCCTTCAAGGGCAAGGCCTTCTTCGAGCAGGGCCGGATCTTCTACCTGGACAGCTCCTTCTACCTCCGCGAGGGCATCCAGGACTACGGCGAGAACTACCAGCGCCTCGCGGAGGCGCTCGCCGCCACGAAGTGACCCGCCGCGCCGCGTTGCCGCTGATCGCGGCGGCGTGCGTGGTGCTGGTGGTGCTGTCCCTGATGACGGGCGAGTACCACATCACCGTCGCCGGACTGCTATCCGGCGACGGTGACATGTGGCGGATGTTCTTCATCTCCCGAGTACCACGCACGCTGGCGCTGGTCTTCGCCGCGCTCGCCATGAGCTTCTCCGGCGTGATCATGCAGCGGCTCACCCAGAACCGGTTCGTCGAACCCACCACCGCCGGCACCGCCGAGTGGGCGGGCCTCGGTGTACTGCTGTGCCTGATCTTCGCCCCGGGGGCGCCGCCCCTGGTGCGCATGCTCTACGCCACGTCGACCGCCTTCGTGGGCACCGCGTTGTTCCTGGGCTTCCTGTCCCGCATCCGGGCTCGGCGGTCGCCGATCGTCCCCCTCGTCGGGCTCATGATGGGCGCCGTGGTCAGCGCGATCTCCACGTACCTCGCGGTCGAGACGAACCTGCTGCAATCCGCGGTCGCCTGGCGTTCAGGGGGTTTCGCACACATCGTCCGCGGCTTCTACGAGCCACTGTGGGCGGTGGCGATCATCGCCGTCGCGACCTTCGCGCTGGCCAACTACTTCACCATCGCCGGCCTGGGCCGCGATGTGGCCACCTCGCTCGGCCTGCGCTACGGGCTCACCGTGGGCCTGGGCGTCACGATGGTGGCACTCGCGACCGGCGTCACCAGCGTCGTCGTCGGATTCCTCCCGTTCCTGGGCCTGGTGGTGCCGAACATCATCAGCGCGATCCGCGGCGACGATGTGCGCTCGGGCCTGCCCTGGGTGGCGGCGCTGTCCATCGCCCTGATCACCGGCTGCGACCTGATCGGACGGATCATCGTGCGCCCCATGGAGATTCCGGTCGCGGTGATCATGGGCGTGATCGGCGCCGCCACCTTCCTCGCGCTCGTCCTCACCAGGAGTAATCGTGTCGCCCTCTGATTCCGCCACGGGCGCACCGTCACTGGTCGGCTCTGCGGCCGGCCGAGTGGGCTGGCGCGCCCGCCTCGGCATCGCCGCCGCGGTCGCCACGCTCGCCGTGGTGCTGTTCCTGCTCATGCGTACCGGCGCCGACGACGTGCTGCGCTGGGACTTCACGTTCGGCCTGTCCTTCGAGCGCCGACTGCGCACGGTGTGCGCCATGGTGATCGCCGCGTTCTGTCAGGGCATCGCGACGGTGCTCTTCCACACGGTCACGCACAACCGCATCCTGACGCCGTCGATCATCGGGCTGGACAGTCTCTACGTGCTGATCCAGACGGTGGGCGTGTTCCTGGTCGGAGGTAGCTTCGTGGAGAACTCCGACAGCGTGCCGCAGTTCCTCGCGCAGACCGGCGCGATGGTGCTGTTCGCGTCGATCCTGTACCGCTGGTTGTTCTCCGGCCGGTTCGCGAGCCTGTTCCTTCTCCTGCTCGCGGGCGTGGTGCTGGGACTGGCGTTCCGCGCCGTCGCAGAATTCCTCCAGCGGCTGCTCTCGCCCACCGAGTTCGACGCCTTGTCGATCAAGCTGTTCGGCCGGCTCGGATCGGTGAACGCCGATCTACTGCCGATCACCGCGATCGCATGCCTGCTGGTCGCGGTGTACGTGTGGCGCCGCCGCACCGTCTACGACGTGCTGCTGCTGGGCCGTGATCCGGCGATCGCACTCGGCGTGGATCATCGGGCCGAGTTGACCAGGGCGCTGATGCTCATCGCGTTGCTGATCTCGATCAGCACGGCACTGGTGGGGCCGATGGTGTTCTTCGGCTTCATCATCGCGACGCTCGCCTATGAGGCGGCCGGCGACTGGCGCCATCGCGCGACCCTACCGATGGCCTTCCTGCTGGGCGTGATCACCTTGGCGGCAGGCCAGTACATTCTGCAGAACCTCTTCTACGCCGCCGGCATGCTCACCGTGATCATCGAGTTCTGCGGCGGAATCCTGTTCCTCGCCATCCTGTTCCGCCGAAGGGGGACCATGTGAACACCACTGCGACACCCGCCATCGAATTCGCAGATCTCACCAAGTCGTACGCGCAGACCGTGGTCCTGGGCCCCGTCTCCGGTGCCTTCGACCGGGGCGGGATCACCGCGCTGGTCGGCCCGAACGGTGCCGGTAAATCCACACTGCTCACCATCCTGGGACGCCTGCTGACGCCGGACTCGGGCACCGCGCTGCTCAACGGCCGGGCGGTGGCATCGATGAAGCCCACCGAGATCGCCCGCACTCTGGCGATCCTGCGCCAGGAGAACGGCGTCAACGCCCGGCTCACGGTGCGCGATCTGGTGGCATTCGGCCGCTTCCCGCACAGCCGCGGCCGGCTCACCACCGACGATGTGCGGCACATCGATGATGCGCTCGGCTTCCTCGGTCTCACCGAGCTGTCCGACCGGTTCCTCGACGAACTGTCGGGCGGCCAGCGCCAGCGCGCGTATGTGGCGATGACGCTGGCGCAGGACACCGAGGTGATCCTGCTCGACGAGCCGCTCAACAATCTCGACATGCGGCACCAGGTGGGCATGATGGGCCAGCTGCGGCGGGCCGCCGACGAGCTCGGTAAGACGATCATCCTGGTGGTGCACGACCTGAATTTCGCCGCGGCGTACGCGGACCGGATCGTCGCACTCAAGCACGGCAGCATCGCGGCCTCGGGCACACCCGCCGAGATCATGGACTCCGAACTCCTCACCGGGATCTTTCAGACCCCCGTCGCGGTGCACTCCGTGAACGGGCTCCGGGTCGCGGTGTACGCGGGGATGGATCGACGGTGAGCCGCCGCGCTCGCGGCTGCGCCTAGACTGGCGGGGATGTCCGGTTCACTGAATCCCGTCCGCGCCGAGCGCGATGCCGGGGCCGCCCGCGCGGCCGCCGGTGATGCGCTGCGCGGCTACGCCGCTTTCGTGCGGTCCAGTACCGGCCGCCCGGCCCTGCTGGGCCTGCTCGGGGCGGCCCTGACCACACTCGGCAGTTTCGGTGCCGGCGCTATCCGCGTGCACGATGTGACACTCGAGTCCGCGCACCTGTCGTGGCTGCGGTACGGCCACGGCCTGGTGCTGAGTTCCGTGCTGTTCTGGACCGGTATCGCCCTGCTGATGCTCGCGTGGGTCCGCCTGGGGCGCAGTGCTCTCCGGGACGAGGTCACCGCGAGACAGGTGGCGGGCACGGTCGCACTGTGGGTGGCACCGCTGATCGTGGCGGTGCCGCTGTACTCCCGCGACGCGTACAGCTATCTCGCGCAGGGCGCACTGCTGCGCGACGGCTACGACCCGTACGAGGTGGGCCCCGTCGTCAACCCGAACGGACTCCTCGACGATGTGAGCGGTATCTGGACCACCACCACGGCGCCGTACGGTCCGCTGTTCATCCTGATCGCCAAGTGGGTCACGGTGATCTGCGGCGACAACGCGCTCACCGGAACGATCGCCCTGCGGCTGGTGATGCTTCCGGGCATCGCGCTGTCGGTGTGGGGCGTCGCGCGATTGGCGCAGCACTTCCGCGCGCGGCCGGCCGTCTCCCTCTGGTTCGCCGTGCTCAACCCGCTCGTGGTGGTGCACCTCGTGGGCGGCGTGCACAACGAGGCACTGATGGTGGGGCTCATGGTCGCCGGCCTGGTGCTGGTGCTGCGCCGCAAGCACTGGTTCGGTGTGGCCGTGATCGTGGCCGCGGTGGCGGTCAAGGGCACTGCCGCGATCGCCCTGCCCTTCGTGGTGTGGATCTGGTACCACCACCGTCGCGAGGCGGATCCGTCGGAATCGTCGCCGCGCGCATTCCTCATCGTGGGTGCCTCATCGGTCGCGATCTTCGCGGCTCTGTTCGCTGCGTTCACACTGATCGCGGGCGTCGGCCTGGGCTGGGTCACCGCGCTCGCCGGGTCGATCAAGATCATCAACTACATCACGCTGCCGACCGCCCTCGCCCAGCTCACCGCGCTGCTGGCGTCCCCGTTCACCGGGTTGCACCTGGCACCGATCCTGGTGGTCACCCGCGCGCTGGGCATCGTCGCGCTCGCGATCACCCTGGTGGTGCTGTGGTGGCGGTACCGGCAGAACGAGCGGCGCAATGTGATGGGAATCCTGCTGGGGCTGCTCGCGGTCTGCGTGCTGTCTCCCGCCTCGCTGCCCTGGTACTACACCTGGCCGCTCGCGGTGGCCGGTGCGTTCACCTGGTCGCGCCGGACCCTTGCGATCATCGTCGGGCTCTCGGTGTGGCTGATGGCGGTGTTCATGCCCACCGGCTCCATCGGCTTGTACTCGTGGTGGAACGTGCTGCTCGCGATCGCATTGGGTGCGCTCGCCGGCTACTCACTGCTCCATCCGGACCCGCTGCGGGTGCGGCCGAAGCTGGGCCTGGAACCGGTCCCTGCCTGACCCCGGGGGTCAGAAGGCCATCGACTGCGCGCGGCGGATCACTTCGCGCGCGGAGTCGGTATGCAAGAGTTCGGCCGGCGCACCGTCGAGATCGTCGAAGGGCGCGAACAGCCAGCGCATGATCTCGTCGTCCTCGAAGCCACCGTCGCGGAGCACCTGGATCAGCCCCGTGAAGTGCTTGGCGATGGAGAACCGGCCGTCGATCTCGCCGAAGAACAACTGCGGGATGTGGATGTCGCCGCCGCGACGCACCGCGAGCAGCTGATGATCGCGCACCAGCTGCAGCACCTTGGACGCCGACACGCCGAGTCCCTGCGCCACGGAGGCGACGGAGAAGGTGGCGGTGCCATCAGGCAGCAGGGCATCACTGACGTAAGGGATCGAGCTCACCGTCACACTGTACCGAGGCCGCAGGTCCACCCCCTCCCACCCCGAGGTCGCTAGGCTGAACTGTCGACACCTGCCGCGGCAGGCGCGTCCGTCGAGTGACTACGAGAGGATCGAAGAAGGTGAACACTCCCCGCGACCGGCTGCTCGGTGCCCGCATCGAGGGCCGCTACCGCATCGATGCGGTGATCGCGCGCGGCGGTATGTCCACCGTCTACATGGGGCTCGACCTGCGGCTCGACCGTCCGATTGCGATCAAGGTGATGGACCCGAAGTACGCCGAGGACGCACAGTTCGTCTCCCGCTTCGAGTTCGAGGCCCGCGCCGTGGCCAAGCTCAAGGATCCCGGTCTGGTGGCCGTGTACGACCAGGGCGTCGACGGTGACCTGGCCTTCCTGGTGATGGAGCTGGTGACCGGCGGCACCCTGCGGGAGTTGCTCAACGAGCGCGGCCCGATGCCGCCGCACGCGGTGGCCGCTGTGATGGAGCCCGTGCTCACCGCGCTCGGAACCGCGCACCGCGCCGGTCTGGTGCATCGCGATGTCAAACCCGAGAACGTGCTGATCTCCGACGGCGGCGAGGTCAAGGTCGCCGACTTCGGCCTGGTGCGGGCGATCGCAGCGGCCTCGGTCACCAGCTCGTCCGTCATTCTCGGCACCGCCGCCTATCTCTCCCCCGAGCAGGTCGAGTCCGGCAACGCCGACGCCCGCTCCGACGTGTATTCCAGCGGTGTGCTCGCCTACGAGCTGCTCACCGGCGCGGTCCCGTTCACCGGTGACACCGCGATCTCGCTCGCGTATCAGCGGCTGCACAATGACGTGCCCGCACCGAGCGCCGCCATCGCGGGCGTGCCGCCCGAGTTCGACGAGTTCGTCGCGCGAGCCACCGACCGCGATCCCGCACGCCGCTACACCGATGGTTTCGCCATGGCCGAGGCGCTGTCGGCGATCGCCGATTCGCTCGACCTGCCGCCGTTCACCGTGCCCGCGCCGCAGTCGAGCGCCGAACAGCGCGCCGCCGCCGCGATGTACGACGCCCAGCGCAACCAGCCGCTGATCCCGGCGGCCGCTGATCCCACCTCGGCGTTGCCCGCGGGCGCACCGGTCCCACCGCCGACCCTCGCGGCCGCGGCGACCCCGGCCCCACCGGCCGGCACACCGGTGCAGTACACGCGCGCCGAGACGATGCACGAATCGCTGCCGGCGGAGGTACCGCCGGCACGGCCGCAGTGGGCCGGACAGCCGCCCGCCACGAGCCGCGCACGGTCGTGGGTGATCGTGGCGGTCATCGCGGCGGTCGCGATCCTGCTCGCATTCGGCGGCTGGTGGTTCGCATCCGGCCAATACACGACGGTGCCGAACGTAGCCGGACTCGACCGTCCGGCGGCCGAGCGGGCGATCAAGGACGCCGGGCTCGACGTGGATCTGGACGGCAAATACAGCAACGACATCACCGAGGACACGGTGACCGCACTCACACCGCCGTCCGGTAGCCGGGTGAGCCGGTTCGGCAGCGTCACCGTCGAATATTCGCGAGGGCGGCCGACGGTGCCGCAGTTCACTTCCGGCGCCAGCATCGAATCGGTGGAGCAGCAGCTCCGCGAGGTCGGTCTCATCGCTCGGCGCGGCCCGTCGCAGTTCAGCCGGGATGTGCCACAGGGCGGCGTGATCGGTTTGAGTCCCACTCCGGGTACCCGCGTCGGCGTGGGTTCGACGGTGACCGTGGTGGCGTCCGCCGGCAATCAGCCGGTGAACATTCCCGATGTGCGGGGCAAGACGGCCGACGAGGCCACATCGATCCTGCGTTCGGCCGGACTGACGGTGAAGGAAACCAAGCAGCAGTTCGATGCGTCGACCGAGCTGGGCAGGGTTTTCGCCACCGATCCGTCGGGCCAGGTGAACAGGGGGGGCAGTGTGACGCTGCTGGTGTCCAATGCGCTCACCGTCCCCGATGTGACCGGCAAGTCGGCGTCCGAGGCGCAGAGCATGCTGCAGCGCGCGGGCCTGGTGGGCGAGCTCACGGGCGAGAGCGGCGCCGCCGCCGTTGTGACGGCCGTGAGCCCCGCGGCCGGTGCCCGGGTGGATCCGGCGAACAACCGGGTCACGGTGACCCTCGCATCCCGCGTGGTGGTGCCCTCGGTGACCGGGATGAAGGTGGGCGAGGCGCGGTCGGTGCTCCAGGATGCGGGACTGCAGGTGAAGGTGAACGGCATCTTCGCCTCCGACGGTTCGCAGGTGATCTGGCAGGACCCGGGCGGCGGTACCCGGGTCAAGGCGGGGTCCACGGTCACCGTCACGGCGATCCCGTAGGCGCGCGATGAGTTCCGATCCCGCACCGTCCGACCCGTTCGGCCTCGGCTTCGTCCCCGACGCGCAGATGCTGGCCACCGCCCGCCGCATGCGCGACGAGCTGACCCGGTTCCTCATGGAGTACCAGTTCGCCGTCGACGAGGTGCTGACCAAGGTGTCGATCCTGCGCGAGGAGTTCGTGCAGCTGCACCGGTACAACCCGATCGAGCACGTCACTTCGCGGATCAAGAAGCCGGAGAGCATCGCGAAGAAGGTCGCCCGCCGCGGTATCGATCCCGATCTGTCGGTGATCCGTGAGGCGATCACCGATATCGCCGGAATCCGGATCACGTGCAGCTTCATCGCCGACACCTACCGCATCCTGGAGACCATCACCTCGCAGGACGATGTGCGGCTGATCGTGGTCAAGGACTACATCGAGAGCCCGAAGCCGAACGGGTACAAGAGTCTTCACGCGATCATCGAGATCCCGGTGTTCCTCTCCACCGGTCCCGTGCACGTGCCGGTGGAACTGCAGATCCGGACCATCGCGATGGACTTCTGGGCCAGCCTGGAGCACAAGATCTACTACAAGTACGACCGCGCGGTGCCGGCCCGGCTGGTGGAGGAGCTGTCCGCGGCGGCCGCCGTGGCCGAGCAGCTGGACAAGCGGATGGAGCAGTTGCACACGCAGGTGCACGGCGCCGCCCACGACGAGACCCGCGACGATGCGCGGGAGGCCGCGGAGACCGAGCTGGCGGGCAACGAACTGCTGCGCCGTCTGCTCATGCTCACCCGCCCGCAGGCCGACTGAGTCAGCCGCGCAGCACCCCGCGCAGGTCGTCGAGCACATCGGGGTTCTCGATGGTGGACGGGACGGCCTCGTCTCGGCCCTCGGCGATGGCACGCAAGCTGCGCCGCAGGATCTTTCCCGACCGCGTCTTGGGTAGCGCGGTGACGATCGCGACCTCCTTGAGCGCGGCGACGGCACCGATCGTCTCGCGGACCTGCTGCACGATCTCGGCGCGCACCGTGTCGTGATCCCAGTCGCCGCCGGACTTGAGCGCGACCAGGGCCCGCGGCAGCTGCCCCTTGAGGTGATCCGCGACGCCGATCACGGCGCACTCCGCGACCGCGGGGTGCCCGGCGATCGCCGCCTCCAGTGCACCGGTCGAGAGGCGGTGCCCGGCCACGTTGATCACGTCGTCGGTGCGGCCCATCACGAACAGGTAGCCGTCGTCGTCAAGATAGCCGCCGTCGCCGGTGAGGTAGTTGCCGGGGAACGCGGACAGGTACGACGCGACGTAGCGATCGTCGGCGCCCCACAGCGTGGGCAGCGTGCCGGGCGGCAGCGGGAGCGAGATCACCACGGCCCCCTCGGTTCCCGCTGGCACGTCACGCCCGGCGTCGTCGACGATCCGCACCCCATAGCCCGGCACGGGCACGGTGGCGCTCCCGGGTTTGACGGGCATCGGTTCCACGCCGCGGAGATTCGCGGCGATGGGCCAGCCGGTCTCGGTCTGCCACCAGTGGTCGATCACCGGCACACCGAGTTTCGCCGAGGCCCATGCGTAGGTGTCGGGGTCGAGCCGCTCCCCCGCCATGAACAGGGTGCGGAGCGTGGAGATGTCGGAGGCGGCGACGAAAGCGGCGTCCGGGTCCTCCTTGCGGATCGCCCGCAGCGCGGTCGGGGCGGTGAACAGGTTGGTCACTCCGTGGCGGTCGATCACCCGCCAGAATGCTCCGGCATCGGGGGTGCCGACGGGTTTGCCCTCGTAGACCACGGTGGTGGCGCCGATCAGCAGCGGCGCGTACACGATGTAGCTGTGGCCGACCACCCAGCCCACATCGGACGCCGTCCACCACACCTCACCCGGATGGGCGTCGTAGATCGCCCCCATCGAATAGGCCAGCGCTACAGCGTGTCCGCCGTTGTCCCGGACCACACCCTTCGGTTTGCCCGTGGTACCGGAGGTGTAGAGCACGTACAGCGGATCCGTCGCCGCGACGGCGACCGGTGCCGCCGGCCGGGCCGCGGCCTCGGCCTCCGCCCAGTCGTGGTCCAGCGGGCCGAGTTCGGCGGTGAGCTGTGGCCGCTGGAGTACGACCACCGCGGCGGGTTTCGCGGTGGCGGCGTCGATCGCGGCGTGCACGATGGGCAAGTAGGGCAGCACCTTCTTGCCCTCCAGGCCGCAGGACGCGGTGACGATCACCGTAGGCTGCGCATCATCGAGGCGGGCGGCCAGCTCCGGCGCAGCGAAGCCGCCGAACACCACCGAGTGCACCGCCCCGATCCGCGCGCACGCGAGCATCGCGACTACGGCCTCGGTAATCATCGGCAGGTAGATCACCACCCGGTCGCCCTTGCCCACGCCGAGTCCGGTGAGCACGCCGGCGAACTTCGAGACCCGTTCCAACAGCTGCGCATACGTCAGGGACTGCACCTCACCGGTGATCGCCGAATCGTGGATCACCGCCGGCTGATCGCCACGTCCGGCTGCCACGTGCCGGTCGACCGCGTTCACACACGTATTGAGTTCGGCGCCCGGGAACCACCGATAGAGCGGCGCATTCGTCTCGTCGAGAACGACCGACGGCGGCGTGACCCAGTCGATCGCTCGGGCCTGTTGTGCCCAGAACCCTTCTGGATCGCTCATGCTGCGGTGGTACTCGTCGGCGTAGGTACCCATACCGCGACCCTATTACCCGAACCTCCGGGCGCGGGGCTTTATCCGCGCAGCATCTCCGCGACCAGGAAGGCCAGCTCGAGGCTCTGCTGGGTGTTCAAGCGAGGGTCGCACGCGGTCTCGTAGCGACCGGCGAGATCGGCGTCGGAGATATCCTGCGCACCACCGAGGCACTCGGTGACGTTCTCGCCGGTGAGCTCCACGTGCACGCCGCCCGGGTGCGATCCGATGGCGCGGTGTACCTCGAAGAAGCCCTGCACCTCGTCGACGATGCGATCGAAATGGCGGGTCTTGTAACCGGTCGAGGATTCGTGGGTGTTGCCGTGCATCGGATCGCACTGCCAGATCACCTTGTGCCCCGTGGCCTCGACGGCCTCGACGATCGGCGGGAGCGCAGTGCGCACGTTCCCGTTACCCATCCGCGAGACGAGCGTGAGACGGCCCGGCTTGTTGCGCGGATCGAGCCGCTCGACGTACTCCACGGCCTGCTCCGGCGTGGTGGTGGGGCCGATCTTGATGCCGATCGGGTTGTTGATCAGCTCCATGAAGGCGATGTGCGCGCCGTCGAGCTGGCGGGTGCGCTCACCGATCCAAAGGAAGTGCGCCGACAGGTCGTAGAGCACCTGCTGGGCCTCGGGGTCGTCGGGGTTGTCGGCGAGCCGCAGCAAGCCCCGCTCGTAATCGAGAACGAGAGCCTCGTGGCTACTGAAGATGGTGGCGGCCTTGAGGTTCCGGTCCTCGACGCCACAGGCCGCCATGAACCGTAGGCCGCCGTCGATCTCGGCGGCGAGGGCCTCGTAGCGAGCTCCGGCGGGTGAACTGGTGACGAACTCGCGGTTCCACTCGTGCACCTTGTGCAGATCGGCCATACCGGAGCCGGTGACGGCGCGCACCAGGTTCATCGCCGCGCTCGCATTGGCGTACGCGCGGATCAGGCGCGACGGGTCGTGGCGTCGCACCGCCTCCTCCGGCGGGAAGCCGTTGACCATATCGCCGCGGTAGCTGGTGAGCCCGAGGGAATCGGTGTCCGAGGATCGCGGCTTGGCGTACTGGCCCGCGATGCGGGCCACCTTCACCACGGGCATAGAAGCGCCGTAGGTGAGGGCCACGGCCATCTGCAGCAGCGTGCGGATGTTCGCGGTGATGTGCGGCTCGGTGTTGTCGACGAAGGTCTCGGCGCAGTCACCGCCCTGCAGGAGGAACGCTCGGCCGAGCGCCACCTCGGCCAATTGGTCCTGCAGCGACTGGATCTCCGGTGGCACGCAGATCGGCGGCACCGATTCGAGGACGGTGCGCATCGCATCGGCCTGCTCCCGCGGCCAGGACGGCTGCTGCAGCGCGGGCTTGGCGAGGGCGTCATCGAGGCGCTGGCGCAGATCCCCCGGAAGATCCGGAAGCTTGGGGAGAGTATCGATGGGGACGTCGACGGTCCAGTTCACTGCCACGTGACAAAGATTACGCGGGCCCCGCCCGGCGGTATCAGGAGGGCGCTAAGCAGCCATGATCGCCCGGTACTTGGCCAGGTTGTGCCGGGCGTCGGCCAGCGCGTCGTGCGCATCCGCCGGGGCGGGCGGCAGGTGGGGCCGGCCGCGCTCGTCCCACAGCTGCTTGAGTTCGCGGGTGAACCGAGGCATCGATCGCGGGAGGGCCGTCATCGGACCCCACAGTTGGCAGAGCGCGACGTGATCGTAGGCGGCCACCCACGCCCACAGCTCGATGTCGCCGGGAGCGGCGGTCAGGAAGTCGTAGACCCCGTCGCGGATCGCGGCGCGCGAACCCCACGACTTGCTCGCGGGCGGGGGCAACTTCGGCAGCACGTTCGCACGTACCCAGGGCCCCGCGGCCTCGGGATCGAACTCGGTGGAGCAGGCGTAGAACTCGCGACCGTCCTCACCGACGATGCCGATCGAGATGACCTCGATGGTCTTTCCATCCTCGATGAATTCCAAATCGTAGAAGTAACGCATGAGGGTGGACGCTACGCGGCGCCGGCCACGCGCTCCTCGCCCGGCACGACGACGCCGTCCTTGACGTCCTGTGCGTACACGTCCACATATGACTGGCCGGAGAGCTTCATCAACTCGTACATCACTTCATCGGTCACGGCACGTTCGATGAAGCGATTACCCGCCATGCCCTCGAACCGCGAGAAGTCGAGCGGTTTGCCGATGCGGACCTGCACCCGGGTGGGATGCGGCAGCGTGGTTCCGGGCGGGTTGAACTTCTCGGTGTCGACCATCGCGACGGGAATGATCGGCACGCCGGTCTCCAGCGCCATCCGCGCCATCCCGGTCTTGCCCTTGTACAGCCGGCCATCGGGGCTGCGGGTGCCCTCGGGGTACAGACCCAGCAGCTGCCCCTGCTCCAGTGCGCCGACGCCCGCGTTGAGCGCATCTTGCGCGGCACCGGCGCTGCCACGAACGATCGGGATACAGCCGACGGAGGAGAAGAACCACTTCTTGAACGCGCCCTTGAGACCCTTGCCCGTGAAGTACTCGTTCTTGGCCAGGAACTTGATCTTGCGCGGCACCATGAGCGGGAGGAAGAAGGAATCCATCACCGCGAGGTGGTTGCTGGCGAGGATCGCCGCGCCGTCCTTCGGCAGGTTCTCCAGTCCCACGACGCGGGGCCGGCCGAACAGGCGCAACACCGGTCCGATGAGGACCCATTTGAAGACCATCCACCACATGTCGCGCAGCTCCCAGTTCGCGTCGAACGTGTCCCCGCCCACTCTACCGGCGGACGGGCAGACCAACCCGGGGAACGACCGTTTTGCAGAAACGCGAAGCGGCGCTCCACCAGTGCCGATCCACTATCCGAGATCGCGGGCGAGCGCCGCGGCGCCGAGCATTCCGGCTCGCTCCCCCAGTTCGGTGGCCCGGATCCGGGCCTTGCGCCGATACTTGGCCCCGGTGAGCAGGGAGGCGTACCGATCCCGCGCATCGTCGAGGAACAGCCGCGACGATGCTCCCACGCCACCGGACACGATGATCAGATCGGGATCGAAGACATCACTGACCATGGCCAGGCCCACGCCGAGCCAGCGTGCAAGATCGGCGACGGCCTCCTGGGCGACGGGATCGCCGGCTTCTGCGGCCGCGGCCACCTTGCGCCCGGTGAGCGAACCCGGGTCGTCTGCGAGCTCACGCGCCATGAGCACGCTGGCCGAGCCCTGCGGTCCCATCAGATCGATCGCGGTCTCCACCAGCGCAGTGCCGCTGCAATACCGTTCCCAGCATCCGGATTTCCCACAGTCACAAGGCCTTCCGTCGGGAACCACTTGCAGGTGCCCGAGTTCGGGAGCCACGCCGAAGGCGCCGCGGTAGAGCTGCCCGTCGATCAAGAGGCCGCAGCCGATGCCGGTGCCGAGGGCCACCACGCAGGTCACCGTGCTGCGGCGGGCGGGACCGAAGACGTACTCGGCCCAGGCCGCCGAGTTGGCGTCGTGCTCCATCACCACGGGCATGCCGATGCGCTCACTCATCTCGGCGGGAACGGCGGCATTGCGCCAGGGCAGATGCGGAGCGAAAGAGACCTTCTGCCGAGCCGGGTCGAGAAAGCCCGCCACCGCCAAGCCCACCGCGGAGACGTCGTGGTCGGCGCACAGCTCCTGGACCAGGCGGTCGAGGCATTCCTCGAGCGCACGGGCACTGCGCGGGGTCTGCGCCCGGGCGGTGTCGACGACGGTGCCGTCGTCGGTCACCACGCCGGCCCGCACCGACGTCCCTCCGATGTCGATGCCGATGGTCTGGGTCATTCGTCCTCACCGTTGTCGGATACGGGCGCGGTGGCATCACCGAGCAACTGCACATCGATCCGTTCGTAGCCCGGCGTCTGGGACGACGGGGCGGCCGCTGGCACGGGACCGTCGGGCGCCGCGGCCGGAGCCTGGCCGCGCACCGTCGACAGGTAGTCGGCGGCGACGGCTGCGGCCGCCGTGCGGGCCGTGCCCAGCAGCTCTTCGGCCAGCTTCATCAGGTCGGCGAGCACCTCGTCGGCGAACCGGCCGAGCGAACGGGAGGCCTCATCGGCGAAGGGTTCGAGGTTGCGCACCACGGCGCCGCCCAGCGCACAGAGCCTGCATCCGCCGGGCGCGCCCTCGGGGTGCGCAGCATGGTCGGCGAGGGCCGCCGCGAGCCAGGGGCGCGCGGTCTCGTAGAGGCGAGTGGCCGCATCCACGAACTCCTCGGACGAGAACGAGGAGAAGTCCGGGCCGGCGCCCGACGACGCGTCAGACACGGGGCCACACCTCCGGGTCGGGGACGAAACTCACGCGCAACTCCCCTTCCGTGTAGGCGGCTCCTGCAACCACGCAGCGGCGCAGTACCGACGGTAGCCGCATTCGCCGCCGCACACCCTGCGCATCGATGAGGAGATCCTCTTCAACACGTCCCAGGCCGATCGTGGTCGGGTCCACCAGCGGCATCGCGATCGCCCACTCGTACCGGGCGTCGAGCCCCTCACCGCCGGTGCGATGCACGGTGGGCACGGGCGGCGCGGAACCGGCCGGGATGGCCTGCGGAAGCCCGCCCAGCGCGGCGGCATCGGCGGCGGTGCGCAGGGGACGCTCCGCCTCAGCGACCTCGACGACAGGCCGGTCGAGATCGCACCCGAGTTCCGCGACGGCTTCCCGGGCGTCGTCCTGCGCCGCGACGGCGGCGGCGACGAGGCGCACCGCCGGATGCGGGAGGTCGAACGCGAATCGATCGTCCACCTGCAGGAGCCGATTGAGCACCAGCGTCGATGGCCGGAGACCGAGAACTTCGAGCGCGGCGAGTTCTTCGCGAGCGCGGACGGGCCGGCCACCGTCGCCGGTGAGGACGTAGACGAGTTCGAGGCGCGACCGGTCGGCCACGAATGCGGCGAGCTGTTCGGCGAGACCGGCGAGCGGCTCCACCAGGAGCAGCCCGGCCAGCGAACCGGTCGGTCGTCCCGTAGCGGGGCCCGAGAGCCGTACATGGCGCGGCCACACCCGCTCCAGGTAGGCGGCCATGGACGACGGTGCGGAGAGCAGCGCGAGCATCGAGTCGAAGGCCGGAGCGTCGACCACCACGGTGCGGTACTGCCCGGACTGCGCGTGCCCGCGAATCGCCCGCAACGTCAGCAGGTGTTCGGCATCGGCGAGACCGGTGAGTTCCGGCGCCTCCAGTACGAACGGGTCGAAGCCCACCGCGGTCTCGCCGGCATCGGTGCCGCCCCGCCCGGCGCGGACGCCCGCCGACAGCGTCTCCCACCACTGCGCCAGCAGTTCGACGGGATTGAGATGCACGTGATCGGCCTCGCCGGCACCGTCTGCCACGAGCGGGTCGATCACCCGACCGATGGTCACCAGCAGCGTCCGGCCGTCCCCGGCGGAACGCGCCGCGAACGCCGTCGCCAGCGCCGTTCTTCCAGCTCCCCCGGCGCCGGCCACCAGCAGTACGCGGGTCGCGGCGTCCTCCGGCATCAGGAACCGGCCGCCCGGTCGCCCTCGACGTGACGCTTGAGTTCCTTGAGCGCGGTATCGGTGATCGCCTTCTCCGCCTTGCGGCGCAGCATCCCGAGCATCGGGATCTGCAGGGTGACCTCGAGTGTGTAGGTGACGGTGGTGCCGCCCTCCGCGGTGGGAGTCAGGTCGTAGCGGCCGTGCTGAGTGCGCTGCAATGTGCTCGCCGCGAGGTCCCACTCCACCGAGCGACCGCCCGGCGCCCACGTGTAGTCGAGTTCGTAGGTGTCCCGGAGGAAGCCCTCTTCCAGCACGAAGCGCACCCGCTTGGGCCTACCGTCGTCGGTGGTGTCGAGGACGGTGACCTCCCGTGCGGCGGAAACCCATTCGGGGTATCGGTCGAACGCGGAGATCGCCTCCATGATCGGCTCCGGTGGAGAGTCGATGACGATGGACTCGCGAGTGCGCTCGGCGTCAGACACCGCTGACCTCCCCGACCGCGGGACCGCCCAGGACGCGTCCGTCCTCGGCGCCGAACTTCACGTCGAACATCACGTCGTGCCCGCGCACGCGCCGCGCGGCGACCTCGGCGACGATCCGCTCCGGCGTCATCGGGCCGGCGGGCTCGGCGTGCAGGAAGTAGTGCAGCAGGCAACCGTCGAGGTGCGGTTCGATCCAGAATTCGGAGGTGCCCACCACGGGGCCGTCGACCTTCCAGCGCAGCCCCAGCTCGCCCCGGTCCTCGGTGACGGTCAGGCGCAGATCCGGAAACCAGCCGCGCCACCGCTGCGCGCCCGCCATCGCGGCGGCCACGGCACTCGGGTGGGCGGCGACGAACGCGACGTCGGCCACTTGGATGGTGCTCACCACACAAGCTTCACACATCCGGCGTCCGGGCGGACGGTGCCGGGTCTGCTTAATCGTGCGAAGGCCGATCTTGGCGGTCGGTCGGGGCGATGCCAGGGCCGTCCGTCGCCGTTCACGGCCGGTGTAAGGTTCACCACATACCCACCGAATGCGACCCGGAGGATTCGTGCGCGAGATATCTGTCCCCGCCAATTTCACCATCGACCCGGATGCGTCCACGGTGGACGTCGTCTTCGATGCGGCCCGCACCGATCCGCAGAGCGTGCGCGTCAAGCGGTTGGTGGGGCAGGACTGGAAGCCCGTCACCACGAAGCAATACGCCGATGAGATCCTCGGCGTCGCGAAGGGGCTCATCGCCCAAGGTGTGCAGCCGGGAGACCGCGTCGCACTGGTCTCCTCGACCCGGTACGAGTGGCCCGTGATCGACTTCGCCATCTGGGCCGTCGGCGCGGTGACGGTGCCCGTGTACGAGACCAGCAGCTCGGGCCAGATCGATTGGATCCTGCAGGATTCGGACGCCGTGCTGCTCATCATCGAGGGACCGAAGCAGGCCGCCGAGGTGGCCGAGCTCAACGGCAAGCTGCACAACGTCAAGCGCGTTCTCCAGATCGACGCCGCCGAGGGTGAGCAGGGCGCCGTGGCCGCGCTCACCGCCGAGGGCGCCGGGGTCACCGAGGAGCAGGTGCACGCGGGCCGCGCCGGCGTGAAGGCCGCCGATCTGGCCACCCTGATCTACACCTCGGGCACCACGGGCCGGCCCAAGGGCTGCGAGCTGATGCACTCCAACCTCATGAGCGAGGCCGAGGCGATCCTCGCCTCTCCCTTCGGTGAGGCGATCCGGGGTGGCTCGAACGTGATGTTCCTGCCGCTGGCGCACGTGCTCGCGCGTGCCGTGAACATCGCGTGCTTCAAAGGCGGAGCCGTGGTGGGGCACTTCAACGACACCAAGAACCTGGTGCCGCAGTTCGCCATCTTCAAGCCGACGCTGATCCTTTCGGTGCCGCGCGTCTTCGAAAAGGTCTACGCCTCGGCCCAGCAGAGCGCCGTGGACGGCGGCAAGGGCAAGATCTTCGACGCCGCCGCGCAGACCGCGATCGAGTACAGCGAATCGCTTGACAAGGGCGGCCCCGGCCTGGTGCTCAAGGTCAAGCATGCGGTCTTCGACAAACTGGTCTACGGCAAACTCAAGGCCGCCCTGGGCGGGAACTGCAAGGTCGCGATTTCGGGCGGCGCGCCGCTCGGCGCGCGCCTGGGCCACTTCTTCCGGGGCGTGGGCGTGACCGTCATGGAGGGCTACGGCCTCACCGAGTCGACCGCGGCGATCACAGTGAACGTCGAAGGCGCACAGAAGATCGGCACGGTCGGCCGGCCGCTCGCCGGGCAGGGCGCGAAGATCGCCGAGGACGGCGAGATCTTGCTGCAGGGCTCCGTGGTGTTCCGCGGCTACTGGCGCAATGAGGAGGCCACCAAAGCCGCGCTCGAGGACGGCTGGTTCCACACGGGCGACCTGGGTTCGATCGACGAGGACGGTTTCCTGTCCATCACCGGTCGGAAGAAGGAACTGATCGTGACCGCGGGCGGTAAGAACGTCTCGCCGGCCGGACTCGAGGACGCGCTGCGTGGCAACCCGCTGATCTCGCAGGCGATGGTGATCGGCGACGCGCAACCGTTCATCGCAGCGCTGATCACGATCGACCCGGAAGCCTTCCCGCAGTGGAAGTCCGCGAACGGCAAGCCTGCGTCTGCCAGCGTGGCCGATCTGCGCGAAGATCCCGATCTCAAGGCCGAGATCGACCGCGCCGTGGCCGTCGCCAACGACACCGTCTCCAAGGCCGAGGCGATCAAGAAGGTACGCATCTTGCCCGAGGACTTCAGCGAGGAGACCGGCGAGATGACGCCGACCATGAAAGTCAAGCGCAACGTCGTGACGCAGAAGTACGCCGACGATATCGCCGAGATCTACGCGAAGTAGTCACACGATCATCTGCGCCCCATCGGTTTTCCGGTGGGGCGCAGACGCTTCTCCGGCTAGTACGGGCTCAGCAGGGTCTGCAGGCGGTGGCCGAGGCGGCGCCAGTTGTAGTGCTCCCCCACCAATTCCCGGCCGCGGGCGCCGAAGGCGGCTGCGCGATCAGGATCGGCGAGCAGGCCCGCGACCGCATCTGCGATCGCGTCGACATCACGTCCTGGCACGACGTGACCCGACTCGCCCTCCCACACTGTCTCCGGCGCGCCGCCGGAATCGCCCGCCACGACCGGCTTTCCGGTTGCGGAGGCCTCCAGGAAGACGATGCCGAGACCCTCGACGTCGAGCCCGGCACCGCGGGTACGGCAGGGCATGGCGAAGACGTCCCCGAGATTGTGGTGCGCCGCCAGCTCACCGGCGGAGACGCCGCCGGTAAAGATCACGGCCTCCTCGACATCGGTGCTGCGAACCAGCTTGTGCAGAGTCTGGGAGTAGGGACCGCCACCGACGATCACCAGTTTCGCGCCGGGCACCTGCGCCCGGATCTTCGGCAGCGCCCGGATCAACATGTCCTGTCCCTTCCGCGGCACCAGGCGCGAGAGACACAGCACCACGGGCTCGTCGTCGCCCAGGCCGTACCGGGCACGCAGCTCCGAGCGGGCGGCTGCGTCGGGCTTGAAGACGTCGGTGTCGACGCCGGGCGGCAGGTGTTCCAAGGCGGCCTGCGCGCCGAAGGCGGCGGCGAACCGGCCCCGCGTGTACTTGCTGACGTACGTGATCACGTCGGTGGTGTCGCCGATCCGGCGCAGACATGCCCGCGAGGGCGGCAGCATCGACCAGCCCACCTCGTGGCCGTGGGTGCACGCCACGCTGTGCTGCGCACCGGCCGCCTCCAACGGTGCGGCGAGGAGCGCGAGCGGAGCGGCGGCACCGAACCACACCGTCTCGATGTCATGGCTGCGCACCAGATCCCGGGCGCGGCCGAGCGCATCGGGGCTCGGCACGAGCAGCGAGGTGGGATGCCGCACTACCTCGTAGGGCTGCGCTGCGTCGTACTCCTCGCTGCCCTTCCAGCGCGAGGCGTAGACGACGAGCTCATCGGCCGGCAGCTGCGAGACGAAGGCCTGTAGGTACGTCTGGATGCCGCCGGGGCGGGGCGGGAAGTCATTGGTGACCAGCAGCGTGCGCGGCATGGCTCAACCGTACTGGCGGCGTGCCCCGGGCCGGGGCACGCCCCCGAGTCCGCGCGTCGTCAGGGCCGCATCTCGTAGGCACCGTCGTACGCGGCCACCTGTTGCCACACCCGATCGAAGGACTCCTGATCGGCCACCGGCCGGCGCACCGCGCTCAGTGCCCACTCCTGCTGCGCTGCGGTGGCCGACGACTTGCCGTACAACCCTACGGCGTAGCCGGAGAAATCGCGGATCAGCACGTCGAAGATGCGGCTGAGCACATCGCGATCAAGATCGGTGAGGGCGGCCTGCTCCAGCACCAGCTGTCCGTAGACCACGAGCGAGAACAGGTGCCCGATGTCGAGCACGAAGTCGAGATCCTTGCTCTGTTCGGCATCGGGAGCCGCGGTCTGCAGCAGGGTACGCAGCGCCTGGGCCTGCTCGTAGAACACCGCGACGTTCGGGATGTCGAGGCGATCCTCGTAGGGCTGAGTCCAATCGGAAAAACGTACCTTCCCCGCGCCGCCGAGCGGCCCCTGAGCGAAGAAGAAGGCATCGTCGGCGGCGTCCCGACGCGTGCCGATAGCGGGGTACTCGGCGGGGTTGAGGAGGTAGTTCGGCATGAACTTGAGGATCTGCGCCACGTTCACGTGGACGGTGCCCTCCAGCCGTGGCATCCAGCCGATGAATCGGTTCGCCTGGTGGAAGTACGTGTTCTTCTCGTACCCCTTGGCGGCGATCACATCGAGCAGGAGAGTGACCACCTTCTCCCCCTCGGACGTGACCTTGGACTTGGTGACGGGATTGAACAGCAGGTAGCGGCGGTCCTGCAGGCTGGCGCTGCGGAAGTAGTCGACGGCGCGGTCACTGAACAGCTTCATGGCCGCCAGCCGGGCGTAGGCGTCGACGAAGTTGCCCCGCACATGACTGAAGTCGGTAACCGGGTGGCCGTACAGGATCCTGTTGTTGGAGTGCGTGATCGACTCGTAGAACGCGTGCTCGCAGATGCCGATCGCGCCGTGGCAGAGGTTGAACTTGCCGATGTTGACGGTGTTGAGGGCAGCAGCGAAAGCCTCCGGACCGGTGTGCAGCACGTCTTCCGGCGCCACCGGATACTCCTCCAGCGCGAAGGTCGAGACGAACATCTGGGCGTGCACCACGTTGTCGATCAGCCGGTAGTTCGGATGCCGGCTATCGGCGGTGAAGAAGACGTACGCCTCCGGGCCCTCCATATCGGCGCGGCGGCCGAAGACGGAGACCATCCCGGCGACATTGCCGTTGCCGATGTAGTACTTGGTGCCCGAGGCGGTGAATCCGCCGTCTGCCCCGGGCGTCAGCACCATATCGGTGTTGTAGACATCGGCACCGTGGGAGCGCTCGGAGAGCCCGAAGGCCATCACTCCACCATCGGCGAGCTGCTGTGCCGCCGTGCGTTTGGCCCCTTCGTTATCGCTCATCCAGATCGGCCCGAGGCCGAGGATGGTGACCTGCTCGGCGTACCAGTAGGACAGGCCGTAGAACCCGAAGATCTCGCTCAGCGCGGCATTGCGGGCTCCGTCCCAACGGCGATTCGGATCGCCGTCGGCGTACGCCGCCGGGGTGAGGAACGTGGCGAACAGCCGCTCGCGCTTTTCGAACTCCAGGAAGTCCGAGACCCATTCGGCCTCGAGGTCCGCCTGCAGCAGGCGCTCCTTGCCGTACGACTCGAAGAACTCGACCGTGGCCAGCAGCAAGCGCCGCGTCTCGGGATCGAAATGGGCGTAGTCGGTCGTGCGAGGATTCATCAGGAGGCTGGACATGCCTCACGGTACCGCGATTGCGATCACGAATCCCCGCGGTCGCTCAGAAGCGCACCGCGGAGTTGTACGGGCCCGCACCGTCGATGGACGTCACCTGGACGGGCACGCCGAAGGTCGACGCGTGGACCACCTTGCCGTCGCCGATGTACATGCCCACGTGGGTCGCCCCGGGGTAGTAGACGATGATGTCGCCCGGCTGCAGGTTCGACCGCGAGACCGGCTGGCCACCGGAGAGCTGGGCCTGCGAGGTGCGCGGCAGGCTCTTACCCGCCTGCTTGTACGCCCACAGCATGAGACCGGAGCAGTCGAACTGGCCGGGGCCGGAACCGCCCCACGCGTAGGGCATGCCCACGCGGGTGAGCGCGGCACGGACGGCGACCGCCTCCGAGGAGCTGCCCGGGGGAACCTTGGTCGGGTCCACGGGTACGTTCGGTCCGACGAGGGCACCGCGCTGCGCCCCGGTGAGCCGGTCGTAGAGGGCCTTGATCCGCGCGATCTCCGCTGCGAGCTGGGCCTTCTTCTTATTCAGGTCGTCGCGCTTACGCTCCGCGTCCGTCTTCGCGGTGTCGGCGCTCTTCGCGGCCTCAGTGGCACGCTGCTCGGCCGACACGGCGGCGGCTTTGGCCTTCTTGAATCCGTCGATCGTGCTCACCACGTCGCGGTTGAGGAAGTCGAGCGTGGACATCTGGTCGAGCATCTTCTGCGGTGAATCACTGACCAGGAGGGCGAAGGTGCGATTGGTGCGCGCACCCTTGTAATTGGCGCGGACGATCGCATCGACCTGAGGCTGCAGGGCGTCGCGCCGGGCCTGGACTGCGGCTACTTCCCGTTGCGCGGCGGTGACGGTGGCATCGGCGGCGCGCTTGGCGGCGGTCGCCTTCTCGACATCCTCCTGCGCGCCCTTAGCCGCCTCGTTCGTTCCGGAAGCCTGCTCGGAGAGCTTCTCGTACTGCTTGAGAGCCGCGTCCGCATCGTTCGGATCGGCGCCGGCACTACCGCCGACCGCGGCGCCCGCCAGCACGAGCAGAGCCGCGGAGACGGCGAAGCCACGCTGGGACGACGCACGGAGAACGGGCGGAATCGAGGGCACGAGCGAAAGGATCCTTCCAGGGATACCGCAGGTCAGAGGGCGAGCAGTTGCATGAGCAACAGCGCCCAGCGTACGTCAGTAGCGACGAACAGCGTATACCGACATTTCGTTGAGCGGGCTCACCTTCACCGGGGTGCCGTAGTTCACGGAGTGCACGACCTTGCCACTGCCGATGTAGAGCGCTGCATGACTGCCGCCGTTGTAGATCACCACATCGCCGGGCTGCAGATCGGAGACCGGCACGGGGCGACCGCCACCGAGCTGGCCGTAGCTATCGCGCGGCACATTCATGCCCGCCTGCTTCATGGACCAGTAGACCAGGCCCGAGCAGTCGAACGAGTTCGGGCCGGCCGAACCGTAGGAGTAGGGCAGTCCGGTGCGCGAGAGCGCCGCCTGCACGACCTTGGCCTTAGCACCACCGGGCTGAACGCCTGCGACGGTGGTGGTCCCCGGCTTCGGTGCGATCTGCACGCCGGTCACCACGCCCGGGCGGGCGGCGACGTTGTGCTGGGTGGCGGCGCCGGGAACAGCCTTGGGCGCCGGTTTCGCGGCGGGCTTGGCCTTGACGGCGGGCTTCGCTGTGACGGCGGGCGCCGGGGCGCCGGGGGCAAGCGGCGCGGGAGCCGGAGCACCGGGCACGGCGGGAGCGGGCGCCGCGAGGGCGGTGGCCGCGGGGGCTGCGAGCGTACCGATGGTCACGGCACCGGCGGCGAGGGCACCGCGCGCGGCGGTGGCACCCTTGCTGGGCTGCGGCTGAAGACGGTGTTTCGCCACGAAGCGATCTCTCCTATGTTTCTTCCCGACCGCCGACCGAGTTAGCTGACGGGTTCGGGCGAGGAAGATGCCCTACGCGGTGTGCGTCGCCGTTGTGGCGCCGCACTCCGGCGATTCACCCCGAGTACTACATGTGGGTCCCCGGCGGGGCCTGCCGGCCCCTTAGGCGGTGACCTCAGGAGACGGGACGGAATCGCCCCGGAGTCCTCCATAAGGTCTCGGAAAGATTACGAAACGGAAACGCGCCTGTCTAGCCGGACGCGCCGATGTGACCGGCGACACGCCGGACATCAGCGGTCACCCGGCGCGTCTGCCCTGCTCAGGCACGGCGCGGAGGTGCGGAAGCATGCCTGCGCCGGCGAACTGGGCGATCGCGACATTCAGGTCGGGCTCGGACGCGGCCTCATCCTCACCTGCCGGCACATCCGGCCCCGGAGCGACGGCGACCACGGGGCCGAGCAGGAACCCGATCGAGCAGTCCCCACACGCCCGGGGTTTGGCGGGGCAGGTGGAGCAATCGATGTGCAGCGCCATGGCGGCGGTCCCTCCGTTGTCGGTCTGCCGGGTGGGTTCTCCGGTCGGTTCGGAAGGTAGGACGGTCCACCGACAAGTTTTCGTCCGGCGCCTCCGGGGTCGAACACGGTCGCGAAACCTGTCGGAGGTCCGTCCTACGGTCACGTCATGCAGCTGACGCTCGACGACTGCGACTCGCCGGCCGCCGATCCCGACCTGCGCGAGGTGACCTTCGTCGTGGTCGACCTGGAGACCACGGGAGGCTCCCCGAAGGGGGGCGATGCGATCACCGAGATCGGCGCCGTGAAGGTACGCGGCGGCGAGGTACTCGGCGAGTTCGCCACTCTGGTCGACCCGGAGCGCGGGATCGCTCCGCACATCACCCATCTCACGGGCATCACCACGGCGATGGTCACGGGTGCCCCCACGATCGCGTCGGTGCTGCCCGCATTCCTCGAGTTCGCACAGGGAGCGGTCCTCGTCGCGCACAACGCGCGATTCGACATCGGCTTCCTCAAAGCGGCCGCCGCCGCGACGGGTACGCCGTGGCCAAAACCGCAGACGCTGTGCACCGTGCAGCTCGCGCGGCGGGTGCTCACCCGCGACGAGGCACCGTCGGTGAAGCTCAGCGAGATGGCGCGGCTGTTCCGCGCGGAGACCACTCCCACGCACCGCGCGCTCGACGACGCCCGTGCCACCGTGGATGTGCTGCACGGACTCATCGGGCGGGTGGGCAATCTCGGCATCCGCACCTTCGCCGAGCTGCGCGGTCACCTCCCCTCCGTCACCCCGCAGCAGCGTGCCAAACGCGGCCTCGCCGACCCGCTGCCGGAACGCCCCGGGGTGTACCTGTTCCGTGGTCCGGGCGACGAGGTGCTCTACGTGGGCACCTCCCGCAACCTGCGCCGCCGGGTGCGCAGCTACTTCACCTCCGGGGAGACGCGCGGACGGATCAAGGAGATGGTCGGGCTCGCCGAGCGCGTGGACCACGTGGAATGCGCACACGCACTCGAGGCCGCCGCCCGCGAATTACGGCTGATCGCGGCCCACACGCCCCCGTACAACCGGCGCTCGAAATACCCGAAACGCGGCTGGTGGATCTGTCTCACCGTGGAGCCGTTTCCCCGGCTCGCGGTGAAGCGATCCGCACCGGCGGGGTCCGTGTGCCTGGGCCCGATCCGCTCCCGCACCGAGGCGGCCGACCTCGCCGATCTCATCGCCGAAACCTGCGGCCTGCGCACGTGCACCACCCGGTTACGGCCTGGTGGTGCGCATGCCTGCGCGCTCGGGCCCGACGGTACGCGCCCCGTCGGCGGCTGCCACGGTTCCGTCAGCGCTCCCGAACCGGCCTCGCTCTACCGGCCGCGCGCCGACCGGGCAGCGGCGATGCTCACCGGCCGCTCCAGCGCCGTCTTCGACGCCCTGCAGGCGCGGCTCGACTCGCTCGTCGAACGGGAATTCTTCGAATCGGCGGCGCGACTGCGGGACCGGACCGCGCAGTTGGTCGACATCACGCTTCGCTCACACTCGCTGGCGGCGTTCGCTGAGGTACCCGAACTGTCGATCGCCCATCCCGACGGCGCCGGCGGATGGGAACTGTCGATCGTGCGGCACGGCCGGCTCGCCGCCGCCGGGGTGGCGCCGCGCGGCGTACCGCCGATGCCCGTCTTCGACCGGCTGCGGTCCGGTGCGGAAACGGTGTACGAGGCGGACGCGCCGGCGGATCAGCCCGCGCTGTTCGTGCCCGATGCGCTGTTCCCCGCCGATGTCCTGCACGGTGCCAGCCCGGAGGAGGCCGCATTGCTGCGGCGCTGGGCATTGCAACCCGGCACCCGCATCGTCGAGGTGCGTGGCACCTGGGGTGAGCCGCTGCACGGAGCGGGCCGCTGGCGTGAGTGGGCCGAGCGTGCTCTCACCGCCGGCCGCGATGCCCGCGCGGCGGCATCGCAGCCGCAGCGCAGCGGCAGGCAATACAGTGAGGGCACCACGCACGCCGCGTGAGCCCAGGCGACGAAAGGCAGCCGCAGTGATCACCGCGATCGTCCTCATCAACGCGAATGTGCACCGCATCCCCGAGACCGCGCAGGCGGTGGCGAACATCGAGGGCGTGACCGAGGTGTACTCCTGCGCGGGCGACATCGACCTGATCGCGAAGCTGCGTGTGCGCGAACATGATCAGATCGCCGAGGTGGTCACCGAAAAGATCAACCGGATCGACGGCGTGGCGAACACCTCCACCCACATCGCCTTCCGCGAGTACGCCAGCTCCGATGTCGATGCGGGCTTCGATATCGGCAACTGACCGCTAGTACCCGCTGTGACTGACGTCGGCGGCGGGCACGTCGATGCCGAAGTCCTCGGCCTGCGCAACGATCTTCTGCGCTCGCGCGAGACGCGGCAGATCCGATCCATCGGTGATCGTGCCGCCGGACGCCTCGAAGGCGGCGATGAACCCGTGCGCCCAGGCGATGTCGTCGCGGCTCGGACTGAGCCCGGCGTTGATCACCGCGGCGTGCTCGTGCGTGAGGCAGAGCTTGCCCGACATGCCCATCTCCTTGGCGTGTGCCGTCCCGGTGGGCAGGTGCGCGATGTTGAGCGTGGGCCCGTCGATCGGCGCCGGGAGCCGGGCCGCGCGGGAGGCGATCACCAGCTGCGACCGCGCGTAGGCCAGCGCCATCGGGTCCTCGCCGACGGCGGTGTCGCGCTTGAAGTCTCCGGTGCCGAAGGCGATGCGGAAGGTGGCCTGCGCGGACGCGATCCGCGCCACGTTCTGCATCCCGCGCGCGGTCTCGACCAACGCCAGTATCCGGGTGTCGTCGGGCAGCCGGTCGGAGGTGTCGTCCAGGTGGCTCGCCGACTCCGACTTCGCCAACATCACCCCCTCCAACCCCGCGCAGGTCTTGAGCGCCGCACAGTCCTCGCTCCAGAAATCGCTGGACGCGTCGTTGATCCGCACCCACGCGCGGTGCCCGGTGCTGAGCCATTCGACCGTGTCCTTGCGCGCCTGCCTCTTATCGTTGGCGGCGACGGCATCCTCGAGATCGATGATGATGGCGTCGGCCTCGCTGGCCTGGGCGATGGCGAACAGCTCCGGATGCGACGCCGGGACGAGCAGCCAGGAGCGGGCGATCTGCGGCGAAACTCTGCGGGCACTCACGCTGCGGAGTCTAGGGAGGCTCCGCGCCGCTCACGGTCGATCGCGCCTTCTGTTCATTGTTTCAGCGCCGCCCCGCCCGATCAGTCGGAGATGTCGGCGACCGTCGCGCCGTACGCCGCGACGAGTTCCGCCGGATCGAGCAGGGCGCTGTAGCCATGCGCTCCGGCGCCGAGCGCCACGACCGGCCCGGCGATCCGCTCGTCGACGTACACCGGCCAATCGCCGCCCGCCCCCACCGGGGTGATGGTTCCGCGCTCGTAGCCGGTGGCGGCGAGCGCCTCGTCGGCGGGCGGCATCGCGAGCCGGTTCACCCCGACCACGGCGCGCAGCTTCGGCCATGCGATCGACCGGTCACCCGGCACCAGGGCGAACAGGTAGTCGCCCTCGCCGCGGCGCACCACGAGCGATTTCACCAGCCGGGACGGCGGCAACTCCATCAGCTCGGCGGCCTCCTCGAGGCTGCGGGCCGCCGGGCGCTCGCGCACCGTCACCGTCAGGCCCCGGGCGGCGGCGTCCGCCCGCATCCGCTCCAGTCCGGCGCTCATGCCGTCGCGATCTCCTGGGACAGCGCGATCCACCGGTCCAACAGATCGGCTCCCGCACCCGAGTCGACGGCGTCGGCGACGCGCGGCAGGTGGCTCGCGATCGAGTCCTCCACCGTCTCGCCCGCGACCAGGCCTTCATACGCGGCGACTGCGCCGGCCGCGTTGAGCAGCACGGCGTCGCGCACCGGCCCGGCCTTGCCACCGAGGAAGTCACGTGCGATCTGAGCGTTCACGGTAGCGTCGCCGCCCCGCAGTTCGTCGAGCGAAACCCTGGGCAGGCCCAGCCGGGTGGGATCGACCGATTCGACGCCGACGCCGTTCTCCTGGACCCGCCACACCGTCGAGGTGGACGTGGTGGTCAGCTCGTCGAGGCCATCGTCACCACGCACCACGATCACATGGTCCTTACCGCCGCGGTCGGCGAAGGCCTGCGCCACCACGGGAGCGAGGTCCGCGAAGGCACAGCCGATCAAGCCCGAGGAGGGCCGCCCCGGGTTGGTGAGCGGACCCAGCACGTTGAACACCGTGGGGATGCCGATCTCCTTGCGGGTGGCGCCCGCGAACCGCAGGCCCGAATGGAACACCGAGGCGAGGCAGAAGCCGATGCCGAGTTCGGTGACGGTGCGGGCCACACCGTCGGCGTCGAGCGCGATCGCCACGCCGAGCGCCTCCAGGCAATCGGCTCCGCCCGATTTCGACGAGGCCGCACGGTTGCCGTGCTTGAGCACGGGCACCCCGGCCGCGGCCACCACGATCGAGGTCATGGTCGAGATGTTCACCGAGTGACTGCGGTCGCCGCCCGTGCCCACCACGTCGACCGCCCGGTCGGTGAACGGCACGGGGGTGGTCAGCGAGAGCATCACGTCGGCCAGGGCGCGCACCTCGACGGGCGACGGGCCCTTCATCTTGATGGCGACGCCGAACGCGGAGATCTGCGACGGCGTGGCACCGTCGCTCATGATCTCGGACATGGCCCAGCGCGCCTGCTCCGCGGTGAGATCGCGGTGAGAGGTGAGCTCGGTGAGAACCGTGGGCCAATCCATGGCCACAGCGTAATCGGCTTCGCTCAACCGGTTATCTGGAGCACCTGCCAGGACAGCGCGTGCCCGCCGTGCCGGGCCATGAGTCCGGCCATCCGGGATCGCTCCTGCGAGACGTGCAGCGCGTCCACCCGCTGTACGCGTGCCACTGCCACCAGCTCGCACCCGGGACCGTGACCGAACACCCCGGAATCGGGCACCCGCACGTAATTGTCCTGCGCGACGATCTGCAACACTTCGTCGACCCGCGATGCGGGCAGTTCCAGCAGGTGCCGGAGCACGCTCTGAGCCTGCGGATCGAAGTCCTCCGCGGCGTCCAGAACGGCCGACGAGGCCACCGCGTCATCCCCCGATCCGGCCACGGGAACCAAACCGGGGGTATGGGGCGTTATCTCTTCAGTGGGGCGCCGGAAAAGGCGCCGCAGACGGGGTTGTTGCTCCGGTCGGCCGTTCAGGTCGTACGGCATCGGCTCCTCCATCTGGCGGCGGCAACAGCGCTGACGTGGCACTTCGTCGTGGGGCACGGAACACCGTCCGCCTGCCCGCGATATTCGACGCGCCCAATCTGCGACCCGGGTAGGCATTCGATACTACGACCGGTCATACTTGCGAGGTGACTAGCGCCGCACCCACCTCAGCTACAGCCATCACCCAGCGCGTGCACTCACTCAACCGGCCCAACATGGTCAGCGTCGGGACCATCGTCTGGCTGTCGAGCGAGCTCATGTTCTTCGCCGGGCTCTTCGCCATGTACTTCGTGGCCCGAGCCGGCGCCGGTGAGAACGGCTGGCCGCCCGCCGATACCAACGTCAGCCTGTGGGCGGCCCTTCCGCCGACCATCGTGCTGATCCTGTCGTCGGTCACCTGCCAGCTGGGTGTGTTCGCCGCCGAGCGGGGCGACGTCTTCAAGTTCCGCATCTGGTACTTCGTCTCGTTCCTGATGGGCTTCGCGTTCATCCTCGGCCAGCTGAACGAGTACAAGACGCTGATCAGCGAGGGCCTGACCCTGAGCTCCTCGGTCTACGGTTCGGTCTTCTACATGGCCACGGGCTTCCACGGCCTGCACGTGATGGGCGGCCTGGTGGCGTTCATCTTCATCCTTGCCCGCAGCCGCGCTTCCAAGTTCACGCCCGCCCAGGCGACCTCGGCGATCGTCGTCAGTTACTACTGGCACTTCGTCGACGTGGTGTGGATCGGCCTGTTCGCCGTCATCTACATCATTCGCTAAGACTTTCTTCTCACGTCGCCATCACAGAGGGATAGCAGATGAGTTCAGCCAACTTTGAGCCAACCCGCGAGGGAGGCGAGCCCGACGGTGCCGGGCCAGCCCCCGTCGCGCAGGCGCGCAAGGCCCGCAAGCAGCGCAAGCTCCGCCGCAAGCTCGCCAGCGCCGCGCTGCTGATCGGAGGCCTCCTGGCCGCCGGCGGTATCGCCACCGTCGCCACTCCCACCCCGCAGGTCGCGGTCGCCGAGGGCGGCGACGCGGCCCAGATCGAAGCGGGCAAGGAGCTCTACAAGACCTCGTGCATCAGCTGCCACGGCGCCGCGCTCGAGGGCGTCAAGGATCGCGGTCCGTCCCTCGTGGGTGTGGGTGACTCGGCCGTGTACTTCCAGGTGCACTCGGGCCGCATGCCCGCGACGGTCAACTCGGCGCAGATCGTGCGCAAGCCGGCCAAGTTCGACACCAAGCAGATCGACGCCATGGGCGCCTACATCCAGTCGATCGGCGGAGGCCCGTCGATCGTGTGGGAGTACAACGCGGACGGCTCGATCAAGCGTGACGAGAACGGCAACCGTGTGATGGCGATGGAGTCGCTGCGCGGCACGAACCTCGGTGCCGGCGCCGAGCTGTTCCGCCTGAACTGCGCGTCCTGCCACAACTTCACCGGCCGGGGCGGCGCCCTGTCCGGCGGTAAGTTCGCCCCGGTCCTCGACCCGGCGAACGAGCAGGAGATCTACGCCGCGATGCTGACCGGCCCCCAGAACATGCCGAAGTTCTCGGATCGCCAGCTGTCGCAGGAAGAGAAGAAGAACATCATCGGCTTCATCAAGAACGCCAAGGAGACGCAGTCCCCCGGCGGCTTCGGGCTCGGCGGTTTCGGTACCGCTTCCGAGGGCATGGTCATGTGGGCCACCGGGATGATCGCCGTCGTCGCCGCTGCGATGTGGGTTGGGAGCAGGAATTGACCGCCAAGCCGTTGAACAACGTCCCGTCGGACGACGAACTGGACAACCTCTCGCACGACGAGTTGGTGAAACTCGGTACCAACCTCGACGGTGTCGAGCTGGTCTACCGCGAGCCGCGCTGGCCCGAGTCGGGCACGCGCGCCGAGAAGCGCGCCGAGCGCACCGTCGCGCTGTGGTTCTTCCTCGCCGGAGTGTTCGCCCTCGCGTTCCTGGGCACCTTCCTCTTCTGGCCCTGGGAGTACAAGGGCGTCGATGACGACGGCTACTGGTGGTACACGCTGTACACGCCGGCGCTCGGTGTGACCGCGGGCCTCTCGCTGCTGTCGGTGTTCATCGGCGCCGTGCTGTTCACCAAGAAGTTCATTCCCGAGGAGATCGCGGTCCAGCAGCGGCACGACGCCGGCGGCTCGGCCAAGGTCGACAAGCTGACCACCGGCGCCCTGTTCAAGGACGCGCTGGATACCTCCACGCTCCCCCGCCGCAAGATGATCCTGGCCTCGGCCGGATTCGGCGTGGGCGTGCTGGGTCTCGCCGCCGCCGCGGGCTTCCTCGGTGGACTGATCAAGAACCCGTGGGCCAAGCGCGAGGCCTCGCCGCTGTGGCACACCGGCTGGTCGCCGTACTGGGACTCGTACAAGAACGACTTCAGCAACGAGCTGAACACCGAGACGGTGTTCCTGCGCAACGATGTGGGCGACCCGTACAAGGTGAAGCTGGTCCGCCCCGAGGACATGGACGCGGGCGGCATGATGACCGTCTTCCCGTGGCGCGTCTCGGACGGTTTCGGTGAGACCGAGGAGTCCCGTAAGAAGCTGCTGCACGGCCTCAAGGGCATCCGTAACCCCGTCATGCTGATCCGCCTGCGCCCCGACGACGGCGTGCGCGCGATCAAGCGGCAGGGCCAGGAGAGCTTCAACTACGGCGATTACTGGGCCTACACCAAGGTGTGCAGCCACTTCGGTTGCCCCACCTCGCTGTACGAGCAGCAGACCAACCGCATCCTCTGCCCGTGCCACCAGTCGCAGTTCAACGCGCTCGAGTACGGCAAGCCGGTCTTCGGCCCCGCCGCCCGTGCGCTGGCACAGCTGCCGATCTCGGTCAACGAGCAGGGTTACATGGTCGCCAACGGCGACTTCATCGAGCAGGTCGGACCGGCCTTCTGGGAGGCGACGCACTGATGACGACGATCGGAGATCGTGTCGCGCAGCAGGCCGAAGAGGTCGACTCGCGATACCACCTGGCTGCCGGAATCCGCCGCCAGATCAACAAGGTCTTCCCCACGCACTGGTCGTTCATGCTGGGTGAGATCGCGCTGTACAGCTTCGTGATCCTGCTGCTGTCGGGCGTGTACCTCACCCTGTTCTTCGACCCGTCGCTGGCCGAGGTCCATTACAGCGGCGCCTACGAGCCGCTCAACGGCGTCACGATGTCGCGTGCCTTCGCCACCACTCTGGACATCTCGTTCGAGGTCCGCGGCGGTCTGTTCGTGCGCCAGGTCCACCACTGGGCGGCCCTGATGTTCGCGGCGTCGATCATCATCCACATGGCCCGCATCTTCTTCACGGGCGCGTTCCGCCGCCCGCGCGAGGCGAACTGGCTGATCGGCTGCGCGCTGCTCGCGCTGGCGATGTTCGAGGGCTTCTTCGGCTACTCGATCCCGGACGACCTGCTCTCGGGCACCGGCGTTCGTGCCGCCATGTCGGGCATCGTGATCGGACTGCCGATCATCGGTACCTGGATGCACTGGTTGATCTTCGGCGGTGACTTCCCCGGCGACATCTTCATCAGCCGCCTGTACGTGGCGCACGTGCTGCTCTTCCCGGGCATCATCCTGGCGCTCATCGCCGGCCACCTGGCGCTGGTCTGGTACCAGAAGCACACGCAGTTCGCGGGCCCCGGCCGCACCGAGGAGAACGTGGTGGGTGTGCGCATCCTCCCCGTGTTCGCGGTGAAGACCGGCGCCTACTTCGCGGCTACCTTCGGCATCATCGCCGTGATGGCGGGCATTTTCACGATCAACCCGGTGTGGAACCTCGGCCCGTACGATCCGGCCAAGGTGTCCGCGGGTGTGCAGCCCGATATCTATCTGATGTGGACGGACGGCCTGGCCCGTCTGTGGCCCGCCTGGGAGCTCTACTTCTGGGGTCACACCGTCCCGGGCGCCGCATTCGTGGCGATCATCGTGGGCATTATCTTCGGCCTGATGTTCGCGTACCCGTGGATCGAGAAGAAGCTCACCGGCGACGATGCGCACCACAACATCCTGCAGCGTCCCCGCGACGTTCCGGTGCGGACCGCGATCGGCGCCATGGCGCTCGCCTTCTACATCGTGCTCACGCTGTCCTGTGTGAACGACGTCATCGCGCTGAAGTTCCACATCTCGCTGAACGCGATGACCTGGATCGGCCGTATCGGCCTGGTGATCCTGCCTCCGATCGCCTACTGGCTGACCTACCGATTCTGCATCGGCCTGCAGCGCGCCGACCGCGCGGTGCTCAAGCACGGTATCGAGACCGGCATCATCGTGCGCCGCCCGAACGGTGAGTTCATCGAGCTGCACCAGCCGCTCGGACCGGTCGACGACCACGGTCACGCCGTTCCGCTCCCCTACGAGGGTGCGGTCGTCCCGACCAAGGCGAACCAGCTCGGTGCTGCCGGCCAGCCGGGAACGGGTTCGTTCCTGCGGGCCGACCCCGCCGACGAGCAGCGGGCCAACGCCGAGCGCGACCACGAGAACGAGGTCAAGGCGCTCGAGGCCCTGAAGAAGGTGCAGGACAACGGCGGCAAGATCGACGTCGAGTAAGTCCACAGCAACGACTGCGGCCCCTCCCCCACGGCGGATTCTAGGGATCGTCGCAACACCGAGCCTGGTAGGGCCCACCATACGGAAGTGCTCCGCTGAGTATTCCAGCGGAGCGCTTCTGGGATCCGCGGTGCTCGTTGCATTACGTGCACGCATTCGCATATAATCATGCCTATGACGATGACGCGCACTGAGCACCTGGCACACGACCACTCCGACCATGCCCATGGACCCGACTGCGGCCACGAGGCTATCCAGCACGGCGATCACGTGGACTACGTCCACGATGGGCACCGTCACGCTCCGCATGGTGACCACTACGACGAGCACTGATCCAAACGCCGCACGATGTCCTACGCTCGCGATACGAGCGCGGGGCATCGGTGCTAGCGAGCTGTAATGAGGTCACGCAAACGCTCGGCTGGTGTCTTCCAGCCGAGCGTTTTGCGTGGTCGGCGATTGAGTTTCTGGGCGACGAGTTCGAGGTCTTCGCGGCCGTAGGCGCTCAGGTCGGTGCCTTTCGGGAAGTACTGGCGCAGTAGTCCATTGGTGTTCTCGTTGCTTCCGCGCTGCCAGGGTGAGTGGGGATCGCAGAAGTAGACCGGAACCCCGGTGGCGACCGTGAATTGTTGGTGGGCGGCCATCTCGCAGCCCTGGTCCCAGGTCAGTGATCCCCGCAAATGTCCTGGGAGATTTCCGATCAACGAAACCAGCACGTCACGGACTTCTTCGGCGGAGTGGCCGCCAGGCAGGTGGCCGAGCATGACGTAGCGGGTGGAGCGTTCGACGAGTGTGACGATCGCGGACTCGCTGCGAGTACCGACGATCAGGTCACCTTCCCAGTGGCCTGGCACGGCTCGATCCTCGACCTCGGCGGGCCGGTCGGAGATCATCACCATCTTGTCGACGAATCGTCTGGTGCGATGTTCGGCGCGGCGGTGGGGCTTGCGGCGGGTGCGGCCCGTTCGCAAGGCCATCGCGACTTCACGGCGCAGGCCGCCCCGAGCCTGAACGTAGATCGACTGGTAGATCGTCTCGACGCTCACACGCATACTTTGCTCGTTGGGGAACTCGGTCACTAGAGAGTGACATATCTGCTCTGGGGACCACTGGTCCTGCAGTTTGTTCTCGACGTAGTCCCGCAGCGGACCGGCCTGGGCCAGTTTCGCTGGCTTCGGCCGTGACCGGCTCTTTTCCCACCTGCGGTGCGCCTGATGCGGGCGATAGGCACCGTTGACAACGCCAGCGTCGATCTCCCGTTTGATCGTCGATGCTGGCCGGCCGAGCTCCCTGCCGATGGCCCGCAGCGATGCCCCCTCGCGGCGCATGTCAGCGATAGTTTCCCGCTCGGTCAAGGTCAGAAACCGTGGATGCAGGCTCCGCTGCCTCGGTGCATCCGATTCCACTCCGACCCACGTGACCGCACCTGTCAGGTAATCGATCTTGCGTCCGTCGGGATGGATACGAGTATCGCCAATCTTGCGCACCCCTCGATCCCAGTCCCCAGCAGTGCGAACGCTGACACCGACACGCCGAGCAGCGTCCGGCCGCAGCACCCCCTCACGGCGAAGCCGGTCGTACTCGGCCCGGCCGGGATGACCACCATTGCTAGTGCTCCCACGTCCACGCAGGCCCGCCCTGCGCATCCATCCAAACGCCGTATTCACTGTCACCCCCGCCGCCCTAGCAGCGACCGACACATTGCCGTCAGACACGTCCAATTCCTTGAAGAACCTCTTCTTCACCATCGGTGAATGCACGATCCCCGCAACTCCTTGCTATCCGCGGTGTTGCGGGGATCGCTAGAACCCACGATACGCCCAGTGGGGCCTGTACTTCCAATTGCTCGGCCTGAGGCGGGTGGAACCATGGACCGCGCTCGACCTCTCCTGGGACCGGACCGCCAGCACCGAGACCCACGGCGCGTTCCCCGTCTACGGGATATCGCAGCGCTGGGAGTCGCTGGGCGGCAACGACTGGACACCGCCGTGGTTCTCCGCCCCCTGGTTCACCGACGATGTCAACTCCCTCGACAGCGCGGACCGCCTCTACGCGAAAATGCGGCTGCTCGCTGGCAAGGACGTCCGGATGATCGTCTCGGTGAACCCATCGAAGATCGTGATGCTAGCCGAGCAACTGCGCGACCGGAGCGACGAACTGATCGACGACATCCGCGGAGGCGCCCTCCTCGGCCGACCGCATCCCGCCGTCTCCCCCGACCGCGAGCTCGCCGCGCGCCTATCCGTCCTGCGGGGACGTGAACGGCGCCCGCTGCGACTGACCGACGTCTTCGCGCGACTCGACCTTGTCGTCTGCTGGATGTCTGGATCTGCCCGGTTCTACGAGGCGTGGATGCGTGACCTGATCCCCGATGTGGCGATCCTCCCGTTCAGCACTACCGGGACCGAGGGCATCGTGACCCTACCCATCGACGGCCACACCACTGCGGGCCCGCTCGCGACGAATCAGGGTCTGTACGAATTCTTCTCGATCGACGACGAGGGCGAGACGACCGGCGAATCGGTCCCGATGGAGCACCTCGAGCGCGGCGGACAGTACCGGCTGGTCATGAGTCAGGCCAACGGTCTGTACCGATACGACGTGGGCGACAACTACCGGGTGGTCGGTCACGTCGGAGGCACCCCGCGACTGGAGTTCCAGGGCCGCGCAGGCGTGCGCAGTTCGTTCACCGGCGAGAAGCTCACTGACTCCGACCTCCACACAACAGTCGCACGGACGACCAGCGGCTGCGGACGGCTCCCCTTCTTCACCGCGATTCCGGTGTGGGGCACGCCGCCGCGCTACGTCGTCGCGATGGAGTCCAGCGAGGTTCTCGACGCGAAGTCGCTGATCGACCTCGCGCCCCGCCTCGACGCGGTCCTGCAGGAGGTGAACATCGAATACGGCGAGAAGCGCAAGTCCCAGCGACTCTCATCGATCGAGGTGGTTCCGCTGCGCAGCGGGGCGTTCAAGGAGCTCACCGAGTATCGCCTCGCGCAGGGGGCTGCGCCCGCGCAGATCAAACACCACTGGCTCCAGTCGGATTCGGCGGTGCTGTCGATTCTCAACGAGATCGGCGTGGTGTCCGCGGGTACCCTGGTCGGCCGCTCATGAGCACCAGTCGTGTGACCTACCCCGTGCCCGCGCGGGACGGGATCGAGCTGACGCTGCACCACTGGCGGGCGGCCGACGAGCGGGCTGCGGTGGCCTACGTGCACGGACTGCAATCGCACGCCGGATGGCTCTCCGAGACGGGACCCGAAATCGCGGCTCGCGGCGTATCGGTGTTCGCGCTGGATCGCCGCGGCTCGGGCTCCAGCGGGGGGCCGCGGGGCGACCTGCCCACGGCCGGCCTGGTGCTCAACGACTATCGCCGCGGCGTGGCGACGATCCGCGCCCACACGGACGCTCCGCTGACAGGCGCCGGCCAGAGCTTCGGCGGCAGCGTTCTCGCCGCCCTGGTCGCCGACCAGGCGCCGCTGTTCGACGGGGTCGCCTTCATTGCCCCCGCGCTCGGCCAGCAGCGGGCCCGGCTGCGCGAGGCGGCGCTCGCGGAGCGGCGCGCGGAGGACTCCATCGACGAGCGGGCCGTTCCGTTGGAGGATCGGGACTACACCGACGATCCGGAGCGGCTCGCGTACATGGCGGAGGATCCCCTCATGGTCCGCCGAGTGCCGGCGCGAACCTTCGCGACGATGGTCGCCCTTGAGGATCGGTACATCGCCGCGCCGCGCTGGTCAGTCCCGCGCATCGTGCACCTCGCCGTGCCGCGCACGGATCCGATCATCGACCTGGCAGCAGCCGCGTCCGTGTTGGCGGCGCGCGTGCCCGTGGTGCGGTCGTCGACGTTCGGAACCGACCACCACTACCTCGAGTTCACCGGCGCCCGCCGCGCATACTGGGACTGGCTCGCCGACACCGCGCTCACCGCGACGATCAGAGCGAGCGCATGATCGAACGCATCGATGTCGCGATCGCCGAGATCGGCTTCCGCACCGCCTTCAGCCACGCCACCAAGACCCGGCGGCGATCCGCCTCGGTGCTAGTGACGGTGCACACCGAAGACGGCGAGATCGGGTGGGGTGAGGCCGCGCCGCGGCCGTACGTGACGGGCGAGGACATCGACACCGTGATCGCGATACTCACTGCGTGGCGGCCCGAGGAACTCACCGGCATGCGCTCTGGCGACTTCGGCCGCGACCTCACCGCCCTCTCCGCATTGAACCTGACCGAGCGACTCGGCGGCGTCCGCGGCCACGCGACCGCGGCGGCCGTGGAGACCGCGCTGCTCGACGCGCTGTGCCGGCGCCACGACCGGTCCATGGTGTCTGCACTCAGCACCGCCCTCGGCACCGCACCCGCCGCCGGCTTCGGCTACACCACCACGATCGACCTCACCGCCGACATCCACCGAGCGGTCGGAGCGCTGCCCCGGAAAAGGGCCCCGCACATCAAAATCAAGGCTGATCGCGACGTCGCCGCCGCTGCGTACACGGCACGACTCGTGCGACGGCTCCGGCCCGACGCCACCATCTCGGTCGACGCGAACAACTCGTGGGCGCTGGCCGACGTGCTGGCAGAGGCCGCGACCTTCTCCGATGCGGGCATCGGATGGCTCGAGGAGCCGCTCGCGGCCCGGGACTGGTCCGGCCTCCGTACCCTCGGCGAGGCAGGTCTCCCGGTCATGCTGGACGAATCGTTCTGCGGCCCCGACGACCTCGCCACCTCAATCCGGTTCCAGGCCGCGACCCACATGAACGTGCGAGTCTCGAAGGTCGGCGGCCCTCTCCGAGCGGCGGCGGCGATCCGGGACATCCGCGCCGGCGGGCTCGACTACCAGATCGGTGTCCAGGTCGGCGAAGTCGGACCGCTGTGGGCCACCGGCCGGGCCCTGGCTGCCGTCGCCACCGACGCCGCGGCGGTGGAGGTGGGCCGCCAGGACGAGTGGTTCGCGCAGCCGCTCACCTCCCCCGGATACCACGTCGACCGCGAACACGGCCTGGCCGCACCCGTGGTCGGGTCCGGCCACGGAGTGCGACCGACGGCGTGGCTGTCGTCGCAACTGACCCCCGCCGTCGGCTGGACCCTCGGCGACGGCTGGACCACCCTGTCGACCAACTCCCGGAAGGCGGCCCGATGACGACCACCACCGCACCCCTCGCCATCGTGACAGGCGCCGCGTCCGGGATCCCCGGCTACATCGCGGCGGCCCTCGTCGAACGCGGACACGAGCTGATCGCGATCGACTCCGACTCCGGGGCACTCGACGCCGCGTCGGCAACGATGCCCGCGGGCGCGGCCGTCACCACGTGGCCGATCGATGTGCGCGACGCCGACGCCGTCGCCGAACGGTTCGCCCGCGTGGACCTCACCGGCCGCCGGATCGTCCTGGTCAACGGCGTCGGCGGCGATACGCGGCGGATCGACCTGGCGGACCTGGAGTCGGCCGATCTGTGGGCGTCGTACGCACACAACCTCGAGACGGTCTTCACCATGCTGCGTCACTGCGTTCCCGCGATGAAGGACTCGCGGTGGGGACGCGTGGTCAACTTCGGCTCGATCGCGGGCCGCACCTACAGCGTCTTCAGCAACACGGGCTACGTCGCAGCCAAGGCCGCGGTGATCGGACTCACGAAACAGGCGGCGTACGAGCTAGCGCCGTTCGGCGTCACCGTGAACGCCGTGGCCCACGGGCCGATCATGACCGAGCGGATCCTGGCGTCGTGGGCAGACAAGCCGCAGCGGGATCGCGAGTCCATCCTGGGGCGGATCCCCGTGGGGCACCTGGGATCCATTGCCGACGCCGCCGACATGGTGCTCCCGTTCTGCCTGGAGTCGGCTGCGTACACCACGGGCGCGGTGCTCGACATCAACGGCGGCATGCACATCTAGTCGACCGGCCAACCAAGCGAGAGGAAACACCATGAGTGAGATCGACACCGTTGACGTCATCGTCGTCGGGTACGGGTTCGCGGGGGCGGCGACGGCCCTGACGGCACGGGAGGAGGGCGCCTCGGTCCTCATCCTCGAGAAGATGCCGCACGGGGGCGGCAACTCGCGGGTCAGCGGAGGCAATTGCGTGATCGCCAACGACAACGACGAGGACGCGGCCGGATTCGTCGAGTACCTGGACAGGCTGTGCTTCGGCACCACCGGCCGGCCGGTGATCGAGGCGCTGGTCCGCGAATCACGCAGCCTCCCCGCGTGGTTCGCCGAGCTGGGGAGCTCTCTGACTGTTCCCGATCAACTGATCGTGGCGAATACCTATCCGCGCACGATCAAGGGACCAGGCTTCCCCGCAGCGCCGGGCGGGATCGGGACCTTCGCCAAGTACTGCGTGCCCGGTCCGGCCGACGTCCCGCCGAGCCGTCGCATGTGGGAGTTCCTGTCGGCCAAGGTCGCCGACGCCGGAGTCGAGGTGCGCTACAACAGCCGGGTGACGAAGCTGCTGCGGGACGGCTCGGGCACAGTGATCGGCGTCCGGACCGAGGACGATGCCGACGCCCGCGAGATCCGCGCCCGCGCCGGCGTGGTCCTGACGTGCGGCGGGTTCGAGAACAACCCGGAGATGCGGACCGAACATCTGCCCAGTACCGCCATGAAGTTCGCGGGCAATCCGGGCAACACCGGCGACGGCAACCGCCTGGTGCAGGAGATCGGCGGCGACATCTGGCACATGGGCCGGACGTCGTGCATCATCGGCCATCAGACCGATGAGTTCGAGGCCGCATTCGGCATCTTCTTCCCCGCACCGGGATTCATCTACGTGGACCAGTACGGCAAACGCTTCGTCGACGAGACCGGGATCGAACTACACGAGTTCTACCGTTCGCTGTCGGAATTCGACACCGAACGGGTCGAGTATCCCCGCATCCCGGCGTGGGGAATCTTCACCCACAGCACGCGTCTCGCAGGCCCGCTGACGTGGCGCTCCAGCGGCTACAACCGCGAGCTATACCAATGGAGCGAGGACAACTCCGCCGAGATCGCCAAGGGATGGATCCACACCGCCGACGACGCAACGCAGTTGGCGAGCACGATCGGGACCCCGGACCTCGCGGAGACGGTCGCTCGGTACAACCAGTACTGCGACATCGGCACCGATCTCGACCACCGGCGCGCGCCGGGGACGCTGGAACCGCTCACCGGGCGACTGTATGCGATCAAGCTGCACCCCACGATCCTGAACACGCAGGGCGGGGCGCGCCGCGACGAGCGCGGCAGCGTCCTGGACTTCGCCGGCCGTCCCATTCGCGGCCTCTACTCTGCCGGTGAATTCGGCTCGATCTGGGGATTCCTCTACCAGGGCGCCAGCAACATCACGGAATGCCTGACCTTCGGCCGGATCTCGGGCCGGAACGTGCTCGCCGACGCCCGCACGGTGACGGCGTGACCGCCCCCGCCTCAGCGAGGACCCGGACGCGGCTCACGCGCATCGCGATGTACCTCGGCGCGGGACTCGGGCCGCTCGGCGGCACCGTGATCTCGCCGATGCTCTCCAACATCGGTCACACGCTCCACACCAGTACCTCGGCCGCGGCCGCCGCACTGACCGCCTACTTCGTGCCCTTCGCCGCGCTGCAACTGATCTCGGGAACCCTCGGTGAACGGTGGGGACGCCGACGTTCCGTGCGGACCGCATTCCTCACCTACGCCGTCGCCGCCCTCGTCTGTGCGGTCGCCCCGAACATCACCGTCTTCCTGGTCGCCCGCGTAGTGATGGGATCGGCCAATGCGTTCACCACCCCGCTCCTCCTCGCCTCGCTCGCCGACCTGGTACCCACCGACCGCCTCAGCCGCGCCGTCGGGCTCTTCTCCAGCTGCCTCGCGGCGGGACAGTCCTTCGCTCCGCTCGTGGGCGGCCTGGCGGCCGAGGTGGGCTGGCAATGGGGCTTCGTCGTCGTCGCCGTCGTGGCGTGCGGCCTGGCGGCCCTCCCTCCCAACGGTGGTCCGCGACCGGGCGCGACCGCACCGCCCTTCCGCAAACTGCTCACGCCGACGATCGGGCTACTGTCCCTGGGAGCACTCGTCTCCTACCTCGGCGCGTCGTCGCTCCCCTTCCTCGTGGCGCTCTTCGCCGAGGGCCACCTCGGGGTCGGCGAAGCGCAGACCGGCACCCTGCTGCTCGGTTTCGGACTCGCTGGCCTCCTGCTCGGAACCTACTGGGGCGCCTTGACGGACCGCTTCGGCGCCGTCCGGTGCGGGATCGTCGCCTCGGTGGCGACCGCGGCGTGCGTGTCCGCCGTCGGTCTCGTGACGAACTCGATCGAGCTCGCTGCGATCTGGACCGCCGCGGGATGTGGCGCGTCGATGATGACCGTGGCCATGCAGAACCTAACCGTCCGCGCGATCCCCGAGAACAAGGGCGGCGCCCTCTCGATAGTGTCCGCGTTCAGGTTCTCGGGGGCGGCGATAGCTCCGCTCCTCTGGCTACCGATCTACACCGGAAACGCGACTACCGCCTTCCTGGTCGCGGGGTGTTCGGTACTGATCGCGATCCCTGCCCTGGCCGCACTGCCGAGGATACGTACCGCCCCGATCGATTCCTTGCCCACCAAGGAGACTCTCTGATGCGCCTCGGCCGCGTGCTCCACGAAGGCTGGCCGCGGTATGTCGCGGTTGGGCCCGACCTCCGCTCCGGGACGCTGGTCGACGGAGATCCGTTCGCACCAGGCTTCCTCGACCGGCTCGCGGGCCCCGAGATCGCGATCGATCGGTTACTGGCTCCGGTGATCCCGGGCAAGATCGTCGTGGTCGGCAAGAACTACCCGCCCGCCGACTCGGCGACGCCGCTGGTGCTGAACCTGAAGCCCTCGACGTCGGCGATCGGACCGGCTGACTCGATCCGGCTTCCGGGCCCACCCCACGATGTCCAGTACGAGGGCGAACTCGCCGTGGTGATCGGGCAGCGCATACCGATGGGAAGCAGATTCATCCCGCAGGGGGCGGTGTTCGGATACACCTGTGCGAACGATGTCACTGACTGGGCGATCGGCCTCACCACCGGCCACTGGACCCGCGCCAAGAGCCGGGACTCGTTCTGCCCTCTTGGCCCGGTCATCTGCACCGACATCGACCCGGACCACCTTGCCATCACTACAGTCGTCAATCACCGGGTCGTACAGCGCGGCGATACGTCAGCGATGATCCGGTCCGTCGGCGAGCTGATCGCACTCATCACGGCCGAAATGACGCTCCTGCCCGGCGACGTGATCCTCACGGGCACTCCTCCAGGCGGAGCTGCGCTGTCGGCCGGCGAGACCGTGTCAGTCACGATAGACCGGATCGGCACCCTCACCAATCACGTAGTCGCGCCGCTCCCGACCCCAGGCGAGTCGTTCGACCGCTCCCCGCACTACGAAAGGACCCGCACATGACTACCGAAACCCTTGGCCGCCCCCGTTTGCTGCTGCTGAACGGACCCAACCTCGACCTTCTCGGAGAGCGGGAAGGGCCTGCTGCACGGGTAGGTGACATCTGATCTGTGGTGCCGAGGGGTGCCGCTGGAAGGATGTGCACTGTGCCTAAGCCGTATCCGAAGGAGTTCCGCGACGATGTGGTCCGTGTCGCGCGTAATCGTGAGCCGGGAGTCCGTCTCAAGCAGATCGCTGCCGACTTCGGCATTAGCGAGTCGTGCCTGATGAACTGGGTGAAGACCGCCGATGTCGAGGCCGGCTCCAAGTCCGGGAGCAGTGCGGCGCAGTCGGCGACCGAGAGGCAAATGCGTAAGCGGATTCGGCTCCTTGAGCAGGAGAATGAGGTCCTGCGTCGTGCGGCTGCGTATCTGTCGCAGGCGAACCTGCCGGGAAAATGATGTACCCGCTCGTGAAAGAGCTCGCCGACGACGGTGTTCCCGTCACGGTGTCGTGCCGGGTTTTGAAGCTCTCCCGTCAGCCTTACTACCGTTGGCTCGCCGCCCCGGTCCCCGCGACGGAGCTGGTCGAGGCGTATCGCGCGAACGCCCTGTTCGACGCCAGCGTTGATGATCCGGAGTTCGGTCACCGGTTACTCGCAGACGAGGCCCGCGCTGCCGGTGAGCCTATGGCGGACCGCACTGCGTGGCGGATCTGCCGCGACAACCGGTGGTGGAGCGTCTTCGGAAAGAAACGCTCGAGCAAGGGCGGCAAACCCGGGCCCGCGGTCCACGACGATCTATGCACCGTCACCGACGAGCACGGCAGGACTCGTCACCGGTTCACCGCAGATGCACCGAATCGGTTGTGGCTCACAGATATCACTGAACACAGGGCTCGGGAAGGGAAGCTGTATCTGTGTGCGATCAAAGATGCCTACTCCGGGCGGATCGTCGGCTACTCCGTCGACTCGAGGATGAAGGCCCGGCTCGCCGTCAACGCCCTCAACAACGCTGTCGCGATGCGCGGTGATGTCACCGGATGCATAGTTCATAGTGACAGAGGATCGCAATTCCGGAGCCGAAAATTCCGACGTGCCTTGGAATATCACGGACTACGCGGATCAATGGGCCGAGTCGCCTCCTGCGGCGACAATGCCGCGATGGAGTCGTTCTTCAGCCTGCTGCAGAACAACGTCCTCGACCGCCACTGCTGGGCCACCCGGCAGGAACTGCGGACCGCGATCATCACCTGGATCGAACGGACCTACCACCGCCGGCGCCGACAACGCCGCCTTGGACGATTGACACCCATCGCATTCGAGTCCACCATGAACCCGGCCGCGCCACACGCGGCCTGACCAACTTGTCACCTACCCGTGCAGCAGGCCCTCCGAACAGCAGCAGCACCGCGAAGCCGAGGATCGCGTCGACCGGGTTCGTGCGGATGCGCCACCCGATCGCCAGTCCGGTCAGGCACATGACCACGACGCCGATCGATGAGTGCAACAGGCTGGCGATGCTACGGCCGATGAGCACGGAGGCACGGCTGATCGGTAGCGACCGGAACCGGTCGATGATGCCCTTGTCCAGATCGGTGGTGAGGCCGCCCGCGACCACGAAGCAGGTGAACACCATCGTCTGTCCGAGGATGCCGGGCAACAGGTACTCGCGGTAAGAGACGCCTTGGGTGGGGATGGCAGCACCGAAGACGAACGCGAACAGCACCGTGAACATGATCGGCTGAATGGTGACGTCCGAGAGCATCTCGGGCATCCGTTTGGTGTGGATCATGCTGCGTTTGACCATGATCCAAGACTGTTGCCAGATGCTCGTCTGGTGCGTCTCGACGGTGGCGGTCACGGGTTCATCTCCTCGGCATCGAGCTGCTGGCTGGGTTCGGCGCGTTGGCCGGTGAGCGAGAGGAAGACGTCATCGAGGCTGGGCCGGGCGAGCCCGAGATCGTCGACATCGATGCCGCTGTCCTCGAAGAGCGCCGCGACCCGGTTCAGATCGGCCAGGCCGTTGGCGGAGCTGCTGACCCGGCGGGCGCCCTCGTCGACGTACACCTCGCTGCCGAGCCCGGCGAGTATCTCGCGGGCGCGGGGTATGTCCGCCGCGGAGGACACGGTGATCACCAGGCTGGCCGCCCCGGCCCGCTCCTTGAGTTGCAGCGGAGTGCCCTGGGCGATCACCTTGCCCTTGTCGATCACCACGATGTCGTCCGCGAGCTGATCGGCCTCCTCCAGGTATTGGGTGGTCAGCAGAAGGGTGGTGCCTTGTGCGACCAGGTCGCGCAACACGTCCCACAGCTCGGAGCGGGCGCGCGGATCGAGGCCCGTGGTGGGCTCGTCGAGAAACAGCACCGGCGGAGCGGTGAGCAGGCTGACCGCCAGATCGAGCCGGCGCCGCATACCGCCGGAATACGCCTTGACCTGCTTGTCCCCCGCGTCGGTCAGGGAGAATTGCTCCAATAGGTCGTCGCTGCGCCCCTTCAGCACGGCCTTGGGAATGCCGTAGAGGCCACCGATCATGCGCAGGTTCTCGCGGCCCGTGAGGATCTCGTCGACCGTCGCCGCCTGGCCGGTGAGGCCCATGTTGCGCCGGACCTGTGCGGGATCGTCGATCACGTCGTATCCCGCGATGCGGGCGGTACCCGAGGTGGGCGGCGACAGCGTGGTCATCATCCGGACCGTGGTCGTCTTGCCCGCACCGTTCGGTCCGAGCATGCCGAGCACGCTTCCCGTGGGAACCCGGAAGCTCACGCCGTCCACGGCGGTGAAATCGTCGAATCGTTTGACGAGGTCGATGGCCTCGATGGCCCAATCGCCCGGGGCTGAGTCGGTCATGGGGACGACGGTAGTGCGACCCACTGACGAGTTCTAGGCATTTTCGGCACGAACCGGACCGGAGGGACGGCTACTGACCCGCGCGCCGCACCGTCAGGACGCTCTCCGATTGCCGTTCGGCGTAGTAGGCCTCGGCTCCCCCGTTGAGCCCGAACAGCCGTTTGCTCCAGAGCAGCCACGCGACGGCGGCGATGTTGACCAGCAGTGCACCGGCACGCAGCACGGTGACCTTCTCGCTGATCTCGTAGATTTCCAGCGGCAGGAACGCCGAGGTGGCGATCACCGCGAAGTACTCGCCCCACCGTGCGCCGCGCCAGAGCCCCACGGCCTCGACGAACTCGATCACCGCGTACGCGAAAAGCCCCGCGGCCACCCAGAGCAGAGTGGTCCCGGACAGGTCGAGCGCCTGGTCGAGCGCCCGGATGATGCGGGAGTCGTCCGGATTCCAACCGAGTTGCTCGCCCAACGCGCGCAGCACGGGGAGCTCGGAGTCGAAGATCTCCCGGAGATGACCGCGGGAATCGCGGACCTTCCACACGGCGAAGCCCGCGGCGACGAACACGAGGCCGCGCAGAAACCGTTCGACGGCGAGGAATCGCATGATCAGCTCGTCACGAAGCGCACGACCGCGCGGAACCGTCGGCGCCTCCGCGGCGGGGCCGGAACCGACCGGCTCACCGACCACGTAGTCGTCGCACCGCAGGCACCGCCACGCCGACCCCTCCGGTGTCTCGGCGTGGATGCGCCCACGGAGGTCGCCCTCGTCGGGCGCGTAGGTGACGTGGCCGCGCACGCCACACCACAGCACGGAGAGGTTCATCCGCTCAGGCTAGCGCCGAACGGCGGAATCCGGTGGGGCGGACGAGCTGACGTGTAAGCCGGATCCTGTCCCGCGCCACGTCACCGTGGCACGGGGGCGACCATCCATCTGGACACACCGTCGCCGGGTGCCTCAAGCGGTCTACCCGCACGCTCAGGCGAGCAGCCCTCGATCACGTGCGCAGCGGAACCGTGAGGTTCCGCCTTCGACCTTGCTCCGGGTGGGGTTTACCGAGCCGCGACGGTCACCCGCCGCGCTGGTGCGCTCTTACCGCACCGTTTCACCCTTACCCGGGCCGAAGCCCGGGCGGTCTGTTCTCTGTGGCACTGTCCCGCGGGTCACCCCGGGTTGCCGTTAGCAACCACCCTGCCCTGTGGAGTCCGGACTTTCCTCGACGCGGGCGGCACTGGTCACCCAGCCGTTCCCGACGCCGCGGCCGCCCGGTCAGCTCGTCCGCGTCGTACAGGGTACCCCGCGTTAGAGCTGGGCGGTGCGGTTGACCAGGCGCACCGAGGCACCGCCGTCGGGGTAGAAGTCGGCTATCGAGATGGACGCCAGATCCAGGTGCAGCCGGTAGAGCAGCTGCGGACCGGCGTCGAGGGCGATACGCAGCAACGTCTTGATCGGCGTGACGTGCGAGACCACGAGCACGGTACCGCCGGGCCGCTCGGCGAGGATGCGGCGCAGCGCGGCCTCCACCCGGGCGTGCACCTCGTCGAAACTCTCGCCACCGGGAGCCGCGACAGAGGTGTCACCGAGCCAGCGGCCGTGGAGCTCCGGATCGCGATCGCGGGCCTGGCCGAAGGTGAGCCCCTCCCATTCGCCGAAGTCCGTCTCGATCAGCCCCTCATCGATCCGGAAGTCGAGACCGCGGCCCACGTTCACCTCGTCGGCGGTCTGTCGCGCGCGATCGAGCGGCGAGCAGACGATCGCATCGATCCCGGTGCTCGCCAGCAGCCCGGCCGCGCCCGCGGCCTGCGCGTGCCCGATTTCGGTGAGCGCAGGATTCCCACGTCCGGAGTACAACCGCCGCACCGACGACGGGGTCTGCCCGTGCCGCAGCAGGATCAGCCGGGTCGGTTCTCCCACCGAGGCCGTCCAGCCGCCGCGCTGCGGGCCCGTCACGGCAGTCCGGACTCGTTCGTCCGGACCAGGATGGCGCCGCACTCATCGCAATGCACCACCACGTCGGAGGTGGTGCGCGCGACGGTATCGAGGAACCCGCGGTCGAGCTCCAGGCGGCACGCGCCGCAGCGTCGCGCCTGGAGCAGGCCGGCACCCACACCGGACGCCTGCCGGCAGCGCTCGTATTCGGCGTAGAGATCGTCGGGCAGGGTGGACACCACCTCGTCGCGTCGCGCCGCGGTGCGGGTGCGGGCGACCCCGATGTCCTTGAGGGCCTCCTCGCGGCGGCGCTGGGCGGCCGTGATCTTCTCGGCGGTGGCGTTCACGGTGGCCTCGGCGCGCTGTTGGTCGAGCTCCACGGCCTCCCGGCGCTCCATCAACTCGAGCTGCTCGTCCTCCAACACCGACTGGCGACGCTCAAGGCCCTTGAGCTCGTGTTCGAGCTCGGTGAGCTGCTTCGCGGCAACCCTGCCGGAGGCCATCAGTTCGCGATCCTTCTCCTCGCGCAACCGAGTCTGATTGACCTCGGTCTCCAGCTTGGCGATGTCGCGGTCGAGGTCTTCGACCAGGATCGACACCCGCACGGAGTCATCGCGTTCGGTACTCGCCTGCTTTTCGAGCTCGGCGATCTCGGCGTCCTCGGGAAGATGCGTGACGCGGTGCGCGAGCCGCGAGATCTCCGCATCCACCTCGGCGAGGTCCAGCAGGGAGCGTTGGGCGCCCGGATCAGCGTTCATCTGCGTCACTCTACGCATCCGCCCGCGGGTGAGGCGCGAACCGTGAACGGATCCGTGGGTCGATCGAAGACGCGCACATCGAGGCGGTCTGCGAGCAGCCGGGCCACCGCTGCGCACCACGGGAACTCGGTTCCCCAGTGCCCGGCGTCGATCACTGCCGGGCCGCCGGCACGCAGGTGCTCGTCGACCGGATGATGACGCAGATCTCCGGTCACGTAGGCATCCACACCGAGCCGGGAGACGGTGCCCAGCAGGGAGTCTCCGGCGCCACCGCACACCGCGACCGTGCGGATCCGCGCGTCCGGATCCCCCGCTGCACGGGCCGGGGCTCCCAGTGCGCCTGCGACCCGCTCGGTGAACTCAGCCAGGCTCAGCGGTGCGGGCAGAGTGCCGATGCGGCCGAGGCCCCACTCCCGCTCACCGCCGACGAGTTCGATGATGTCGAAGGCCGGCTCCTCGTACGGATGCGCGTCCCGCAGCGCCGCCGCGACGGCGGCGCGGGCCGATCGGTCGGCGACCAGCTCGACTCGGGTCTCACGCACCGTCGTCGGCTCGCCGACGGTGCCGATCGCCGGATTCGCGGCGGCACCGGGCCGGAACTGGCCGGTGCCGTCCACCCGCCAGGCGCACTCCGAGTAGTCCCCCACGTGGCCGGCACCGGCAGCGAACAGCGCGGCCAGCACCCCGTCGGCCTGGTCCGGCGGGACCATCACGCCCCACCGGTCCAGCGACCGCACCGGCTCCAGGTACTCGACGGGGCCGGTGACGGTGAGTCCGAGCACCGCTGCGAGGGCGTCGTTGACGCCCCCGCGGGCGCGGTCGGCGTTGGTGTGCGCGGTGAACAGCGCGCACCCACCGGCGATCAGGCGGTGGATCAGCGCTCCCTTCGGGGTGCTCGCGGCCACGGTATCGACGCCGCGCAACAGCAACGGATGGTGCGCGACGATCAGTTGGGCACCCTGTTCCAGCGCGGCATCGACCACGTCCGCGGTCACATCGACGCAGGCCAGCACGCGGGTGACCTCGGCGGCAGGGTCACCGCAGACCAGGCCCACGCTGTCCCAGCCCTCGGCGAGCCGCGGCGGGTAGGCCTTCTCCAGAATCCGGATCACGTCCACGAGCAGCATGGGTGTCAGCGTAGGCGGCGCCGAGCGAGCGGGCCCTGAGGGAGAGCCTTCGGGCAAGATGGAGGCGTGAATACCCCGCTGCATGTCACCTTCGTGTGCACCGGCAACATCTGCCGGTCTCCGATAGCCCGCATCGTGTACGAGCGTGCGGTGGCGGAAGCGGGACTGGCCGACCGGGTGCGCGTCACCAGCGCCGGCACCGGCGGCTGGCACGAGGGCGACCCGGCGGATCACCGGGCCCGCGCTGTCCTCGCCGAGGCGGGCTACCCCACCGATCACGCCGCTGCCGAGGTCACCGCCGATCACTTGGGCGCCGATCTGGTGGTCGCCCTGCACCGATCGCACGTCGAGCCGCTGCGCGGCCTCGGGGTGCCCGCGGAGCGCCTGGAGTTGTTGCGCGCCTTCGACCCCGACGCGCCGACGGAGAGCGTCGCCGATCCGTACTACGGCGACCTGGACGATTTCCGGCAGACCCTCACGCAGGTCGAGGCCGCGATGCCGGGCCTGATCGAATGGACCCGCCGGCATGCCTAACTGGGTGAAGGTGGTCTTCCAGCCGCGCTGGATCGCCCTCGCGGTGGCGGTGCTCGCATTCACCGCTCTCTGTTGGTCGGTGCTCGCGCCGTGGCAACTGAACAAGAACTCGTCGACGAGTCACCGCAACCAGCAGATCAGTGATTCGGTCAATGCCGATCCCGTACCGGCCGCGCAGTTGCTCGGCGGCCGCACCGAGGTGCCCAAGGACGCGGAGTGGCGCAAGGTCACACTCACCGGCCGGTACCTGGTCGACAAGCAGTCGCTGGCCCGGCTCCGCAATCAGGACGGCAACCCGGCGTACGAGGTACTGGTGCCGTTCGCCGCGAACGACGGCGCCACCTACCTCGTGGACCGCGGCTTCGTCCGCACCCCGACGGGCGGCGTGATCCCGGACATCGCACCGGCGCCATCGGACGTGGTGACGGTGGTCGCCCGCATCCGCGCACCGGAGACCACCTCCGCCGATCGCGGGCCACGCGTCGAAGGCAGCTATCTGCAGGTGTACGCGATCGATCCGCGCGCCATCGGGCCCGCCCAGGGCATCACCTTCGCGCCGGGGTATCTCAACCTCACGGAGAATCAGCCGGGCGGGCTGGCACCGGTGCCGTTGCCGATGCTCGACGCCGGGCCGTACCTCTCGTACGGTCTGCAGTGGCTGGCGTTCGGCGTGATGGCGCCGCTCGCGTTGGGCTACTTCGTGTATGCGGAACTGCGGCGCCGACGTGAGGACCGCGCCGTGATCGCGGCCGGAACCACTGCCGCACCGGCCGAGCCCGGCGAGCCGGACGCCGATCAGCCGGACGCACCCGAGGCGGTCAGTCCCGAAGCCGCGCGCGCCGCCAGGCTCGCCGACCGATACGGACGGCGAGGATAGTCACCGCCAGCGCACCGAGTTCCACGGTGCGCGACAACGCCGCGGCCCGCGCCAGGTCGCCCGGTCCGGGGGCCCGGCCATCACCTAAGGTGGGCCGCTGTTCCACGCCGTGGGCGTACTGCGTGCGTCCGCCCAGTCGCAGGCCGAGCGCCCCCGCGGCGGTCGCCTCCGCGACTCCCGCATTCGGGCTCGGGTGCTTGGCGGCGTCGTTGCGCCAGGCCCGGATCGCGTCCGACGGTGCGCCATCGACCACCGGTGCCGCCGCCACGGTGACCGCGCCGGTGAGCCGGGCGGGCAGGTAGTTGAGCGCATCGTCGAGCCGCGCCGAGGCCCACCCGAAGTCGGCATAGCGGTCGTTGCGATAGCCGACCATCGCGTCCAGGGTGTTCGCGGCGCGGTACCCGAGCAGCCCCGGCAGCCCGGCGAGGGCACCCCAGAACAGTGGCGCGACCGCGGCGTCGGAGGTGTTCTCGGCCACGGATTCGGTGGCCGCACGGGCCATCCCGGCGACATCGAGCACCGACGGGTCCCGGCCGCACAGCGACGGGAGCAGCCCGCGCGCGGCGGTGTCGTCGCCGACTTCCAGATGCCGCCCCAGGTCCGATCCCACCCCGCGCAGCCCCGCCCCGCCGACCACCGCCCAGGTACCGAGTGCGGTCGCACCGGGAACGTTCCGCAGTGCGTAGCCGAGCGTGGTCGCACCGCCCACGAGGATCGCCGTGTACGCGATGCCTCGGACCTTCGAGGGTGCGTACATCACCCGCTCGACTGCGACCGCGGCCGTACCGAATCCGGCGACGGGGTGGTAGCTGCGGGGATCACCGAAGACCTCGTCGGCGAGCACGCCGAGCGCGAGTTCAGCGGACCGGTTCACGAGCGACGACGCTACTACGACCAGGCGAAGCCGTTGGGATCGGTGGCCCGGCCGATGGCTCCGTCGATCCGCAGCCGATGCGCACCGCCGCCCTCGTGCGCGACGCCCGCGTTCTTGGCCGCCAGTTTCCGGCCCGAGAGCGCGAGCGTCACCGAGCCGGGCGAAGACTCGAACTCGACGTACTTGCGGCCGAAGGACTTCGCCACGCTGAGCCCGTGGTCGGTGTAGAAGTTCTTGGTGGCCGCCACATCGTCCACGCCGAGTTGCAGCACCAGATCATCGATCACCCGCAGCGGGGCACCGGTGTTCTTCTTCGACGAACTCGCGATGGTCCACACGGTTCCGTCGGGCGCGCGGAAGGCCCCGCCGTAGCCCCACAGCGACTTCTGCGCCGGCTTCGTGGACTGCGCACCCGCGGCGATCGCGGCGTCGTAGAAGGAGTCCACGACCGCGGGTTCCGCGACCACGAGCGAGAGCACGAAGCCGCGGAACCCGGCGGTGTCCGGGGTGGCCTCGGCGAAGCGGATGCGCTCGTCGGGGCCGATGGCGGTGGCGTAGAAGTCCTGCGCGTCGGCGGTGTCCGCGACCTCCAGCGTGACGGATCGAATCGGGGTCGGTGAGCTTGTCATGGCGATGACGCTACGACGGCCGCCCACCGGCCGCTTCTCGATTCCTGATCGAAGTGTGCGCCTATACGTGAGGCAATCTGCGGTGCCACCACGGCTCCGTCCGCCATGCGTGCGGATAGACCGTCGTGACCGCGCGGAAGCGGGCATCGAGCTCGTCCACGATCGGCCGGAGACGGCGTGCGCGGCGGCCTCCCTTGTTCAGAACGGCCTGCGGCCGGTCACGGGCATCCGTCAAGATCTGACCGTTGCAGCACGGGCTATCGATGTACCAGCCGTAGTCGCCGTCTCGCACGCGCGTAGCCGATGAACCGTCGGCCGACATCCCGAGCGCGCGTACGGTGAAGCCATGAGTGCACACGCCTACGACGTCATCGTGATCGGAGCCGGTCCCGTCGGCGAGAACGTGGCCGATCGTGCGGTGCGGGGCGGACTCAGCGCCGTCCTGATCGAGAGCGAACTGGTCGGCGGAGAATGCTCCTATTGGGCGTGCATGCCGTCGAAGGCCCTGCTGCGCCCCGGCCAAGCGGTCGCCGAGGCGCGGCGCGTACGCGGCGCCGCCGAAGCGGTCATCGGCACCGTCGACCCGATCGCGGTGCTCGCACGCCGGAACACAGTGGTGCACGATTGGTCTGACGAAGGGCAGGTGGGCTGGGCAGAGGGCGCCGGGATCTCCGTGATCCGCGGCCGTGGTCGGCTCTCCGGGCCGAAGACCGTGACGGTCACCGCTGCGGACGGCACCGAGTCCACGCTCGCCGCCCGCCATGCGGTGGTCGTCGCCACCGGCACCGATGCCACCGTGCCGCCCGTCGACGGGCTCCGCGACGTCCGGCCGTGGACGAGCCGGGAGGCGACCAGCGCGAAGCAGGTCCCGGGCCGCCTCGCCGTGATCGGAGGCGGGGTGGTCGCAGCCGAAATGGCCACCGCCTACGCGTCTCTGGGCTCGACCGTCACCATGGTGGTGCGCAGTGGCCTCCTCGCGAACATGGAGCCCTTCGTCGGCGCACTCGTCGGCGATGCCCTGCGGGAGCAGGGCGTCGAAGTGCTGCTCGGCACCTCACCGAGCCGGGTCACCCGCGCGGGCGAGGAGGTGACCATCGAGACCTCCGACGGCCGCTCGATCGTCGCCGACGAGGTACTGGTGGCCACCGGCCGCAGCCCACGCACCGCGGACATCGGGCTCGAATCAGTAGGGCTGGAACCGGGTTCGTGGCTCAGCGTCGACGAGACGATGCTCGTCGACGGATTCGACTGGCTGTACGCAGTGGGCGATGTGAACCATCGTGCGTTGCTCACCCATCAGGGCAAGTATCAGGCCCGCGCCGCCGGTGATGTGATCGCCGCACGGGCGAACGGCGAGCAGGTCTGCGACGGTCCGTGGGGTACGCATGCCGCCACCGCGGACCACACCGCCGTACCGCAGGTGGTGTTCACCGATCCGGAGGTGGCCTCGGTCGGCCTCACCGAGGCCGCGGCCCGCGCAGCGGGGCACTCGGTGACGGTCGCGGACTACGACCTCGGCTGGGTCGCCGGGGCGAGCCTGTACGCGGACGGATACGCCGGACGCGCACGGATGATCGTCGACGGTGAGCGAGGCGTACTGCTCGGCGCCACGTTGGTGGGTTCGGCGGTCGCGGAACTCCTGCACGCCGCCACGATCGCCGTCGTCGGCGAGGTACCGATAGATCGGCTCTGGCACGCGGTTCCCGCCTACCCGACGATCAGCGAGGTGTGGCTGCGCCTGCTGGAGACCTATCGCGACCGATGATCCTCACCGGCGGTGCGCGAGCAGTTGCACCATCGGGAACCGGTATCCGGCGTCGCGGTACACGATCCGCCACTCCTCATCGAATCCGTTCTCGCCGAGAACTCGCGCCAGCCGGTCGGGGTGCCAGCGCCATGCCGGGGCGACGGCGTGATCGAACGGGACCGGTTCGCCCGGTTCGTCACTGGCCTGCGTGGCGATCAGCACGGGTACACCGGTATCGAGCCGCTCCGCCCAGCTGCGGAGGATCGCAGCGACCGTCGGCGGATCGACATGGATCAGGCTGAACCGTGCGAGGATCGCGGCGATGTCCTGCTCGGCGGGCACCGCGGCCAGGAACGCGTCGCCCTCGACGAAGGCGATGTCCGGGTACGCCCTGCGGGCGTGTCCTAGCATCGCGACGCTCGGCTCGACGCCCAGGACCGTGAGCCCCCGCCGCGACAGATCCCCGGCGACGTGGCCGATACCGCACCCGACATCGAGTACGACACCATCGCGATCAGCACCGATGCGGTCCACGAACGCGGCCATCGCGTACTGCTCGATGGGGTATTGATAGGCACCGGTGAACATATCGGCGTACTGATCGGCAAGCGCGTCGTAGCCCGGCTGTGTGGTCATGCCTCACTCTCGCACCCGCATCTGACATCACCGAGTGGCGTCTCGATCTGCCGGTATCCGATCCCGGATTTCCGGGCGATCCCCGATGCACCGGTCCCCTCGACATCGATACCGTCACCCCATGAATGCGCACGACCCCCTGGTCACGGTGTTGATCCGCCCCTTCGACGAGCCCCGGGTCCGCGCTGCGATCCGCGCCGCACTCGGCGTCGGTTCCCGTGTCGAGTTCGTCGATTCCCGGGACGATCCGACTCTCACGGAGCAGTGGTCGATCGAGCACCCCCACGAAAGCCTCGGCGACCGGCGGTGCCGTGGAATCGTCGTGTCGGACAACGACGCCGATGACCAGCGGACAGCCGAGACGATCATCGACATCATCTCGCCGCATGCCCGGGCGGAGGACGCCGCCGTCAGCGCGGGCCGCGCAGCGACCGCTACCGCGGACGAATTCCCCTGGTCGGCACGGGCCGCGTTGTGGGAGTGAATCACCGCATGGTCGATGAGCTGCGCCGATCCGGTATCAGAAGTGCGCGCGGAGGGACTCGAACCCCCGACAACCGGTGTGTAAGACCGGGACTCTAACCAACTGAGCTACACGCGCCGACCGGTAGAGGCTAGCGCAGCGAGCGCGTGTTCCCAAAGCGACTGATCGCGCGGGACGCCCGGCTCGTTCATCTCGGCGAATCGGATCACCCCGTCGCGGTCGACGACGAAGGTGCCGCGATTGGGGTAACCGTTCTTCTCGTTGAGCACGCCGTATGCGCGCGAGACCGCCCCATGCGGCCAGAAATCGCTGACCACGGGGAACAGGTAGCCCTGCGAACCGGACCACACCTTGTGGGTCGGCGGAGGCCCCACCGAGATCGCGATGACGGCAGCATCGTCGTTCTCGAACAGCTGCAGCGAATCGCGGATCCCGCCGAGCTCGCTCTCACAGGTTCCGGTGAACGCGAGCGGGAAGAACACCAGCAGCACGTTCTTCTCACCGCGGTACGAGGAGAGGGAGACGGGCCGGTTGTTCTGGTCGCGCAGGGTGAAATCGGGTGCGATGCTGCCGACCGGCAGCGGACCTTCGGGCAGGTCAGTCACCGCTTCGCCGCGCGACCGGACTTCGGCTGCACCAACCGTGAGCCGATCCACGTACCGAGGTTGGTCGACGAGGTCTGGGTCAGTCCGGCGGTAGGAGCGGCCTCGGCGATCTCACTGGGCTGGACGTGCCCGTCCTGTCCCGTCTTCGGGCTCAACACCCACACGTAGCCGTCGTCGGACAGCGGGGTGATCACATCCATGAGCGTATCGACGAGATCGCCGTCGTCGTCGCGCCACCACAGCACGACCACGTCCACGACCTCATCGGTGTCCTCGTCGAGCATCTCGCCGCCGATCAGCTCCTCGATGGACAGCCGCAGATCGTCGTCGGTGTCTTCGTCCCAACCGATCTCCTGCACGATGTTGCCGGGCTGCAGGCCCATCTTCTGGGCGAATGACCCATTCGTGGACACCGGTGGGAGCCTCCTTCAGGCCGTGGACGGCGGCGGGCTGCCGCCGTTCTCGATTCAGTCGATACCGAACTTACGGTATCGCTGCCCTACAGCAGACCCGCTATGCCGAACTTGCGCAAGTGGTACGCCGAAATCGGCTACCGGTTTTCAACTGTTGAGTAACTTCCGATTGCGGCAGGATGGGACCTGCGACACACCGCACCCCCTAATTACGCGCTCGCGACCCGTGAGGAGCACACGTGACCGACCCGACCGCCTCCACCCCGGCACCCGCATCATCGGGACAGGGACCCGCACCGTCGAACGACGGTCGCCCGGACCGGGTCCGCGTGATCCGCGAGGGGGTGGCGTCCTACCTTCCGGACATCGACCCGGAGGAGACCGGCGAATGGCTCGAGTCGTTCGACGACCTGATAGCCACCCACGGGCCGGCCCGCGCCCGCTACCTGATGCTGCGACTCTTGGAGCGCGCCAGCGAGAACCGGGTGTCGATCCCGTCGCTCACGTCCACGGATTACGTGAACACCATCCCCACCGATCTCGAGCCGTGGTTCCCCGGCGACGAGGAGATCGAGCGCCGGTACCGCGCCTGGATCCGATGGAACGCCGCGATCATGGTCCACCGCGCCCAGCGCCCCGGCGTGGGCGTCGGCGGGCACATCTCCACCTACGCCAGCTCGGCGGCGCTGTACGAGGTGGGCTTCAACCACTTCTTCCGGGGCAAGGAGCACCCGGGCGGCGGCGACCAGGTGTTCATTCAGGGTCACGCCTCCCCCGGCATCTACGCCCGCGCGTTCCTCGAAGGCCGTATCCCGGCTGAGCGGATGGACGGCTTCCGCCAGGAGAAGTCGCACGAGGACAAGGGCAAGGGCCTTCCCTCGTACCCGCACCCCCGTCTGCTGTCGAACTTCTGGGAGTTCCCGACGGTGTCGATGGGTCTGGGCCCGATGAACGCGATCATGCAGGCGCGCTTCAATCATTACCTGCACGACCGCGGCATCAAGGACACGTCGGATCAGCACGTCTGGGCGTTCCTGGGCGACGGTGAGATGGACGAACCCGAATCGCGCGGCCAGATTCAGATCGCCGCGACCGAGGGCCTCGACAACCTGACCTTCGTGGTCAACTGCAACCTGCAGCGACTCGACGGGCCGGTGCGGGGCAACGGCAAGATCATCCAGGAGTTGGAGTCCTTCTTCCGCGGTGCCGGCTGGAACGTGATCAAGGTGATCTGGGGTCGCGAGTGGGACGAGCTGCTGCACAAGGACCGCGACGGCGCGCTGGTGAACATCATGAACACCACGCCGGACGGCGACTACCAGACCTTCAAGGCGAACGACGGCGCCTTCGTCCGTGAGCACTTCTTCGGCCGCGATCCGCGGACCAAGGAACTGGTCAAGGACATGACCGACGAGCAGATCTGGGGCCTGCGGCGTGGCGGTCACGACTACCGCAAGGTGTACGCCGCGTACAAGTCGGCGATGGAACACAAGGGCCAGCCCACCGTGATCCTGGCGCACACCATCAAGGGCTTCGGCCTGGGCCACAACTTCGAGGGCCGTAACGCCACGCACCAGATGAAGAAGCTCACGCTCGACGATCTCAAGCAGTTCCGCGACGAGCTCCGCATCCCGATCACCGACGAGGAGCTGGAGAAGGATCCCTACCTTCCCCCGTACTACAACCCCGGACCGGAGTCGAAGGAGATCCAGTACATGCTGGAGCGTCGCAAGACGCTCGGCGGCTTCCTGCCCGCCCGCCGTACCGAGGCGCAGGCACTCACGACGCCGGACATCACCGCGCTCGATGTGATGCGCAAGGGCTCCGGTAAGCAACAGGTGGCCACCACAATGGCGGTGGTCCGGATCTTCAAGGAGCTGCTGCGCGACCCCGAGGTCGGGCACCGCATCGTCCCGATCATTCCCGACGAGGCCCGCACCTTCGGCATGGACAGCTGGTTCCCGTCGCTGAAGATCTACAACCGCCTGGGACAGACCTACACATCGGTCGATGCGCAGCTGATGCTGGCCTACAAGGAGAACCCGCAGGGCGTGATCCTGCACGAGGGCATCAACGAGGCCGGATCCACGGCGTCGTTCACCGCCGTCGGCACCTCCTACGCCACGCACGACGTGCCCATGATCCCGCTGTACATCTTCTATTCGATGTTCGGTTTCCAGCGCACGGGCGACGGCCTGTGGGCCGCGGCCGATCAGATGGCCCGCGGGTTCGTGCTCGGCGCCACCGCTGGGCGCACCACGCTGACCGGTGAGGGACTGCAGCACGCCGACGGTCACAGTCACGTCCTGGCTTCGACCAATCCCGCCGTGGTCGCCTACGACCCGGCCTTCGGTTACGAGCTCGCGCACATCGTCATCGACGGCCTGCGCCGGATGTACGGCGAGAACCCGGAGAACATCTACTACTACGTCACCGTGTACAACGAGCCCATCCATCAGCCGGCCGAGCCGGAGAACCTCGACGTCGAGGGTCTGCTCAAGGGGATGTACCTCTATCGTCCGGCATCGGCGGGGCACGCGAGGAAGGCCAGCATCCTCGCGTCCGGTGTGACGATGCCCGATGCCCTGGTCGCGCAGGAACTGCTCGCACAGGAATGGGGCGTGGATGCATCGGTCTACTCGGTCACGAGCTGGGTGGAGCTGTCCCGGGACGGCATCGAGGCGGAGAAGGCGGCGCTGCGCGATCCGGCGGCGCCGGCTCGCACGCCGCACGTGACCAAGGTGCTCGCCGATGCCCAGGGCCCGACGGTGGCGGCATCGGACTTCATGCGCGGCACCCAGGACCTGATCCGTGCGTGGGTTCCCGGCACCTATCTCACCCTGGGCACCGACGGCTTCGGCTTCTCCGACACCCGGCCGGCGGCGCGTCGCTACTTCAACGTGGACGCGCAGTCGATCGTCGTAGGGGTTCTGCTGGCACTCGCCCGGGACGGGGAGCTCGACTTCTCCGTCGCCGCGGAGGCCGCGAAGCGGTACCGGATCGACGACGTGCTCGCCGCGCCGAAGCAGACGTCGGACCCCGGCGTAGCCTAGGGATCCATGACCGCCGATACGGGCTCGTTCCCCCTTCCGGGGAAACCGGGCAAGGGCAGCTTCACCAGGAAGCGCCCCGAGCCTCGCGACGTGCTCCCGGAAGCGATCCTCTCCCGGATCCGCCAGTACTCGGGCCGCGTCGCGACGGAGGCCGTGCGGTCCATGGAGGTCCAACTCCCCTATTTCGCCGATCTCGAGGCGAACCAGCGGGCGTCGATCCAGCTGATCGTCCAGACGGCGGTGGTCAACTTCGCGGAGTGGATCGAGAACCCGGACGAGTCGGAGTACACGGTGGCCGCGTTCCAGTCGGTCCCGCAGGATCTGGCCCGGCGGGTGTCGCTGCTGCAGACCGTCGAGATGGTCCGGGTGGCGATGGAGTTCTTCGAGAAGTGGCTGCCGCTGCTCGCCCGGAACGAGGATCAGCTGATCGCGCTGACCGAGGCCGTACTCCGGTACGGCCGCGAGATCGGTTTCGGCGCCGCTGCGATCTACGCCTCGGCGGCGGAGGCGCGTGGCGCGTGGGATTCGCGGATGGAGGCGCTGGTGGTCGACGCGGTGGTCCGCGGCGACACCGGCGCCAATCTCCTCTCCCGCGCCGCTGCCCTGAACTGGGACCCGGTGGCGACGGCCACCGTGGTGGTCGGTTCGCCCCCACCGGATCAGAACGTCTCGGTCGCCGGATCGGTGCACGATACGGCGCGGTCACACGGCCGGTCGGCGCTCGCGGTTGTCCAGGGGACCAAATTGGTGGTCATCGCCAGCGGCGCACTCGACAGTGGGCACCCGTTCACGGAGGCCCTGATGCGGCACTTCGCCGACGGGCCGGTCGTGATCGGTCACACCACACCCACGCTGGAGGATGCGCATGCCTCGGCGGTCGAGGCGATCGCCGGCGTCAACGCGGTCGCGGGCTGGCCGGGAGCACCTCGCCCCGTGCACAGCTGGGAGTTGCTTCCGGAACGCGCCCTGATCGGTGACACGCATGCCGGTCGCACCTTGTACGAGCTCCTGGTCCAGCCTCTCGAAGAGGCGGGATCGGCACTGTCGGACACCCTCGACGCCTACATCGATTCGGGCGGCGCCGTCGAATCCTGCGCCCGCGAACTGTTCGTACACCCCAATACCGTGCGCTACCGCCTGAAGAAGATCGCGGAGATCACGGGGCGCGATCCGCAGGACCCCCGCGACGCGTTCGTTCTCCGGGTGGCGGCCACGATCGGCCGGCTCGCGGCGGCCAATCCGGAGCGATTCACCCCCGCTGCGATGGCCCGAACCACAGATGTCACACTGAACTAACCCCGTATCAGGTAACACTCTGATAACAGGCCCTGCGCGCTGAGCTGGGCTTTTGTGGGAACCCCACAAAAGACATGAGGAAGCTTCTCAGCCCACAACACCTTCCTTTCAGGTTCCCACGGTGTTTCCTGGAACACGTGATTGCATTGCTCGCCCCCGGACAGGGTTCCCAGAAGCCCGGCATGCTGACGGCATGGCTCGACCAGCCGGCTGCCGTGGACCGTTTGCGCGCATGGTCCGAGATCGCCGATCTCGACCTGGTCCGCCTCGGCACCGTCGCCGAGGCCGACGAGATCACCGATACCGCCGTGACCCAGCCCCTCGTGGTCGCCGCCGCACTGCTCGCGTTCGAGCAGATGGGCGCCCAGCCGGCCGACACCATCGTCGCCGGGCACTCCGTGGGAGAGCTCGCCGCCGCCGCGGTGGCGGGCGTCATCACCGCCGACGAGGCCGTGCGCCTGGCCGCGATCCGTGGCCGCGCGATGGCCGCCGCCTGCGCCCTGGTCCCCACCTCGATGACCGCCGTGCTCGGCGGCGACGAGGCCGAGGTCCTGCAGCGCCTGGCCGACTACGACCTGGTCCCGGCGAACATGAACGCGACCGGTCAGATCGTGGCCGCGGGCGCTGTCGAGAACCTGCAGAAGCTGGCCGACAACGCGCCGGAGAAGGCGCGCCTGCGTCCGCTCGCCGTCGCCGGTGCCTTCCACACCGCATTCATGGCCCCGGCCCAGGAGGCCGTCGCGGCCGCCGCCGCCCAGATCACCCCGCGTGATCCGCAGCTCACGCTGCTGTCGAACCGGGACGGTCAGCCCGTCACCACCGGCGAGGCCGCGCTGTCGCAGATCATCGCGCAGGTGACGCTGCCGGTGCGGTGGGACCTCTGCACCGCCACCATGCGCGCCGCCGAGGTCTCGACGGTCGTCGAGCTGCCCCCGGCCGGCACCCTGGTGGGCATTGCCAAGCGCGAGCTCAAGGGCGTGCCGCAGGTCGCCGTGAAGACCCCGGCCGATCTGGCCGAGCTGCTCGTCGCCGCACGCTAGCAACGACTCAGACCACCGACGGTGCCGACCGGTACCGTCCAGCCAGCGGCGTTCGCCGTCGCACCATCAAGACTCCCGTCTCCGCGGTATCGCGGGTCGGGTCACTCAAGGAAAGGGACCCACTGTGGCCACCAGCCAGGACGAAATCGTCGCCGCCATCGCCGAGATCATCGAGGAGGTCACCGGTATCGAGCCTTCCGAGGTGACCCCCGACAAGGCCTTCATCGACGACCTGGACATCGACTCGCTGTCGATGGTTGAGATCGCCGTGCAGCTCGAGGACAAGTACGGCGTCAAGGTGCCGGACGAGGATCTCGCGGGCCTGAAGACCGTCGGCGACGCCGTTGCCTACATCCAGAAGCTCGAGGCCGAGAACGCTGATCTGGCGGCCGAGCTCAAGGGCAAGTACGAGGCCGAGAAGAACAAGTAAGACGTGCCTTCGCTGAGGAATTTCTCGACGCTTGGCGGACAGTTCCCCAGCGTCGTCGTCACAGCCATCGAGCTGACCACCTCCATCGGCACTGATACCGAGTCGACCTGGAGTGGTCTGCTCGACGGCAAGAGTGGTATCCGTCCGCTCGAGGGCGATTTCATCGGTGTGCAGATCCCCGACCTGCCCGTCCGCTTCGGCGGGCAGCTGCTCGAGGATCCGACCTCCGAGGTGCCCGAACGTCCGGACCGCAAGTACGCCGGTGACGTGAGCAAACAGCACGTCTCCAAGCGCCGCATGTCCTACGTCGAGCAGGCCTCGCACGTGATGACCAAGCGCCTGTGGGACAAGGCCGGCCGACCCGACGTCGACCCGGCCCGCCTCGCAGCGGTCGTCGGCACCGGCCTCGGCGGCGGCGAATCGATGGTCGAAGCCGTCGACGCACTGCGCGATCACGGCGTCCGCAAGGTCTCCCCCTTCGCGGTCCAGATGTCCATGCCCAACGGCGCCTGCGCCGTCTCGGCACTGGAAATCGGCGCCCGCGCCGGAGCCATCGCACCGGTCTCCGCCTGCTCCACCGGCAACGAGGCCATCGCCCACGCCTGGCGCCAGATCGTGCTCGGCGACGCCGACATCGCCGTCTGCGGCGGCATCGAAGGACGCATCGACAGCCCAGTCATCGCACCGTTCTCGATGATGCGCGCCCTCTCCACCCGCAACGACGATCCGGCCGCGGCATCACGCCCGTTCGACAAGGACCGCGACGGCTTCGTCTTCGGCGAAGCCCAGGCCCTGATGATCATCGAAACCGAGGAACACGCCCTGGCACGCGGCGCCACACCGATCGCCCGCCTCCTCGGCGCCGGCATCACCTCCGACGGCTACCACATGGTGTCGCCGGATGTGGAGGGCGGCGGTGCCGCTCGCGCCATGAAGCGGGCGATGGAGACGGCCGGCCTCTCGCGGTCGGACATCGACTTCATCAACGCGCACGCGACGGCGACGCCGATCGGTGATGCGGCGGAGTCGAAGGCGATCAACGCGGTCGTCGGCACCGACGCGGCGGTCTATGCACCCAAGGGTGCACTGGGCCACTCGATCGGCGCGGTCGGCGCGCTGGAGGCAGCACTGACGGTGCTCTCCATCCGCGATGGCGTCATCCCGCCCACGCTCAACCTCGAGAACCAGGATCCGGAGATCAATCTGGATGTGGTGCACGGCGAGGCACGCAAGGGCGAGATCAACTACGCGCTGAACAACTCCTTCGGGTTCGGCGGCCACAACGTGGCGCTGGCGTTCGGCAAGTACTGAGCTCCACTCCAGAGGCCGGCCGTCGGGATCTTCCCGGCGGCCGGTTTCGTCTTTCCCGACAACCGACGTGCGGGCGCTACATCGTGAGGTCGGCGCCGAGCCAGTGCTCGGGTTCGAGCACCACGGTGGCGTGCTCCCCCAATTGGTCGGCGAACGCGAGGTAGCCGTCGAGTTCAGCGCCCTGGAGGTATCGGGCGGCCATGGCGTAGATCTCCTCGTCCGTCGAGGGACGCAACTCTGAGACGGGGCCCTCCACGGTGACGTACATGGTGCGAGGAGTGACGGTATCGACCATGAGCGAGAACCGTCCGGCATCACTGATCGCGCGCATCTTCCGGGAGTGCGGGCTGATCGTGATCCACGGTTTGCCGCCCGGTTCGTAGGCGTACCAGACCGGCACGGTAAGCGGGCCGCGGCCCTGCTCCGCGATGGAAAACGCCGCGACGTGCGGTTCTGCGAGGAAGTGCTGCTTCTCCGATGCGGTGAGTGCCATGGCCCCATGGTGGCAGAGGGGTCCGACGTATCGCGCCGCTTCGACAGGAGTCCCGGTCCCGGCGGGGCGCCGTCACTCGCGCGCCGCGCTCGCCCGCCAGGGCCGGGTTTCAGGCAGGTCTGGTGAGGATCAGCCGACGGCCTGCGACAGCCAGGTGACCTCGGCGCCCTGTCCACCCATGCGGAAGGGCTCGAGTGCGTCGTCCCAGGCGGTGCCCAGGAGGGAATCGATGGCGGTCTGCAGCCCCTCGCCGCCCTGTTCGAGCATGAGCGAGCGCAACTGGGCCTCGCCGAGCAACGTGTCACCCGACGCGCTCATCGTGCCACGCCACAGGCCCAGACCCGGGGCATAGCAGAACCGCTCACCGTCGACCCCCTCGGAGGGATCTTCGGTGACCTCGAACCGCAGGGAGTTCCACTCCCGGAGCGTGTTCGCCATCCGCGCACCGGAGCCGACCGGGCCAACCCAGTCGACGACGGCGCGCTGCATACCGGGGACGGCCTCCTGCGCGGTCCACTTGAGCGTGGCTCGCGCATCGAGGGTCCTCGACAGTGCCCACTCCACGTGCGGGCACAGTGCAGCAGGTGCGGCGTGAATCCAGACGACACCCGTCGTCACCTCTGCAAACTGACTCAGCTGCTGCATGGTTGCCACCTTCTTCGTTTCGACGAGAACGTCTTCCCCAAGCCGTCTGTCGAACCGGGTGGCTACCCGCTGCTGCCTTATCACACCGATGTAGTTATGAAGCCATTGTGCACCATGATGCGCGTGTTGCGCCAGTTACACGCCTTGTAGTTCCTGAGAAATCAGGCGGTCGTTGAACTCGGACCACAGGGGTTTAGCCCACGCACCGAACGGCCGGTCGGTGAGGATCACCGCTGCGAGCTGCAGATCGGGGTCGATCCACAGATACGTCCCCGCCTGCCCGAAGTGCCCGACGGTGCGCGGCGAGTTCCGGGTTCCCGTCCAGTGCGGGCGTTTGTCGCCCTTGATCTCGAAGCCGAGCCCCCAGGTGTTCTGGATGAATTTGCCGTATCCGGGGACGAAGCCGGCGAGGCCTGGGAAGTGGACCGTGCACGCACCCCCGACGGTGCGCGGGTCCAGCAAAGTAGGGGCGGCCACCTCGGCAGCGAAGCGCGTCAGGTCGGCCACCGTCGAGCGGGCTCCGTGGCCTGCGGGGCCGGGCAGGCTGCTGCGAGTCATTCCGAGGGGGCCGAAGACGGCCTCGCGGAGGTAGTCGGGGAATCCGATACCGGTCTCCTCCTCCACCAGACGGGCCACCAGCTCGTAGCCGTAGGAGCTGTAGATCCGTTGTGTCGCCGGCGCGGCCACCACTTCGTCGGAATCGAACGCGAGCCCAGAGGCGTGGGCCAGCAGGTGCTCGACGGTACTCCCCGGCGGCCCCACCGGCTGGTCCAGCCGGATCGCCTCCTCTTCGATCGCGACGAGGATCCCGTAGGCCACGAGAAGCTTGGTGACAGAAGCGAGTTCATACTCCGCGTCGAGATCGCCGTAGCCGTCGACGGTGCGCGCATCGTCCGTGCGCAACAGCGCTCCGGCTGCATTCTCCACCGGCCACTGCGCCAGTTCCGCGAGACTCATTTCCCTCCTCGGTTCGACTCGTCAACCGTACCCGGAAGCGTCTCCCGCCCCGGGAACCGAGCGTTCGCTGCGCGCGGCACCCGACCAGCAAATATGTCGATTTGTTTGCGGTCGCACATTCAGGCTTTATTAAGCCTTGAACGGATTTAGGCTCGCCGGCATGGACGCCGTTCACGCGTCTGCATTCGCCAGGAAGGACCCGACCCATGTCAGCGAAGCACCGTAAATCGTCGAAGAGGCTGGCCGCCAAGCGCGCCGCGTTCGCCGCCGGCGCGGTAGGCGCCACCGCAGGAATCAGCATGATGGGTGCGCCTGCGCAGGCCGCGACCGCACCGAACTACAGCCAGGCGATCAGCGACTACTCGCATGCGCTCGACAACTTCCTCAAGGCTGCTGACGGCGCGCAGAAGAACGTGAACACCGTGTGGGGTCCGATCAGCGCCGGCAGTGGCGCGATCCTGCCGTCCTTCGGTTCGAGCTTCGTCACATCCGACGCCACGAAGATCACCCAGCTGCCCGAGATCCTCAGGAACATCGGCGGTCTCACGCTGCCCACCGGTGTCCCCGGTGTGGTCCCGAACATCGTGCTACCCGGCGGACAGACGGTGACGCTCCCGCTGCCCGCCACACTTCCCGGCGGCGGCCTGCTGGTGACCGCCGGCAACGCGCTCGACGGGCTGGTCAACAACCCGCTCGTCGGCCCGGTTCTCAATCAGCTCCCACCGTTGAGCCAGCTCATCGATGGCCTGGAAGCCAGCCAGAGCAAGTACACGAGCGCGTACAACTGGGGCCTGCTCGGCCTGTCGGGTCAGACCAACTTCCTCAACACCTTCGTCAAGACCCCCAGCGGCCTCACGCTCAACGGCATCACGCTGCCCGGCCTCCCCGGGCTGCCGCCGATCACCCTGCCCGATATCCCGGTGCTACCGAACGGCACCCTGCCGCAGGGCAGCATCTGGGTACCTCAGGGTGACGGCACCTACAACTTCCCGCTCGGCGGCCAGATCGGCTGGTGGGGCGCCGCTCCCACTGCTGCGGTGAAACTTCCCGCACTGCTCGGCGGCTCGGACACCGTGATCTCGGTGCCGATCGGGGCGGCCGGCTTCAAACTCCCGCTCAACCTCCTGTCGGCCGGGACGCTGGGCGCGAACGTCCTGCTGCCCACGCAGAACGGTGTCTACAACCCCATCGGCTTCACGCTGAACAACATCAACACCCCGATCGGCTTCGGACTCACCCACCTCAACGTGACCACCGGGAACTACCTCGGCACCAACGGAATCAACGTCAACAACGGCCAGAACCTGATGCTGCTGCAGAACCCGCTCGGCATCCCGCTGCCGCTGATCTACGGTCTCGGTGGATTCAGCTTCGGTACCGCGGGGATGGGGATCGCCTCGCCGTCACTGTTCGGGATCAAACTGTTCACCGATATCAAGATCGGCGACACCGTAGGGCCGAACTCCAGCGCGGGATTGATCCCGCCCGGCATCCTGCCGACGGATCCGATGAACGGCATCATCTCCACTATCACCGGCGGTCTCGGGGTGGGCTCGCTGACGCAGATCCTCGGTATCGACGCCCTGATCATCAATCCACTGACCGGATTGTTGACGCCCATTTACAAGGGCTTCTCGGACTTCGCACTCAAGCCCATCTCGGACTTCGCCACCAGCCAGTACGGCACCGTCGTCAACGGGACGGCGGCGGGAATCCTCGACCTGTCGAAGCGGGCCGCGGACGCCACCGCACCGGCGGCGTCCGGATCACCGTCGGCCACGACCACCGCGCCGACGACGGGAGCGCATGCCTTGGAGAACGGCGGCGAGTCGGTCTCGGCGCTCACGGCGCGGATCGGCGCCAACGACCAGCCGGCTCCGAAGGAGAAGGCTACGGCGACCGCGAGCGATGCCTCATCGCCCGCTACACCGACGAAGGCGGAGCCCACGTCCCCGTCAACGCCCAGCACCACCGTGGAGACACCGTCCACCCCGACGACGGCGGCCGAATCCGGTTCCACCGGTGCCGGTTCGACGACCGGGACGAACGACTCCACGGCGGGCAACTCGTCGGGGTCCGCGACCGACAAGGCCGAGGCCCCGGCGGCTTCCACCTCCGACGCGGCGAAGGACACCGCGTCGGGCTCTGCCGGCTCCACCGACACCGCGTCGAGCGAGAAGTCAGCGGCCTAGGCGATCACGATCTCCACCCGGCCGGGGCGTCGCTCACCACGAGCCTCGCCCCGGACCGGGTGAGAGTCGTGGCGGTCAGCCCGAACATCCGGAGAAACGAGTCGCTGAAGTGCGATGGCGAGGCGAAGCCGGCCTCGGCGGCGGCGCGGGTGAGGTCGGCACCGTCGGCGATCGCGGCGGCGGCGTGCAGCATCCGGGCCCAGAGTCGGTAGCGCCGGAAGCTGGTTCCGGTCTGGCCTCCGAACAGACGCAGGAAATGGGCGCGCGAGAGGTTCTCCGCCTGGGCCAGAGCATCGGCGGCGTGGCGCGTGGGGTCGTGCAGAATTCGTTCGACGGTCCGCGCAATCCGCTCGTCGAGCGCTCCGCCCAGCGACGGGAAGGCGGTCGCCAGAATTCGCGCACCATCGGGTTCCGGGGCCGCGCAGAGGTCGAGCAGGCGCCGCTCATCGGAGTGATGCAGGCCGAATCCTCCGGACCGCTCGCGCATCGTGTGAACCAGCGTCCGACTGTGATCGGCGTTCGCATCGTTGTAGCAGAAGAGGATTCGGGAGCCGGGCGCGATCACCACCCGGTGGACCACGCGGGGCGGCACGAGCACGCTGCGTGCAACCACGTCCTCGCGCCCATCGACTCGCACCGTGACCGGGCCGTCGACGCCGAGCACCAGGCAGTGCACCGAGGTCGAATGGGGCGCCAGACCGAGCGAAGCGCCGAGGTAGACCGCAGTGGCCGGCGAGACCCACAGGGTGCTCGCGGTAGCGCACGTTTCTGGAAGCGCGGTGGCGGTCACAGGGTCGATGCTAGGTGGACATTCTCACGCATCGGAGGAACTCGTGGTGAAACAGAAGCTGGGGCGCGCGCTGCTCGCGGGCGTCGGGATGGCGCACCTGGCCCCCGCGGTCGCGATCGTCTCCCGCGATCGACTCGAACGCAGCTACGGCATCACCGTCTCGGACTCGGACACCGAGCTGCTGCTGCGGCACCGCGCCACCTTCTTCGGGCTACTCGGCTGCGGCCTGATCTACGCCGCTGCGGAGCCGCGATACCGTGGCCCTGCGATCACCGCTGGAGCCGTGTCGCTGGGCTCGTATCTCGCCCTCGCACAGTCGATCGGAGCGGGTCCGCGGCTGATGCAGGTGAAGCGACTGGACGTCGGTCTCCTTGCCGCTCTCAGCGCAGCGGCGGCACTGACTCGCTGACGCCTAGCGGCTCTGCGCTGAAGGGTAGCCGCAAGCGCGCGCCCCGAACCGCTATTGCAGATACGCTCAAGAAAGCAGAAAACCGCCTCCGAAGAGGCGGTTTGCTTGCTCCCCCAACTGGACTCGAACCAGTAACCCTTCGATTAACAGTCGAATGCTCTGCCAATTGAGCTATGGGGGATTGACCGAGAGAGAACTTTAGCGCAACGCACTCGGGGAGACCAATCGGCAGGTCAGAGGCCTACCGAAGGTCCCCCCGAGGCGTCAGCGGATTACAGCTTGCAGGTGCCCTCGGCAGCCTGCTCCGGGGTGCAGGTGGCCGTGGCGGCGCCCGTAGCGGGCTTGGTCACGGTCGGCTCCTGCGCCGGCTGGGTACGCGTCGCCTGCTTCGGAGCCACGGTCGACACGGATGCCTGCGGGGTAACGGGCGGCGTGGTGGTCGTGGCCGGAGCCTGCGTCTGCGTCTGGGTAGGCGCCTGGGTCTGCGTCTGCGTCGGAGCCTTGGTCTCGGTCTGCGCCGGAGCCTTCGTCTCCGTCTGCGTCGGAGCCTTGGTCTCGGTCTGCGTCGGAGCCTTGGTCGCCGTGTCCTTCGGTGCGGTGGTGCCGGCGGTCGCACCACCGGTCGCCGTCGCTCCGGCGGTCGCACCACCGGTCGCCGTCGCTCCGGCGGTCGCACCCGGAACGGTGGCGGTTGCGCCGCCGTTGGCACCACCGGTCACCCCGCCGGTACCGACGGTGGCTCCCGCACCCGCACTCACCGCAGCGCCCGCGTTACCCGCGGCGACGTCCGGCTTGGCGACGGTGGCATCGACCTTCGAGCCGACGCCCGCGTCCAGCGAGGCCTTGGTGCCGGCCTGGATGGTCGCGCCCTTCACCGCAGCGGCGGTCGGGGCGGTCACGGAGGCGTCGAGGTTGACGTTGCCGGCAACCTTGGCGCCGGGCACCGCGGTCAGGGCCTCGACCTTGGCCGAGGTCGGAAGGGGCGCCAGCACGACACCGGGAGCCACCGGAGCGGTGGTCGTGGTCGTCGTAGTGGTGGTCGTGGTCGTCGTGGTGGTGGTCGTGTAGACCGGCGCGACGATGCGGGCCTGGTCACGAACGTCGACCACGCGGCCGGGGGTCACTGCCCACACGGGGTAGTAGGGCTCGTTGTAGCGCGGGTTCACCCGGACGTACGGGTTACCGGGCAGGTTGATGCCGATCGACACCGAGATCAGCGGCTGCGGACGCGGCTGGGTCCAGCTCGGCGGGTAGATCCACATGACGGGCACGTCGACCTTGAAGTTCGCCTCGAACCACGGCTTCGGGTAGTCCGGGCGCTGCCAGGGCTTGGGCTGACCGGGGACCCACGGCTTCACACCGAGCTGGCGTCCGTACAGGGTGTAGCAGGTCTGGCTCTGCACCTCGATGCCGGCGCGGTAGTTGTTCCACCGACCGGTCTCACAGATCTGCTGGTAGACCGCGATCTCCTGCGGCGTGTAACGCCACGGGCGGTAGTCGGCGGGCCGCACCATCGGCGCGGGCGGCGCGGGCTGCGGCGCCGGCCGCAGGCCGGGGATCGCGGGGGCAGGCGGGTAGTAGACCGTGGTGTTCTTGCTGGTCGAGGTGATGGTGCCCTGCGGCAGGCCGGAGTTGGCGACGGCCTGCGCAGCGACGGGGTTGCCCACCATCGTGACGCCGGACGGCGGGACGGCGATGCCGTCGGTCTGGAAGGCGCCGGGGTTGGCGGTGAACTGGTCACCGGTCACCGGGGAGAATGCGACGGGGCTGTCGCCCTCGGTCGACTTGCTGCAGCCTGCGAGGACGCTGGCGGCGGCGATCACGGCGAACGAGGCTGCACCGATCTTCTTCGTGTTCATGCGGTTCCCATCCTTGGGTTGCGACGGGGCCGCGGAGCCCCCTGTGTGTCTTCGACTCAAGTCACAGGCTGTATCTCGGCAACCGCGCTGTTCGTTACAGCGATGTCACCTCGGAGCCGAAAGTTCAGGGTTTTCCCGCAGGGTCAGTACAGGGGGCGCACAGAGAAGACCTGGAGCTTCTGCGGGGCCCCTTTCGCCTTGAATCGGCGAGGTCGCACCTGGTAGCGATCCCTTTCTGCGACGGTGAAGACCGTCTCGGAGGCGAGCACTTCTCCCCCGTTCGCGGCCTCGGCGACCCGGGCCGCGATGTTGACGTCGACACCGATGAGGTCGCCCTTCACCTGTCGTGGCGTGCCGGTGTGCAGGCCCGCGCGCAGGGTCGGCCGGTAGCCGTCGGCCACGTCGATCATTCCGACCGCTTCGATCACCTCGTACGCCGCTTCGATAGCGGTATCGCCGTCGAAGGCGGCGAGGGCCCCGTCGCCCATGGTCTTGACGATGACGCCGCCGTGGCGCTCCACGAGGTCCTTGGTGGTCTTGTTGACGGCGTGCAGCAGCCGGACGATGTCGTCGTCATCGCGATGCAGAGCCCAGGTCGAGAAACTCACGAGGTCGGTGAACATGATGGTGACCGGACGCGGCGGCAAGTAGTCGCGGTCGCGACGGCTGATCAGCGCCTGCCAGGTCGCGGTGGCCAGATTGCCGAGTTCCCGGGTGACGGTGGGTTCGTCGCCGACGATGCGGTCGATGAGGTTCGAGAGCCGTTCGGTGGATTCGGCATCAGGGTGGAACAGATCCTTCTTGGGACCACCGGGCAGGTTCTCGCGGGCGACCCGGACGATGCCGGCGACCGTCTTGCTGTGATTGGCCGCGTGGGCGGCGCGGGCCCCCGCGGCGAAGACGGACTTCTTCGGCTCGGGCGCCGCATCACCGGAGTCGTGAGCGGGCACGTCGAGTGCGTCGTCGGCCATGGCAGCTGTTCTCCCGTCGCGGTCGTTCCGCAACGTAACAGTAGTCCCCGACCGCAGCGGCTACGGCTGCATGTTCATCCGAGCGTGCAAGCGCGCACCGTAGACCTGGGCGTCGAGGTCGGCCGCTGCATTGAGTACGGCTTTGACGGCACGCCACACGCCCAGACCGGCGCGGCGCGCCGCCGGGGGCCGGATTCCCAGCCGGAAGTCTCCGCCGCGTACGTCGTAGTGATCCAACATCTCACGCCTCCTCGACCCGTTTCGTGACCTAGGACACACCGTAGGACTCGTTTCGGCGTGGCGTCGGCGATTCGGCGACGACACGCTGAGGGAACGCGTACCACTCGGGATGCATCGCCACGGCCGCCTGCGCATTGGTTCTGCAAACAATGAGCCGTGTCCTCAGCTAGGGGTCGCAGGTGCGGCGGTGGAAACGGCGAGCGTTACCGAAATCGACTGTGAATACCTGAGAAATCTCTCGGACGATCCTCAGCGGATGAGCGGTAGCTTCGTGGCGACGCCCCATCAAGGGCCGAGCATGACGAAAGGAAATCACCATGCAGACTTGGAAATTCGCCGCCGCTACCGCGTTCACCGGCACTCTGATCGCCGCCCCCGTGGCCACCGCCGCAGCCGCCCCCGCCGATCCCGTCCCCGGCACGCAGTGCACCGTCGCGCAGGTCGAGCGAGCGGTGACCGATCTCGCACCCGAGGCGATCCCGATGCTGAACCAGGTTCCGGGTGGCCGCGCCACCGCCGAGCAGGTGCTCACCCTCCCGCCGGCCGAGCGCAATGCCCGCCTGCACCAACTCGCGAACCAGAATCCCCAGCTCGCCGCGTTCTACAACGCGAACCAGGGCGAGATCAACAAGCGGATCAACCTGGTCGTGAGCAACTGCGCGAAGTACTGACAGATCAGTGGGGCAGGTGGGGCTCGAACCCACGACCAGCGGATTATGAGTCCGCGGCTCTAACCGACTGAGCTACTGCCCCAGCGCCGACGCACCGTCGGCGTGCCACACGATACTCGGCGCGGCGGTCCGGTTCAGCCGCCGGTGGGCCAGTAGTGACTGTCGGGGAGGGAGCGGGAACCGAAGATCGCCTGCCCCACGCGTACGCAGGTCGCACCCTCCTCGATGGCGATCTCGTAATCGCCCGACATTCCCATCGACAACTCCGTCAGCCCTGAGTCCACGTCGAGGGCGCGGTCCCGTACGCGGCGCAACACCCGGAAGCATTTGCGTACGCGGGCCTCGTCGGCCGAGAACTCGGCCAGGGTCATGAATCCGCGTACGCGCAGCGACGCGAACGCGGGCAGTTCGCGCAGGAAATCGGGCACCGCGCCGGGGCTGAGCCCATACTTCGACTCCTCCGCCGAAGTGTTCACCTGCACATACACATCGAGGCCGCGTCCGGCCGCTTGCAGCCGGCGATCGAGCGCTTCGGCCACGCGCACACTGTCGAGAGCCTGGAACTCTGCGGCGAACGCGGCCACGTCTTTCGCCTTGTTGGTCTGCAGGTGCCCGATCACCGCCCACGCCACAGCCAGGTCGGCCAGCTCCTCCGACTTCCGTTTGGCCTCCTGAACCTTGTTCTCCCCCAGCTCAGTACAGCCCGCCGCTACCGCGAGACGCAGCCGGTCCTGCGGCACCGTCTTGCTCACCGGGAGCAACCGCACGTCCGACGGTGCGCGACCGGCTCGGGTAGCCGCCGCGTCGATCCGCGCCCGCACCGCGGCGAGGTTCGCCGCGAACTCGCCGACGGTCTGCGCGGGTGGGTACGAGGTCATGAGCGTCAGAGTATCCGCCGGGTACAGTGGCCCCATGATCCGTCTGGTTATCGCAGCAGGTGCCGGTTACGTGCTGGGCACCAAGGCCGGTCGCCGCCGGTACGAGCAGATCAATCGCACCGCGAAGGCGATCGCCACCAGCCCGGTCACCAAGAAGGCCGTCGAGGTGGGGCGCCGCAAGCTCTCCGACTCGCTCAATCCCGATCCGAAGATGCGCACGCTGCGCGAGATCGACGCGGAGACGGTGGTCTACTCCCCCAAGACCGACCTGGACTAGTACCCGGTATCGCCCACGGCCAGCTTCAGCAGGCTCTGCCGGTACGACTCCAGCGCCACCAGATCACCGAACAGCCGGTTGTAGTCGTCGTCGGCGTTGGGCGACATGCGCTTGAGCTTCGACTTCAGATCGGCCACCTGACCGCCGACCCACACCTCCTGCAACCGCGCCAGCACACTCTCGACGTACCGCGGCGAGGGCTCACCCTGAACTTCCAGTGGTTCGACGGCGAGTTCGGTGACGAGCGCCTCCAGCACCGGCCCGTCGGCGTGCCGGACCACGGTGTCGACCCATTCCGCTCCGCCGAGGCCGGCCGCGATCCCGCCGGCGCCCTCGATCGCGAGGCGGATCGCGCGGTAGGCGGGATCGGTGAACATGTCGTCGGACAGTGCGTCGAAGACGGTGCCCGCCAACGCCGGTGCCTGCAAAGCGCACTTGAGCACCTCGCGCTGCACCCACAGCACGGGATCGGTGGGGTTGGGCCGCTGCGGTCCCGTCGGGCGGGCCTGCGGGACCGGGTTCTCGGGCTCGCGGAACCGGTTGTTCGACGGTGCCGGAGCGCCCGGTCCGGGGCGCCCCTCACCGCGGCGGATCCGTGCGGATTCCTCACGGACCCGGCGCAGCACCTGGCCCACATCGTCCCAGCCGACCCACCCGGCGAGTTGACGGGCGTACTCGTCTCGCAGCGCCATGTCTTTGATGCGCGCCACCACGGGGACCGAGCGGCGCAGCGCGTGCACGCGTCCCTCGGCGGTATCGAGGTCGAACTCGGAGATCAGCGTCTTCACGGCGAACTCGAACATCGGAACCCGCTGCGCGATCAGATCGCGGACGGCCTCGTCGCCGTGCTTCTGGCGCAGCTCGCACGGGTCCATCCCGTCGGGAGCGACGGCCACGAAGGTCCGCCCGGCGATCTTCTGGTCACCGTCGAAGGCCTTCATCGCGGCGGCGCGACCGGCCTCGTCGCCGTCGAAGGTGTAGATCACTTCGCCACGGAAGTAGCTGTCGTCCATCATCAGTCGCCGCACCAGTGAGACGTGATCCTCGCCGAACGCGGTACCGCACGATGCGACCGCGGTCTCCACCCCCGCGGCGTGCATGGCCATCACGTCGGTGTAACCCTCGACCACCACCACCTGATGCCCCTTGGCGATGTGCTTCTTGGCGTGATCGAGGCCGAACAACACCTGAGACTTCTTGTACAGCATGGTCTCGGTGGTGTTCATGTACTTGCCCAGGTTGTCGTCGTCGAACAGCTTGCGCGCACCGAAGCCGATCACGTCGCCGCCGAGGTTCTTGATCGGCCAGAGCAGCCGGCGGTGGAACCGGTCGATCGGCCCGCGCTGCCCCTGCTTCGTCAACCCGGCCGCCTCGAGCTCCTTGACCTCGAAGCCCTGGCGCAGCAACGCTTTCGTCATCGTGTCCCAGCCCGACGGCGCGTAACCGCACCCGTAGAACTCGGCATCCTCGGCGGTGAAGTCGCGATCCTGGAGGTACTGGCGAGCCGTCTCCGCTTCGGGAGTGCGGAGCTGCTCGGCGTAGAACTTCTGGGCGGCGGCGTTGGCGGCCACGAGCCGCATCCGAGTGCCGCGGTCCTGCTTCGGGCCGGGAGTCCCGCCCTCGTAGCTGATCTGGATGCCGACCTTGTCAGCGAGCTGTTCGACGGCCTCCACGAAGGGCACGTGCTCGATCTTCTGCAGGAAGGAGATGACGTCGCCGCCCTCGCCACAGCCGAAGCAGTGGAAGAATCCCTGGGTAGGTCGCACGTGGAACGACGGGGTCTTCTCGTCGTGGAACGGGCACAGACCCTTCATCGAGCCGACGCCCGCGGGGCGCAACGCTACGTACTCACCGACCACGTCCTCGATGCGCGCGCGGTCGCGGATCGCCGCGATGTCACGCTCCGGGATTCTGCCGACCACATGATGAGTCTAGTCGCGATCAGCCGATGGCCTCATCGAGGCGCTCCAGGCGCGTCTCCGTCATGGACGCGATCTGATCGATGACCACGCGCAATCGGGCGGCGTCGGTATCGGCGGCCAGGTAGGCCGGTGAGTACAGCGGGTCGATGTTCGACGGTGACGCCCCCATGAGCCAGTCGGCCACGCGGTGGATCCGCATCCGCTGGCCCTCCTGGATCGCGAGGTGCCGCTGGTTCGAGTAGATGTACTGCAGCGCCATCGTCTTGAGTAGAACCACCTCGGCCAGCACGGTTCGAGGCACCGCGAGATCGGCCTGGTAACGGCATACGGGGCGGTCACCGGTAGCGGAACGGGTGGCGTCGATCGCGGCGGAGGCGAACCGGCCGACCAGTTCGCTGGTCATCCGTTTCAGTGCCACCGACGACGCCAGCCCGCCGTCGTATTCGGTGGCGTCGGCGACCACATCGAAGGAAGCCAGCCGGGCGCCGGCCTCCTCCAGTTCGGCTGCCTCGACGCCGCGGAAGCTGGTGGCGCCGAACCCGGAGAGGTTGCGCACCTCCTCCGCCGAGGAGAGCGCGCGCAGATCGAGGCGGCCCGAGAGCACGCCGTCCTCCACGTCGTGCACCGAGTAGGCCACATCGTCGGACCAGTCCATGACCTGGGATTCGAGACACTGTCGGCGGCCATGCGGTCCGTTCTCGCCGCCCCGCATCCAGTCCAGGACGTGCGCGTCGTCGTCGTAGACGCCGAACTTGCCGCCGGGCTCGCGCCGCAGCCACGGGTACTTGGTCGCCGCATCGAGGGCTGCACGGGTGAGGTTCAAGCCGACGGAGGCGCCGTCGGAATCGAGCACTTTGGGCTCGAGCCGGGTGAGGATGCGCAGGTTCTGCGCGTTGCCCTCGAAGCCGCCGATGTGGGTGGCCACCTCATCGAGCGCGCGCTCGCCGTTGTGTCCGTATGGCGGATGCCCGATGTCATGGGCCAGGCCCGCGAGATCCACGAGATCGGGGTCGCAGCCGATACCGAGCGCGATTCCGCGGCCGATCTGGCTGACCTCCAGCGAGTGGGTCAGACGGGTGCGTGGAGTGTCGCCCTCGCGCGGGCCCACCACCTGGGTCTTATCGGCCAGCCTTCGCAGGGCGGCGGAGTGCAGGACACGCGCGCGATCGCGGGCGAACGCAGAGCTGTGTCCCTCCCACCGCGGTGCCTCCCATTGCGGACCGGAGAACAGCGCGGGTTCGGATTCCGCCTCCAGGCCCGCCGTCTTGGGCGCCTCGGAGACGATGCGCTCGACGTCGGCCGGCTGGTACGCGGCGGGACCGGGCAGCGGCGGCACCGGCTACTCGGTGACCCAGCCGCGCGCGAACGCGAAGTCCGCGAAGCGCTGCCGGATCGCGATGATCTGGCCGGCGGTCAGGTCGTCGGAGGAATCGAGCAGCTGCTCGGTGATCTCGTCCAGGAAGGCCTGCATGCCGAGTGTTCCGGCAGCCCGCGGGGCAGCATCGCGACGGGGCGCCTCGCGGCGGTCCGGCCGGTCACTCCGGTGGTCGGGACGGGAGTCCCGGTGGTCGCGCCGCGGTGCCGCCGCGGGCGCTCCGCCGACGACGGCCACGTTGACGGCCTTGAGTCCCTTATCGCCCTTCTCCACATCGAAGGTCACCTCGGTCCCGGGACGGAGCGCCGACTCGTCGAAGTCGATGTCGTTGACGTGGAGGAAGACATCCTCGCCACCGTCCGCCGGGGCGAGGAAGCCGAAGCCACGCTGGGTATCGAAATGAACAACCTTGCCGCTCGTCATGCTCACGAGTATCCCACGGGTACCTTGTCTTCATGCGAATCCGTCCCCTGACCGCCCGCGTCGCGGCGTGCACCGTTCTCGCCGGCGCCCTCGTCGGAGCATCGGCGTGTACGTCTCCCAACATCGACTCCAGCACCGTGGTCGAGGTGGACGGGAAGCGGCAGGACGCCGCCGAGTACGTCAACGCCGGCTGCTCGCGCACCGGAGACTCGATCACCATCGGGTCGGGCAGCGTGCAGACGGCGCGCGGTGTCGGTGCGATGATCACCGACGGCAATCCGCCGCGGGTGAACACCCTGTTCATCGCTACCGGCAGCAATGTGATGACGGTGACGAGCACCCCTGTGGGACAGATCGGTTCGGCGACCGCCTCACGCGCCGGCAACCGCTACACCATCACCGGTGAGGCTCGCGCGGCGGATCTGAGCACCAAGAAATTCCGGGTCGAGGTCACCTGCAGCTGATGCGACTCGTGGCCGGCCACCGTTACGGTGACCGGCCACGTTCCTCAGTGGTTCAGCAGCCCAGCAGGCGGGCGGCGAGGTACTCGCGGACCTCGGCGAGTGGCACGCGCTCCTGCGCCATGGTGTCGCGCTCCCGGACCGTCACCGAATCGTCCTCGAGCGTGTCGAAGTCGACGGTGATACAGAACGGCGTACCGATCTCGTCCTGGCGGCGGTAGCGCTTGCCGATGCCCTGCGCGTCATCGAACTCCACGTTCCAGAACTGGCGCAGGTCGGCAGCCAGCTCACGAGCCTTGGGCGAGAGCTTCTCGTCCCGAGACAGCGGCAGCACCGCGGCCTTGACCGGCGCGAGACGACGGTCGAGTTTGAGCACCACGCGGGTGTCGGTGCCGCCGTTGGCCTTCGGCACCTCCTCTTCGGTGTAGGCGTCCACCAGGAAGGCCATCAGCGAGCGAGTGAGGCCAGCTGCGGGCTCGATCACGTAGGGGATGTACCGCTCTCCGCTCTGCTGATCGAAGTACTCCAGCGACTCTCCTGAGTGCTTCGAGTGCGTGCCGAGGTCGAAGTCGGTGCGGTTGGCGATACCCTCGAGTTCGCCGAATTCGCTGCCCGCGAACTCGAACCTGTACTCGATGTCGACGGTGCCCTTCGAGTAGTGGCTCAGCTTCTCCTGCGGGTGCGTGAACAGGCGCAGGTTCTCCGGCTTGATACCCAGATCGGTGTACCACTGGAGGCGGTAGTCGATCCAGTACTGATGCCAGGTCTCATCCTCGCCGGGCTTGACGAAGAATTCCATCTCCATCTGCTCGAACTCACGGGTCCGGAAGATGAAGTTGCCGGGCGTGATCTCGTTGCGGAAGCTCTTACCGATCTGGCCGATACCGAACGGCGGCTTCTTGCGCGCCGTGGTCATCACGTTCTTGAAGTTGACGAAGATGCCCTGCGCGGTCTCCGGGCGGAGGTAGTGCAAGCCGTCTTCGGACTCGATCGGACCGAGGTAGGTCTTGAGCATCATGTTGAAGTCGCGGGGCTCGGTCCACTGGCCCTTGGTGCCGCAATCGGGGCAGACGATCTCGGACATGGGGACGTCGTCCGGCTCGACGGTCTCGCCCTTGGCGGCACGCTTCTCGGCGTAGGCCTCCTGCAGGTGATCCTGACGGTGCCGCTTGTGGCAGTTCAGGCACTCCACCAGCGGATCGTTGAAGACCGACACGTGACCGGAGGCCACCCATACCTGCCGAGGCAGGATCACGGAGCTGTCGAGGCCGACCACATCGTCACGGCTGGTGACCATGTTGCGCCACCACTGCTTCTTGATGTTCTCCTTGAGCTCCACACCCAGTGGCCCGTAATCCCAGGCCGACTTCGTGCCGCCGTAGATCTCGCCGCACGGGTAGACCAGACCCCTGCGCTTGCACAGGTTGGCGACGGTATCCACTTTGGTTGCTTTGGCCACGGCGCGCTTCATCTCCGACGTATAGACAGGCATGTATGAACGTATCGACTCTACCGGTCGATCACCTCACGACGGTGCGCCCACCAGCGCGGCTTGACGTAGTCGATTCCGCATATGAAAATGGTTGGCGATAACAGGAGGTGTCCCATTCCCACCGACATCGCAGACTGCCCGGTCGACGAGGCGAGTGCCCAGCCCGAGCCCGAGATCCTCGCCGCTACCGGCGACCTGCTCCGCGCCCTCGCGGCGCCGGTGCGGATCTCGATCGTGCTCCAATTGATGCGCACCGAGCTGTGCGTGCACCAACTGGTCGACCTACTCGGCGTGACCCAACCGCTCGTGAGCCAGCACTTGCGAGTGCTCAAATCCGCCGGTGTGGTGCGCGGTGAGCGCAACGGCCGGGAGATCGTCTACCGCCTGGTCGACGATCACCTCGCTCACATCGTGGTCGATGCGGTGGCGCACGCCACGGAGCGGCAGGGGGCATGACGGTGGCCGGCAACACCGCGAAGGCGACCGGCGTCCGGGCGACGAAGCAGCGCGGCGCCATCACGCACGCGCTGCGGTCGGTCTCGGAGTTCAAGTCTGCGCAGGATCTGCACGAGATGCTGCGCAACGACGGCGAATCGATCGGACTGACCACCGTGTATCGCAACCTCCAGGCGATGGCGGAGGCGGGCGTGGTGGATACGCTGCGCACCGACAGCGGCGAGGCCCTGTTCCGGTTGTGCTCGGGCGAGCATCATCACCACCACCTGGTGTGCCGCGACTGCGGACGCACCGTCGAGGTGACCGACCGCGCGGTGGAGTCGTGGTCGGCGAAGACCGCTGCGGCACACGGCTTCACCGACGTCACGCACACCCTGGAGATCTTCGGGCGCTGCGGCGAGTGTTGCAGCTGACGCCCCGTCAGGCCCGCAGAGCGCGATCGAAGAAGGGCGAGAGCGCCGTCGCCACCTCATGCGCGGCGTCCTCGGGCCCCTCCAGCGGCATCGTCAGGTGGCTGAAGGCGAGGCGGACGAGCACGCCGGCCGCGACCTGAGCGTCGGCACGGCGTACCTGTGCCCAGCTCAACGCGAGGATCTCGGCGAGCCCTTCGGAAGCACGTTTGAGGATCGGGGTGCCGTCCACGGTGACGATCCCGACGAGGTCGCGATGCGGGTTGGGCCCGGCGATGTTGACCACGACCGGATCCCCCATACCGATCTCGAAGACGCCCCGCATGGCGTCCTCGATGGCCGCGTCGATATCGCCGGGGTGGGCCTCGACGCGCTGCCGCACGAACGCCAGCAGCCCGTCGACGAACCTGGTCACGTAGGCGACGGCGAGCCCCTTGCGGGAGCCGAACTCGTTGTAGAGCGTCTGCCGGCTGACGCCGGCCGTGCGTGCGACCGCGGCCATCGTGACCGCCGACCACTCGTTGCCGCGCAGCACCGCGCTCACCGCGTCGAGCGCCTGGTCACGCGCGGTGGGCTTGGCGGCGGGGAGGTCGTTACCGGTCGCGAGGGCGGTCACGGCACGCCTGCCGCCGTGATCATCTCGGCCAGCTCGCCGCGGACGGCACGGAGCTCTTTCGGCCTTCCCATCGCGACAGCGCCCACCAGCGAGCCGTCCCGGCTGCACCGTGCCACGAAGGTTCCGCCCTCCACCGGTTCCACCGTTCCGTCCACCTCCAGCGCGTCATCGGCCGCGGGCCATCCCGCGAACTGCAGCACCGCCCCGAACTGGTTCGACCAGCCCCAGGGCACCGTCGGCGCCGGGTTCCCGCCGAGGAGCACCTGCGCGAGCGCCGTGCCCTGATCCTGTGCCGCCGACCAGTTCTCGGCGCGGTAGGTGCCGCCCTCGATGGGGTTGGGCACTCGGGCGCAGTCACCGATCGCGTAGACGTCCTCGGCCGAACTGCGGTACCGCTCGTCGACCACGATACCGTCGTCGACCCGCAGCGCGAGTCGCTCGGCCAGCCCCGTGTCGGCGGAGCTGCCCACCGCGACCACCAGCAGGTCGGCCACCAGCACACCCCGGCCGGGGAGGCTGACCGCCACCTGCTCGGGGTCGATGCCGATCTCCCCCGGCCGCACCCCGAGCAGCAGTTCGACCCCGGCTCCGCGCTGCAATGCCCCGAGTCGTTCTCCCACTGCGGGCGGCACCACCCGCGCGAGCGGCAGTGGCGCCGGTTCGACGACCGTGACCTTCACTCCCAGTTTCGCAGCGGCGGAAGCGACCTCGGAGCCGATGAGTCCGGCCCCGAGCACGATCACGCTCCCTGCGCGCCCCAGCTCGTCGCGCAGCGCGAGCGCATCGGCGAACTCGCGCAGGTACTTCACGCGCGGGCCCGGCTCCAGGCCCGCGAGGTGGCGGGGTGTACCGCCGGTCGCGAGCACGAGGGACCGGTATCCGAGCGTGCTGCCGTCCGAGAGCTCCAGCGTGTGCGCCGCGGTGTCGCCACCGGTCGCGGACACGGACGTCCGTATGCTGATCCCCGCTTCGTCCCAGTGCGCCGCGGGCTTGAGCAGTGCCTTCTCGACCTCCATCCCGGCGAGCAACACGTCCTTGCTGAGCGTGGGCCGCCGGTACGGCAGGTGCGGCTCGCGCCCGACGAGCGTGATCGCACCGTCGTATCCGCCGGACCGCAGCGCGAGCGCCGCGGTGGCGCCCGCGACGCCCGTACCGACGATCACCACGCCGTCGCTCATCCCCGCGCCACCTCGACCATCTCGAAATCGGCCTTGGCGGCGCCGCAGTCGGGGCAGGACCAGTCCTCGGGGATGTCGTCCCAGCGGGTTCCAGGCTCGATGCCGTCCTCGGGCCAGCCCTCGGCCTCGTCGTACTCGAAGCCGCACTGGAGGCAGCGGAACAGCTTGAAGGGTGCGTCGCTCATCGTGGAATCCTCACTCTCCCGGCCTAAACCGGTTCGAAGTCGATCTTGTCTCGGACCCCGCAGTCGGGGCAGTTCCAGTCATCCGGGATATCGGCCCAGGCGGTACCTGCGGGCCAGCCCTCCCTGGGAGCTCCGGTGGTCTCGTCGTAGACGTAGTCGCACACCGGGCACTGGAAGGCGCTCATGCGGCGGCCTGCTCTCCGGCCGACGTCGCGCCGTACTTGGCGAACACCTTGTCACGCACGCGGGGGTGGACGTTCACCTTGGTGATATCGCCGTTGTAGTGCTCCAGCACGCGATGGTCCATCATCTTGCGCCAGAGCGGCGGGAAGTAGGTGAGGCCGATCAGCGTGGCGTAGCCCTGAGGCAGCGACGGGGCCTCCTCGAAGGACCGCAGCGTCTGATAGCGACGGGTGGGGTTGGCGTGATGGTCGCTGTGCCGCTGCAGGTGGTAGAGGAAGACGTTGGTGATGATGCGATCGGAGTTCCAGGAGTGCCGCGGGGCGCAGCGCTCGTACCGGCCGGACGCGGTCTTCTGCCGCATGAGCCCGTAGTGCTCCAGGTAGTTGACGGATTCGAGCAGGCTGAAGCCGTAGACGCCCTGAATGATCAGGAAGGGCAGCACGTACCAGCCGAAGATCGCGGTCAGCGCGCCGTAGAGGACCACGGTCATGAGCCAGGCGTTGAGCACATCGTTCTTCAGCGTCCACGGGCTCTTGCCGAGCCGGTGCAGGCGGGTCTTCTCCAGCTCCCACGAGGACTTCAGGCTGCCCCACACGCTGCGCGGCAAGAACTCCCAGAAGGTCTCGCCGAACCGGCCGCTCGCCGGGTCCTCGGGAGTGGCGACGCGCACGTGGTGGCCGCGGTTGTGCTCGATGAAGAAGTGGCCGTACATCGCCGGCGCCAGGGTGAGTTTGGCGATCCAGCGCTCGTTCTCCGGCTTCTTGTGGCCGAGTTCGTGGCCGGTGTTGATGCCGATACCCGCGACCACGCCGAGACTGAGAGTAAGACCGATCTGACTGATCAGGCTCAGGCCCCCTCCGCTGGCGTAGACGCCGCCGAGCCACGTGAGGTTGTCGGCCGTGAGGAAGTAGCACATGGCCACCAGCGAGGCGAGCTGGAAGGGCAGGAAGATGTAGGTCAGCCAGCGGTAGTACCGGGAGTTCTCGAGCGCTTCCATCACCTCTTCCGGCGGGTTCTCGCCGTCGTCGCCGGCCTTGATGTCGACGATCGGGAGGATCACGTACAGCAACAGCGGGCCGATCCACCACAGCACCGGAGCGAGGTACATCAGCGGGGTCTGCCCGAGGCCGAGCAGCCACATCACGCCCACGGCGAAGAACAAGGCGGTGGGAACGAACAGCCCCCACAGCCAGAGCCGCTTCTTGTGGTCGGTCCAGACGGCTTCCCTGCCGTCGGCGTCGATATAAGCCAGGCCCTTCACGGTGCCCTCCTTACTGATAGCCCCTCGCGGGGCTGTGACTGAGGTCATAAGCTCTATCGCCAGTATTTGACACTTATCCATCAAATGTCAAGCGATCGATGGACATATCTTCAGAATATGTAAAGCCCGAGGCTGGACGGTACACCGAGAGCCGCATTTATGTTGCGCACAATTGAATTGCGTGCAATATTCGAGGGGTGGAAATCGAAGAGCTGCTGGACTCACAGGTGTGCTTCGCGCTGTACTCCGCATCCCGGGTCGCCTCGAACGCGTATCGGGACGGGCTGGCCGCACTGGGACTCACGTACACGCAGTACGTGACGCTGCTGGCGCTCTGGGAGCGCGACGGGATCAGCGTCTCGGCACTCGGCGAACGGCTCCGGCTCGACAGCGGCACACTCTCCCCTCTGATCCGGCGCCTGGAGGCGATGGACCTGGTGGAACGCCGGCGCGACCAGGCCGATGAGCGCATGGTCACCGTGCACGTCACCGACAGCGGCCGCGCGCTGCGACCGCGAGTATCAGCGGTGCAACGCGAGGTCCGCGAGAAGTTCAACCTCTCCCCCGACGAGGCCGTGCTGCTCCGCGATCTGGCCAAACGCTTCTGCGATGCCCACGAATAGCCCCACGAGACTCGAAACCTTAGGAGTATCACCATGATCGACGTCAAGTACACCGCCGAAGCCATCGCCACCGGAGCCGGGCGCGACGGCCACGTCCGCAGCGACGACGGACGGGTCGACCTGGATCTCGCGATCCCTGTGGGCATGGGGGGCAGCGGCGAGGGTTCGAACCCCGAGCAGCTCTTCGCCTCCGGCTACGCCGCGTGCTTCCACTCCGCGCTGCAGTTGGTCGCGCGCACCCGGAAGGTCGCCATCGACGGCTCGAGTGTCGGGGCGCGTGTCGGCATCGGTCCGAACGGCGACGGGGGATTCGGGCTGACCGTCACCCTCGAGGTCGTGATACCCGAGCTCGACGCCACCACCGCGCAGGAGCTCGCGGACGCGGCCCACCAGGTGTGCCCGTACTCGAACGCCGTCCGCGGCAACGTCGACGTCACCGTGACCGTCGCCGACGACTAACCACCCGATCCGATCAGGAGAAACTTCCCATGCGCGCACTCATGCACGACGAATTCGGCGATCCCGCAACCGTGCTCACCGTCCGAGAGATCCCCGTACCGGAGCCCCGGTCCGGTCAGGTGCTGATCCGCACCCTGCTCGCCTCGATCCACAACCACGATCTGTGGACCGTGAAAGGCGACTACGGGTACAAGCCGTCGATGCCGGCCCGCAGCGGTTCCGAGGCGGTCGGCGTCATCGAGAAGCTCGGCGACGGCGTCACGGGCTTGGAGGTGGGCCAGCGGGTGATGACCGGCGGCGCGTTCGGTACCTGGGCCGAGTACTTCGTCGCGAACGCCGAGACCCTGCTCCCCGTCCCCGACTCGATCCCCGATGAAATGGCAGCGCAACTGTTCGCGATGCCCTTCAGCGCGGCCTCACTGCTCGAGTACCTCCAGGTGCAACCGGGCAGCTGGATCGTGCAGAACGCCGCCAACGGGATGGTGGGCGGGTTGCTCGCACAGCTGGCCGCTGCACGAGGCATCAACGTCACCGGCCTGGTCCGGCGGTCGGCAGCCGTCGATGAGTTGGCCGGCCTCGGCATCGCCAACGTGATCGCCACCGACACTGACGGCTGGCGCGAGCGCGCTGCGGCCCTGGCCGGTGCCGACGGCTACGCCGCAGCGATCGATTCCGTCGGTGGCTCGGCGAGCACCGATCTCGCAGCGCTACTCGGCCGCCACGGCACCTTGGTCTCGTTCGGTGCGATGAGCGCGGCCGGGGCGGGCCAGACCGCCCTCCTGGAGATCCCGGTGAACGACGTGATCTTCAAGGAGCTCACCGTCAAGGGGTTCTGGGGCCGCACAGTGAGCCAGGAGATGGCGCCGGCCAAGCGCCGCGAACTGGTCGAGGAGATCGTCCGCGGCGCGGCCGGGGGCACGCTGAAGCTCCCGGTCGACGGTGTCTACGAGTTCGACCGCATCGCCGACGCGGCGACGGCGAACACCCGGCCGGGACGATCCGGCAAGATTCTGCTTCGCCCGTGAGCCACTAGGTCCTATGCTTAGGCAACGAACCGCGAGAGTGGGAGTCGCCCGTGAGCACCAGGACCGAGAACGAATCGCGCACGCTCGCTCGGGGCGGCACCCGTGACCGGACACGTCTGGCCGCGATAGGCCGGTCCTCGGATGACTTCTCGGTGGCGACGATCGCCCGCCTGCGCCCACCGTCGAGCGGGAACATCCTCGACGTGGGCTGCGGGACGGGCGACCTCGCACGACGGCTGGCGCGCGAGGTGGTGCCCCGCGGCAGCGTCACTGCGCTCGATCGGGACGTCTCCGCGATCGGACCCGATACCTGCGAGATCGACGTGGTGGCGGCGGATCTCACGGCGTGGCGGCCTCCCGAGGACGTCTCCTACGACGTCGTGCACGCCCGGTACGTGCTCGCGCACGTCGCTGACGCGGCAGAGGCCCTGGCCCGGGTCTGCTCGTGGGTCCGGGCGGACGGTCACATCGTGATCACCGAGCCGCTGGCGCTGCCGCTGGACCCGGCGACGCCGCGCGCGGTACGACGAGTCTTCGACGGCTACCACTCGTGGGCCGAGCGCGGCGGCATGTCGCTCACTTTCGCCGCGGCTGCCCCGGGCCTCATCGGGGCGGTCGGCGGCACCGATATCGTGGTGGAGACCCGCGTCTCACGGTTCGGCGGCGGCCCCGGTGTGGACCGATGGGCGGCGCTCATCGGTCCTTTCGCCGGCCAGCTGCGCGCGTCCGGTGTGCACGACGCAGACCTCGATGAGTTCTTCTCCGCCGCTGCAGATCCTGGGATGTACGTGGCGCCGCAGCTGATCGTGACGACCTCGGCGCGCCTCCCCTGAATCAGGCGACGAGACGCTTGCGCGCGTTCAATCCCTGCGAGAGCAGAAAGGCCACGAAGTCGCGCAGCGCATCGCCACCGAGTTCGCTCGCCGGGAACGTGTACTGCAACACCAGATCTGCCGATACCTCGCGGCGCATCAGCCGCAGTGTGCCGAATTGCACCGATTCTCCCGCCGCCTCGACATCGGAGACCAGCTGGTCGGTGAGCGGAAGGTCCAGCGCGATCACCTGCGTCACCGCGTAGACGTCGATTCCGTCGGTGAGTTCGTAGACCTGCACGGATGCGGGCGCCTCACCGAATTCGATACGGATCGTGCCCTCGCCGTCCCGGCGCAGCGGGACGACGGTCCCGAGCGCTGATTCGAGCCGCCTGCGCAGGACATCGAACCGTGCGCCCGGATCACTCACTTGGTACCGCCGAATCGCCGGTCCCGCTTGGCGTATTCGAGGCACGCCTCCCACAGGTTACGACGGTCGAAATCCGGAAACAGCGTGTCCTGATACACGTACTCGGCGTACGCGCTCTCCCACAGCAGGAAGTTCGATGAACGCTTCTCACCCGACGGCCGCAGAAACAGGTCCACATCGGGCATATCAGGCAGATAGAGGTAGTGCGCGAAGGACTGCTCGGTGATCCGATCCGGGCTGATCTCGCCGGCGGCCACCCGTCGGGCGATCTCCCTCGTCGCGTCGACGATCTCGGCTCGGCCTCCGTAGTTGACGCACATGGTCAGCGTCATCACGGAGTTGTCCTTCGTGAGCTCCTCGGCGACCTCGAGCTCCTTGATCACGCTGCGCCACAGGCGCGGTCGGCGCCCGGCCCAGCGCACCCGCACACCCATCTCGTTCATCTCGTCGCGGCGGCGGCGGATCACATCACGATTGAAGCCCATCAGGAAGCGGACCTCGTCCGGGCTGCGGGTCCAGTTCTCCGTGGAGAAGGCGTACGCGGACAGGTTCTTCACGCCCATCTCGATACACCCGCACACGGTGTCCATCAGCACGGCTTCGCCCTGCTCGTGGCCCTTGGTGCGGGGAAGCCCGCGCTCCTGGGCCCAGCGCCCGTTGCCGTCCATCACCAGCGCGACGTGGTTGGGTACCAGTTCGGCGGGGATCGCCGGGGGCGTGGCTCCCGACGGGTGCGGGTCCGGCGGGCGGACGGTGCTCGGTGGCGCAGTGGACGTGGCCTTGGCGGCCCTACCCCGTCGCAGTCCCGGCACCGTCGACCTCCGTTCCCCCGGCGCCCATCGCCGAGACCTGGCTGTGCGGCGCGTGCCGCTCGATCATGGGCAGCGATCGCAGCTGCCGTCCCACATGCCACTGTAGGTGCGCCGCGGCGAGGCCGTTCGCCTGGCGACGGACTCGATCGCCCGTGGTCTCGGCGAAATCGAAGTCGGCCCTGGCCAGGGCGGCGAGCAGATCCAGCACGCCGTGCGCCGGGACCGCCGACCCCGCGGGGCGGCAGTGCACGCAGACCGCTCCACCGGCCGCGACGTGGAAGGCACGATGCGGCCCGGTATCGCCGCAGCGGGCGCACAGGTCGAGCGCGGGCGCCCAGCCCGCGGCATCCATCGCACGGAGCAGGAAGGAGATGAGGATCAGATCGCGATCGCGCAGGCCCGCGGCGATGGCGCGCAGAGCGCCGACGGTGAGCCGGTGCAACTCGGGCGCCGGGGCGCGCTCCTCACCGGCGAGCCGTTCGGCGGTCTCGATCACGGCGCAGGCGGTGGTGTACCGGCCGTAGTCGCCGGCCAGATCGCCGGAGTAGGCGGCGATGGAGTGCACCTGAGTCACGGTATCGAGATTGCGGCCGGGGTAGAGCTGCAGGTCGACGTGGGCGAACAGTTCCAGCCGTGCCCCGAACCGGGACCGCGGGCGCCGCACCCCCTTGGCGACGGCCCGGACCAAGCCGTTCTCCCGGGTGAGCAGCGTGAGGATGTAATCGGCCTCCCCCAGCTTGTGCTGCCGCAGCACCACAGCGCTGTCCCGGTACGACCTCATACCCTCCATCATCCCACCCCACGCCGACAACAGTCCCCTCGTCACCGTCGTGTCGCGCGTACTCCTGGCACAGGGTCGAGCGACCGTCATCGACACGGAGGCCGGCGGGCCCGGCTCACCGAGCGCTAGAAGCCCAGGCGGCCCAGCTGCTTCGGGTCACGCTGCCAGTCCTTGGCTACCTTCACATGCAGTGACAGGTACACCTTGCGGCCCAACAGCTTCTCGATCTCGGTACGGGCCTCGGTGCCCACGGACTTCAGGCGTGAACCGCCCTTGCCGATGATGATCGCCTTCTGCGAGGGGCGCTCCACGTACAGCAGCGCGTGCACATCGAGCATCCCGGGCTTGTCTGCCTTAACCTGCGCCTCGGTCTGCTCGCGCTCGATGACCTCCTCGATCACCACGGCCAACGAGTGCGGCAATTCGTCGCGCACGCCTTCCAGAGCGGCCTCGCGGATCAGCTCGGCCATCATGGTGTCGTCGTCGGTATCGGTGACCTCGCCGTCCGGGTAGAACGCCGGACCGGGCTGCATCTTCGATGCGAGCAACTGCACCAAGTCCTCGACCTGCTCGCCCGACGCCGCCGACACCGGGATCACATCGCTGTTCTCGCCCAGGAACTTCGAGACGGCGAGTAGTTGTTCGGCCACCTTGTCGCGGCCCACCTTGTCGATCTTGGTGACCACACCCAACAGCGGCGTCCGGGGTGCCATGTGCCGCACCTGATCCAGGATGTACTTGTCGCCGGGACCGATCTTCTCGTCGGCGGGGATGGTGAGGCAGATGATGTCGACCTCGGAGTAGGTGTCGCGCACCAGATCGTTGAGCCGCTGCCCCAGTAGTGTCCGGGGACGGTGCAGACCGGGCGTGTCCACGAGCACCAGCTGGCAGTTCGGTCGGTTGACGATCCCGCGGATCGTCGACCGGGTGGTCTGCGGCCGCGAGCTGGTGATCGCCACCTTGGAACCCACCAGCGCGTTGGTCAGCGTGGATTTGCCGGTGTTCGGCCGGCCCACGAAGCACACGAACCCGGAACGGAAATCTGTATCGGCGGGGCCGATGTTCTCGGGGGTATCGGTCATCGTCGCGCCTCCCCCGCCGCATCGACGAGCAGGACGTGCGCCTCGTGCGTCACCTCGCGCAGAGCCGCGACGCCCGGGTCGGCACCGTCGACTTCGCCGATCAGGACGGCGGCCTCGAAGCCCTGCGCACCGGAACTGACGGCGGTCGCCACCGCCACCTGCAGCGCGGTGAGCGACAACGCCGCCAACGCCACCGGTGCACCGGCATAGCTGCGGCCATCCAGATCCCGCACGGCGGCACCGTGATCGGCGCCCGCACGAGCCATCGCGCCGCGCGCCAGGGTCATCAGTTTGCGGTCCTCCTCGCCGATCTCACTCACACGCTCTCCTTCTCGTCCGCCTCATCGGAGGCGACCTCGTCATCTTCGTCGTCGGCGCGGCGCACCACGACGGTGGTAATCCGCATCCTCCCACGACGATCCGTGGACCCCTCGGCCTCCAGCAACAGGCCGTGCGCCTGCGCCTCGCTGCCGGGCAGCGGGACGCGCCCGAGCACGAGTCCGAGCAGGCCACCGACCGTGTCGACCTCGTCCTCCTCGATGTCCTTGTCGTACAGCTCGCCCAGCGACTCCAGGTCGAGCCGCGCGGACACCCGGTACACGCCGCCGCCGAGGTCCTCGATGGGAGCGATCTCGTCGGCGTCGTACTCGTCGGTGATTTCGCCGACGATCTCCTCCAGCACGTCCTCGATGGTCACCAGGCCGGCGATGGAACCGTATTCGTTGACCAGCACGGCCATGTGGTTGTTGGTCAACTGCATCTCGCGCAGCAGCGCGTCCACCGGCTTCGAGTCCGGCACGAAAACCGCGTCGCGGGCCATCGTGCCCACCTCGATGGCATGCCGATCGGCACCGTCGGGCAGCGCGACGAGGTCTTTGAGGTAGACCACGCCCCGCACATCGTCGACGTTCTCGCCGATCACCGGTATCCGGGAGTGGCCCGAGCGCACGGCGAGCCGAATCGCCTGGGAGACCGTCTTATCGGATTCGATCCACACGATCTCGGGGCGTGGCACCATCACCTCGCGGGCGGCGGTATCGCCGAGTTCGAAGACCGACTGGATCATCTTGCCCTCGTCCGCATCGACCACTCCGCGCTGCTGCGCCATATCGACGAGCTCACGCAGTTCGACTTCGGTCGCGAACGGGCCGTTGCGGAATCCGCGACCGGGGGTGACGGCGTTACCGAGCAGGATGAGCAGCCTGGTGATCGGGCCCATCAGTGTCGCGATCACCTGCATGGGCAATGCCGCCGCGCAACCGAGCGAATAGGCGTGCTGGCGGCCGAGGGTGCGCGGCCCCACGCCGATCAGGACGTAGCTGACGACAGTCATGGTGACGGCGGTGATCACGGCCGTCCACGCGGTGGACAGGTAGCGATCGAGCACCATGAACATCAGTACGGTGGCCGAGATCTCGCAGGCGGTCCGAAGCAGCACAGCGAGATTCACGTAGAGCGGGCGGTTCTGCAAGACCCGTTGCAATCGCTTCGCGCCCGGTCGGTTGTCCTCGACCAGGTCTTCGACGCGGGCCGGCGAAACGGTGAGTAACGCGGCGTCGACGGCGGCGAACAAGCCTCCCAGCAGGACCAGTGCGACGACGCCGATGACCAGGAGGATCGACGAGCTCACGGATCAGTCCCGCCGGCCGAGGAAGCCGGTGCGGCCCAGCAGTTTGTCATCACGGGCGCTCTGCTTGGCGCGTCGCTCGTTCTCGCGCAGCTCCGCGTAGTACTCGGCGAGAATGCTGTCCTGCAGGCCGAACATCTCACGCTCCTCTTCGGGCTCCGCGTGATCGAAGCCGAGCAGGTGCAGCACGCCGTGCACGGTGAGCACGTTCAGCTCGTGGGCGGTGGAATGCCCGGCGGCCTCGGCCTGTTCGGCCGCGAATTGTGGGCACAGCACGATATCGCCGAGGGTGGCCGGGCCCGCGTCGACCATATCCGGCCGCCCGCCCGGGGTGAGCTCGTCCATCGGAAAGCTCATCACGTCGGTAGGACCGGGCAGATCCATCCACTTCACGTGCAGATCGGCCATGGTGTCCAGATCCACGGCGAGCATGTTCAGCTCGGCGCCGGGGTGCACGTCCATCGCGGCGATGGCGAAGGCGGCCACCGCAACCAGCTCGGCCTCGTCGACGTCGAAACCCGACTCGTTGGCGAATTCGATACTCATCGGCGGCCCGGTATCCGGCGCGCACCCAGTTGGGGGCGCACCTTGCTGGAGGCGAGTTGCTCCTCGAATTCGGAGTAGGCGTCCACGATCTCGGCGACCAGGCGGTGGCGCACCACGTCGGCACTGGACAGCTCGGCGATATGGATGTCGTCGATACCGCGCAGGATGTTGACTGCCGCACGCAGGCCGCTGGTGGCGCCGCCCGGCAGGTCGACCTGCGTCGCATCGCCGGTCACCACGATCTTCGAGCCGAACCCGAGACGGGTGAGGAACATCTTCATCTGCTCGGCCGTGGTGTTCTGCGCCTCGTCGAGGATGATGAACGCGTCGTTGAGCGTGCGGCCGCGCATGTACGCCAGCGGGGCCACCTCGATCACGCCCGCCGCCATCAGCTTCGGGATCGCCTCGGGATCCATCATGTCGTGCAGCGCGTCGTACAGCGGTCGCAGATACGGGTCGATCTTGTCGTTGAGCGTGCCGGGTAGGAAGCCCAGCCGTTCGCCGGCCTCGACCGCAGGCCGGGTCAGGATGATGCGGCTGACTTGCTTGGACTGGAGCGCTTGGACTGCCTTCGCCATCGCCAGATACGTCTTGCCGGTACCGGCAGGACCGACGCCGAACACGATGGTGTGCTCGTCGATCGCGTCGACGTACTTCTTCTGGTTGACGGTCTTCGGGCGCACCGTCTTCCCGCGGCGCGAGATGATGTCGAGCGTGAGGACCTCGGCGGGCGACTCCCCCGAGCCGTCGGTCATCATGCCGATCGAACGGCGGACCTCCTCCGGGCTCACCGCGACACCGCTGCGCACCGCCGCGAGCAACTCGGCGATCACGCGCTCGGCGAGCGCGACATCGGCGGGCGCGCCGGAGAGGTTGATGACATTGCCGCGGGCGTGGATGTCGGCGGTCAGGGCCGATTCGAGGGCACGAAGATTCGCGTCCGCGGGGCCGAGCAGCCCGAACGTGAGCTCGATGGGGATCTCGATCGTCGACCGCGCCCGGCCGACGGCCTCGGTACGGGTTTCGGAACTGGTTCGATCTACCACGCGGTGGGTCAATCCTTCGTCGGAGAGGTGGGACACCGCCCCTGCCGGGGCGGATATCTCCAGTTTAGTCCCCCGGAGGGTGGTACCGCCTCTGAGATTCGCGTGGCGGACCGTCAGCGCGCGGAGAGCTCCTCGATCGCGGCGACCGTGGCCGCATGCCCCTTCGAGCCGGGCTCGAGGAAATCGTCGTGTCCCTCGCCCTCGATCATGGTCAGAGTGGCGTCCATGCCGTTCTCCTGCGCCTGCGAGAGGAACCACTCCGAAAGCTGATAGGGCACCTGCTCGTCGAGGCGGCCGTGCAGCGCCCGGACCGGGGTCTTGAAAGGCATCTGAGCGACGGGGCTGGCCTGCGCGAAGGTGCGCTTGATCAGCCGTGGGTTCGCGTTCGGTCCCAGATCGAAGAGCAGCCGCATCGACTGATCGCCGTCGCCACGCTCGATGAGGTCGAGCACACCGCCGCGGGAGATGACACCCAGCAGGTCGGGGCGCTGCGCCGCCGCCCACACGGCCAGCGTGGCCCCGGCGCTGTGCGCCGCGACGATGTGGCCGCTCTTGGCCAGCTTCTGGGTGCCGTAGTCGATGGCGGCAAGCACATCATCGCCCGGGATGGGCCACACCACGCCGGGCTCGCCTACGCGCCGGTACTCGACGTTCCACACCGGATAGCCGCGGTCGTTGAGATCCTTCGCGACCTTGGACTCCATCGTCATCGAATACAGGTTCCGCCAGTAGCCGCCGTGCACCAGCGTGATCAGCGGCTTCGCATCGTCGCCCGGGTAGAAGTGCCCGTGCTGCGATTCCTCGCTGCCGTAGAAGATGCGACGCGCCATCGTGTAGGTGCCTTCCGTGGTCGAGCCCTCAAGCCGGCGGGGTCTGCGCCCACCTGTCGGTCAGGACGCCGATGGCCCCGAGTGCCACCGCCGCCGCGGTCGAAGTCCGCAGCACCGTGGGGCCGAGGAGTGCGGGCTGCGCACCCATCGCGACCAGGGCGTCCAATTCCTCGGGGCTGATTCCGCCCTCCGGTCCCACCACAATAACGACGGTTGTTGTTACTGAGAAGTCAACCTCACCCAAAGGCACCGCTGAACCTTCATGCAAGACAACTACATTCGCATCCATACTGGTGAGTAGCGGGATGAGTTCGCGACCGGTCACCAGATCGTGGACTCGCGGAACATACGCTCTGCGAGCCTGTTTCGCGGCGGACCGGGCCACCGCACGCCAGCGTGCGACCCCCTTCTCGGCCTTGCTCTTCGCACCGTCCCACCGCGCGACGCATCGTGCTGCCTGCCACGGCACGATCTCATCGGCACCGGCCTCGGTGGCCAATTCGACGGCGAGTTCGGCGCGATCGGACTTCGGGAGGGCCTGCACCACGATCACCCGTGGTGAGGGCGCGGGAACCGTCCAGGTCTGCGCACACCGCACCGTGACATCGGACTTTCCGACCGCCTCGGCCGCGCACCGGGCGAAGCCTCCGGCACCGTCGGAGAGCACCAGCTCCTCCCCTACCCGGATCCTGCGCACTGCGGCAGCGTGCCGCCCCTCGTCACCGTCGAGCAGGTACTCCTCGCCGGGCGCCGGCAACACCTCCGCGAGGAAGACGGTGGCCGCCACCTGCGGTTACCGTCCGGCGAACGTGTCGCGGAGCCGGGAGAACAGCCCGCTGGACTGATCCGGTCCGCCGCGACGGGCCACGTGGGGTTCCTCGCCCGGGAACAACGCCTTGAACTCACGCAGCTTCTCGGCCTGCTTCTTGTCCAGGCGAGCCGGGACGACCACATCGAAGTGCACCACCAGGTTGCCCCGGTTCTGGGTGTTGACCTGCGGCATACCGTGCCCGCGCAGCACCTTGGTATCGCCGGGCTGAATACCGGCGGGGATCTCGACGCTGAGCTCACCGTCGATCACGGTGGGCATGGTGACCGCACCGCCGAGTGCAGCGTCGAACATCGGAACCCGCGCCGTGACGTGCAGTGTGTTGCCGTCACGCACGAGGAATTCGTGTTCTCGTTCGGTGACCTCGACGTACAGATCTCCGGCGGGACCGCCACCGGGGCCGACCTCACCCTGGCCGGCGAGCCGCACGCGCATACCGTCGCCGACACCCGCCGGGATCTTCACCGTGAGGGTGCGGCGGCTGCGTACACGGCCGTCACCGGCGCACTTGGAGCAGGGATTCTGGATGACCTCACCGGCACCGGAGCAGGTGGGGCACGGACGTGAGGTCATCACCTGGCCGAGGAAGGACCGCTGAACCGACTGGACCTCGCCCGCCCCCTGGCAGGTGGGGCAGGTCGTGGGCTTCGAGTCGCCCTCGGTACCGGCACCCTGGCACTTGTCGCAGAGCACGGCGGTGTCGACGGTGATCTCGCGGCTCACGCCGGTGGCGCACTCCTCCAGATCGAGTTCCATGCGGATGAGGGCGTCATCCCCGGGACGCACCCGGCCACGCGGGCCGCGACCGCCACCACCCATTCCGCCGCCGAAGAACGCTTCGAAGACGTCGCCGAGCCCACCGGTGAAGCCGCCGGCACCGAAGCCGCCGGCGCCTCCCCCGAACCCACCCGGAGAGCTGTCGAGCGGATCGCCGCCCATGTCGACCACCCGCCGCTTCTCGGGGTCGCTGAGCACCTCGTAGGCGTCGGAGACGTCGCGGAACTTCTCTTGCGCCGCATCGTCGGGGTTCACATCCGGGTGCAGCTCGCGGGCCAGCTTCCGGTACGCGCGCTTGATCTCCTGGTCGGAGGCCTTCGAATCGACGCCCAGGATGCGGTAGTAGTCACGGGCCACAGCAGCTAATTCCTCACAACGAACTCGTACAGGTCTTTCGAGCGTGGAGACCAGAGCGGGCTCCACTCAACTCATGATTCCACCACGTCTGGCGATGGGACCATTCGGGCTGGTCAGCGAGCTCCCAGCACCTCTCCGACGTACCGGGCAACGGCGGCGACGGATGCGATCGTGCCTGGATAGTCCATCCGCGTCGGCCCGAGCACGCCGACGCCGCCGAACACGGCGCCCGACGAGCCGTAGCCCGTGGACACCACGGAGGCGCCCCGCAGATTCTCGTCCTGCGTCTCGGAGCCGATGGCCACCGAGACCATGCCGGGCTGCTGGCGGGCGGTGAGGAGCTTGAGCACCACGACCTGTTCCTCCAGCGTCTCCAGCACGCTGCGCAGCGATCCGGAGACGGCGTCGAAATCACCGGCGTTCCGGGTGAGGTTCGCGGTGCCACCCAGCACGAGGCGGTCGTCCGCACGCTCGACCAAGGTCTCCACCAGCACCGTCGAGATCCGGATCACGGCATCGCGCATATCGCGCGGGGCGAGCGGGGCCAAGTCGGCGACCGCCATCGACGCATCGGGGATCACCTTGCCGTGCACGGCGGCGCCGAACAGATCGCGCAGCCGTGCGAGTTCCTCGTCGGACGCGGCGTCGCCCAGCTCGACCAGCCGCTGCTCCACCCGCCCGGAGTCCAGGATCACCACGAGCAGCAGCCGCGTGGGGGCCAGCGCCACCACTTCGAGGTGCCGCACCCGCGCCGAACTGATCACCGGGTACTGGATCACGGCGACCTGCCGGGTGAGCTGCGCCAGCAGCCGCACCGACCGCTGCAGCACGTCATCGAGGTCGACACCGGTCTCCAGGAATTGGAGGATCGCCCGACGCTCCGCCGACGACAGCGGCTTGACCTGTGCGATGCGGTCGACGAACTGCCGGTAGCCCTTCTCGGTGGGGATGCGGCCCGAGCTGGTGTGTTGCTGGGTGATGTAGCCCTCCGCCTCGAGCACCGCCATGTCGTTGCGCACGGTCGCGCTGGACACACCGAGTTGGTGCCGATCCACGAGAGCCTTCGATCCCACGGGTTCCTGCGTCTCGACGTAATCGGCGACGATCGCGCGCAGTACCTCGAAACGCCGGTCCTCGGTGCTCGACATCGAGCGCGTCACCTCCGTTCGGGCTGGGTTCTTCTTCGAAGGTCCAGCTTACGCGGGCTAGAGTCGAACGGTGATCTTCAAGGGCGTTCTCGACGAAAAGCCGTACCCCGATCACGGCCTCACTCATCGCGAATGGTCGAAGATCCCGCCGCACAGAGTGCGCCTCGACCAGCTGGTCACCACGACCGCGGTCCTCGCTCTCGACCGGCTGCTCTCCGAGGACTCGACGTTCTACGGCGACCTGTTCCCGCACGCTGTCGAGTGGAACGGCGACCTGTATCTCGAGGACGGCCTGCACCGGGCGGTCCGCGCCGCGCTGCGCGGCCGGCAGGTGCTGCATTGCCGCGTGCACGTGCTCGCGCCCGGTACCCCGCCCCGTCCGGCATCCTCGGTGAAGCACGGCAAGCACGCGCGGCGCGACTGAAAGGCACAGACATGACCCGTTCCATCCGTCAGACCGGCTCCGGTTCGGCCCCCGCGATCCCCGACGTCGTGATCGCCCGGATCGGGGTACAGAGCCGCGCGGGGGACGTGGCCTCCGCCTTCTCCGGCGCATCGGGTGCGGCCCACGCCGTGGTCTCGGCGGTCCACCGGGCAGGCGTCGCCGACGCCGATATCGCCACCACCGACGTCGGCCTGCAGCCGGTCGAAACGGGGCCATGGGAGGACCGGCGGCTGGAGGGTTACGCCGCGACCGAGTCCCTCACCGTCACGATTCGGGACACCGACCGCGCGGCCGCGGTACTGCAGGCCGCCGCGACAGCGGCGGGTGACGCGGCCCGGATCGAATCGGTGAGCTTCGCGGTCTCCGACGGTGCGGGCCCGCTGGACCGGGCCCGGGAGGCCGCGTTCGCCGATGCCCGGCGCAAGGCCGAGCACTACGCCTCTCTGGCCGGCGTCACGCTGGGCGCCGTGGTGTCGATCGCGGACGAGCCGTCCGGGCACGGACCGGTGCCCGAGGTGATGTTCGCCGCGCGCCAGGCCGCCGACAGCGGACCGGCGATGGCCGTGGGCGAGCGGTCGGTCAGCGCACGCGTCGTCGTGGAATGGGAGTTGGCTCAGCGATAGGTGCGTTGAGGTAACGGCCGAACCCGCGCGGGACGGCGACGGCGCTGGCACCATCGAGATCATGTCGAACTCGAAATCCAGCACGGTGCGTCGGTGGCGGACCGCCGGGGCCGTTGCGCTCGTCTCCGTCGCGGCGGCCGGCTCCGTGGCGGCCTGTTCGTCGGGCGACTCGAACGGCTCCCCCCGCGAGATCACCGCGGTCGGAACCGGCGAGGCCAGCGGCAAACCCGATGTGCTCACGGTGAAGATGGCAGTCCAGCATCAGGCGGGCGATGTCTCGTCCGCCCTGAACCAGTCTTCCGAGGGCGCCCAGAAGGTGATCGATACTGCCGCCGCGAACGGCGTGGATCGCAAGGACATCTCCACCGCGAACGTCGACGTCTCCGCCCGGACCGGTCCGGACCAGGCGATCACGGCCTACGAGGCGACGCAATCGCTGACCATCAAGGTGCGCAAGCTCGACACCGCGTCGAAGCTGCTCGGCGATCTCGCGACCGCGGGCGGGAACGGCACTCGGATCAACTCGGTGGGTTTCGACATCGAGAACGACGACGCCCTCAAGGCCACCGCTCGCGATAAGGCCTTCGCCGCGGCCAAGACCCGCGCGGAGCAGTACGCGAAGCTGGCGGGAGGCAAGCTCGGCGAGGTCCGGACGGTGAGCGAGGTCCCGTCGGCGCGCGCGCCGGGCACCCGCGACTTCTCGGCACCGGGCGGCCTCCAGGGCACGGCTGCGGCGCCGGTTCCGATCGAATCCGGCGAACAGTCGCTGAGTGTGACCGTCACCGTGGTGTGGTCGCTGGCCTGATCGTCAGTCGAGGATGCGGCGTACCACGCCATCGGCGAGGAGTCGCCCGGCGTCGGTGAGCACGTAGGCCGCACCGACGCGGTCGAGGTTGCCCTCGGCGGCCTCGGCGTCGGCGCGTTCGCGCTCCGCAGGGCGGAGGACCGCGAGCGGCAGGCCCGACCGCATCCGCACCCGCAGCATCACGTCCTCGACGTGCTGTTGCTCCGCGGTGAGTGTCTCGTGCCCGGCCAGTGGCAGTTCGCCGCGGCCGACGGCATCGGCGTAGCGGGCGGGGTGCTTGATGTTCCACACGCGGGTCCCGGCGATGTGCCCGTGGGCGCCCGGGCCGGCTCCCCACCAGTTGGCGCCCTCCCAGTACAACTCGTTGTGGTGGCACCGTGCGGCGTCGCTGCGCGCCCAGTTCGACACCTCGTACCAGTCGAAGCCGGCGCCGCGCAGCGCGCCGTCCACCTGCTCGTAGCGCCGCGCCAAGACGTCGTCATCGGTGTCGGGCAATTCGCCGCGGCGGATCCGGCGGGCCAAGGCGGTTCCGTCCTCGACGATGAGCGCATACGCCGAGACGTGGTCCACGCCCGCATCGAGCACCGCATCCAACGAGGCCGCGAGATCGGCATCGGTTTCCCCGGGGGTGCCGTAGATCAGGTCGAGGTTCACGTGCTCGAAGCCCGCCGCGCGGGCCTCCTTCGCCGCCGCGACCGCGCGTCCCGGTGTGTGCGTCCGGTCGAGCACGGTGAGCACGTGAGCGGCCGCCGACTGCATGCCCAACGAGACGCGAGTGAACCCCGCATCGCGGAGCCGTCGGAAGAACTCGGGTGAGGTGGATTCCGGGTTCGATTCGGTGGTGATCTCGGCGTTGTCGACGAACCGGAAGTGGCGGCGGGCGGTGTCGAGCAGCGCGGCGAGGCCGTCTCCGCCGAGCAACGACGGTGTGCCGCCGCCCACGAACACCGTGTGCACCGGCACATCGCCGACGGTCGCACGCGCCAGCGCCAGTTCCCCGTCGATGGCTTCGGCCCACGCCTGCGGCGACGAGGATCCGCCCAACTCACCCGCGGTGTAGGTATTGAAATCGCAGTATCCGCAGCGGGTGGCGCAGAACGGAACGTGCAGATAGAGCCCGAACGGCGCAGAGCTGCCCTCCAGCGAGGGCAGAGTGGGGGCGGCGAGGGACTGCGTCATCCCTTCAGTCTGGCAGTCGCGGCGGCCAGGGCCGAACCGGTCGGTGGCGCGAGCGCAGTGTGGTTCGAACCACCCCGATTCCAACTTTCGTCCAGCCGGTGGCACAATGATCCCGATGGATGGACAGGGTGAGCTGCTGGCTTCGCGCCGGCACATTGACTACCTGCGGGTCTGCAGCAGCAGCTGTCAGGCCTGATTGAAGGCGTTTCTGCGCGCCGCACCGCTCTTGCGCCACAGCCCGGCGCGCCATCTTCGTTAATCCACAGGAGTCTTCATGACGTCGACTGCCGACGCTCCCCTTTCCTCCGCTGACGCCGCTCCCGCGCGGCCCGCTCGCAAGCGCCCGGCACAGCGGAAGTCCGAGGGCCAGTGGAAGCTGGGCTACCGCGAACCGCTGAACGCGAACGAGCAGACCAAGAAGGACGACAACCCGCTCAACGTGCGGGCCCGGATCGAGAACATCTACTCCAAGCAGGGGTTCGATTCGATCGACAAGTCGGACCTACGCGGCCGGATGCGCTGGTGGGGCCTGTACACCCAGCGCGAGCAGGGATACGACGGCACCTACACCGGCGACGAGAACATCGACCTGCTCGAAGCCCCGTATTTCATGATGCGGGTGCGCTGCGACGGCGGGAAGCTCAACGCCGAGCAGATGCGGGTGTTGGGCGAGATCTCGACGGAATTCGCCCGCGATACCGCCGATCTCTCCGACCGCGAGAACGTCCAGTACCACTGGATCGAGATCGAGAACGTACCCGAGATATGGAAGCGCCTGGAGGCCGTGGGCCTCAAGACCACCGAGGCCTGCGGCGATTGCCCGCGCGTGGTGCTCGGCTCGCCGCTGGCGGGCGAGTCCTTCGGCGAGGTCCTCGATCCGTCGCCGGCGATCGACGAGATCGTGCGCCGCTACATCGGCGATCCGAAGTACTCGAACCTTCCCCGCAAGTTCAAGACCGCGATCTCGGGCCAGCAGGACGTGGTCCATGAGATCAACGACGTGGCCTTCGTCGGCGTGGTGCACCCCGAGCACGGCCCCGGCCTGGATCTGTGGGTCGGCGGTGGCCTGTCGACGAATCCGATGCTCGCGCAGCGGGTGGGCGCCTGGATCCCGCTCGACGAGGTGCCCGACGTCTGGGAGGGCGTGGTCTCGATCTTCCGCGACTATGGCTACCGCCGGCTGCGCTCGAAGGCGCGACTGAAGTTCCTGGTCAAGGACTGGGGGATCGAGAAGTTCCGCCAGGTCCTGGAGGACGAGTACCTCGGCCGCACGCTGATCGACGGCCCCGCTCCCGCACAGCCGGAGCGTCCCATCGACCACATCGGCGTGCAGAAGCTGCGCAACGGCCTCAACGCCGTCGGCTTCTCCCCCATCGCCGGCCGCGTCTCGGGCACGGTGCTGAGCAAGGTGGCCGATGCGATGGAGCGGGTCGGCTCGGACCGGGCCTCGTTCACGCCGTATCAGAAGTTGATCGTGCTCGACGTCCCCGACGACCAGGTCGACTCTCTGATCGACGAGCTGGCGCCGGTGGGCCTGCAGGGGCGCCCGTCGATCTGGCGGCGCAACCTGATCGCGTGCAGCGGCATCGAGTTCTGCAAGCTTTCCTTCGTCGAGACCCGCAAGCGCTCGCAGGTGCTGGTGCCCGAACTGGAGCAGCGACTCGCCGACATCAACGCCCAGCTGGACGTCCCGATCACGGTGAACATCAACGGCTGCCCCAACTCGTGCGGCCGGTCCCAGATCGCCGACATCGGCTTCAAGGGCCAGCTCGTGGACGACCACGAGGGGAATCAAGTCGAGGGCTTCCAGGTTCACCTTGGTGGAAGCCTCGGGCTCGACAGCGGGTTCGGCCGTAAGCTGCGCCAACACAAGGTGCTGTCGACGGAGCTCGGGGACTACATCGAGCGAGTGGTGCGGAACTTCGTGGCACAGCGCGAGGGCGACGAACGCTTCGCGCAGTGGACGCTCCGGGCCGCCGAGGAGGATCTACGGTGACTGCCCCATCGAATTCCCTGACCGACGCCACTGCTGACGAGCTGCGCGCCCTCGCGGAACGCGCCTCGAAGGAGCTGGAGGGCGCCGATGCACTCACCCTGCTGCGGTGGACACTGGATACCTTCGGCGAGGACTTCGTGGTCGCGTCGAACATGCAGGACGGGGTGCTCGTGCACCTCGCGAAGCAGGTCCAGGACCGGCCGAAGGTGCTGTTCCTGGACACGGGCTACCACTTCCCCGAGACCATCGGCATGCGTGATGCGGTCGAGGCGGTCTACGACGTCGAGTTGCTCAACGTGACACCGGAGCACAGCGTCGGCGAGCAGGACGCTCTGCTCGGCAAGGACCTGTTCGCGAGCGATCCGGCGCAGTGCTGCAACCTGCGCAAGGTGGTGCCGCTGCGGGAGACTCTCAAGGGCTACCGCGCCTGGGTCACCGGTATTCGCCGGGTGGAGTCGCCGACGCGCGCGAACGCGCCGTTCATCTCGTTCGACGAGGGCTTCGGCCTGCTCAAGGTGAATCCGATCGTCGACTGGTCCGACGAGCAGATGCAGCAGTTCATCGACGCGAACGGTGTCCTGGTGAATCCGCTGGTCGACGAGGGCTATCCGTCGATCGGGTGCCAGCCCTGCACGAAGAAGCCGGCTCCCGGATCCGATCCTCGAAGCGGCCGCTGGGCCGGTTCGACCAAGACAGAATGCGGACTGCACGCCTCATGACCATTTCCGAGAATCCTCCGGCTACGAGCACCGAATTCAGCACCCTCGACGCGCTCGAGTCGGAGGCGATCCACATCTTCCGCGAGGTGGCCGGCGAGTTCGAGCGTCCGGTGATCCTGTTCTCCGGTGGCAAGGACTCGACCGTGCTGCTGCACCTCGCGGTCAAGGCCTTCTGGCCGGCGCCGCTGCCCTTCGCCCTGCTGCACGTGGACACCGGTCACAATCTGCCGGAGGTGCTGGCCTTCCGCGACAAGATGGTCGAGAAGTACAACCTCCGCCTGCACGTGGCGTCGGTGGAGGACTACCTCGCCGATGGCCGGCTCGAAGAGCGCGCCGATGGCATCCGCAATCCGCTGCAGACGGTGCCGCTGCTGGATGCGATCACCGAGAACCGCTTCGATGCGGTGTTCGGCGGCGGCCGCCGTGACGAGGAGCGGGCCCGCGCCAAGGAGCGGATCTTCTCGCTGCGCAACGCTTTCGGCCAGTGGGATCCGAAGAAGCAGCGGCCCGAACTGTGGAACCTGTACAACGGGCGGCACGCACCGGGTGAGCACGTGCGGGTGTTCCCGATCAGCAACTTCACCGAGCTCGACATCTGGCGTTACATCGCCCGCGAGGACATCGAGCTGGCCTCGATCTACTACGCGCACGAGCGCGAGGTGTTCGACCGTGACGGCATGCTCATGACCTCGGGCGTGTGGGGCGGCCCGCGCGACGGCGAGCAGGTGCGCACCCTGTCGGTGCGGTACCGCACCGTGGGCGACGGTTCCACCACCGGCGCGATCGAGTCGACCGCCTCGACGAACGAGCAGATCATGGCCGAGGTCGCGGCATCGCGCCTCACCGAGCGCGGTGCCACCCGCGGCGACGACCGGGTCTCCGAGGCCGCGATGGAAGACCGTAAGAAAGAGGGCTACTTCTGATGAGCAGCGCCCCCGCGCTTCTGCGTCTCGCGACGGCCGGTTCGGTCGATGACGGTAAGTCGACCCTGGTCGGGCGATTGCTGTACGACACGAAGTCGGTACTCGCCGATCAGATCGACGCCGTGACTCGCGCGTCGGTCGATAAGGGCCTCGACACCCCCGACCTGTCGCTGTTGGTCGACGGTCTGCGCGCCGAGCGCGAACAGGGCATCACCATCGACGTGGCCTACCGGTACTTCGCCACACCCAATCGGTCGTTCATCCTCGCCGACACTCCGGGGCACGTGCAGTACACCCGGAACACGGTGTCGGGCGCGTCCACCGCGCAAGTGGTGATCCTGCTGACCGATGCGCGCAAGGGTGTCATCGAGCAGACCCGCCGGCACGCCGCGGTGCTGTCTCTGCTGGGTGTGCCGCGCGTGGTCTTGGCGGTCAACAAGATCGATCTGGTCGACGATCCGGCTTCGGTGTTCCACGAGATCTCGGCCGAATTCCGGTCGCTGACAGCTTCATTGGGCTGGTCCGACGATTCGGTGCACGCCATCCCGGTCTCGGCGCTGCACGGCGACAACGTGGCATCGCGCTCGGAGACCACTCCGTACTACGACGGTCCGTCGCTCATCGAACACCTGGAGTCGATCCCCACGGATCCGGATATCACGCCGATCGGTTTCCGCTTCCCGGTGCAGTACGTGATCCGGCCCCGCACCCCCGAGTACCCCGACTACCGCGGGTATGCCGGGCAGGTGGCGGCCGGAACGGTCGATGTGGGCGACGAGGTGTTGGTACTGCCCGCGGGTACACGCAGCCGAGTCGAGCGGATCGACACTCCCGACGGCGAGCTCGCGTCCGCGCACACCGGCCGGTCGGTGACGGTGATCCTCGCCGATGACGTCGATGTCTCTCGCGGCGACGTGATCGTCTCCGCCGCAGACGCTCCCGAGCCCCGACAGCAGTTCGAGGCAACGGTGTGCTGGCTGGCCGAGAAGCCGCTGCGCATCGGCGCCCGACTTCTGCTCAAGCACGGAACGAAGACCACGCAGGCGATCATCGGCGGGGTCGATGCGGTCTTCGACGAGCAGAACCTCAAGGTTGTTCCGGGAGAAGGACTGGAGCTCAACCAGATCGGTCGGATCGGCGTGCAGACGGCGGAGCCGATCGTGGCCGACGACTACGACAAGAACCGCGAGATGGGCAGTTTCCTGCTGATCGATCCACAGAGTGGAAACACCCTCGCCGCCGGCCTTGTCGGTGACGCACTCGCGCATCTCGTCTGACCTTCTCAGACGGTGGCCCAGGTCGCGCTCGGTCTCCTACGGAACGCCGACCCGGGGCAGAGCCGAGGACGTGTGCCCCAAAGGCCCGCCCGCAAGCAGCTGCCCGATGATCCCCTCGTTCGCGCGGAGGTTTCCCACTCCTCATCGAGTTGCATCCTCCGCGCGAGGCAGGAGCCTCCGCGGGAACAGCTATCGTCCGGCCGGCAACTCGCCGATGCGGTGGAGCTCCGTGCCATCCGTGCTTTCCCATACGGCGAGACCGTCGCGCAGTCGCGCCCACAGCGGACTTCCGCCGCGCTCGGCACGCGGCCAGGTACGCAGTGTGGCGACCTGCCCGGAGTCGAGGACGGCGACCTGCACCTGATCCGCGACTCGGTGGGTTCGCTCCTCCTCGTCACCGCCGTCATCGAATCCGATCCCCACGATGCCCGCGCCCGGAATCGACAACCACAGTCCACGCGATTGCGCGACGTCGATCGGCGCACCCCGGGGCAGCAGGTCCGCGTTCGGCGGTCCGAACTCGTAGCGCAGACCGCTGACGTGCATGTCCCGCTCCACCCGCACGTACTCGGGTGAGATCGAAGGATCGGTCATCAGAACATCTCGACGGTCCACGGACGCCGCGGGCTGAACAACAGCAGATCCGCGCGGGCGGCGGCACCGTCGGCCTGCTCACGGATCGCACCGATCGCGACCCGTCGCGACACCGGCTCGTCGGACAACCACAACCGTCCCAGGTCTGCGACGTCGACGGCGAGATCGGCAGATTCGTTTGTGGGCGTACAGGTTCCGGCCGCACCGTCGATAAGGAAACGGCCCTGCGCCGGGCCGGGGTTGGAACCGTCGTATCCGGGGTCGGTTACCTCCAGTACCAGCCGATCGTCCGTGGCGTATGTGCGCGACGAGAACAGCGCGGGGACGTCGAAGGGCCGGATCCACAGGAAATCGGTGCGGTTAGACACCTGCACCGCGCGCGGGTCCGCGGGCACGGTGGTCACGAGGTCGTCCAGTGGCCGCTGGGCTGCCTCGACCCATCGCACCCAGTCGATGCTCATCGCGAAGGCCCACAGGTCACGCTCAGCGGCAGCGTCGATTCCGAGCAACTCGGTGATCTTGAGCGTGGAATCAGGCCTACCGTCGGTCCACTTGTTCTCGACCGTGTACACCAGCACGCCCGCCACCTCAACACCGCGCCGAAGGACCACGCGCAGCGTCGTGTCAGGGCCGTCGCCTCGGATCAGCCCGGCAGTCCGCCGCTGGTTGATATCGAGCTTGGATACCCTCCCCGCGAAGGCGAGCACCTCGCGGATCCGCGTGGAGGCCGCCAGGTACTCCTCGCCGTCGACGTACAGCACCTGGTCAACAGGCGGATTCGGCAGCGCAGCGCGGTCGACGGCGATCCGGTAGTCGACGGTCTCGGTGCTCTGCCCGAAACCATAACGACCGTAGATCGCGAACTCCGCCGCGATCAAAGTGGCAGCCGCGACACCGTTGGCGCGGGCCTCGTCGAGACAGTCGCGCATGTGGTTACCGAGAATTCCGCGTCGGCGATGAGTAGGCAGTACGGTGACTGCCGATATCGCACGCACGGGCACCGTTGCACCGCCGACCGCGGTGAGCCCCTGATCGAACGACAGGAAGGTTCCCACCGTGCGGTCGCCGTCCATGGCGATCCGAAAGTCGAGCGAATCCAGCTGCGCCGATACCGCTTCCATCCACGACTCCTGATCGGGCATGTGCCCTTGGAAGCCGATCGACGCGCACTGCTGAAAGCCCTCCAACTGCTCGCGAGTGGTCACGCGCTGGAACTTGATGGCAGAGGATCCGGTCATACCGCCCACGTTACCTGCGTCCGCAAACGGTTTTCGGCGGTTACGAGGCTGTGGGTATCTCCGGGACGTGGGTGGCGCGGACGTACACGATGTCGCCATCGGACAGATCGAGAGCGGCCGCGTCACCACGGGTGATCTGAGCGTGGAACCGTTCCCCCGTCGCCGAATTCTTCAACTCGACCCGCACCTCGAAGCCGAGGTACACCACGCGCTCGACTTCGGCCCGCAGTACGCCCGCCTCCTCGGAGGTCTGCTCGCCCTGGCGGGCCAATTCGGGGGTGCGACCCACGCGGATGTCGTGGGGACGCACCATGATCCCGTTGAGTTTGGCGACGGAGCCGAGGAAGGACATCACGAACGGTGTCTCGGGACGGTCGTAGACATCACCCGGGGTGCCGACCTGCTCGATCCGGCCGCGGTTGAGCACGGCGATCCGGTCGGCGATATCGAGCGCCTCCTGCTGATCGTGCGTGACGATCACGGTGGTCACGTGCACCTCGTCGTGCAGGCGGCGCAGCCAGGCCCGCAGCTCATCGCGGACCTTCGCATCGAGCGCGCCGAAGGGCTCATCGAGCAGCAACACCTTCGGATCGACCGCGAGGGCGCGGGCGAGCGCCATGCGCTGGCGCTGGCCGCCGGACAACTGTGCCGGGTAGCGCTTCTGGAAGCCGGCGAGCCCCACCACCTCGAGTAGTTCATCGACCTTGGCGTTGACCTCGGCTGCCGGACGCTTGCGGATCTTCAGGCCGAAGGCCACGTTCTCGCGGACCGTCATGTGCTTGAAGGCCGCGTAGTGCTGGAAGACGAATCCGATGTCACGGTGCTGCGGCGACGCGTCGGTCACATCGCGCCCGTCGATCTCGACCCGACCGGAATCGAGACGATCGAGGCCGGCGATGGACCGCAACAGCGTTGACTTGCCGGAGCCCGAGGGGCCGAGCAGCGCGGTCAGGGAGCCGTCCGGAATCTCCAGCGACACATCGTCCAGGGCGGCGAAGTCGCCGTAGCGCTTGTTCGCGCCCACCACGTTAATCGTCATCTCGGTTCCTCCGCCGGGTCGCTTCGAGCAGGGTCATCACCACGAGCGTGACGAGCGCGAGGCCCATCAGCAGCGTCGCCGCCGCGTACGCACCGAAGGTGTTGTAGTCGTCGTGGTTGCGGGAGCTCACCAACAGGGTGAGGGTCTGGGAGATGCCCGGGAAATTCGACGAGACCATGAGCACCGCACCGTATTCACCGAGTGCGCGCGCCACCGTCAGGACGACGCCGTAGGTCAGGCCCCAGCGAATCGCGGGCAGCGTGATCCGCCAGAAGGTCTGCCAGCCGTTGGCTCCCAGGGTCGCGGCGGCTTGCTCCTGTTCGGTGCCGATCTCGTGCAACACCGGCTCCACCTCGCGCACCACGAAGGGAAGTGTCACGAACACGGTGGCCAGCACCATGCCGGGAAGACCGAAGATCACCCGGAAGCCGAGCGACTCGATGCCGCCGAACCAGCCACCGACGCCCCACAGCATGATCAGGGCGACGCCGACCACGACGGGCGAGACGGCGAAGGGCAGGTCGACCGCTGCCTGAAGCGCTGCCTTCCCACGAAACGTGCCGCGGGCCAGTGCAAGTGCGGTGAACACACCGAAGATCACGTTGAGCGGCACCACGATCGCAACGATCAGCAGTGACAATTGCAGAGCGGAGATCGCAGCGGGTGTGGTGATCCAGGACCAGAACTCGCCGAGACCACGCTCGAACGATCGGTACAGAATGATCGCGATCGGAAGCACCAGCAGCAGGAACAGGTACACCAGCGCGATGGTGCGCAGTCCGAGTACGGATTTGGTGGACAGTCTCATTCGGCCGTCTCCTCCCGCTTGGCGCTGCGACCGCCGACGAACCGCATCACCGCGAGCAGGACGAACGCGATGGCGAGCAGCGCCACCGAGACCGCGGACGCGGCGGTCTGATTGTCGATTTCGAGCTGCTGCTGGATGTACTGCGAGGCCACTTGCGTTTCACCCGGGATGTTGCCGCCGACCAGGACCACGGAACCGAACTCACCGATGGCCCGCGTGAAGGCGAGTCCGGCACCCGAGAGGATCGCGGGCAGCAGCGTGGGGATGATGATCTTGCGCACGATGATCCGGTTCGGAGCGCCGAGCGATGCCGCCGCTTCCTCCACTTCTCGGTCGAGCTCGATGAGCACGGGCTGCACCTGCCGGACCACGAACGGGAGGGTGACGAAGGCCAGTGCGATGACCAGGGCCGGCTGCGTGGCGTTGAGAGTCAACCCGATCGGACTGTCCGGCCCGTACAGCGAGAGCAGGACGATCGAGGCCACGATCGTGGGAAGGGCGAAGGGAAGGTCGATGAGGGCGTTGACGATGCCCTTACCGGGGAAGTCATCACGCACCAGCACCCAGGCGATGATGGTTCCCATCACCACGTTGATCAGCGTGACGAGGAGCGAGACCCAGACCGTGATCGCTAGGGTCGATACCGCGTTCTTGGCAGTGAGCGCCGCCCAGAACCCCGACCAGCCGTTGTCGAAGGCGGTGGCGGTGATCGCGGCGATCGGCAGCAGCACGATGAGCGAGACCCACAGCCACGCGACGCCGATACGGAGCGGATTGATCGTGCGCATCACTTGCCCCCGGACTTGTAGGCGGCGGCGATGGTGCCCTTCTCGCCGAACAGTGCCGCGTCCACGGCGGGCCATCCCGCGAGATCCTTGCCATTGTTCTTGGCGGCGGTGCCCTTCCCCAGCTCGGCGCCGAGCTGCTTGATGGTCCACACCTGCTGCGGCTGCGCACCGAAGAGCCCGCTGGTGGCGGCGGCCACCTCCGGATCGGAGGCCCGGAACCCCGATTCGGGGAGTGCGCGCTGCGCCTCCGGTGTGAACAGGAATTTCACGAACCGCTCGGCGGCGTCGGGATCCTGTGCGGTGTTCACCACGGCGACCGGCAACTCGATCCGGAAGGTCTGCGGCGGGAAGAGGTACTCGACGGGCGGCTTACCGTCCGCCTTGTTCTGCCGCTGCATCAGTACCGCTTCGCTCTCGTAGCTCAGCAGGACATCGCCCTGCCCGGAGTCGAAGGCAGCGGTGGCATCGCGTCCGGAGCCGGGACTCACAGTGGTGTGGTCGCGGATGAGTTCCTTGACGAAGTCGAGGCCCTGCTTGGGGTTCTTACCGCCGTCGGACAGCGCGGCGTAGGGCGCGAGCAGGTTCCATTTGGCCGATCCGGAGCTGGCGGGGTTCGGGGTGACCACCTCGACTCCGGGCTTGAGAAGGTCCTTCCAGTCCCGGATGTTCTTCGGATTGCCCGGACGCACGACCACCGCGACCAGCGAGGTGAAGGGCACCGAATCGTAGGGATAGGCCTTTTCCCACGTCTTGTCGATCACGCCGGCCTTGACATCGCGGGTCACGTCCGGCTGGACGGAGAAGTTCACCACGTCGGCGGGGACGTGCCGCGCCACCTTCCGGCTCTGGTCGCCGGAGGCGCCGTACGACTGGGAGAAACCCACATCGGGGTTGGTCGCCCGGAACAGCGGGATCGCCACGTCGAAGGCCGGCTTAGCGGCGGCGAAACCGACGAGGTTCACCTGGTAGCGGCCGCTGGAGATGTCGGCACCGTGCGGTACATCGGTGGATCCGCCTCCGCACGCTGCGAGCAGCAGGCTGAGGGCGATCACCACGATGCCCTGCGCTCGGCCGCGCTGCGACAGTGCGGCGGCGCCGCGGCGGGTCTTATCGATCATGCTCGCCGTTCTCGTCGTCGGGCTGGACAGGCGAGAATCGTACGGAGTCAGATCAGCGGGTGAATGCCCACGCGACCACGAGCAGGATCAGCAGGGCGATCAGCGCGAGGGTGACCTTCGATTTGGGCAGGTAGGACCGCCACCCGCCACCGCTGTCAGACACCGCTTCGCTCCTCTTCCGCAGGGACGTGACCTGCGTCTTCTTCCTCCCCCGCCGACCCCAGCGGGCCGTGGAGGGCGTCGCCCACCCGATTGATGAGTGCGGTGAGCACCTGTACCACCAGCATTGCGATCATCGAGAGTACAACCAGCACCAGGGAAACCTGCAGGACAAAGGGCAGACCGGTGAGCCACAACTCCACCGCATCGACCGATCGCGCCAGCACGTCCACCGGGCCAGCCTAGCGCCCGACGCGCACAGGACGGTGGTCGTGCCTCATCATTGTCTGCATGGCCCCGAAGCAGAACGCAGTAGCAGACAGCGCCGATGCCGTCGTCACGGCAGCGGCAGCCGAGGTCGCGGCGGTGGTCGTCGGCGACAACGCCTTCCCGCCGATCCACGACTACGCCTTCCTCTCGGACTGCGAGAACACCTGCCTGATCGCGCGGGACGGCAGCGTCGAGTGGATGTGCATCCCTCGCCCGGACTCCCCCAGCGTGTTCGGCGCCATCCTGGATCGCGGTGCGGGATCGTTCCGGCTCGCCCCGTACGGGGTGCGAGTCCCGGTCGACCGCCGCTACCTGCCCGGCAGCCTGATGTTGGAGACCACGTGGCAGACCTCCACAGGCTGGCTCATCGTGCGGGACGCCCTGGTCATGGGGCCGTGGCACGACACCCAGACACGGTCCCGCACGCACCGTCGCACTCCCACCGACTGGGATGCCGAGCACATCCTGCTGCGCACCGTTCGGTGCGTTTCGGGCACGGTGGAGTTGCAGCTCAACTGCGAGCCGGCCTTCGATTACAACCGGGCGGGCGCGAAATGGGAGTACTCCTCGGACGGCTACGGCGAGGCGATCGCCCGCGCGCGATCGGAGACGGACCTGCATCCCGAGCTGAAGCTCACCACCAACATGCGGCTCGGCCTGGAGGGCAGGGAGGCCCGCGCGCACACCAGGATGCAGGAGGGCGACGAGGCATTCGTCGCACTGTCGTGGAGCAAGCATCCGGTGCCGCAGACCTTCGCGGAGGCTGCGAAGAAGATGTGGTCGACGGCGGAGTCGTGGCGGCAGTGGATCAACCGGGGCCAGTTCCCCGACCACCCGTGGCGCTCGTATCTGCAGCGTTCGGCGCTCACACTCAAGGGGCTCACCTACTCGCCGACGGGTGCCTTGCTCGCGGCGTCGACCACGTCGCTGCCCGAGACCCCGCACGGGGAGCGGAACTGGGACTACCGCTACGCCTGGGTGCGCGACTCGACGTTCGCACTGTGGGGCCTGTACACACTGGGCTTGGACCGGGAGGCCGAGGACTTCTTCGCGTTCATCGCCGACGTCTCGGGGGCGAACAACGGTGAGCGACATCCGTTGCAGGTGATGTACGGCGTGGGCGGCGAACGCACGCTGATCGAGGAGGAGCTCCCGCACCTGTCGGGGTACGACGGTGCGCAGCCCGTCCGGATCGGCAACGGCGCGTACAACCAACGCCAGCACGACATCTGGGGCACGATGCTGGACTCGGTGTACCTGAACACCAAGTCCAGTGAGCGCATCCCGGAGACCCTGTGGCCAGTGCTCAAGGAGCAGGTCGAGGAGACGCTCAAGCATTGGCGTGAGCCCGACCGTGGCATCTGGGAGGTGCGGGGCGAACCGCAGCACTTCACCTCGTCGAAGGTGATGTGCTGGGTGGCGCTCGATCGCGGCGCCAAGCTGGCGGCGATGCACGGTGAGGACGATTACGCCCGCAAGTGGGCCGAGCAGGCCGACGTCATCAAGGAAGACATCCTCGAACACGGCGTGGACGAGCGCGGGGTGTTCACCCAGCGGTACGGCAACGACGCGCTCGATGCCTCGCTGCTACTGGTGCCGCTGCTGCGCTTCCTGCCCTCCGACGATCCGCGGGTGCGGGCGACGGTGATCGCCATCGCCGACGAGCTCACCGAGGACGGCCTGGTGCTGCGGTACCGCGTGGAGGAGACCGACGACGGACTCTCCGGCGAGGAGGGAACCTTCACGATCTGCTCGTTCTGGCTGGTGTCGGCGTTGGTGGAGATCGGCGAGGTGGCCCGCGGCCGGGCGCTGTGCGAGCGGCTGCTGGCCTACTCGTCACCGCTGAAGCTGTACGCCGAGGAGATCGACCCGAAGTCCGGCAAACACCTGGGCAACTTCCCGCAGGCGTTCACGCATCTGGCACTGATCAACGCCGTGGTGCACGTGATCCGCGCCGAGGACACCGCGCACGACGCGTCGGCGTTCCTCCCGGCGCATCACACGCCGTAGCGCATCAGTTCAGGCCGCGGCGCGCCAGCAGCGGGCCGATCTCCGGGTCGGCGCCGCGGAAGTCGCGGTAGGCCTGCGAGGCGTCGACGCTGCCGCCACGCGAGAGCACGGAGGCTCGTAGGCGCTCCCCGTTCTCCCGAGTCGGTCCGTCATGCGCGGTGAACCAGGCAGCGGCGTCGGCGTCGAGTACTTCGGACCAGATGTAGCTGTAGTACCCGGCGCTGTAGCCGCCGGAGAAGATGTGGTTGAAGAACGGCCCGCGGTAGCGGGGCGGTACACCGGGAACATCGAGTCCGGCGGCCGCGAGCGCCTCGGCTTCGAACGCGGCCACATCGTCGACCACCGTGCCCGGGGCGATGGTGTGCCACGCCATGTCGATGATCGCGGCACCGAGATACTCGACGGTGCTGAATCCCTCACCGCGGGTTCCGGGTTCGAGGATGGATTCGCGCAGCCGCTGAGGCAGGGGCTCACCGGTCGCGTGATGCCGGGCGTACCCGTCCAGGACTGTCGGCCAGGCGGCGAACATCTCATTGAACTGGGAGGGGAACTCGACGAAGTCGCGGGGCACGCTGGTTCCAGAGAAGTACGGATACGTCACGTCCGAGAGCAGCCCATGGAGGGCGTGGCCGAACTCGTGAAAGACGGTGCGCACCTCGTCGCGGGTGAGCAGCGCGGGACGTCCCGGGGGCGGCGCCACGAAGTTGCAGACGTTGATCACCACCGGCAGGGCATCGAGGAGGTGGGATTGATCGACGAAGCTGGTCATCCACGCTCCCCCGCGCTTGCTGGGGCGCGCGAAGTAGTCGCCCACGAACAAACCGATCGGTGTGCCGTCGGGCCCGTCCACCTGCCACGCGCGGGCGTCGGCGGTATGCAGGGTGAGATCGCTGCGTTCGGTGAAGGTGATGCCGTACATGCCGGTCGCAGCCGCGAAGATGCCGAGGGTGATCACGGTGTCGAGTGCGAGGTAGTCGCTGAGGGCGGGGCCCGGCTCGCCCTCGCCGGCCTGGGCGCGCTGCTCGGCGAGTCGGGCGTAGAACGGCCAGTCCCAGGCTTCGACGGGGTGCCCGGCGATCGCCTCCAGTTCGGCGCGCTCGGCGCGGGCGTTGCGTGCCGCCGGCGCGGCCAGGTCGAGCAGCATGCGCTGTGCCGCTTCGGCGGTCCCGGCGGTCTGGTCGGCGATCTGATACGCCGCGTGATGCGGGTAGCCGAACAGGGCAGCGCGTTCTGCCCGGAGGCCGGCGATCCGGGCGATCAGTTCGCGGGTGTCATTGTCATCGCCGCGCGTGTTACGGCCCGACGATGCTTCGAACACCCGGCGCCGCGCCTCACGGTTCGTGAGCCGGGCCAGGTTCGGCTGGTTGAGCGGATACCCCAGGGCGAGTACGTAGCCCGTTGTCCCTGCGTCCTCGGCAGCCTTCCTCGCGGCGGCCACGGCATCGGGGTCGAGGCCATCGAGATCGTCCGCGGAGTCGAAGTGGACGGCGCACGCGTTGGTATCGGCGAGTGTGCGGCGGGAGAACTCGGTGGTGAGCTCGGCCAGGTGGGTATTGATCTGCTTGAGCCGATCCTGGGCGTCGGCGCCCAGCGCGGCGCCCGCACGGGTGAACCGGGAGTGGTATCGCTCCAGCAACCGGAGAGACTCCGGGTCGAGGTCGAGTGCCGCCCGCCGGTGGTACAGATCGTCGATCCGTGCGAACAGTTCGCGATCCATCAGGATCGCATCGTAGTGTGCCGACCACGCGGGCGAGACCTTCGCCTGAACGTCCTCGAGTTCATCGGTGCGGTCGGTGGAGATGATCGAGAAGAACACGGCCGCAACACGTCCTAACTCCATTCCGGCGCGTTCCATGGCCTCGACGGTGTTCGTGAAGGTCGCCGGATCGGGGTTCTGGGCGATCGTCGCGACCTCGGCGCGATGCCGCGCGAAACCCTCCGTGAAGGCCGCCTCGTAGTCGGCGGCAGCGAAGGCCGCGAAGTCCGGGAGAGCGAAGGGCAGGGTGCTGGGTGCGAGAACGGCATCGACGGTCACCCCTCGAAAGTACCCGGGCGGGTGTGAGTAGTTCCACGGATCCGCGGGCTCACGGCGACGGCCATGCTGACGTGTATGACCCCCACTGCCGCCTTCGCCGCACCCGCTGTGCCTCCCGCACACAACCGCTCCTCGGCACTCGTCCTCCTCGACTCCGTGGTCGCGGGCGTGCTGTGGATGGTGCTGCTCACCGGCGGAGGGATCTGCGCGTTCTTCAGCCTGTTCTTCGGGATGAATCTCAACGGATGCCAGGCGAACCGGGACTGTCCGCAGTGGGATCAGGTCCTGCGCGCTACCTGGACGGTGTGGGGCGGCGTCACCCTGGCGCTGGTGGTGGCCCTGATCGGGACCATCGTGTGCGCCGTACGCCGGCGGTACGTCAGCTACTGGCCGCTGATCGGCATGGTGATCGTCGCGGGCGCCATGTATCTCGGGGTCTACCTGGCGGACCAGGCAGGTGGACTGTGATCTGTGGTCAATCGGTGACGGAGATTCCGAGGTGGGCGGCGAACGATTCGGCGAGCCCCATCACCTGCATCGGCGACATCGTGGCACCGGCGATGCCCTCCACACCGCGGATCCGCTCGATCCGCAGGCCGCGCAGATCCACGTGCTGCAGCGTCGCCCGGGTCACATCCAGATCCCCCACCGAGCATCCGTCGAACGAGACCCGGATCGCGGAAGCATCGCCGAGATCGAGCCCGTCCAGCACGCAGTCGACGAACCGCACATCGCGGATGTCGGCGCCGCGAAGGTTCAGGAATCCGAGTCGGCTGTCGCGCACGGTGACCGACCGGATCTTGGCGTCGAACAACTCCATCGCGCCGATTCGCGCACCGTCGAACTCCACCTGCCGCAACGATGCCCGCGGCGCCGAGAATCCCGTCGCGAAGATCCGCGCGATGCGCGTCTCCAACAGGGCCGCATCGGCGAGCGCAGTGTCGCGCAGTTCCCAGTCGGCGAGTTCGCACTCGCTGAACGTGATCCCGCCGAGGTCGCGATCCTCGACCACCGCGTCCGCGAACCGCACCCGGTCGTAGGTCTCTCCCGGAACCAGGTCCGCGACGTCTCCGTCGTCGAGTGCCGCGAGTTTCACCGCGGGCACCTTGGGCGCCACCGGGTTGATCACGCGTCGAACAATTCCGCTGTGGCCCGCAGCCGGCGCTCGGCATCGGCCACGATCGACTCGATCACCTCGCGTGCGGGTCTCACCGAGTCGACCAGCCCCGCACCTTGGCCGGCATAGACGACACCGTTGCGGGGATCGTCACCGTCGTAGCTGGCACTGATCTCCTCCTCCGCGCCGGACGAGGCCTCGACTCCGTCGCCGTCGTGCCACCGGTCGGTGAAGTCGTTGCTGAGCGCGCGCCCGAACCACCGGGTGGGCCAGGGCTGGTGCCGAGCCTTATCGAAGACATCGGTGTACACCGTGTCCGTGCTCCGTGCTTCGAGAAGCGCCTTGATCGCGTAATCGGGTCCGACGGTCTCCGGCGACGCCAGCAACGCGGTGCCGACCAACGCTCCCTGTGCGCCCGCAGCGAGTACCGCGGCGAGGCCCGCGCCGGTGCCGATACCGCCCGCGGCGAGCACCGGAAGGTCGGTGGCACCCAGCACCTCCTGCAGGAGCGGGAGCGTGGCGATCCGGCCCGTGTGACCGCCGGCTTCACCGCCTTGCGCCACCACGGCGTCGACTCCGGCCGCTTCGACCTCACGTAGGTCTTCGACCGTATTGATCTGCGAGATCACCACGGCACCGGAATCTTTGACGCGCTCCACGTAGGGCGCCGGGTCACCGAACGACAGGGACACCAGTTTCGGCTTCGCCGCCAGCACGGCGTCCAGTAGCTCGCCGTCGCCGAGCGACCAGGTCTGCAAGCCGAAGGCGAGCGGCGCATCGTCGCCGGCGGCCGCGCCGATCACTCGCAGTTGTTCGCCGATCCACCCGGGCGTGGCGTACCGGGCGGCCCCGATCATGCCCAGACCGCCCGCGGCGGTCACCTGTCCCGCGAGTTCCCCGCCCGCCCGGCCACCCATCGGTGCTCCGAGGATCGGCAGATCGATGTCCAGTGCGCGCGTGAGCCAGGTGTTCCACACGCCTTCCACGCTACGCCCGGCCGACACCGTGGCATGATCCGGATCCATGGCCACCGTCGATCCCGAGATCCGGATGATCCGCGCCCTCCGACTGCGCGCGCAGGGACTCGTGCCGGGCGTGCGGCAGTGGCGCACCGCGCCCGATGTAGCGCGCGGAATGCTCGCCATGCAGGCCCAGGATGCCGCGGCCGTGCGTTTCGGACTGTCCTTGCGGGCCGCCGATCGTCCCGACGATGCCGCAGTGCTCGCCGATCTCGCGGAGCGGCGGATCGTGCGGAACCGGCCCGCCCGCGGCACTCTCCAGGTTGCGGCGCCGGAAGACCTGCACTGGCTCAGCGCGTTGCTCACCGAGCGCTCCCGTGCGGAGGCGAAGAAGCGGCGCCCCGACCTCGGGATCTCCGAGACCACGATGGCGAACGCCGAGCGGGTGATCCGTGCGGCACTGGCCGGCGGGCGCACCCGGACCCGGCCGGAGCTCGTCGAGGCCTGCGCCACAGCGGGAATCGAGCTCGACGGTACGCAGACCGGTCACGTCCTGCGGGACCTGACCGAGCTCATGGCGATCGTGTTCGCCGATCCTCGCTCGAAGGCGGACAGCTTCGCCCTGGCGGACGAGTGGATCACCGACCGCCGAGAACCGGAACACGCCCTGGGCGAGGCGGTGACCCGGTTCGTTCGAGGCCGCGGCCCCGTGACCCGGCAGGACATCGGCAAATGGTGTTACCTCGCCATGGGCAGCGTCGACGCAGGACTGGAGGCGGCGGGCTCGGCCCTGGAGCGAATCACCCTCGCCGGTACCGAGTACCTGCTAGCTGCGGGCGCGGCCGACATTGACGACGACCAGGTGTCGGAAGCGCTCCGCACGCCTCTCCTGCTTCCCGGGTTCGATGAGTACATCATCGGATACGGCTCGCGGGCACCGCAGTTGGACGAATCCTTCTTCAGCCGGATCGTTCCCGGCCGCAACGGCGTGTTCAAGCCGATCGTCGTGATCGACGGCGAGATCGTGGGAACCTGGAGTCGCAAGGCCACGACCACACGGGTGTCCATCACCGTCGAGCCGTTCACCAGGATCTCCGCCGCGAACATGCGGGGGTTGAGCCGGGTCGCGCGCGGGTACGGCGAATTCCTCGGCCTGGAGGCGGTGCTGGCCTGACCGACGCCTCGGACCTTCCGTCGGTGAGACGCGGTCCGAGGCGGCGCCCGGAGAGCCGGTCAGTTCCGCGCGACGAAGTAGTTGTTCGAATAGTTGATGTCGAACGAGCTGGTAGCGGTGTGCGCCCAGGTAGCCCGGAAGGGGCATCCCCAGGTGGGCACGGTGCGCGTCACCGCGAAGCCCTGTCCGGGCGCCAGGCTCGCGCGACCGTCGCCACCGCCTCCGCCGAAGCCCAGCCATACGTTCTGCGCTGGCACGTTGCCGTTATTGCGAACGTAGCCGTGATCGGTTTGCGAGTTGGTCTCGGCCCGTCCGGGCAGCTGTCCGCCGCACGAGATTCCACCCGTCACCTGCAAGTCGACCACCGGAATGAATACCGCGTTCGCCGCGGGGGACGCGATCAATGATGCGGCGCTCGCCACTGCGATGGATGCCGCCGCCAGTGCAATCTTCCTCATGATGAAACTCCCCGTTCCGTCGATCTCGGACGGCCGCCGTTGCGTGACGGCCCGCGTCGTATGACGCTGATCACCTTGTCGCACAACGGAAACAGATCGTTACCACCCATCCGAATGGCCGATGGAGTTAGTTCATCACGGGTTACCCTGAGGAACCGCAGAGGATGCACAGACGAGAACGCCGACCCGCACCGGCGGATCGGCATTGCCGGTGTGCCCGGATCACTTCCGCGCGATACTCACCCTGTCCGATCGGCCGCCGCCTCCGCGGTCGGCCAATGTGACGTAGATCACGATATGCCCGCAATGGGCTGAACGTCCAGGCGCCGAGGCATGAGAGGGCCTGAGTGGCGTACGTCCACCGCCGGGACACAGGAGGCGGTTACTTGCCCTTCGGCTTATCCGCGGAGGCATCCGAAGACAGCGCCGCTACGAAAGCTTCCTGCGGGACGTCGACCCGGCCGATCGTCTTCATCCGCTTCTTGCCTTCCTTCTGCTTCTCGAGCAGCTTGCGCTTACGGCTGATATCGCCGCCGTAGCACTTGGCCAGCACGTCCTTGCGGATCGCCCGGATGTTCTCACGGGCGATGATCTTCGAGCCGATCGCGGCCTGCACCGGCACCTCGAATTGCTGGCGCGGGATCAGCTCCTTGAGCTTGACCGTCATCTTGTTGCCGTAGGCCTGTGCGCCGTCGCGGTGCACGATCGCACTGAACGCGTCGACGGCCTCACCCTGCAGCAAGATGTCGACCTTGACCAGATCGGACTGCTGCTCACCGGCCTCCTCGTAGTCGAGCGAGGCGTAACCGCGGGTGCGCGACTTCAGCGAATCGAAGAAGTCGAAGATGATCTCGGCCATCGGCAGCGTGTAGCGCAGCTCGACGCGACTCTCCGACAGATAGTCCATGCCTCCGAGCTCGCCCCGGCGCGCCTGGCACAGCTCCATGATCGTGCCGACGAACTCGCTGGGCGCAATGATCGTGGTCTTGGTGATCGGCTCGTAGGTCTCGCGCAGCTTGCCGTCGGGCCAGTCCGATGGATTGGTGACGATCTGCTCCTTGCCGTCCTCGCCGACCACGCGGTAGACCACGTTCGGCGAGGTGGAGATCAGGTCGAGCCCGAACTCGCGCTGCAGCCGCTCGCGAGTGATCTCCATGTGCAGCAGGCCCAGGAAGCCGCACCGGAATCCGAAGCCGAGCGCCACGGAGGTCTCCGGCTCGTAGGTCAGCGCGGCGTCGTTGAGCTGTAGCTTGTCCAGCGCCTCGCGCAGCGCCGGGTAATCGGACCCGTCCACCGGATACAGGCCCGAGTAGACCATCGGTCGCGGCTCCTGATACCCGGTCAGCGCCTCCTCGGCGCCGCCCCGCGCGGTGGTCACGGTGTCACCGACCTTCGACTGCCGCACGTCCTTCACGCCGGTGATCAAATAGCCGACCTCACCGACGCCGAGCCCCTTGGTCGCCTTCGGTTCCGGTGAGACGATGCCCACCTCCAGCAGCTCATGCGTCGCCCCGGTCGACATCATCTTGATCTTCTCGCGCGGGATGATCTTGCCGTCGACCACACGGATGTAGGTGACCACGCCGCGGTAGGTGTCGTAGACCGAATCGAAGATCATCGCCCGGGCCGGCGCATCGGGATCGCCCACAGGCGCGGGCACCCGCTCGATCACGCGGTCCAGCAGCGCACCCACGCCCTCGCCGGTCTTACCGGAGACGCGCAGGACGTCGTCGGGCTCGCAGCCGATGATGTGCGCGATCTCGTCGGCGTAGCGATCCGGATCAGCAGCGGGAAGGTCGATCTTGTTGAGAACCGGAATGATCTCCAGGTCCTTGTCCATCGCCAGATACAGGTTGGCCAGCGTCTGCGCCTCGATGCCCTGGGCCGCGTCCACCAACAGCACGGCACCCTCGCAGGCCTCCAGCGCGCGGGAGACCTCGTAGGTGAAGTCCACGTGGCCGGGGGTGTCGATGAGATGGAGGACGTACTGCTCATCCCCCACCTTCCACGGCAGGCGGACGTTCTGCGCCTTGATGGTGATGCCGCGCTCGCGCTCGATATCCATCCGGTCGAGGTACTGGGCCCGCATGGCGCGTTCCTCCACCACGCCCGTGAGCTGCAGCATCCTGTCGGCCAGGGTGGACTTCCCGTGGTCGATGTGGGCGATGATGCAGAAGTTACGGATCCGTGCGGGGTCCGTGAACGTCTCGTCGGCGAAGCTGGGAATCTGACTCACTCCTCGGGCGGTGGGCCGGTTTCCCGGCACAGGTCACCCTCCAGTTTCTCATGCCCCGCCTGACGGCCGCACCATGGTGAGCTGGTGCACGCGCGCACCGAGGTATCGCACGCCCGGCACCGTCGGTGTCGGACCGTGCGGGACGAACCCCGCACGGTCGAAGAAGCGCACCGCCCGCGGGTTCTCGACGAGCGTCTGGAGGTAGCAGCCGGCACCGTCCAGCCGTGCCAGCCACGCGTCCATGAGCGCCTGCGCCGCCCCGGTCCCGCGAGCCTCGGGTAGGAGGTCGATGTGCAGGTGTGCGGGCCAGCGCGGGTCTCGCAGCTCACCCGACGACGCCCCCTCACCCCGGGATCGCAGTGCATCGACGGCGGCACGTCCGAGGAAGCGCATTGTTGCGGGTCGCAGGAGTACGGCGGGGCGCATCAGCGCGCCGACGATCCGGTCGTCCTCCGGTGGCAGAGTCGACCCGGGTGGGCATCCAGTGAGGTATCCGACCATGTCGCCGCGGTCCTCGGCGACGTACACCGTGTCGGCGCAGTGATCGATGTACGGGTCGAGATAGACCGCGCGTTCGGACTCCGCGTGGCCCCACAGCACCCCGGACGGCGATCCGGCGCCGGCGCGCAGGAAGAGGGCGTCGAGCGCGGCTCGATCGGAGGCACGGTACCTGCGGATCTCCGTCACGACGCGCCGCCTGAACTGTGGGGAGAACCCCCGAGTAGGTCCGGGTGCACACCAACCACGGTAGCGTTGAACCACATGAGTGATCCTGAATCCTCACACACATCGAAACCAGTAGACGACGATTCGACACCGACGAGCTCCTTGAACCGCCGAGTCTTCTTCGCCGCCGCCGGCTCGGTTCTGGCCTTCGCCCTCTGGGCGCTCGCCTCTCCCGGGACCGCGGAGGGCGTGATCAGCGGCGTGGTCGACTTCATCACCACCTGGTTCGGCTGGTGGTACTTCCTGCTGGCCACGGTGATCGTGGGCGTGGTGGTGTTCATCGCGGTGAGTCGGTACGGCAGATACCGCCTGGGCCCCGAGGAATCACGACCCGAATACAACCTGTTCACCTGGACCGCGATGCTGTTCGCGGCGGGTATCGGCATCGACCTGATGTTCTTCTCGGTCGCGGAACCGGTGAGCAACTACCTGAATCCGCCGGTGGGCGCTGGCGAAACCAACCACGCGGCGCGCGAGGCGGTCACCTGGACGGTGTTCCACTACGGCCTCACCGGATGGGCGATGTACGCGCTGATGGGCGGAGCCCTCGCGTATTTCGCCTTCCGGCATAACCTTCCGCTCACCATCCGCGCAGCGCTGTATCCGATCCTGGGCAAGCGCGTGCACGGCCGGTTCGGCGACGCGGTCGATGTGGCCGCCGTGCTCGGCACGATCTTCGGGATCGCCACATCGCTGGGTATCGGCATCGTGCAGCTCAACTACGGTCTGCACCAGCTGTTCGGCATTCCGCAGGGCAAAGCGGCGCAGATCGGTCTCATCGTGCTGTCGGTGGTGATCGCCACGGTCTCCGCGACGACGGGCGTGGACAAGGGAATCCGGCGGCTCAGCGAGCTCAACGTGATCATGGCGGTCGCGATGCTGGTGTACATCCTGGTAGCCGGGCGAGCCGACTTCCTGCTCAACGGACTGGTGCAGAACACCGGCGACTACCTGTCCACGTTCCTCGATCGCACCATGGACACCTTCGCCTGGGACCAGGTCAACCCGGAGACCGCGGGCGATGCGCGCGGCTGGCTGAACTCGTGGACCCTGTTCTTCTGGGCCTGGTGGGTGGCCTGGGCGCCGTTCGTGGGCCTGTTCCTGGCACGGATCTCGCGCGGACGTACTCTGCGCCAGTTCATCTTCGGTGTACTCGTGGTGCCGTTCAGCTTCATCCTGGTGTGGATCTCGGTATTCGGCAACAGCGCTCTCGAGGTGGCGCGCGGCGATAAGGACTTCGCCGAGGCCACCGCCTCCGCACCCGAGGTCGGCTTCTACTCGCTGCTCGAGAAATACCCCGGCGCACCGATTCTGCTGGCCATCGCCACTTTCACGGGACTGCTGTTCTACGTGACCAGCGCCGACTCGGGATCACTGGTGATGGGCAACTTCACCTCGAAACTGTCCGACCCCATGGCCGACTGTGCCCGGAGCACCCGCATCTTCTGGTCGTTCGCGATCGGCCTGCTCACCCTCTCGATGCTGTTCGCCGGCAACGAAGGATCGATCGAGACACTGCAGAAGGCCACGATCATCATGGGCCTGCCGTTCTCGTTCATCCTCGGGCTGGTGGGACTGTCCCTCGTGCGCGCGCTGCACACCGAGTCCTACAAGCTGGACAGTTACCGTGCAGCCCTGCCGAAGTCGCTGGCCGCGGGCCGCGGACCCACCGAACCGGGAAGCTGGCGGCGTCGGCTGTTGTCGACCATCCACTATCCGGGACGCGCAGCGACGCAACGCTTCCTGGAGAACACCGTGGCTCCGGCCATGCGGGAAGTGCGCGCGGTCTTCGACGGTGAGGGGATGACCGCCACCGTCGACGAATCCGGGCGCAGCGAATCGCTGCCGTCGCCGACGCTCCGCGTCGATCTCGCCGGTGAACCGCACTTCGAGTACTGCGTCTGGCCCGTCTCGGCGCCGGCGCCGAGCTACGCGGTGCTCGCGCAGCGCTCCGCCGACCGGTACTTCCGCTGTGAGGTTTATCTGGCCGAGGGCTCGCAGGGCTACACGCTCAACGGCTATACCCGCGAGCAGATCATCGGCGACATCCTCGACCAGTACGAGCGTCACCTCGGATATCTCCACCTGCGGCGGTCCGCCGTCGATCACTACTCCGAATCCAGCGACTCCACTCCCGAGTCCAGCACCGAACCGGAAGGGACACCCGCATGACCGAACCCACACTCTTCATCGACGGGATATGGCGCAACGCCGCCGAGGGCGGCACCCGCACGATCGTGTGCCCTGCCGACGGCACCGAGGTCGCCGTCGTCGACGAAGCCACCGCCGTCGACACCGAGGCAGCGATCACCGCGGCCCGTCGCGCCTTCGACACCGGGCCGTGGCCGCATACTCCGGCTGCCGAGCGCGGCGACCTGCTGCTCCGCGTCGCCGACGAGATCGACCGCCGCGTGGCGGATTTCGCCCGCGCCGAAACCTTGGATACCGGCAAGAGGCTCTCCGAATCGGAGATCGACATGGCCGATATCGCCGCCTGCTTCCGCTACTTCGGCAAGCTCGCCGCGCAGGACGCCGGCCGGGTGGTCGACGCCGGCTCGGCCGATGTGAGCTCTCAGATCGTGTACGAGCCGGTGGGCGTGTGCGGGCTGATCACGCCGTGGAACTACCCGCTGTTGCAGGCCGCGTGGAAGGTCGCACCGGCCCTCGCTGCGGGAGACACCTTCGTGCTCAAGCCCTCCGAGCTCACCCCGCACACTTCGATCCTGCTGATGCAGGTGTTGCAGACGGTAGGCCTGCCGGACGGGGTGGCGAACCTGGTGCTCGGTGCGGGAGCCGGCGCCGGTGCGCCGCTGTCCACGCACCCCGACGTCGATCTCGTCTCGTTCACCGGCGGGCTGGTGACCGGCCGGCTCATCGCCGCGAACGCCGCGGGCACCGTGAAGAAGGTCGCGCTGGAACTGGGTGGCAAGAACCCGAACGTGATCTTCGCGGACTCCTGCGCCACCCCGGAGGGCTTGGCCGCCGCGGTCGACAACGCGCTCAACGCCGCCTTCCTGCACTCGGGCCAGGTCTGTTCCGCGGGCGCCCGCCTGGTGATCGAGGAGACGGTGCACGACGTCTTCGTCGACGAACTCGTGCGTCGGGCCGAGGGCATTCGCCAGGGCCTACCGTTCGCCGACGGCACCGAGACCGGGCCGCTGATCTCGGCGGCGCATCGGGACAAGGTGCACGCCTACGTCGAGCGGGCCCGTGCCGACGGTGCCGTGGTGCGCACCGGTGGGGCCTTCGCCACGGGCGATCAGGGGTCGGGCGCGCTCGACGACGGCTTCTTCTACCTGCCGACCATCCTCGATCGCTGCGATCCCTCGATGGCCTGCGTCCACGATGAGGCCTTCGGTCCCACCGTCACCGTCGAGACCTTCCGCACGGAGGACGAGGCCGTGGCCATCGCCAACGACACCGAGTACGGCCTCGCCGGGGCGGTGTGGTCCGCCGACGGCGGCCGCGCACGCCGTGTGGCCCGGCGGCTGCGGCACGGCACGGTGTGGATCAACGACTTCGGGCCCTATCTGCCCCAGGCCGAATGGGGCGGATTCGGCGCCTCCGGCATCGGCCGGGAGCTCGGGCCCACCGGTCTCGGGGAGTACCTGGAGGCCAAGCACGTGTACGAGAACCTGCGGCCGTCCGTGACCGGATGGTTCGCCGAGCGGAAGGATGATCTGTGAGCTCGACCCACGCCAACGAGACCTACGACTACGTGGTGATCGGCGCCGGCTCGGCCGGCGCTGCGGTCGCATCCCGGCTGTCGGAGGATCCCGCGGTCACCGTGTGCCTGCTGGAGGCGGGGCCCTCGGACGTCGGCGACGAGGCGATCCTGCGGCTGGACCGGTGGATGGAGCTGCTGGAGTCCGGCTACGACTGGGACTACCCCATCGAGCCGCAGGAGAACGGCAACTCCTTCATGCGGCATGCCCGCGCGAAGGTGCTGGGCGGCTGCAGCTCCCACAACAGTTGCATCGCCTTCTGGGCGCCGCGCGAGGACCTCGACGCGTGGGAACGTGATCACGGCGCGGTCGGCTGGGGTGCGGACTCGGTGTACCGGATCTATCCCCAGATCGAGACCAACGACGCGCCGGGTGAGCACCACGGCCGGTCGGGTCCGGTACACATCATGACGGTACCGCCGAACGATCCGTGCGGCGTGGCCCTGCTCGATGCCTGTGAGCGCGTGGGTATTCCACGTACCACCTTCAACGATGACCACACGGTGACCAACGGCGCCAACTTCTTCCAGATCAACCGCCGTGCCGACGGTACCCGCTCGTCGTCGTCGGTGAGTTATCTGCACCCCGCGCTCGACCGCCCGAACTTGACGATCCGCACCGGAGCGTGGGCCAAGGAGATCGTGTTCGACACCTCCGGCGAGACACCACGCGCGACCGGTGTGGACATCACCGACAACGCCTTCGGCCGCACCACCCGGGTACACGCCGACCGTGAGGTGGTACTCAGCGCCGGCGCCATCGACTCGCCGAAGCTGCTCATGCTATCGGGCATCGGTCCGGCGGATCACCTGCGCGAGAACGGCATCGATGTATTGGTCGATTCGCCCGGGGTGGGCTCGCATCTGCAGGACCATCCCGAGGGGGTCATCGGCTTCGAAACCACCATGCCCATGGTGCGTGAATCCACGCAGTGGTGGGAGATCGGCATCTTCACCACCACCGAGGACGGATTGGATCGGCCCGATCTGATGATGCACTACGGCAGCGTCCCGTTCGATATGCACACCGTGCGCCAGGGATACCCGACCGCGGAGAACACCTTCTGCCTCACCCCGAATGTGACGCACGCGCGCTCGCGCGGCACCGTCCGGCTCCGGACCCGGGACTTCCGGGATAAACCCCGGGTGGATCCGCGCTACTTCACCGACCCGGAGGGGCACGACCTGCGGGTCATGATCGCCGGCATCCGCAAGGCCCGCGAGATCGCGGCGTCGGCACCGTTGACCGAGTGGGTCAAGCGAGAGTTGTACCCCGGTCCGGCGGCGCAGACCGACGAGGAATTGGCAGACTACATCCGGCGCACGCACAACACCGTCTACCACCCGGTGGGCACGGTTCGGATGGGCGCGGCCGACGATCCGCTCTCCCCACTGGATCCCGAGCTCCGGGTCAAGGGCACCGCGGGCCTGCGGGTCGCGGACGCGTCCGTGTTCCCCGAGCACACCACGGTGAATCCGAACATCACGGTGATGCTCGTGGGCGAGCGTTGCGCGGAGCTGATCACCGCGGGCTGATTGGTCCTATCCTGGGGATCATGGCGAACGATTTCACGAGGTTCGCGGCCGTAGCCCGCAAGCTCGCCCGCGAGCACGGCCCCCGGCTCGCAGGCCAGGTCCTCGACAGCGCCCCCGTGCGGGCGGGACGCGAGGCGCTCACGCAGGTGGTGACGCAGACCGTGAACCAGGCGCTCGGGCTGGAGCAGCCGGCCGCTCCGGCGAAGGAGTTCACCCCGGGGCGGCCGGTGACCCGCACGTCCACGCGGACCGAGCTGATGGCGCGTGCCATCGCCTACGCACCGCAGCTCGATGGCCGGGCCGATCCGGGTGAGGTGGTGTGGACCTGGGTGGAGTTCGAGGAGACCACCGGCCCCAACGCGGGCCAGGGCAAGGACCGCCCCGTGCTGGTGGTCGGGCGATCGGGTGCGTCGCTGCTCGGTCTCATGCTGTCCAGCCAGGCCAAACACGATGGCGACCCCGAGTGGGTGTCGATCGGCACCGGCACCTGGGACGACGATCGGCGTCCCTCCTGGGTGCGCCTGGACCGCGTTCTCGACGTTCCCGAGGACGGCATCCGCCGAGAAGGCTCGGTGCTCGACCGCACCCGGTTCGAGTTGGTGGCCGCCCGGCTGCGTGCGGACTACGGCTGGAGCTGAGTCAGTCCACCACGGCCGCGACGGCCTCGATCTCGACCAATTGGTCGTCGTAGCCGAGCACGGTGACGCCCATCAGCGTGCTCGGCACATCGTGGTCGCCGAACGCTGCTCGCACCACTTCCCAGGCGGCTACGAGGTCCGCCTGCTGTGACGACGCCACCAGGACGCGGGTGGTGATCACGTCCGCGAGCGTGGCGCCCGCCGCATCGAGTGCGGTGCGCAGGTTGTCCACGCATTTCGCCGCCTGCCCGGCGTAGTCACCCACCGCGGCCGTACTGCCGTCGAGCTCGAGCGGGCAGGCACCCGCGAGGAAGATCAGGCGAGCGTCCTTCGGCGCGGTGGCGGCGTAGGCGTAGTCGGCGACACCGCTCAGCGCGGCCGTCCGGATCATCGTCACGGCGCTCATGCGAGGCGGGTGATCTCCACGACCACATCGAGATCGGAAGCGCCACCGCCGGCGATGATGCCTTTGAGCGGCGGCACATCCGCGTAATCGCGGCCCACACCCACGGACACGTGGCGTTCGCCGATCGGGACGTCGTTGGTGGGGTCGTAGGCGTTCCAATGCCCCGTCCATGCCTCGATCCAGGCGTGTGACTCCCCCGCCACCGTCGAGCCGATCTCAGCCTCCCGATGCGGGTGCAGATAGCCGGAGACGTAGCGGCCGGGGATGCCCACGCTACGCAGCATGAGCAGCGTGAGGTGGGCGTAGTCCTGGCACACGCCCTTGCGTTCGTCCCAGGCGTCGATCGCCGAGGAATGCACGCCGGTGGTACCTGGCACGTAGTCCAATTCGCCGTGCACCCAGCGACACAGCTCCAGCACCGCCTCATCCGGGCTGAGCCCCTTCACCAGCTTCTTCGCCTGCGCACCCAGCTTGCGATGCCGCGGAACATAATCGGTGAAGCCCAGCAGCTCGTCGTAGCGGTCGCGCACGCGAGCCGATTGCAGCTCGTCCCAGCCCACCGACTCCTCGGCGGGCTCGGGTGCCTCGGTCTCGACCACCGACGCACCCGTCACTTCCAGCGCGGTGTGCGGGGCGTGCAGGTCGAACGCGGTGACGGCAGTGCCCCAGTAATCGGTGTACCGATACGCACGCGTGGCGGGCACGGTCTCCACGCGATTGAGGATCACGTTCTGCCGCTGGTCGCTGCGCGGCGTGAGCCGGGCCTCGTTGTACGACGAGGTGACGGGCGCGTTGTAACCGAATCCGGTGGAGTGCACCACGCGAAGACGCCAGCTCATAGCTCCCCCTCCAGGATGGTGTCGATGTCGCCGCGGGCGCGGGCATCGGTCCACGCCACGTACGGCGTCACGTGGAAATAGCGGGCGGTGATCGCCTCACCGGCCTCATGTCCCAGTTCCTGCAGAGCGACGAGGCGCCGCTGCAGGTCATCGAGTAGTTCACCGGGAGCGAGGAATTCGAGCTCACCACGCGCCCGCCCCAGGAGACGCTGAGCCTCGGTGCGGGTTCCGAGCCGACCTTCGCGGCCGCCCTCGATGGCGCTGAGGCAATCCTCGGCGGTGGTGAGCGCGTGGATCACCGAACGGGGGAACAACCTGTCCACCAGGATGAACTCCACTACCCGGCTGGCGTCCAGGACGCCGCGGTAGGTGCGCAGGTAGGTGTCGTGCGCGCCGGTGGCGCGGAGCACCGTGACCCAGGTGGGCGAGCTGGCGCGGTCGCCGGCGCGGGAGAGCAGCAGCCGGATCGCCATGTCCATCCGCTCGATCGACCTGCCCAGCAACAAGAACCGATAGCCCTCGTCTCGCGAGAGCGTGGAGTCGGTGAGGCCGGAGAACATGGCGGCCCGATTCTTGATGTAGTTGAGGAACTCGTGCGGGCCCAGGCGCCGCGCCGCGCGCTCACGTTCGGCGAGCCCGTTGTACGTGGAGTTCAGGCACTCCCACATCTCCGAACTGGTGACCTCCCGCGCGCCACGGGCGTTCTCGCGCGCCGCGTAGATGGTGGCGGCGATCGAACCGCTGCCCGGATCCCGGTTGTAGGCCACCACCTCGGTCACCGACCGCAGGTCGAGGGGTTGATCGGCGGGCGGCTCCGGAATGCCCAACACGCGCACCAACTGTCGTGAGACCCGGTCCTCGTCGACGGTGGCGTCCTCCAGGAATTGGTGGGCGGTCACGTCCAGCATCCGGGCGGTGTCGTCGGCGCGTTCGGAATACCGGCCGATCCAGTACAGCGCTTCGGCGTTACGCGCGAGCATGCGGTGCCTCCGTCCAGGTCGCCTGTTGCTGTTGCTGATCCTGCTGGCTCAGATCGGGCCCCAATTCCACGTGCGGCTGCTCGGCCAGATCGCGGGAGGGCACCAGCGCCTCGCCCTCCAGCTCGGCCTCCGCGACGGACGATCGCGCCGCGAGCACCCAGGTGTCCTTGGAGCCACCGCCCTGCGAGGAGTTCACCACCAGCGAGCCCTCGGGGAGGGCGACGCGGGTGAGGCCGCCGGGCAGCACCCACACATCGTCTCCGTCGTTGACCGCGAACGGGCGCAGGTCCACGTGACGCGGACGGGCGCTCTCCCCGATCTTGGTGGGCACCGTCGAGAGTTGGACGACCGGCTGCGCGATCCAGCCGCGCGGATCGGCGGCGACCTTGCGCCGCATGGTCGCAAGCTCCTTGTCGCTGGCGTCGGGGCCGAAGACGATGCCGTAGCCGCCGGACCCCTCGACCGGTTTGATCACCAGTTCGTCGATCCGGTCGAGCACCTCTTCGCGTTCCTCGTCGAGCCAACAGCGCAGCGTGTCGACGTTCTGCAGCAGGGGCTTCTCGCCGAGGTAGTAGTCGATGATCTCGGGCACGTAGGTGTAGGTGAGTTTGTCGTCGCCCACGCCGTTGCCGACCGCCGAGCTGATCACCACATTGCCCGCGCGGGCGGCATTGAGCAGGCCTGCCACGCCGAGCACCGAGTCGGGCCGGAACTGCATGGGGTCGAGGAAATCGTCGTCGATGCGACGGTAGATCACGTCCACCTGTTGCTCACCGCCGGTGGTGCGCATGTAGACCACGTTGTCGCGGCAGAACAGGTCGCGGCCCTCGACCAGTTCGACACCCATCTGCCGGGCGAGCAGGGAGTGCTCGAAGTAGGCGGAATTCGCCATACCCGGCGTGAGCACCACGACCGTGGGGTCGGCCTCGTTCGAGGCGGCGGAGCGGCGCAGCGCGCGCAACAGGTGGGAGCTGTAGTCGCCGACGGCACGCACCCGGTGGCGCAGGAACAGGTCGGGGAAGACCTGCGCCATGGTTCGGCGGTTCTCCATCACGTAGCTCACGCCCGACGGGGAGCGCAGATTGTCCTCCAGCACGCGGAAAGTGCCCTCGGCGTCGCGGATGAGGTCGATACCCGCGACGTGGATCCGCACGCCGTTCGGCGGGCGGATGCCGGCTGCCTGGCGATGGAAGTGCGCGCACGAGGTGACCAGGCGTTTGGGCACCACCTGGTCGCGCAGGATCTCCTGCTCGGAGTAGATGTCGTCAAGGAACATCTCCAGCGCCCGAACGCGCTGTTTGATGCCCTTCTCCAGCCGGTTCCATTCGCCGGCGGCGATCACGCGGGGCACCAGGTCGAGCGGGAAGGGGCGCTCGCGGCCCTCGAGCGAGAAGGTCACACCCTGGTCGATGAACGCGGCACCGAGGGCATCGACGCGGGCGGCGAGGTCGGACTCGTCGGCCGACGAGAGTGCCTCGAAGACTCGCTTGTAGGGCGAGCGGACCGTGCCGTCATCGGCGAACATCTCATCGAAGGCGGCGCCGAACGACGGGGCGTCGTCGTATCCCGCGAACAGCCGCGCGTCGTCGGACAGTCGGGGGGCGGCCGGTCGCCGGGTATGGGACTTGGCCTGTTTCTGCGGGGTCACTCGCCATATCGTGCCGTACTACGCCCGATTCGGCAGCGCACTCGTTCATGCCGTGGCAAGGTTTCGGCTAGGCGGCGTTCGCCCCGGCAGCGCTGCGATTTGGGTTGTCCCCGCCGCGCTGGTAACCTGGTACGTCGGCAGTCAGTACCGACTGTTCTATTGCCTTTCGAGTGACAAGAGAGTTTGACGCGTGGCCAACATCAAGTCCCAGATGAAGCGGATCAAGACCAACGAGCGCAACCGCCTGCGCAACCAGTCGGCGAAGTCGTCGCTGCGTACCGCCATCCGCCACTTCCGCGAAGCCGTGGATGCGGGCGACAAGGACAAGGCCACCACCCTTCTCGCAAGCACCAGCCAGCAGCTGGACAAGGCCGCGAGCAAGGGCATCATTCACGCCAACCAGGCGGCCAACAAGAAGTCGGCCCTGGCACTGGCGCTGAACAAGCTCTGATCCTCCGCTAGACGCGCGTATCACCGCGCCGAACCGTCCCCCCGGCACCACGCGAGCCGGGACCGGATCGGCGCGGTTTTCGCGTATCCGGGGCCGACGGTGCGGCTCCTGTGATTCGGTACGGCGACCGTCAGCTCGCGAGGGTGGCAACCCTGCGGACCGCGAGTTCGAGGGCGTAGTCCGGATCGGCCGCCTGCCCTTTCACATCGGCATTCGCATTCGCCACGGCGTCGAGCGCCTGCGCTACGTTCTCGGCGCGCCAGCGGCGAGCCACCTGAGTCATCTTCTTGACTTTCCACGGGGCCATGCCCAGCTCCCCCGCGTCCCGGTACTGATCGGGGGTGCGACCGAGTCCCCGGATGCGGGCCACGGAGTGCACCGCATCGGCGAGCGCGTCGGCGATGAGCACGTGGGGCGTGCCGCGGTGCTGCGCCCAGCGCAGGGCCTCCATGGCCGCAGACACCTGTCCGGCGACGGCCTTGTCGGCGATCTCGAAGCCGGTGACCTCGGCGCGGCCCGCGTAGTAGCGGTTCACCGCCGCCAGATCGACCCGGCCGCCGGTATCAGCGACGAGCTGCGCGATGGCCGCGGCGAGTTCGCGCAGATCTTTACCGACGGAGTCGACGAGCAGCTCGACGAGCTCGTCGGAGACCCGCACCTTCTGCGCCCGGAACTCGGATTTCGCGAAGTCCATACGGTCACGGGCGTTGCTGATGGCGGGCACCTCGACCATGGTGGCGCCGGCCTTCTTGAGTGCCGCGACCATCGATTTCGCGCGACCGCCGCCACTGTGCTCGATCACCAGCGTGATGCCGTCCGGCGGGTTCTGCGCCGCCTCGACGATGAGATCGACCGGCGCCTTCCCGGCCTCTGCCGCCGACTCCAGCACCACGATCCGCTCCTCCGCGAACAGCGAAGGGCTCAGCAGCTCGGCGAGCTCAGACTGATCGACATCGCCGGCGCGCAGACGAGTGACCGGCACGGCTTCACCGCCCAGACCTCCCCCGTCACCGGCGTTCGCCCGCGCGTCCTCCACGATCGCGGAGACGGCCCGCTCGACCAGGAGGTCCTCGGTCCCCACCACCACGTGCACCCGCGCGCTCTCTGCCACGCCCCACATGCTGCCAGATCGCACCGACGAGGCCGAACCCTACGACCAGCAGCAGGCCCGCCACCGTCCCTCCAGGGACGACCAACACCGGCAACTCCGCGCACCATCGCGCGACATGCAGCACCCACCACAGCTCCGGCCCCGTCGCCCGCGCCCCCACCTCCGCAAGCAACGGCGCCACCGGCGACCACATCGCCGCCACGGTGCCCACCACCGTGATCACCGGAACCACCGGGCCCGCGAGCAGATTCGCGGGCAGCGCGCCCAGCGGCACCCTCCCCGACAACGCCAGCACCAACGGCAGCGTGACCACCTGTGCCACCACCGTCACCGCCAGCAACCCCGCGAGGGTGTCCGGAACCCGCCGCACCACCAGTCGATCCCGCACCACCGGTGCCCATACGATCAGGCCCGCCGTCGCCGCCACCGACAACGCGAACCCGATGTCCAGCGCCAGTGGGGGCCGCACCAGCAGCAGTATCACGATCGCCGCGAGCAGCGCCGAGAACGGCTGCCTGCCACGCCGCAATGCCAGCGCCGCGATACCGAGCAAACCCATCACCGCCGCCCGCACCACCGACCCCGTCGGCCCCACCAACCCGACGAACGCGACGATCGCCACCGCGGTCACCGCGGCCCGCGCGGATACCGACAACCCCAGCACGGCACACATCCCCAACACACAGAGCGCGACGATGGCGAAGTTCGCACCCGAGACCGCGGTGAGGTGGGTGAGGCCGGAGTCCTGGAAATCGGCGCGCACCGTGGGCAGGGTGCGCGATTCGTCGCCCAGCACGAGTGCCGGGAGCAGGCCCGCGGCATCGACGGCGAGCGCCTCGGCCGAGACCTCCGCGAAATCGCGACGCACCCGAGCGGCGGCTCGGAAATGCGGCGGGGCGCGTTCGAGGACCGTCGGCTCCCCTGAACCGACGAGCACGGCGGCCACCAGCCCCGGCCGAGTGCTGCGGAGCACGGTGGCGCGCATCGCGATCCGCTCTCCCGGCACCACGGAGCCGAGGTCGACCGTGGATCCGAGCAGCAGCACCGAGCCGCGAGCGGGCACCGTCGCGGATGTCTGGACCGACACGGCTGTCGCGGGCACCAGCACCCGCGACGCATCGAGGTGACCGCCCGGATCGCCGCTGCGCTGGCGCGGCCACTCGTCGATGTCCAGCGTCACGAGAACGCTTCCCGCGCCGTCGAAGTGAGCGATCGGAGCGCGCTCGCGATCGTGCACCCGTACCGCCACCGCGGCGGCGGCTCCAGCGCCGAGACCCGTCGCGGCCACGAGCACGAGGCAGGCGGTGCGAACCGTGGACGAGGATCGGCCGAGTACCGCCGCAGCCGAAGCCACGACGACCAGGAAACCTGCCGTGGCCCACGCCGCGGCCACTGACCGCAGTGCGACGGCCGTCGCCGGCCAGACCACCACCGCGGCGGGCACCAGCCGCACGTCGATGTGCTCGCGCATCTCACACCGTGGCCATCGGTGTGATCTTCGCGAGTTTCGCGTCGCCGATACCCGCGACCTTGCCGAGATCGTCGACGGTCTTGAAGGGCCCGTTCTGCTCCCGGTAGGCGATGATCGCGGCAGCCGTCGCCGGCCCCACACCGGGCAATCGGTCGAGCTCCGCGGCGCTCGCGGTATTGATATTCACCTGCGCGCTCGGCGCCGGCCCGCTCGCCGATGCCCCACCGGCCGCGGAGCCCGTCCCCGCCGGCACTACCGAGCTCCGGAGCTTCACCGGGGATTTGCCGTCCGCGACCCCGACCACCACCTGGTCGCCGTCGCGGAGTAGCTGAGCGAGGTTCAGACTCGCCGTATCGGCATCGGCGAGTGTTCCGCGTGCCGCGGTGAGCGCATCGGCCACCCGTGAGCCGGGCGCGATCCGGTGCAGGCCGGGCGCGCGGACCAGACCGACCACCGCCACCACCAACTCCCGCGGCGAGGCGGACGTCGAAGCCGCCGCAGAGGCGGAGGAACGGGGTGCAGCCGAGGCCGAGGCCCCGGCGAAGTCCACCACCGGGTACGCGCCCGTCTTCCCGCCATCGGAGGACCCGAACACCGCGACCGCGGCAACGACAGCCGCGACCAGGCCGACTGCGCACAGGGCCAGCGCCGCACGCGGCGTGGTGCGCACCCGGTCGACCGTGGAACGCCATCCCGTGGGTTCGGCATCCCACGGGTCGTCATCGTCGGTGCGGGCACCGCGCGGCGGGTCCGCGAACTCGTCGAGCCACTCGGGCCGTGCGTATGCATGCTCGCGCGTCTCGTCACCGTCGCGCCCATCCCGTATGCCGTCCATGCCCGCACGCTAGGGCCGGCCCCCACCGAGGCCCCCGAACACGAGGCGCGAAACGATGCTGCCTGTGGATAACCCCGAACCTGTGGATAACCCGCCGATTCCGGCAAGAGCTATCGGCCCGACGTGTTAGTCGGCGAGGGCCGGCGCCACCGCCACACCCACGGCGCCGGGACCGAGGTGCGCGGCGATCGTGCCGCCGAAGGGCCCGATCACCAACTCCACCAACTGGGGGAACTCGGAGCGCACCTGATCGGCCACCTTCGCCGCCGCATCGGGCGCCTCCACATGATGCACCGCCACCCGGGCTGGGCGATCGCCGAGATGCTGGGAGGCCAAGGCCGCCAACTGATCCCGGGCGCGACTCACGGTGCGGGTCTTACGCTCGGAGACGATGCGACCATCCGCGAGCCGCAGTACCGGGACGATCTGCAGGGCACCGCCGAGCAGTGCCGCGAGCGCGCTGACCCGGCCCCCCGCGCGCAGGTGGTCCAACGTCGCGACGCAGAAGAAGCCCTCCGCCGAGCCCAGCACCGCGTGCGCGGCCTCGGCCACCTCGTCGGCGGTGGCGCCCGTGGAGGCGAGCCGCGCGGCTTCCAGCACGCCGAATCCCATCGCCATATCGATGCAACGGGAGTCGATCACGGTGATCGAGTCGTCGATGAGGGCGGCCTGCGAGACCGCCGTCGAATACGTGGAACTCAGGTGCGAGCTCATGGTGATCACGACGACGCCGTCGCCGTTCGCCTCGGCCACCGCGGCCTCCAGCACCTCACGGACCTCACCGACCGACGGCCCCGAGGTGGTCACCCCCTCCTTGACGAAGCGCTCGGCCTCGTACCCGGTGCCGTGGTCGATGAATTCGCCCTCGGAAGAGAGCACATGCAGCGGCAGGATGTGGATTCCCGCCTCGCGCACCCGCTCCGGTGCGATCGCCGCGGAGGCGTCGGTCACGACGACCACGCTCATGCCCTACTCCCCTCCCGCGCGCAGCGAGCGCAGCACCCGCTGCGCCACCTGCTCGTGCATCTCGAACGACCAGTGGATCCCGTCGATGTTATTGATCCCCAGGTCGAACGACCACTCGCACAGGTCACGGACCGGCACGTAGGGCACGTCGGCATCGTCGGCCCACGCGCGCATGGCGGCGTCGGTACGCGTCCAGCCGGGCTGCGCGAAGGCGTAGGCGCGCGTGCGGTGCACCGCCGGACCTAGCACGGCGGTGCTCGCGTGCGGGCGGAGCGCGGTGATCGACGCGTGAGTCCGATCCAGGTAGTCGACGGTCACCTCGGGCGGCAGCGCCATCGGCCAGCCGACGGGCGCGAAGAGGCGTTGCACCACCGCGTAACCGTCGCGGGCACGCGCGCGCAGCGACGCGGGCCGCAGGTACCGGATCTGCTCGCGGAGGGCAGTGGGGATCGGCGAGGGTAGCGAGTCCATACCGCCGAGAGCGAGGACCACGGCATCGACGCCCGGGATCGCTGCCCACACCCGCGGGTCCTGGCTCACGCACCACCAGCCGTCCCGGGTGGTCCAGCCGACGCGTCCGAACAGCTCGCACCGCATGCCGAGCTCGGCGGCCACCAGATTGGGCCAGATCCGCGGATCCGAGGTGGGCAGCGCCCCCTCGGGGCCGTAGAAGCCGAGCGAATCGCTGAGCACGAACAGCGTCGACGTGGATTCCGTCATTGGACCTCGGGCACGGGGGCGGCGGTTTCGACGTCCGCAGACGCATTCCATACGTCCAGCCGCCAGCGGGGCGCGTCGCCGTGACCGCTGAGTTGCACCCAACTGCAATTCCCGAGGCCCCCGAGCACCGGCCACGACGATACGGGCAGGTCCAGCAGGCGGGCGGTCAGGGCGGCGACGAGGCCGCCGTGCGCCACGAGCACCACGGGGCGTTCCGCCTCGCCCCATTCGGGCAGGGCGTCGATGAGCTCGGTGACCACGGGATACGACCGAGCAGCCACGTCGACCCGGGCCTCGCCGCCGGGCGGCGCCCACTCGGGGGCATCGCGCCAGCGCAGCCGAGCACCGGGCATGTAGGCGTCGACCTCGGTGTGGGTCAGGCCCTGCCACTCGCCGAGCATCGTCTCGCGCAGGCGCGGGTCCGTCTCCACACCGACACCGGTGGCCACGCTGAGCGCCTCGGCGGTATCGCGGGCCCGCCGCAGATCGGAGCTGATGATGGTGAGTGGCTCCCGGTCGGCCAGCGCCCCGGCTGCGGCGACGGCCTGTCTGCGGCCGAGCTCGGTGAGATCCGTGTCGAGCTGGCCCTGCATCCGCCCCTCGGCGTTCGATGCGGTCTGGCCGTGGCGCAGCAGGATGAGCCGGCGCACCGTCGGGGTGAGCCGCTCGACCGACGAGTCGAGCCCGTCCTCCACCCGCATCACTCGCCCTCGGGCGCGTCTCCGGCGTCCCCGGCCGCGGTGCGTTCTCCGAGCCCTTCGACCTCGATGTGCGGGCAGTCCTTCCACAGCTTCTCGAGGGCGTAGTACTCACGCTCCTCCTGGTGGAAGACGTGCACGACGATATCGAGGAAGTCCAACAGGGCCCACCGACCCTCCCGGGTGCCCTCGCGGCGGGTGGGTTTGACGCCGATCTCGCGGAGCTTGTCCTCGACCTCCTCGACGATGGCGTTCACCTGCCGCTCATTGCTCGCCGAGGCGATCACGAAGGCCTCGGTCAGTACGAGCTGTTCGGAGACGTCGAGCACCACGACGTCGGTGGCGAGCTTGTCGTCGGCGGCCAGCGCGGCCACGGCAGACAGTCGGCGGGCGTTCTCGGATGCGGTCATGATCCTCCTGGGTTCAGCGTGCTGCCCGGGTTCTCCGGGTCGCTCTCGTACAGCCGGCGCTTGGCGATGTACTGCACGACGCCGTCGGGCACGAGGTACCACACCGGCCTCCCGGCGTCGGCGCGCGCGCGACACTCGGTGGACGAGATGGCCAGCGCGGGCACCTCCACGAGGAACAATCTATCCCGCGGCACGTTCGTCAGGTGATCGGCCGCCAGCTGGTAGCCCGGCCGGGAGACACCGACGAACGTGGCGAGCCCGAACAGCTCCTCCCAGTCCTGCCAGCTGAGGATCGATGCGAGCGCGTCAGCACCGGTGATGAAGTAGAGATCGGTGTCGGGTGCCTGCGCCCGCAGATCGCGCAGCGTATCCACGGTGTAGGTATCGCCGCCGCGGTCGATGTCGACGCGGCTCACCGAGAACCGCGGGTTCGACGCGGTCGCGATCACCGTCATCAGGTAGCGGTCCTCGGCCGGCGTCACCCCGCTCTTCTGCCAGGGCTTGCCGGTGGGCACGAACACCACCTCGTCGAGATCGAACCGATCCGCCACCTCGCTGGCCGCGACCAGGTGGCCGTTGTGGATCGGGTCGAAGGTCCCGCCCATGACACCGACGCGGCGGCGTCGGGTGTCACCGGCGCGGCGGCTACCGGCGGCGCTGGACTCGCGTGCGGTGGGCATGAGAGTTGATCCTATTGCGTGCGACGGCGCCGGTTCAGACCGGCAGCAACCGACCGATCACATCCGCGAGCTGGCCCGCGGTGCGGCACTCGTACATGTCGATGACGGTCCGGTACCTGTCGGCAACGGAATCACCGGTCCCCCACGACACTTTTCGTTCGGGATTGAGCCAGAACGCGTGCCGCGCGCGCTCGACGAGCTCGTTCAGCTCGGCCAGCGCGGGGTCGGTGTGATTGCTGCGCGCGTCGCCGAGGATGAGCAGAGTGCCGCGGTGGGTGACGGCGTCGGGGAAGTCGCTCAGGAAGGTGCGCAGCATGTTCCCGTAGTCCGAGCCGCCGAACCGTGCCACCTTCGTCTCCCGGATCACCCGATCGAACATGTCGACCACGGTGTCCACGGTCAGCGTGCGGCTGGTGTCGATGTAGTCGGTGATCTCGTCCACGGAATCGACGAAGCCGAACACCCGGATCTTGGAGAACTCGGCACTGAGCGCGTGCGTGAGTAGCAGCGTGAAGTTGGAGAAGCCGGCGACCGAGCCGGACAGATCGCACAGCAGTACCAGTTCGGGCTTGGTGGGCCGGGGCCGACGGTGCGCCAGATCGATCGGTACGCCGCCGGTCGACATGGACTTGCGGAGCGTGCGCCGCAGGTCGATCGGGCCGCGGCGGGCGCGGCGCCGGCGCACCAGCAGCCGGGTGGAGAGCTGCCGGGCCAGCGGGCGCACCGTCTGCTCCATACGATGCAGCTCGCTGCGGGTGGCGGCGAAGAAGGCGACGTTCTCCGGCAGCTGCGGCGCGGCGTAGTCGACGACGGCCTCCGGGCCCCGTCGGGCGGCCATGGCGACGGAGGTCAACTCCCGGACCCGCTCGGATAGACCGGCGACGCGGTCGCGCGCGACGCGGCGGGCGGACTCGTACTCGAAGCTGCCCGGCTGGGCACCGTCTTCGCCCGCGGCCGAGAGCATGCCGTTGGCGATGGCCGCGATCAGCGTCTGCGGGTTGAGCGCCTTGAGCGCCTGATACGAGGAGAACGCGGTCCCGGTGGCGGATTGGTACTCCCCCAGCTGCTCGACGATCTGGCTGGCGATGCCGTCGTGATCGCCGCCCGCGACGAGGGCCGCGACGGCCTCCTGCCGCAGTGCCTCACGCACCGCGTCGGGGTCGGGCGGAGTATCGGCGGCGGGCATCCGCATCGGGTCCGGTTCGCCGGGCGCGCCTGCGCATCCCTCACCCCCGGAGCCGTTCCCGCTCCCGGCGGCGGGGAAACCGATGCCCCCACGGACCGGGAAGTACAGATCGAAGATCACGTCGAACGACTTGCGGTGCATCTGCTCCCGCAGCAGCACCGCCGCGAGGCCTTCACGGAGCTGGCTGCGGTCCGCGAGGTCGAGCACCGTCAGCACCTCGGCCGCGGTGATGGCCTCACCGGGCCCGATCGACATGCCCTTGCCGCGCAGCGCGCGTACGAACGCGTGCAGGTGGCCGTCGAGCGGGGTCCCGGCGTGTGTGGTCATCGCTTTACAACCCCAATGCGGCCGACGCGGTCTCGATGTCGACCTGGTGCTTGAGCACCACACCGAGCGTCGCGGCGAGCGCGGCCTTGTCGATGGAACCGTTGGCGGAGCCGGTGACGCCGAGCGCGAGCAGGGTGCGGCACCAGTCGAGGGTTTCGGAGACCGAGGGCTTCTTCTTCAGGTCGAGACCACGCAGTGTGGCGATCACCCGGAGCAACTGCTGCGCCACCTCGGTGGAGAGATCGGGCACCCGGCTGCGGATGATCGACAGCTCCAACTCGGCGTCGGGGAAATCGATGTGCAGGTACAGGCAACGCCGCTTGAGCGCCTCGGACAGCTCGCGGGTGGCATTGGAAGTGAGGAACACCAGCGGTTTACGTTCGGCGACGATGGTGCCCAGTTCGGGCACCGTCACCGCGTAGTCGGAGAGCACCTCCAGCAGCAATCCCTCGAACTCGAGATCGGCCTTATCGGCCTCGTCGATCAGGAGCACCGACGGCCCGCTCTCCCGGACCGCCTGCAGCAGCGGCCGCGGGAGCAAGAACTCCTCGGAGAAGACGTCCTGTTTGGTGTCGTCCCAATCACCGCCGTTGCCGGAGGACTGGATGCGGAGGATCTGCTTGGCGTGGTTCCACTCGTACAGGGCACGCGCCTCGTCGATGCCCTCGTAGCACTGCAGCCGCACGAACCGGGCCGCGCGGGCCTGGGCGCAGGCGCGGGCGAGTTCGGTCTTACCGACACCCGCCGGTCCCTCGACGAGCAACGGTTTGCCGAGGCGGTCAGCGAGGAAGACGGCCGTCGCGGTGGCGGTCGACGGGATGTAGCCGGTCTCGCGCAGGGCGGCGGCCACATCGTCGACGCTGCTGAACAGCGCCGTGGGTGCGGGTGTGACCGCCGCGGTCACTGCGCTGCCTTCCGCTTGAGGACCTCCTTGGTGAAGCCCTTCGAGGCGATCTCGGCGGACATCTTCACGCCCTTCTTCACGACGAAGCCGGGCAGCTTGACCTTGAGATCGATGTGCATGTCGACCACGACGTGCACCTTGTCGTCGCCGATCGGCGTGAGCTGGTAGAAGCCGCCCTGCGACTTCACCGCCATACCCTCGCCCTCGGACTGCCATGCCACCTTCGTCTCCGGGGTGAACTCGTAGCGGAACGTGAGGCTGTCGCTGATGCCCATCAGTCCGGCCTCGACCTTCACCAGACTCGGGTTGCCCGCGGCATCGCGCTCGACGACCGTCGCGCTCTTGTGGGAGGACGACCACTCGGGGAGCGCCTCGACGTCCAGCAGCGTCGCGTACGCGAGCGAGGCGGGGGCGTCGATGTCGAACTCGACCTTCTCGTTGATTGCCATGGCGACAACCTACCCCCGTGTCGAGAACCCGTTCATCCGCAGCCGCCCGGATCTCGGGTCAGGCGGCGGCCTTGCGCTTGAGGACTTCCTTGCTCAGGCCGTTCTTGATGATGTCCATCGCGATCTTGATGCCCTTCTTCACCACGAAGCCGGGCGCTTTGACCTTCGGATCGAGGTACATGGTGACCTTGACGTGGGTCTGGGCATCGCCCGCGCTGGACAACTCGTAGATGCCGCCCTGGCTGCGTACCGCGGTGCCCTCGTTGCGGGTGTCCCACTTGCAACTGGTATCGGTGAAGACGTAGTCGAAGGTGAGGTCGTCGCTGAACATCAACAATCCCACCGAGGCGTCGACCACGCTGGGCCGGCCGTTGGCGTCCCGCTCGACGACGGTGACGTTGCTGTGTGCGGACGACCAGTCCGGCAGCGCCTCGACGTCGGCCAGGGTGTCCAACACGAGCGACACCGGCGCGTCGATATCGAATTCCAGGGACTCGTTGATCGCCATGCCGACAACCTACCGCGCAAGGAGCCCGCTGTTAGCGGGGTCGGATATGTCCGTCGCCCCAGGCGATCCACTTGGTCGACGTGAGCTCCGGCAGGCCCATCGGGCCGCGGGCATGCAGCTTCTGGGTGGAGATTCCGATCTCGGCGCCGAAGCCGAACTGTTCGCCGTCGGTGAAGGCGGTCGACGCGTTCACCATGACGGCGGCGGCGTCGACGCGGGCGCTGAACGCGCGAGCCGCGGCGAGATCGCCGGTCACGATCGCCTCGGTGTGACCGGTGCCGTAGCGGTCGATGTGCTCGATCGCGGCATCGAGACCGTCGACCAGTTTCACCGCGACATCGAGGCTGAGGTACTCGTCGGCCCAGTCGGACTCGGTGGCGGGCACCATCTCGGCCTCGTCGCCGTGCACGATCACCCCCTCGGCCTGGAAGGTGCCCAGCAAGCGCGGCAAGAACGAGTCCTTCACAGCGGAATCGATGAGCACGGTCTCCACGGTGTTGCACACGCTGGGGCGGCGGGTCTTGGCGTTCACCACTAGGCGTTCGGCCATATCCAGGTCTGCGGCCGAGTGCACGTAGATGTGGCAGTTGCCGACGCCGGTCTCGATGGTGGGAACGGTGGCGTCGCGGACGACGGCGGCGATGAGGCCCGCGCCGCCGCGCGGGATCACCACATCGACCAGGCCGCGGGCGCGGATCAGCGCGGTGACGGTGGCTCGGGACGCGGCGGAGAGGAGGGAGACCGCATCGGGGGTGATGCCACTGGCCTGGAGGGACTCGCGGAGCACGGCGACCAGGGCGGCGTTCGACGAGGCCGCCGAGCTGGAACCGCGGAGCAGCACGGCATTGCCGGACTTGAGGGTCAGTCCGAAGGCGTCGACGGTGACGTTCGGCCGCGCCTCGTAGACGATGCCGACGACGCCGAGCGGCACGGCGACCTGCCGCAGCTCGAGACCGTTGGGCAGGGTGGAGCCGCGCAGGACGGTGCCGATCGGATCGGGCAGTCCGGCCACCTGACGCAGCCCGGAGGCGATGCCGTCGACGCGGGAGGCGTTGAGCGCCAGGCGATCGATGAGCGACTCCTCGGTGCCGGTGGCGCGAGCCCGGTCGATGTCCTCGGCGTTCGCTGCGAGGATGCGCTCCTTGTTCGCGAGCAGCGCGTCGGCCGCGGCGTGCAGGGCGGCGTTCTTCTGCTCGGTGGTCAGGGTGACCAACTGCTTGGACGCGGCGCGGGCGGCGCGGGCCGCCTCCTGGACCGCCTCCGTCGCGACGGTGAGATCGGCGTCCTGCGCGGTGGGCGTGCTCATGGTCCGAGAATACGTGTCCGGCTGATCCCGCCGGGCCGCGGTACGGACGAGGGAACTGGAACCGGTCTCGTGGACGGGACGAGCCCGCTCCCGACTCTCTGACCTGGTGCGGCGGACATGACAGGTATGTGGGTGTAGATCTCGCCGAGGGAGCGACCGGCGATCATGACGGTGCCGTCGGGTCTCACCAGAGCGGCGATCGCGCCGTTGTCTGCCAACCAGTGACTCAGCCCGCCTTCGGATTCGACGATGATCGCGGCGCCACGCCGGGTGATCTCGAATCGTTGCTCGGCCGTCGGCTCGTGCCGGGTCACGATGATGAACCCGGGCGAGCTGGTGTCGAGCCGACGCCCTTCCTCGTCCACCGGGACGTTCGGAGCGAGCGTTCCCGTCAACGAGGCGCCGCCACGGACGTAGTAAGACCGCCGGAGCGGTGGTGTGGCGCTGGTGGTGAGGCGAGTGGCGATGGCGGGCACCCGCGCGAGGATCGGGGCGACATGGCGTCGCAGGCGGTCGCCGCAGCGCCCGCCACCCGTCATGAGCACGCCCGTGGCTTTGGCCATCCGGATCAGACCGACGGCGTGTGGTTTCCGTTCGTCCTCGTAACTGTCGAGGCTCGCCTGCTCCACACCTCCGTTGAGGACGGCGGCAAGCTTCCAGCTGAGGTTCATCGCATCCCGGATACCCGCTCCCATTCCCTGTCCGATGAACGGCGGGGTGAGGTGGGCGGCGTCACCGAGTAGGAAGATGCGGCGTTCACGCCACCGCTGCGCCACGCGGGCGGTGAACGTGTACTCCGCGCAGCGGACCAGCCGCAGGTCGGGGTCGACCAGACCGTCCAGCCACGGGCTCATCAGCGGGAGTACTGCGTCGAGATCAGGGAAATCAGAGGCGGTTTCTCCGGCGAGGAGTTGGAACTCCCACCGGTACCGGGTGTCTCCGATACGCATGTACGTAGCCGCACGCCGGGCATCGCAGACCTGTTGTATGCCGTCCCATTGCTGGAGGTCGGCGGTGGTCTCGATGTCGATCACCAGCCATCGCTGACTGAATCCGAGGTCCCGCCAACACGTATCGATGACCGACCGCGTCGTGCTCCCTGCACCGTCGCAACCGAGGACGTAGGAGCCCTCGACGGAGAAGGATGCGCCCGTGGCGCGATCGGTGGCGTGGACGGTCACCGACGTATCACTCTGAGTGATGCCGTGGACCTCCGCACCGCTGCGCAGCGCGACCAAACCGCTGCGTTGCGCCACCGCACTGCGAAGCAGCCGTTCGAGTTCGGGTTGGTCGAACATCGACGCGGCGGGGTATCCGTGCACGCCCACCCCGGGGTTGCGCGGGAATTCGGCGATGAGGTCGAGGGCGCCGCCCACCAGGCGGAGGCCATGGGCCGGACGGGAGATCGCGGCGAATTCCTCTGCGAGGCCGAGTCGCGCGAGAACCCGATAGACCTCATCGTCGAGATGGACGGCGCGGGGCTGCGGGTAGACGTCGTCCCAGCGCTCGATGATGACGGAGGCCACCCCGTAGTCGGCGAGTAGCGCCGCAGCGGTGAGTCCGGTCGGCCCCGCACCGATGATGACGACGGTCGCGTGCGGCACGGTCATGTGTACCGCACAACCGTGCGCTGCGTTCCCGAATCGAGGGCCCCATCGCCGGAGCGGACGGTGGCTTCCACGATATCGCCGTCGCGGAGGTACTTCGGATTTGCCGCCTGGCGCTTGAAGAAGGCATTCCACTTCAGATGCGGCGGCAACAGGGATCCGAGGATCTCGATGGGCTTGGCCGGTGCGGTCAACGCCGTGCCGCCGGGTGTGCCGGTGAGAAGCAGGTCACCGGGATCGACCTGCTGGAAGCGGGCCAGTGTTCGCGCGGCCTCGAGCGGACCGTAGATCATGTCCGCGACGGTGCTGTTCTGCCGGGTCACACCATTGACTCGCAGTTCCAGTGTAAGGGTGGGGAACTTCTCCCAGTCGCCCCGTTCGAGGAGTATCAGCACCGGCCCGACCGGGGTGAAAGTCGGATAGGACTTCGACTCGTAGAATTGCGTTTTCGGCAGCTGCACATCGCGCGCGGACACGTCGTTGGTGACGACGATGCCCGCGACTGCATCGGCCAGGCCGGCGGCATCGATCGACGCTCCGACGGGAATCGTCCTTCCGAATACGATTCCGATCTCGACCTCATAGTCGAGCAGGGATACGTGGGCGGGCTTGACGATGTCATCGAACGGACCGGAGATCGATCCCGAGGACTTCCGGAAGAACGTCAGGGGCACCTTGTCCGGGTCCATCCCCGAATCCCTCACGTGAGAGATGTAATTCGTCATCTGCGCGATCACCCGGCACGGTGCGGTCACGGGAGAGATCAGCGTGAGAGTAGTCGGATCCACCACGTCACCGTCGCCTGAGGCAGCGGTTGCGACCGCTGCGGCGTCGGCGATCAATTCGGCGGTCGTGGTGGCGAGGGTGTCGACACGGCGGACGCCGGCGGGTACCGATACCCACCACGCATCGGCAGTGCGAAGAACGGAAAAGCTCATGAGCGTGCAACTTTCAGTAGGCCACGAAGGCGTTGGACATCGAATTCGTTGTCGGACTCCCGCAACGATGAGAGGATCGAAGCGAACTCCTGCACGGCGGCACGGCCGGGCCTGACTCCGAGGAAGTCCGCTGTCGCGGGCGGGCCCCATTGGTTGAGGCCGGATGCGGTCATCGCGGCCCAGCCGGTGGAAACCGTGTGGTCGAAGTGGTCACCGTCGGTGAAGTGCTCGACGAGGAGACCATCGGGGTCGCGCCAGTAGTCGAAGATTTGACTGCCCTGAATGTGGCGCCCGACTCCCCAGGAACGGCGGTAGCCCCGTTCGACGAGGAACTCTCCGCCCGCGGCGAGCGCATCCAGGTCGCTCACCTGGTACGCCGAGTGCACGTAACGGTTCGCCGGTCCGAGCGCCATCGCCAGGGTGTGATGATCCGATGCTTCGGTGCCGCGGTCGCAACGGATGAAGCTCATGACCGGGCCGCGATCACGCTGCCCGGGGTAATAGAGGAAGTCACTCACGATGAGCCCTAGGTGCTTCAGATACCAATTCAGCGACTCCATGTACCGGTTGGACTGCAGGACGATATGGCCGAGCCGTTCGACGACCGCCGGCGCCCGAGGCGGTCGTTGGGTGGCGTTCACCCTGCGCACCGCCCGGGCGAAATTGAACGATTCGTGCGCCGCTTGCAGAGGCAGCGCAGGCCATTCGGTCGCATCGGAGACCACCCGGACGCGACATCCACTCGGATCACGGGTGGTGACGGCGTTACCGCCGAGCGCGTCCCCCAGGGGATGGACGCTGCGTCCCCACGCAGCCCCGATGGCCATGAGGTCCGACCGGTCAGCGGCGCGGAAGGCCAGGCCCGTGAAAGCACTGCGCGGAGCGCGCCGCACGATCGCACAGGGAGGACCCGCGAGCGCGCCGCGCAGATGCAGTTCGTCTGTGGTCTGGAGGACCGGCGTGAGGCCGAAGTCGACCGCGAACGCGGCGGTGCGTACCAGGTCGGGTTTATCGAACTCGAGCCACGCGATATCGCGGACCTTGATCACGGGATTCGGATGCCGGCCGGGGTGCTCACCCGGTAGGGCCCCTTCGTCGGTGTGCAATCCATCGTGCACGTCGCGGGTGATGGTCACATCGAAGCTCCGTTTCATCTGTTCTGACTTCATTTGTTCTGACGATATCGTCACTCACGACGGTATCGTCAGTCAAGAGGGCCTGATGTTTTCGTCAGAGTTGAACGCATGCGACGATGGACGTTCCGAAGGGAGCATCGTGATGACGGAAACCGAGACGCTCAGCCGGACGGAGCGGCGCAAGCTACGCACCCGGCAGGCGCTTGTGACGGCAGCGCAACAGTTGTTGGCGGAGGAGCGAACAGCCGTATCGGTGCTCGAAATCACCACCCTTGCCGATGTGGGCAACGGTTCCTTCTACAACCACTTCGCTACGAAGGAGGAACTGTTCGATGCAGCGGTGCTGGCCGTCATCGACGAGCACGGGGCAGCGATGGACCGACTCACCGAAGGCATCACCGACCCTGCGGAAGCCTTCACCCAGAGCTTCCGCATGACGGGGCGACTGCACCGACGAATGCCGTCCATGAGCCGGATCGTGGTCAACAGCGGCCCGAAACTGCTGGCCTCCAACACCGGCTTGCTCCCTCGCGCACGCCGTGACATCACCGCCGCTATCGCGGCTGGTCGCTTCCGTGCCAGCGACCCTGAGCTCGCGCTCACGATCGCTTCGGGCGCCGCACTGTCGCTGGCGGTTCTCCTACTCGAAGCCCCTGAGCGCGACGACGCCGCAGCCACGGACGCCGTGACGGCGCAACTTCTGCGCGGCTTCGGACTCACCGAAAGCGAGACGACCTCCCTCATCGAGCTCCCACTTCCCGAACCGATCCTGTAGACGACAGTTCCGCCCGGCGACGACCGACCTCACCGTGCCTTCGTTTCCGCCGATCGTGTCGGACCGCGGTGTTACGTTCCGGCGGTGACTTCTCGGGGGAGGACGCGACGGTTGTCGCCGCAGGTGTGGGCGGCGCTGATCGCGGCGGTGCTCACCGCCGTCGTCGTCGCCGTGGGTGCGGTCCGCGACAGGTCTGACGGCGTCCTGCCCACCACCGCGCCCACCACCGCCGCCGACGGCACGCCGCTCGCCGGGGTGACGATCGTGCCGACCCGGGAGCGCGCCCCACACCCCTACCGCCGAGCGGCGTTCGGCACGGCGTGGACCGACGATCAGTCGGCACCCCTGGGGCACAACGGCTGCGATACCCGCAACGACATCCTGGACCGCGATCTCACGGACAAGTCCTATGTGCGCACGTCGGGATGCCCGAACGCGGTGGCCACCGGGAAGCTCGCGGATCCGTACAGCGGCAGCACCGTCCGGTTCGAACGCGGAGCGAAGACCTCGGCGAAAGTGCAGATCGACCACATGATCCCGCTCGCCTACGCCTGGGACATGGGCGCCTGGTCGTGGGACGACGACAAGCGCACCCGGTTCGCGAACGATCCGCGGAATCTAGCTGCGGTGGACGGTCCCGCGAACGAGAACAAGAGCGATAGCCCACCCGGACGATGGATGCCATCGAACGAACGGTTCCACTGCCAGTACGTCCGCCAGTTCGCTTTCGTCGCCCGCGAGTACGGGCTGCCTGTGGACCGTGCTTCGGCCGCCGTGATCGACGAGGCCATCAAGACCTGCCGTTGAACAACAGCACACGTTGTGTCGGGTCGTCGGCCACGCTCAGCGCGATCAGGTCGACGGTGATATCTCCGCTCCCCGGATCTGTCATCGGTACTTCGATCGAACCCCTCGGTCGCGTCACATCGTGCCGCTCCCACAGCGCGCGGAATGCGGGAACATCGCCAAGGGTGTCCACCATCGTCGGCCCCGGCGCTCCGGCCGCCACTGCCGCTGCCATCCCCGACCGGACGATCCCCACCACAGTCGCTTGCATCGCCACGAGGTCGCGGAACCTGCTCTGGAAGGTCGGGTCGGTGAAGATCAGGAACAGGAAACTACGCTCCGGCTCGGCAACTCGACCGAAGTCGAAGAACAGGTCCGTCGCCGCTGCATTCCATTCCAGGATCGCGGTGTTCGGCCCGATGACGAGAGCCGGGACGCCCACGAATCGGTCGAGTACACGGGATAGCGCCACGTCAACCTCGGGCCGTCCTCGTACGGGCGTCGCCTCGTGATCGAGCAGCTCCAATGCGTACGTCAGCTGACCGTCGTCGAGATGCAACGCCGTCGCCAGGCGCCGCACCAAGTCACGCGAAGGCGCCATGCGCCCCTGCTCGATGCGGGTGTAGTACTCCGTGCTGACGTGGACGAGGGCGGCGACCTCCTCGCGGCGGAGGCCTGCCACCTGTCGCCGGCCCGGTCGGACGATTCCTGACCGCCCACCAGGGGTGGCCTCGCCGCGCCGTGCTCGAAGGAAGGCCCCCAACTCCCGCAAGCGCGGGTCGCGCCTCATGACAGGTCCCGTCCTCGACCGAGGGGGTAGCGATCTCTCCCCTGCCGCGCCACTGTCGGCCGAAATAGCTTGAACACATGACCGATACAAGCAGAATCGATGTACACACCCATGTCGTCCCACCGTTCTGGGGCGAGCAACTCCCCGCGCACGGCGGCGACCCCTCGGGCTGGGCCCTGCCGGGCTGGAGCGCCGGAGAGCACCTGCGCTACATGGACGAGAACGGTATCGCGACCAGTGTCCTTTCGCTCACCGCACCGAGCGTCGTCGGCTGGAACGGCGCCGAGCGACGCAACATGGCGCGGCGCGTGAACGGCTACGTCGCGGACCTCGTCTCCAGCAACGGAACTCGGTTCGGGAATTTCGCCACACTTCCTCTTCCTGACGTTGACGGTGCCGTCGCAGAGGCCGAGTACGCGCTCGGCGAGCTCGGGGCCGACGGTGTGGTGCTGCTGTCGAACTACGACGGCGTGTACCTGGGCGATGCACGGTTCGCTCCGTTGTGGGAGGCCCTCAATGCCCGCGCCGCGGTCGTCTTCATCCACCCGGCCCACCCGACCCTCCCGCTTCTCGACGGGGTGCCCGGCCCGCTGGTGGACTACCCGTTCGACACGACGCGCAATGCGGTCCACATGGTATTCAACGGCGTTCTCGACCGGTATCCGCGCGTCAAGATCATCCTGTCCCATGCGGGCGGGTTCGTGCCGTACTCCGTGCTGCGATTCTGCGAATTGCAGCCGGCCTTGGATCCGAGCGGCCCCGGCAGCGACGAACTGCTCGCGACGTTCCGGAAGTTCTATTGGGACACCGCGCTCTCCTCGGGCAGGTACGCGTTCGCCGGCTTCCAGGAGTTCGCCGATCCCGAGCGGATCCTCTTCGGGAGCGACTTCCCCTACGCGCCGGAGCCGGTCGCACACCGCTTCAACCGGATCCTCGACGTCGACACCGGCCTCACGGCCGGGCAGAAGGCTGCGATCTACGCCGGCAATGCACGGGCGATCCTCCCCCGGCTCGCCTGAGCCGTCGAGTCCGTCCGTCGAGCGTAGGCCGCCCGAGGCGTCCGCGCCCCGTCAGAGGAGCGCGGCGACCTTTGTCGCGGTCTCCTTCGCCGAGCCCGGGTTCTGCCCGGTGACGAGGTTCCCGTCCACCACCGCGTAGGAGACGAACGGCAGTTTCGCCTTCTTGTAGCGGGCGCCCCGCTGCTTCATCTGTTCTTCGGCGTTGTACGGGACCAGCTTGTCGACCCGGGCGAGAACCTCCTCCTGCCAGGCGAAGCCGGTGACGTTGCGCCCCGCGACGAGGTACTCGCCAGTGGACAGGCGCGTGTTGAGCAGGCCGCAATAGCCGTGGCAGACCGACGAGACGATGCCGCCGCGCTCGAAGATCTCGCGGCTGATCCGCTGCAGACCGGCACTGTCGGGGAAGTCGTACATCACTGCGTGACCGCCGGTGAAGAAGATGGCGTCGAAATCCTCGGAGTCGACCTCGTCAGGGCTCAGGGTGTTCTCCAGCAACGCCATTCGCGCCGGATCCGCCCGCCACGCCTTGGCCGTCTTGTCGTAGTTGGGAAACTTCAGCGACCGCGGCTCGAGCGGCACCGGGCCGCCGCTCGGGCTCACGAGCACTTGCTCGAACCCCGCCTCCTCGAAGACGTGCCAGGCGTGGGTGAGCTCGGAGAGCCACAGGCCGGTCTTGTGCGACGGGTCGTCGTAGTGACCGACATTGGTGACGACGGTGAGGATGCGCTTGGACATGGTGACCCCTTCTGGGTGGTCGAGTTCATTCATCTGGTCAGGCGTCGTGCTCGTGGTGGATGGTGGCCACCCCCTCCTGGAAGGTGGTCACGCGGAATTCGGGGAACGCGGCCTTGAACTTGTCCGAGACGAAGATGTTGTCCACCTCGTAGCGCGGCAGCAGCTCCCACAGTTCGCGAACGCCCTTGTTGGAGAGCCGGGCCACGAAGAAGGCGGCCTTCGGCACGACCGAGTAGTCGATCTCCCGACCCCAGGCCGCCGAGGCGATGCCGATGAGTTCGGCGTAGGTCGGACGCGTGTCGTCGACGGGCAGGTGCCAGGTCTGCCCGTACGCCGCGGGGGTGTTGCCGATCAGCGCCATCGCACGGCTGGCGTCCGGCGTCCAGATCAGGCTGCGGCGGACATCGTCACGGAGCGGGACGCGCGCCTTCGTGCCGGCGGCGATCGCGTCGACGACCATCGTGTTGGTGAAGCCCTGGGTCTTGCCGGGGCCGTAGAACTCGGGGGCGCGGCCGATGACGGCCTCCACACGCCCCGCCGCCATGGCCTCCAGCAGCATGGTCGTTATCTGCGCCCGGGTGCGCCCCTTGCTACCGGCGGGACGGAACGGCGCGTCCTCGGTCTGCGGCACGTCCGTCATCGGATACATGTAGGTGTTGTCGAAGAACACCAGCTTGGTGCCGTGCTTCGCGCACGCGTCGATGGTGTTGCGCATCATCACGGGCAGCTGCTCCGCCCACAGTTGCGCGTCGGGCGGCAGGCCCACCGTGAGGTAGGCGATCTCGCTGCCGGCGACCGCTGCGTCGGTCTCCTCGGCGCTGAGCAGGTTCGCCGCCACCAGCTCATCGGTCGGGTGCAATCGCTGGGGATTGCGGCTGACGAGGCGGATGTCAGTGGTGTACCGAGCGTGGAGTTCCCGAGCGAGCTCGGTCCCGATCTGGCCGTTCGCGCCGAGGATCGTTTGCACCTGAGGACCTTTCATTGTCGCGATGCTTGCGGCGACCGCCGCGATAGTTCCACGGTATGCGTGAATGTAAGCAGTGTCAACACCGCCCGGAGCATGCATCATACGAGGTAGCTCACACATGTTGACAGTGCTTACACAGCCCGTCTACCGTCGCTATGTAAGCGCTGCATACATAGACTGAGGATTGCGCACATGAGCACTGGAACCGGAGCAACTGTCACTGTGAACCTGGGCGAACGGACCGTCTCGGTCCCGAAGGCCGGACTGTTCGACCGCTACCGAATGGATGTGCCCCTCGACGAAGTGGCCGCCGACCCTCGGGTGCCGGGCGTCGACTTCTTCCGCACCCTCCCGAAGACGGAGGTGCGGTCGCCGATCGGCTCGACGCGCACGCCGAACTTCTACTACGCGATGTCCTCGGCGCGGCTCACTCTGCTCGCCCCGAGCAGCGCGATCCGCTCGCGGCTCCCCGAGGAGCTCTCACCCCTCGAAGTCGCTCCAGGGCTCGGCATGGTCTCGCTGATGCTCTTCCGGTACGACGTGTGCGACATCGATTTCTACACGGAGGCGGCCGTGGGTGTCGCGGTGCGGCCCGCCCGCAACGGCGGCCTGCGCACGGCGGTCGCCGATGCCGTCTCCGCCCTCGGTGACGATCACCTGTACTCGTACGTGCTCTCCCTGCCGGTGAGCACCGAGATCGCCCAGGTCCGCGGCCACGACGGCTATGGCTTCCCCAAGTGGGTCACCGGGCTGGACGTCGACATCGACGAGACCAGCACCAGCGCCCGGATAGCGAATGCCGATGGCGGGATCGACGTCGCCCTCTTCGCCGCTACCCCGAAGCAGCGCCGCATCGCGAGCGGCGAGAAGGTCTCGACCCTCACCTCGTACACGAAGCGGGAGGGCGCATGGCACGCCACACTCAACCAGACGAACATCCTCGCGAGCGGCCGCTCCCTCCTCCCGCGCGGGGTAGACCTCCAGCTCGGTGATGGGCGCATAGCCGACGACCTGCGCTCGCTCAAGACGATCCGCGCGATCTCGTTCGACGTCAACACCTCCGCCCAGGCCGCGCTGCACATGCCGGTCCCCTTCTCGGTTCGCTGAAAGGATTCTCAATGAAGCTGTCAAGCAGCCGAGGCCGTGATTTGCGGTGCGGTGGGCTGCCAGGTGCGGTTGTCGCGGATGAGGGCGTAGAGAACGTTGACGCGCTTTCGGGCCAGGCAGATCGTCGCGGGAATGTGTTTCTTTCCCTGGGACCGTTTGCGTTGGTAGTAGGCCCGGGATTCGGGGTCGCAGCGGGTGGCGGTGACCGCGGACATGTACATCACTCGTCGCAGTCCGCGGTGATAGCGCTTGGGGGTGCACAGCCTGCCGGTGCGCTTGCCGGAGTCCTTGGAAACCGGGGCCAGGCCGGCCCACGCCGCGAGGTGATCAGCGGAGACGATTCGGCTGGGATCTCCGACGGCAGCGAGGAATTCAGCACCGAGACGAAAGCCCATGCCGGGCAGGCTCACGATCGCTTCGGCCAGAGGGTGTCGGCGAAATCGCTCCTCGATGGCGGCATCGACGTTCTTAATCCGCGTATCGAGGTCGATCACCCCCTGCGCGAGCTCAGCAACCAGCGCGGCGGCGACATCCTCCCCGGGCAGTGCCACGGTTTGCGCTTTCGCCGCCTCGACTGCAGCTTCGGCGATCTTGCCGGCGTTACGCACACCAGCGTCGGAGAGCATGCGGGTCAGCCTTACGACACCAGTTCGGCGCAGCACTTTCGGGCGCTGGTAGCGGGCCAGCAGCCTCACCCAGCCACGGTCGGCAGTCGGTTCCGCGGCGCGCTCGAGCGCGGGACTTACCGAGACCAGCTGCTGACGCAGCCGGTTGATCGTGCGGGTGCGGTCCGCGACCAAATCCGACCGGTGGGCGGTGAGCATCGCCAGCTCCGTGACCAGGCCATCAGCCGGAGTCAGCAGTGGCAGATCATCACCACGCATCCGTCCCTGATCAGCGATGACGCGGGCGTCTTTGGCATCGCTCTTCGCTTCGCCGCCGCGGTAAACCACCGATGCCTGCCACACCGCGCGGCCGGTCAGGTACCGCACCGAGTGCCCTGCGGCGGCGAGCATCGTCAACAACAACGTCGCATAGGGGCTGATCAAGTCCACAGTCCACGACACCGTTCCGCCGCGGCCATCAACCTCGGCGATCACCGTGGCGATCGCAGCTTCGTCGTTGACCACCTTGCGGGAGGAGACCACCTTGCCGGCGTCATCACAGACCGCGACCCAGTGGAACTCCTTGCCGACGTCAACTCCCACCCACCATCGATCCGGACCGGCCATCTCTGCGCTCCTATTCGCTTGTCTACCAGTGAGAACCCGATGGACAACCTCGCCAGCATTTCCTTAAACAAGCGATCACTCGCAGATCTCAATCAGCGGCCCGAGGACGTCCAGGCAGGCCGGGCGGCCAATCCTTTCAAGCCGCACCACGACAGGCCGGCAAAGCAGCAACGGCCACACCCGGCCCACCCGGGCTACAGCCGAACGTAATTCATCACGAATCAACTGCACCTACAAACTTAAGGATTCTGAAATAGACACCACCACGACCACTCCCGCGGCCGGACACCTCGCACCTAAACAAGCATTGCTGCTTGTTTTTTTGTCCACTGGATGACACAGTGGGGCCGTGCCCACCTCAGCTCCCGTCTTCGACGCGCTCGAAGCCACTTCGACCGCGGTCGCCGCGATCGCTGATTCTCTCAGCGACTGGTCGCTGCCCACTCCAGCCGATGGCTGGACCGTCGCGCATCAGGTCGCCCACCTCGCCTGGACCGACGAAGTCTCCCTCGTCGCCGCCACCGATCCCGACGGTTTCACCGCGATCCTGCAGGAGGCGATGAAGGACCCGATGGGATTCGTCGACGCCGGCGCCGAGGAACTGGCCGCCGATCCGGACCTGCGCGCCCGCTGGGACCGGAGCCGGGTCGCCCTCGCCCACGCGCTGCGCGCCGCCGATCCCGGAACCCCGCTCCCCTGGTTCGGCCCACCGATGCGGCCGGCCACTATGGCAAACGCCCGACTCATGGAGACCTGGGCGCACGGACTCGACATCGCCGACGCCGCGGGCACCACGCTCGACGTGCCCGAAGCGCTCCCCCACGTGGCCAAGATCGCCTACAAGACCCGCGATTTCGCCTACACGGTCAACGGCGAGACTCCGCCCGCCGACCCGTTCGACGTGGTCCTCACCGCACCCGACGGCGAGGAGATCGCCTTCGGCCCAGGCGACGCGGCTCAGCGCGTGACCGGTTCCCTGGAGGACTTCTGCCGCCTGGCGACACAGCGCGTCAACGTGGCCGACACCGACCTCGTGGCCACGGGCGACGACGCCATTCACTGGCTGACCATCGCCCAGTGCTTCGCCGGCGCGCCCGGCGCGGGACGCGCACCGCAGGAGGCATCGCAGTGACCGCCACCGACCGCCCCATCCGCGTCGCCAATATCTCCGGCATCTACGGCGACCGCGCCGCAGCGCTCAGCGAGATCCTCGACGGTCCCCGCGTCGACTACATCACCGGCGACTACCTCGCCGAACTCACCATGTTGATTCTGGGCCGGGACCGGCTCAAAGACGCCGACCTCGGCTACGCCAAGACCTTCCTGCGACACCTCACCCCGCACTTGGCCACGCTCGCCGAACGCGGCACCAAGGTTGTCGTCAACGCGGGCGGGCTCAACCCCGGAGGGCTCGCCGACGCGGTCGAGAAGGCCATCGAGGACGCAGGGGAGGCGGCCCGCGGCCTCCGCGTCGGCTGGGTCGACGGTGACGATCTCCTGGCCAGGTCCGCCGAACTGGGCGTGCCGAACGCGGTGACCGCCAACGCCTACCTGGGAGCCTTCGGCATCGCCGATTGCCTGAACGCCGGAGCCGACATCGTGATCACCGGTCGGGTCACCGACGCCAGTGTGATCGTGGCACCCGCGATTGCCGAATTCGGCTGGGATCGGACAGATTTCGATGCGTTGGCCGGAGCCGTCGCGGCCGGGCACATCATCGAATGCGGCACCCAGGCCACCGGCGGCAACTACGCCTTCTTCGACCGGCACCCCCTGGAGAAGCTGCTGCATCCCGGTTTCCCGATCGCCGAGATCAGCGCCGACGGTTCGTTCGTCATCACCAAACAACCAGGTACCGGCGGCGTGGTCGAGGTGGGCACCGTAACCGCGCAGCTGCTCTACGAGGTGACCGGTCAGCGCTACGCCAACCCCGATGTCACGCTGCGCCTCGACTCGATGACACTCACCCAAGACGGCGACGACCGCGTGGCCGTGACCGGCGTCCGCGGCGAAGCTCCGCCCACCACCACGAAGGTGGCCACCACCACGCTCGGCGGATTCCGCAACGAGATCGCCTTCCTGCTCACCGGTCTCGACATCGAGCGCAAGGCCGCGCTGCTGGAGACCCAATTGCGCGATGCAGTGCAACCGGCCCCATCGGACCTGCAGTTCCGCCTCGCCCGCACCGATCACCCGAACGCCGACACCGAAGCCGCCGCGTCGGCTACGCTGACCGCCGTCGCCTGGGACGCGGACCCGAATCGCGTGGGCCGCGCCTTCAGCTCGGCCGCGGTGGAACTCGCACTCGCCACCTACCCCGGCGCCTCGCCGATGGCACCCCCTGGGAAGGGCGGACCCTACGGCGTCTACCAAGCGGTCTACGTGCCCAACGGCGAGGTGCCGCACCGTGCGCACCGGCCCGACGGCACCGTCGTCGAGATTGCTCCCCCGAGCCTCACGCAGGAACTGCCCGCCGATCCCTCGCAGCCCGGAACCACGCCTCCCGCGCCGCCCGACACCGTCGCGGTCCCACTCGGTACGGTCTTCGGCGCCCGCAGTGGCGACAAGGGTGGCAGCGCCAACATCGGTGTCTGGGCCGAGACCGACGAGGCCTACACCTGGCTCCGCGACCACCTCACCGAAGCGCTTCTGCGCGCACTGCTTCCAGAGACCGGTGAGCTCCCGGTGCGGCGTTACGAGCTGCCCAACCTCCGCGCCGTGAACTTCGTCATCGAAGACCTGCTGGGCAAGGGCGTCGCACACGGCTACCGTTTCGATCCGCAGGCGAAGGGGCTGGGCGAATGGTTGCGCTCGCGCACCGTCGACCTGCCCGCCAGCCTGCTTCCGCCCCGGATCGAGGAGACCGCATGACCATCACCGCCTGGGACACCGAGGAGCGACGCGCACTGCACGAAACCGTCGCCGCCTTCACCGAGCGCGAGATCCTGCCGAACCTCGATCAGTGGGAGGCCGATGGCCTGCTCCCGCGTGACCTGCACCGCAAGGCGGGCGAACTCGGCCTGCTCGGCGTCTCCTTCCCCGAGGCCGTGGGCGGCGGGGGCGGCGATCCCCGTGACGCCCTCGTGGTGTGTGAGGCGATGCACGAGGCGGGCGGCTCCGGCGGCCTGTTCGCATCGCTGTTCACCTGCGGGATCTCGGTGCCGCACATCATCCTCGCCGGCACCGACGAGCAGAAGGCGAAGTGGGTCGCCCCCGTCCTGGCGGGCGAGAAGATCAGCTCGCTCGCGATCACCGAGCCGGGCGGCGGCTCGGATGTCGGCCATCTCACGACCACTGCCCGCAAAGACGGTGATCACTACATCGTCAACGGCGCGAAGACCTTCATCACCTCCGGCGTCCGCGCCGACTGGGTGGTCACAGCCGTGCGCACCGGTGGCGAAGGTGCCGCGGGGATCAGCCTGCTGGTGATCCCCAAGGGACTTCCCGGCTTCGAGGTCAGCGCGCCGCTGAAGAAGCTGGGCTGGCACGCCTCCGATACCGCCGAGCTCTCCTTCACCGACGTCCGCGTTCCGGCGGAGAACCTGATCGGCCCCGAGGGCAGCGGGTTCCTGCTGATCGGTGCGGCGTTCGTCACCGAGCGCCTCGGCCTCGCCGTGCAGGCCTACTCACACGCCCAACGGTGCCTCGACCTCACGCTCGACTGGGTTCGCCAGCGTGAGACCTTCGGGGAGCCTCTGATCAAGCGCCAAGCCGTTCAGAACACCGTGACCGAGATGCGCCGCCGGATCGAGGTGGCCCGTGTGTACAGCCGGCACGTCGCCGACCTGTACACGGCCGCACTGGAGTCCGGTGGGCCGGCCGCAGCCGCCGAACTGGTGCCGCAGGCCTGCTTCGCCAAGAACACCGCCGTCGAATGCGGCGAGTGGGTGGCGAACGAGGCCGTGCAACTCTTCGGCGGACACGGTTACATGTCCGAGTACGAGGTGTCGCGGCACTACCGCGATGTCCGCATCCTGGGCATCGGCGGCGGCACCACCCAGATCCTCACCACCCTGGCGGCGAACCGCCTGGGCTACAAGTAGACCGGAAGGACTCCCGATATGACGGTGCTCCGCAGCACACCGGCGTCCGATGCCGGTAAGTACCGCGAGGCGATGCTCGGCAAGCTCGGCGATCTCACCGCCGAGTTCGACAAAGCCCTGGCGGGCGGCGGCGAGAAGTATGTGGAGCGACACCGCAAGCGCGGCAAGCTCACCGCTCGTGAGCGGATCGACAGCGTCCTCGACCCGGCCTCACCGTTCCTGGAGCTGATGCCACTCGCCGCCTGGGGTAGCGACTTCCAGGTCGGCGCCTCGCTCGTCGGCGGTATCGGCGTGGTCGAGGGCGTCGAGGTGATGGTCGTGGCCAACGACCCCACGGTCAAGGGCGGGACCTCGAACCCGTGGACGCTCCGCAAATCGCTGCGCCTCAACGACATCGCCCGGGAGATCCGACTCCCTGTGCTCTCCCTGGTGGAGTCCGGTGGCGCCGATCTGCCCACCCAGAAGGAAGTGTTCGTCCCCGGCGGGGCGATGTTCCGCAACCTCACCCAGCTCTCCAAGGCGGGCATCCCCACCATCTCGGTGGTCTACGGCAACTCCACCGCAGGCGGCGCCTACATCCCCGGTATGAGCGACCACGTCGTGATGATCAAGGAACGCTCGAAGGTCTTTCTCGCCGGCCCGCCCCTGGTGAAGGCCGCCACCGGCGAGATCTCCGATGACGAGACGCTCGGCGGCGCCGAGATGCACTCGCGCACCTCCGGTCTCGGTGACTATCTCGCCAACGACGAGCTGGACGCCGCGCGCATCGCTCGGTCGATCGTCAGACGACTCAACTGGCACAAGCAGGGTCCGGCACCGTCGGCGCTGGTGAAGCCACCGCGATACGGCGCAGAAGGACTGCTCGACATCGTTCCCGACGATCTGAAGATCCCGTTCGACCCGCGCGAGATCATCGCGCACATCGTCGACGACTCCGACTACGACGAGTTCAAGCCGCTCTACGGCGGCTCACTCACCACCGGCTGGGCGAACCTGCACGGATATCCGATCGGCATCCTGGCGAACGCCCGCGGCGTGCTGTTCTCCGAGGAGGCACAGAAGGCCACGCAATTCATCCAGCTGGCCAACCGGTACAACACACCGCTGCTGTTCATCCATAACACCACCGGCTACATGGTGGGCGCCGAGTACGAACGCGGCGGGATGATCAAGCACGGCTCGATGATGATCAACGCCGTCTCCAACTCGGAAGTGCCGCACATCTCGCTGATCGCCGGCGCATCGTACGGCGCGGGTCACTACGGCATGGCGGGCCGCGCCTTCAACCCACGGTTCGTATTCACCTGGCCCAGCGCCCGGTCCGCGGTGATGGGCGCCAAGCAACTCGCCGACGTGGTCACCGAGGTCGCCGCGGCCTCCGCCGCGTCCCGCGGCCAGGCCATGGACCCGGCGTTCGTCGACGGCATGCGCACCGCCATCGAGACCCAGATCGATAAGGAATCGCTGCCCGCCTTCATGTCGGGGATGCTCTACGACGACGGGATCATCGATCCCCGCGACACCCGCACCGCCATCGGCATGGCCCTCTCCGCCATCCACAGCGGACCCGTCCACGGCACCGACGCCTTCGGCGTCTTCCGGATGTGAGGAAACCATGACTGCATTCGATTCCGTCCTCGTCGCGAACCGTGGCGAGATCGCGCGGCGCGTGATCAGCGCGGCGCACGCCCGCGGTCTGCGCGCTGTGGCCGTCTTCTCCGACCCCGATGCGGATGCACCGCACGTCGCCGAGGCCGACGACGCGGTGCGCCTGCCCGGTGAATCCCCCGCCGACACCTACTTGCAGGGCGAGAAGATCATCGCCGCCGCCAAGGCCACGGGGGCCCAGGCGATCCATCCGGGCTACGGCTTCCTCTCCGAGAACGCCGACTTCGCGGCGGCCGTGATCGCTGCCGGGATCACCTGGATCGGTCCCTCGCCCGAGGCCATCACCGCGATGGGCTCCAAAGTGGCGGCGAAGGCGAAGCTCGCCGAGGCCGGTGTGCCGATGCTCACGAACCTCACCCCGGACCAGGTGTCCGACAGCGACTTCCCGGTGCTGGTGAAGGCGTCCGCCGGTGGCGGCGGCCGCGGTATGCGCGTGGTCCGTAGCCGCGATGAGCTGGCCGACAACCTCGAAGCCGCAGAGCGCGAGGCGAAGTCGGCGTTCGGCGACGGCACCGTCTTCTGCGAGCGCTACCTCGAGCGCGGCCGGCACATCGAGGTGCAGGTGATGGCGGACTCCCAGGGCACCGTCTGGGCCGTCGGCGAGCGCGAATGCTCCATCCAGCGCCGTCACCAGAAGGTCCTGGAGGAAGCACCGTCACCGCTCGTGGAGCGGCACCCCGCGATGCGCACGGCGCTGTACGAGGCGGCCGCCAACGCCGCCACAGCGATCGGCTACACCGGTGCGGGCACGGTCGAATTCCTTGCCACCGATGCCGGTGAGTTCTTCTTCCTCGAGGTGAACACGCGCCTGCAGGTGGAGCATCCGGTCACCGAGGCCACCACCGGACTCGACCTGGTGGGCCTGCAGTTCGACGTGGCCGCCGGGCTTCCCCTCCCGTCCCCCGAGCCGCCCGCGGCGCGGGGCTGGGCCATCGAGGCCCGGCTCTACGCCGAAGACCCCGCCAACGACTGGCGCCCCGCCGCCGGTGTGGTTCGCCGCTTCGAGGTCCCCGGCGTGGTCAGCGAGTTCGCCGGGCCCGATCGTCCCGGTATCCGCCTCGACAGCGCTCTGTGGCCGACCGACAGCGTGGTCGAGGTGTTCTACGACCCGATGCTCGCCAAAGTGATCGGTTACGCCCCCACCCGGGCGCAGGCATTGGCGATCACCGAGGCGGCGCTGCGCAAGGCAACGATCCACGGGCTCACCACGAACCGGGATCTGCTGGTACGCATCCTCGCCGACCCCGACTTCCAGGCCGGCGACTTCGCCACCGACTTCCTCACCGGCGATCGCCTGGAACGTCTGGCTGCGCCCCTGCTCGACGACGCCGACCTGGCCCTCGCCGCCGATGCCGCCGGCGCCGTACTGGATCGTCGTGCCGCGGCGGCCAGTCCGCTACCGCACGTGGCGCCCGGCTGGCGCAACGTGGGGGCACGTACTCTGCTGCCGGAGTTCGAGGACGCCGCGCAGAAGCGGTTCACCGCCGATTCCGGTGCCATCGCCACGGTCGGCGACGACGGCACCACCGCCGCGGTCGCCGTCGAACGCGACGGAATCCGGCGCACCGTGACCGTGACCGCGTACCCGGGCGATCAGACCGTCATCGAGATCGACTCGGCCCGCGGTGCGGCGACACTCACCCTGATCGACCCGTTGCCGTCCGGCGAGGCCGCCGCGGCCGCGGGGTCGCTCCTGGCACCGATGCCCGGCGTGATCACCCGGATCGGCGCCGCGGTGGGCGATACGGTCGCCGCCGGGCAGCCCGTGCTGTGGATGGAGGCCATGAAGATGGAACACGCTATTGCGGCGCCCGCCGAAGGGATCCTCACCACGATCGCGGTCGAGGTGGGCCAGAACATCGACGCCGGCGCAGTGGTCGCCGTGCTGGAGGAGCAGGAGTAACCATGACCGTATCGATGGACGTCATCGAGTCGGAAGAGCGCGTCGCTCTCCGAAAGACCGTGTCTGAGCTGGGCAGGAAGTTCGGGCCCGAGTATATGCGCGAGAAGATCGCATCCGGGGAGGGCCCCACCGAACTGTGGAAGGCCGCAGGTGATCTCGGCCTGGTCGGTGTGAACATCGCCGAGCAGTACGGCGGCGGCGGCGCCGGCATGTACGAGTTGGGGATCGTCGGCGAGGAGCTGGCCGCGGTCGGCTCGTCGTTGTTGATGCTCGTCGTCTCCCCGGCGATCAACGGCACCATCATCTCGCGGTTCGGCACCGAGGAGCAGAAGCAGCGCTGGCTGCCGGGCATCGCGTCGGGCGAGACCATCGCCGCGTTCGCGATCACCGAGCCCGATGCGGGGAGCAACAGCCACCGGATCACCACCACCGCGCGCCGCGACGGCGACGACTGGATCATCTCGGGCCAGAAGACCTTCATCTCCGGCATCGAGCTGGCCGATGTGGTGCTGGTGGTCTCGCGCACGGAGGACGCCAAGTCCGGCAAACTCCGCCCGGCACTGTTCCTCATGCCCACCGATTCGCCGGGGCTGCAGAAGACCAAGATCCCCATGGAGGTGGGACTCCCCGAATCGCAGTGGACGTTGTTCTTCGACGATGTCCGGCTGCCCTCCGAAGCGCTCGTCGGTGAGCCGGATGCCGCCATCGCGCAGCTGTTCGCGGGGCTCAATCCCGAGCGGATCATGGCCTCCGCCGGTGCGGTCGGCTCGGCGCGCTACGCCATTGATCGGGCGGTGGAGTACGCCAAGGGCCGCACCGTCTTCAAGGTCCCGATCGGCGCGCATCAGGCGATCGCCCATCCTCTCGCCGAACTCAAAGTGGAGACCGAGCTGGCGAAGCTGATGCTGCAGAAGGCCGCCACGCTCTACGACGCCGGCCAGGAGTTCGCGGCGGCCGAAGCCGCGAACATGGCGAAGTTCGCCGGCGCCGAGGCCGGGGCGAAGGCCGTCGACCGTGCGATCCATTCGCTCGGCGGTAACGGCCTCACCACCGAGTACGGTCTGGCCCAGATGCTGGTGGCCTCACGCCTGTTCCGGATCGCGCCGGTGAGCCGGGAGATGGTGCTGAACTTCATCTCCGAGCACTCACTCGGCCTACCGAAGAGCTACTAGGAGTACCCGTGACCGACGCTCCCCTGGTGCGGTACGAGGTACGCGACGGCGCCGCATACCTCACGATCGACAGCCCGCACAACCGCAACGCGATCTCGCAGCGGCTGCTCACCGACCTGCGGGCCGGTATCGACCGCGCAGGTATCGATGACACCGTCCGCGCCGTGGTACTCACCCACGACGGCGGGACCTTCTGCGCCGGTGCCGATCTCAAGGAAGCGGCCGCGAGCGGTGCGGGATCGGACCCGAAGTCGCGCACGCTCGCCATGATCGATGCGATGCGGGGTGTCATCGAATCTCCCAAGCCGGTGATCGCACAGGTGAACGGCCACGTCCGGGCAGGCGGCTTCGGCCTCATCGGTTCCTGCGATTTCGTCTTCGCCGGACCGGAGTCGACCTTCGCCGTTACCGAGACCCGAATCGGCGTGGCACCCGCGATGGTCTCGCTGGTACTGCTGCCGCACCTTCCCTCGCGCGTCGCCTCGTCACTGCTGCTCACCGGTAGGAAGTTCGACGCGATCGAGGCGGCGAGCCACGGCCTGATCACCGCTGCGGTCGACGATCCCGAGGCCGCGGTGGCGGATCAGCTCGCTGAACTGCGACTGTGCAGCCCGCAGGGTCTGCGCGAGACCAAGCAGATCCTGTGGCACGACGTGCTCGCCTCGTTCGACGAGCGGGCCAACGCCCTGGGCGACCAGTCGGCTCGCCTGTTCGGCTCGCCCGAATCGGTGGAAGGCATGACCGCGTTCCTGCAGAAGCGCGCGCCGAGCTGGGCCGAGCCCGCGGCCGCGCACTAGGCTGAGCGGAATGAGCGCCCTCCGCCCGCCGATGCGGGCACCCCAGCAGTCCCGCAGCCGGGAAACCCGGCAGCGGCTGCTGGAGACGACGATCGCCTCGCTCGCCGACCGCGGCTGGGGTGCGACCACCGTCGGCAGCGTCGCCCGGCAGGCGGGCGTGTCACGCGGGGCCGCACAACACCACTTCCCCACCCGTGAGGATTTGATCTCCGCCGCGCTGGAGTACATGGGCGAGCAACGGATCGAGCACGCCCGGCAAGCCGGGGCCGCGGTGCCCGACGGACCCGAACGCCCGTTCGCGGTTGCCCGGCTCATCGTGGAGTACTACACGGACGATCTGTTCAAGGCGGCGCTGCATGTGTGGACCGCGGCCGCGAGCGACGATGCGCTCCGGGAACGCATGCTGCCCTTCGAGAACCGGCACTCGCGAGAGGTGTTCGGGCTCGCGATGACGCTGCTGGGCTTCGATCGTGACGACGAACAGGGCCGCCGCGCCGTCCAGGCGACGCTCGACCTGGCGCGCGGCCTGGGCCTCGCGGATCTGCTGTCCGACGATGCGGAACGTCGTGAACAGGTGGTCGAGTTCTGGGGCGCCCAGCTGGCCAATCTCGCCGCCGCGCGCTAATCAGGCCTTGTCCAGATAGTCCTCACGACTACCGCCGAGGATCACCGCGTTCATCTCCCGCAGCGCTCCATGACCTTCCAGTTCGGGGTCCTCGTCGATCACCTCGAAGGCGAATGCCCGGGCGGCGTCGAGAACGTCGCCGTCGTTCGCGAGGTCGAGGAAACTCAGGCGCCGCGCGAGGCCGGACTGGTCCACGCCGAGGATATCGCCGAAACCGCGGTGCTCGAGGTCGAGCTGTGCGAGGGCGAATCCGTCGACGGTGCCCGCCACCGACTCCAGCCGCTCCATGGTGCGCGCCGACGGGGTGTCGGTCACCAGTAGGCACAGCCCCGGCAAGCCGCCACGTCCGACACGGCCGCGCAGTTGGTGCAACTGGCTGATACCGAACCGCTCAGCGTCCATCACCACCATGGTGGTGGCATTGGCGACGTCGACACCCACTTCGATCACCGTGGTCGCCACCAGCACATCGATCTCGCCGGCCGCGAATTCGGCCATGACGGAGGCCTTCTCCTCGGCGGGCAGACGGCCGTGGAGCAGGGCGATCCGGTGCTGTCCGAGTTCACTTCCGACGAGCTGGTCGTACATGTCGATCGCCGACGTCATCTTCGGCTGCTCGCTCTCGGCGGCGTCCTCGCCCCCGGCATCACCGCGGTCCTTCTCCCGGCGCACCGGGGCAGCGACCTGCTCGAATTGGTAGTCCTCGTCGGTGAACGACGTCTTCGCCTGCTCGCCCGAGGGGTCATCACCGATCCGCGGGCACACCACGTACACCTGGCGGCCCGCGCGGACCTCCTCGTCGACCCGGGCCCAGGCCCGATCGATCCACCCGGGCCTGCCCTCCGGGACCACCGACGTCTGGATCGGCTGCCGCCCGCGCGGGAGCTCGCGCAGCACCGAGGTGGACATGTCACCGAACTGGGCGAGCGCCACGGTGCGCGGGATCGGCGTGGCCGTCATGACCAGCAGGTGCGGGGTCATATCGTCGGGTCCCTTGCGCCGCAAACGGTCCCGCTGCTCCACACCGAACCGGTGCTGCTCATCGACCACCACCAGACCCAGCCGGAAGAAGTCGACGGTGTCTTCGAGCAGCGCATGCGTGCCGATCACGATGCCCGCTTCACCGCTGACGATCCGCAGCAACGCCGCTCGCCGCGCCTTGGTGTTCATCGACCCGGTGAGCAGGGTCACGGTGGTCGCGGCGTCGGCCGCGCCGAGCTGCCCCGCTTCGCCCAGGTCGCCGAGCATCTTCGTGATCGAGAGCATGTGCTGCGTGGCGAGCACCTCCGTCGGTGCGAGCAAGACCGCCTGGTAGCCGGAATCGACGGCGGCCAGCATCGCCAACAACGCGACCAACGTCTTGCCGGAGCCCACCTCACCCTGCAGCAGCCGCGTCATCGGGTGTCCCTGCGACAGATCCCCGAGAATCTCCGCGAGCACCTCCTCCTGACCGGCGGTGAGCTGGAACGGAAGTCGCTCCCGGAGCCCCGCCTGCAGCGGACCGTCGACGGCGGCGAGTTGCGGCGCCGGCACCGTGCCCACGTCATGGGCACGCCGCGCGAGCGCCGTCTCGATCGCGACGGCCTCGTCGAACGAGAGCCGCCGCCGCGCAGCATCGGCCTCGGAGCGCCGCTTCGGGAAGTGCGCCACACGCAGCGCCTCGTCGAAGCCGAGCAAGCCGTGAAGCGAGCGGAATCCGTCCGGCAGGGACTCCGGTACCGGCGCCAAGCGGGTCAGGACCAGGTCGACGATGGAAGCGATGAGCCAGGTGGGCATGTTCTTGGTGCCGTGGTAGATCGGCACCACCGGCCCGGTGAGCAGGGCGAGGTTCGCGAGCTTGAGCCGCTTGGAACCGGCTTTGGTGGCGCCGGTCTCGTTGGCGGCGAGAGCCTCGGTCGAGGACATGTCGTCGTCCGGCAGGACCAGCCAGTCCGGATGCGTGAGTTGGAGCTTCCGGTTGAACTCGCCCAACCGCCCGATCAGCAGCAGTTGACGTCCGGGCTGGATCGGCTTGGGCAGGTAGTTGAAGAAGGTCACGTCGTAGGCGCGGACCTTGTTGACCACCTGCACCTTGAACATCTTCTTCCCGCGATGGTGCGGGCGTGGCGGCGTCACCGCGGTCACCGTGCCGATCACCACCACGTCATCGCCGATCTTCGGTTCGGTGGCGCGCGTGCCCTCGTCGATCGAGGCACCGCCCTCGTACCGGAACGGGAAGTGCCGCAGCAGGTCACCGACGGTGGCGAGGCCCAGCTCGGTGGTGACCTGGTCGGCGATCTCGGGATCGATGGCCTCGACCAGCGGAGTCTGCAGGGTGAGGTCGGCGGCTGCGCTCATTCGACGCCGATCTCCATCACACTCCCGGTTTGTCCGCCGCGGTAGCCGACCACTTCCACCTCGGGCCGGTCGGGCCGCAGAGCGGCTGCGACCCGGTCGGGGAAGTCGCCGTCGCCGGCATCGCCGAGGAGCACGGTCACCATATCGCCGCCGGTGGCGAGCAACAGCTCGGCGAGGGCCTCCCCCGCGGAGTACTGATCCTCTTCGAGCACCACGACCTCACCGCCGACCATGCCGAGATAGTCGCCGGGACCGCACGGTCCGAGGATGGTGAGGGCGTCCTCGGTGACGGCCACGACCGAGCCGCACCGCGCGCCGGCGGCGGCTTCGGCCATGGAGAAGGTGTCGTCGGCGGCGTGGCCGCGCGGATCGTGCACCGCGAGTGCTGCGATCGCCTGCACCATCGATGAGGTGGGCAGAAGCGTCACCAGGACACCGGATTCCCGTGAGCGTGCGGCCACGGCCAGAAGTTCCGGAGTCGGCAGCGCTCCGTTGGGCATGAGCAACACCTCGCGGCCCTCGAACCGGTGCAGCGCTACGAGCAAACCGGCGTGGGTGATCCCCTCATCACAGCGGATCACCTCCGCGCCCTCGGCGGCGAACAGCTCGGCGGCACCGTCGCCGGAGACCAGGGCGACGATCGCCCGCGGCGCGTCCAGGAGCGCCTGTAGCGGCGTTTCGCCGGTCTCCTGCAGCACAGTGACGGCGATGCTCCGGAGCTTGCCGAGGGCGAGGCCGGCCTGAATGGCACGCCCCGGCTCGGTGGTGTGCGCATGCACCGACCACGTAGCCACCGGATCGGGATCGGCGGCGGCCACCACGACCACGGAATCGCCGAACGTCTGCAACTCGTCGCGCAGGCGCGAGGCCGCGGCATCGGTGGCATCCGGAAGCAGGTACATGACCTCGTAGTCCACGTGGGGTCCGCGGGGCGGATCGTCGTGGCCGTGATCGTGCGGATGGTCGGCCGCATCCTCCGGGTCGACGTTCACCTGGACGTGCGGCGCCGCCTGGCGAGTGAACCGGGGGCGCTCCGGTGTCACTCCGGCGGTCACCTCGACGAGGGCGTCGAGCAAGACCAACAAACCCCGGCCGCCGGCGTCGACCACGCCGGCGCGGGCGTTGTCGGCGAGCTGGTCCCGGGTGCGCAGGAGCGCATCGAACGCGGTATCGGCGGCGCCGCGAGCGCAGGCGGGGAGGTCGGCCCCACCCGCCAGTGCGGCTGCGGCACCGTCGGCCGCGGCCCGGAGGACGGACAGGATGGTGCCCTCGATCGGGTCGGCGACCGCGGAGGTGACCAAGCCGGTGGCGGTGCGCAGCCCCTCGGCGAGCCCCGCGGCCTCGAGGTCGGCGTCCGGACCGAGCTGCCCGACCACGCCGCGCATAATCTGCGAGACGATCACACCCGAATTACCGCGGGCCCCGGAAACAGCGCCGGCCACCGTCGCCCGGGCCACCGCATGCGGCCCTTCCGTCCGATCGGCCTCCTCGGCCGCGCGGGCAGCAGCACGCAGAGTGACCAGCATGTTCGTCCCCGTATCGGCGTCGGCAACGGGGAAGACGTTGAGGGCGTTGATCTCGTCGACGGAACGCTCGAGACCGAGCACCGCGCGCCGGAGCCAGGCCACCACCACGCGGCCGTCCTGCTCGCTCGGTCCCGTCACGGCCACCAGCCTAGTGGGCCGTCACACAGGACAGGGGCGCCGGAGCGGTTTGGCCTGTAGACCCCTATCGGTCTATGATTGCAGGGTTGCCTCGCGTCCGGGCGTGTCCTTCGGGTATCGACCGGCGAGGCGGAACGACAGATTCATCTATTGCGAGGAGTACACGACATGGCTGCCGTCTGCGACGTCTGCGACAAGGGCCCCGGCTTCGGTAAGTCGGTGTCGCACTCGCATCGGCGTACCAATCGCCGGTGGAACCCGAACATCCAGACCGTGCGTGCCCAGGTGGCACCCGGTCAGACCAAGCGCCTGAACGTGTGCACCTCGTGCATCAAGGCCGGCAAGGTCGTTCGCGGCTGATCCGCGAGAACATCCACGAAGGCCCGCGACCGTTTTTCGGTCGCGGGCCTTCGTCTCGTTCGCTGATAGGTTCGTGACGTGGCCGATTCCCCCTCCGCCGAGCGGCGTCCGGCGCCCGTGCAGCGCCGCGGGCAGGTACGGCGGGACGCGATCCTTGACGCCGCGGAGGCACTGTTCATCGAATCCGGCTACGAGGGCGCCACGCTGAAGGCGATCAGTGAGCGCACCGGGATTCCTCTTGCGTCCGTCTACCACTACTTCAAGGACCGTGGGCAGGTCGATGGCGAGGTGGCGCGGCGACATGCCGAAGACCTGACCGCATCCGTCGTCTCGGCAGTACAGGAGGCCGACCGGCGCTCCGATCTGGACCGGGTGCTCAGCCTGGTGGTGCATGCGTTCGTCGGGTACTACCGCCGGCACCCGGGGTTCGTGGAATTGTGGCTGGCCAGGCGCAACGCCGTACTCAGTGAGGTCGCCGAGGAGTTCGACATGGTCCAGTCGGACAAGCTCTGGCGGCTACTGATCGACCGCGACCTGATCGCCGCCGACACCCCCGCGCTCGTGGTGCGCCTGGCGTACGAGGCCGGTGCTCGCCTGCTGGACCTCGCCTTCGGCGACGACCGGCACGGCGATGATGCGGTGATCGCCGAGGCGGTGCGGCTGCTGAGTTCCTATCTCGGCTCGTACGCCCCCATGACCTGACGAGCCCTGCCCCACGGCGGCGGGACAGGGCTTGACGGCGGATCGGTTACAGGCTCGCGAGGACCGCTCGCGCCGCGCGCTCGCCGGAGGTCGCGGCATCGGCGAGCGAGGGCATGTCGAGTTGGAAGTCTCCCGCGAGGTGGATCGGACCGAGCGGCTCGCGCAGGATGGGCAGCGACGCCCGCTCGCCGGGCCCCCAGAAGGGCACCACACGATGGTGACGGCGCACGATCGGCTCACCGAGTTTGCCCGCGAGTTCCGGGTACACACCCAGGAGATCGCGGGTGAACCGCTCGGCGATCTCCTCGTCGGTGAGGCGGAACAACTCGTCGGCCTTCGCACCGCCGGCGAAGCAGGCCAGCGCACCCCCGGGCTTCCGCGCACCCGGACCGCGCACCGCGGCAGCGTGATTGAACATGGCCTGGAAGGACAGCAACGGGGTGGAGACGGCGAAGAAGTCGTCCCAACGCTGCGGGCCCTGCTCGTCGGTGAAGAAGCCGACCACCACGTAGCGGCCGTACGCGATGTCCGTGTACGCGTCCCGGTACGCCCGCGGCAGCTCCGGCAGAATGCGCACTGCGATGTCGGCGGGAACGGTCACCACGGCCCGCTTCGCCCGGATTCGGGCGGGACCGCCGGCATCGTGGTACTCGACCCGCACGCCGTCACCGTCGCGGGAGACGGAGTCGACGGTGGCGCCCAACCGCAACCGGTCGCCGAGGTCCTCGGCGAGGATGTCGGTGAGGGTCTGGTTGCCGCCGACCGGGAGCGAGAAGTTGGGGACCTTGGCGGGATCCGCCAGGGCAATCCCGATCGAGGTGACGAACTGCGTCGCTGCCGTTTCCTCGGGCTCGCAGCCCATCCATTGACCGGAGAACGCGCGGACCACCGCATCGGCGACCTTCGAGCGCACACCCCGCAGGATGTACGACGCGGGCCGGTCGTCGAGTGCCGCCCGGACCCGAGAACCGATGGCACCGTCGGGCTTGGCCTCCAGGGCGATCGCGCCGGAGACGATGCGGGCACCGACCAGGGCCATGCCGAGCCGGTCGCGCATGGTCATCTTCGTGCGGAACAGGAGCGCGACGGGGTTCGCGGTATCGACCAGGCGGCCGTTGAGCACGAGTGCGACCTTCTTGCCGGCAAGGGTGCCGCGCTCGATGCCGTGCTTGTCGAGTTCCTCGATGAGGGTGCCGGTGCCCTCCGTGAACTGGGTGCCGACGTTGATCCAGTAGTCGCCCCGCCGGACGGATTCGACGCGACCGCCGGGGCGATCGCTCGCTTCGAGGACGATCACGTCGCGGTCGGCGAGGGTGTTGCCCGCCATCAGCCCGGACATGCCCGCGCCGATCACGACGACCTCGCGGCTCTCTTCTCGTACCTGCTCGGTCATGATGATCCTTCCATTTTCAAACTCGATTCGTATTCGAGTTTGCGGATCATGAGCGATCCTGTCAACAGTCGGAGCCGGGTCAGCGCACCTGGGCCAGGTGCGGAAGACGCCAATCGACGGGCTCGGCACCCAACCCGACCAGGGCCTCGTTGGCGCGGGAGAACGGCCGCGAGCCGAAGAAACCGCGGGAGGCCGACAGAGGCGACGGGTGCGCGGATTCGATCCGCGGCGTGTCACCGAGCCGCGGCCCGAGCGAGGCCGCATCGCGGCCCCAGAGAATCGCGACCAGTGGAGCATCGCGCGCGACGAGCGCGTCGATGGCGCACTCGGTGACCTTCTCCCACCCCTTCTTCCGATGCGACGCCGGCTCCCCCGGCCGCACCGTGAGGACGCGGTTGAGCAGCAGCACACCCTGGCGAGCCCATGGCGACAGGTCTCCGTTGGCGGGCGCCGGCAGGCCGAGATCGGCCGTGTACTCCTGGTAGATGTTCTGCAGGCTGCGCGGCACCGGCCGCACCGCGGGGTCCACCGAGAAGGAGAGGCCCACAGCGTGTCCCGGCGTCGGGTACGGATCCTGCCCGACGATCAAGACGCGCACGTCATCGAATGGCTGGGTGAAGGCGCGCAGCACGTTCTCCCCCGCGGGCAGATAGCCGCGCCCCTCGGCGATCTCGGCGCGGAGGAAGGCACCCATCGCCGCGATGTCGTCCTCGACCGGGGCCAGCGCCCGCGCCCAGCCCGCCTCGACGGTCTCCGTCAGTGGTCTCGCCGTCATGGCCGTTCCTTCCCGGTGTCGTCGGTACCGCGTTCGAAGGTATTCCACCCGCCGCGCTCCGGGCCTGTCTGCCCGTCCACGGTGACGGCGCCCGCCGCGCCCTCGGCGGGGAGAACCGCGCCGATCACCCTCCATCCGGCAGGGACGGTGCCGGCCGGAAAGGTCGCGAGGAGGGCATGATCCTCACCGCCGGTACGGATCCAGGCATCGGGGTCGGCACCGAGGGCGGCGGCGCAATCGGCCAGCACGTCGTCGGGACGCAGGGCGGCACCGTCGAGCTCGATCCGCACCCCGCTGGCCGCCGCCATCGCCCGCGCATCCCGGAGCAGCCCGTCGGAGATGTCGGTCAGAGCAGTGGCACCGCTCTCGGCCGCGTGTGGACCCGCGGCCAGCGGCGGCACCGGGCAGCGATACACCTCGACGACCTCGGGGAAGTCCACACCACGGCCCGCATCGAGCGCGGCCAGCCCGGCTGCGGACCGGCCGAGTGTCCCGCACACCGCGACCGCATCGCCGGGGCGCGCTCCGGACAGCAGCACCGGCGCCCGACCCTGGAGGTCGCCGAGCGCGGTGACTGCCAGCAACACCTGCTCGGTGCGTACCACGTCGCCGCCGGCGACCGCGCCGCCCGCATCGGCCGCGCCGCGTGCCACTCCGCGCGAGATCGCCTCGACCAGCGCGGCCGGCGTCTGCGGCGGGCAGCCCAGGGTCACCGTGAAACCCGTGCAGACCGCGCCCATCGCGGCGATGTCAGCGGCGTTCTGCGCGATCGCCCGGCGACCCACGTGCTCGCCGGTGGTGAGATCGAAGCGGAAGTGCCGGCCCTCCACGAGGGCGTCGGAGGAGATCACCACACGCCCGTCGGGGGCGGCGACCACCGCCGCATCGTCGCCCGGGCCCAGCAGAACCCGCGGGTCCGGCCCGATCGGCGCCGTGGCGAGCGCGATCACGCCCTCCTCGCCCAGTTCGGCGACGGTGCGCCGGGCCGGCGGCCCGGCCCGGTCCGGACCCGTAGTTGTCATCGCGGCTACCGTATCGAACGTGGACGACACAGACGAGACCAAGGCCCCCGCGCCCCGCCCCCGCCGCAGTCCGGCTCTTCTGGCGACGGTCGTGACCCTACCGGTGGCGGTCGTGGTCTGCTTCGCGGTGTTCCTCGTCCTCGCCCAGCAGAAGCAGGATGAACTGCGCGCCAGCGCCGAGGCCGGCCATGTGAAGTCGGTAACGGCCCCGACTGCCGGGGATCCCACGTGCACGAAACTCCTCGCCGCGATCCCGGCCGAACTCGGCTCGTTCCGGCGCGATGACAGCAGCGATCCCACCGGCTTCGCGCGGTGGACCAGCGACAAGCAGGGCGCCGTCGAGGTGCGGTGCGGCACCGAGCGCCCGGCGGATCTGACCAATACCTCGAAGTTGCAGGTGGTCAACGGCGTTCAGTGGTTGCAGAGCACACCCGCGGGAGCGCCCGCACCGGACGGCGGCGCCTACTGGGCGGCGGTCGACCACCGGCCCTACGTGGTGCTGTGGGTGCCCGACGGTGCCGGCACAGCGGCGATCCAGGCCGTGTCCGACGCGATCCGGGAGAACCTGCAGGCCGCGTCACTCGACCTCGGGAACTGATCAGCGCAGGCCGGTGCCGCGCGCGAGTGCGGTGTCGATGAGCAGGCTCAGCAGTTCGGCGTAGCCGATCCCCGATTCGGCCCACATCCGCGGATACATCGATGTCGAGGTGAACCCCGGCATGGTGTTGACCTCGTTGATCACCGGCCCTTCGGCGGTCTGGAAGAAGTCGACGCGGGCCAGGCCCTGGCCGTCGAAGGCGTGGAAGGCGCGCACCGCCAGTTCAGCGATCGCGGACGTCTGCTCCTCAGTGAGATCGGCCGGCACGGTGTACTGCGCGCGATCGTCGAGGTATTTGGTCTCGAAGTCGTAGAAGGCGTGCTCCGCGTCGGCTGCCATCTCGATCTCGGCGATGGCCGAGGCGTGCACGGTGCCATCGGGGCGCTCCAGCACGCCGATCTCCACCTCCCGGCCGATCACGGCGGCCTCGATGATCACCTTCGGATCCCAGCGGCGGGCCTCGGCGATCGCGGCCGGCAGCGCCGCGAGGTCGGTGACTCGGGTGATCCCGATCGACGATCCGCCGCGAGCGGGCTTGACGAACAGCGGCAATCCCAGCCGATGCAGCACCTCCGGCGGTACCTCGGTCTCCCGCTGGCGCAGTACATGGAAGTCGCCCACCGGTAGGCCGTCGGCCGCGAGCAGCTTCTTCGCGAACTCCTTGTCCATCCCGGCGGCGGACGCCAGCACGCCCGCACCCACGTACGGCACACCCGCCATCTCCAGCAGGCCCTGCAGAGTGCCGTCCTCACCGTACGGGCCGTGCAGGACCGGGAAGACCACGTCGACGGAGCCGAGCACCGAACCGGCGGCGTCGGAGGACACCGACACCAGCTCGGCTCCGGGCAGCAGGGCGAGATCAGTGGGTCCCTCGGGCACGCTCGGCAGCGCGCGGTCGGCGAACCGCAAGCTCTGCGCGTCGGCGTCGGAGAGCACCCAGGAACCGGACTGGGTGATGCCCACGGGCACCACCTCGTACCGAGCAGGATCGAGATGGCCGAGAATGCTGCCGGCCGAGACGCACGAGACCGCATGCTCGCTGCTGCGTCCGCCGAATACCACTGCCACCTTGATCCGCGAGTCCGTCACGGCAGACCACCTTACGGGTGAACCCCAGGACGGGGCCACGTGGTTACGCTCCGCCGGGCCGGTGCCACTCTCCGCCGACGTCGCGATTGAGCAGGTCGTCGATGGCGCGCGAGACCGGCACACCGTCGTAACAGACCGCCCGCACCGCCTCGGTGAGCGGCATCTCCACGCCCACCTTACGGGCGAGGTCGGCGATCGATATGCACGACTTCGCCCCCTCGGCCACCTGTCCGTGGGCGGCGGCCTGCGCCTGCTCGACGGTCATTCCCTGACCGAGCCGGGCACCGAAGCTGAAGTTGCGCGACTGCGGCGAGCTGCAGGTGGCTACGAGGTCACCCACCCCGGCGAGACCGGCCAAGGTCAGCGGCTGCGCACCGAGGGCGGTGCCGAGCCGCAGCGTCTCGGCGAGACCGCGAGTGATGATCGCCGCCCGCGAGTTCTCGCCCAGGTTGATACCCGAGGCGATACCGCACACCAGGGCGATCACGTTCTTCGTAGCGCCGCCGATCTCGCAGCCGACCACATCGTCGTTGGTGTACGGACGGAAGTAGTCGGTGCGGGCCACGTACTGGGTGTGCTGCGCTCGGCGCTCGTTGGTCGAGGCGATCACGGCGAGAGTCGGCTGCCGCTTGGCGATCTCCTTCGCGAAGTTCGGCCCGGTGAGCACGGCGATCCGGTCGGGGTCGATGTCGGCGGCCTCGCTGACCACTTCGCTCATCCGGTTCAGGGTGCCGATCTCGATACCTTTGGCGAGGTTGAGCACGGTGATATCGGGAGGGATCAGTCCGCCCCACTCCGCCAGGTTGGTGCGCAGCGTCTGCGAGGGCACGGCAAGCACCACCAGCCCGGCACCGCGCATCGCCTCCTCGGGATCGTGTGTGGCCCTGAGGTTCTCGGGAAGCACACCTTCGGGAAGGTACTGGGCGTTGATCCGGGTCTCATTGATCTGGTCGGCGACCTCCTGGCGGCGACACCACATGGTGACCCGGTGCGCCTCCGGCCGGGTGGCCTCCGCGAAGACCTTCGCCATCGCGGTGCCGAAGGAACCGGCGCCCATCACTGCAACGTCGACCATTCGGCCACCCTTCTCGCATCGCGTACTGCATCCCGCCGGCGCGCGACGGAACCCGAGAACGAGCGTATCGTCCGCCCGCTATCGGCAGGTCACGTTCCACCCGCCTAGATTGGTGGTCATGACCGCACCGCGCGGCGCCGATGCGCCCCCCGCCATCGTGGTCGTCACCGCCGTCAAGGCGCTCGACGCCGCGAAGTCGCGGTTCGCCGCGCCCGGTGCGCACCACCGGGAAGCAGTACCCGGCCTGGTCTTGGCCATGCTGCGCGACGTGCTCGACGCGGCGCTCGCCACCCCGGGAATCGTGGCCGCCTACGTGGTCTCGCCCGATCCGGACGTCCGTGCGGCCGCCGAGCGGGCCGGAGCGCGGACCGTCGCCGAGCCGTCCCCCGGCGGCCTCAACGCCGCGCTCTCGGCCGGCGCCGCGGCGGCGCGAGCCGCGGGCGCGATCGCCGTCCTCGCTCTGCAGCCGGACCTGCCCGGCGTGACCGTCGATCAGCTGACGGCCTTCCTCGATGCCACCGTCGGTCGCCGCGCGTTCGTACCGGACCACGCGGGCACCGGCACGGCAGCGTTGTTCAGTCCGGCAGACGACGAGTTGCGTCCCGCCTTCGGGCCGGATTCGGCCGCCGCGCACGCCGCGGGCGGCGCCGTCCCCCTCGCCGGCCCGTGGCCCGGCCTGCGGACCGATATCGACACTCCCGCCGATCTGAGCGCCGGTCCCGCGCTGGGCCCGCACACGACGGCCGCGATCGCCGCCCGCGATCACGGCATCGCGTCGAACTCGCGCGGCTGATACGCCAGAATGGGACTGTGACCAACGAGCCGCAGTCCCCCGATTCCGCACCGGAACCGGCCCCGCCGACCGATCCTCCCGCCTCGGTCCTGCCCGGGCGCATCACCGCGATCCCCGCCGCCCCGCCGGCTGCGCCCACGGAGGCGGTGAGTGATCTCCCCGAGGACCGGTACCTCAACCGCGAACTCAGCTGGCTCGATTTCAACGCCCGCGTGCTGGCGATGGCCGAGGACGCCTCGCAGCCGCTGCTCGAACGCGCCAAGTTCCTCGCGATCTTCGCCTCGAACCTGGACGAGTTCTTCATGGTCCGCGTCGCCGGGCTCAAACGACGCGATCAGATGGGCCTGTCGGTCCGTTCGGCCGACGGCATGTCGCCCCGGGAGCAACTGCGCCTGATCTCCCAGCGCACCCAGGAACTCTCTCGCAAGCACGCGATGGTCTACAGCGACGCGGTGCGCCCGGAGCTGGCGGCACAGGGCATCTCGGTGTTGCGCTGGGACGAGCTGTCGGCGGAGGAGCGCGATCGGCTCGGTGAGTACTTCCACACCCAGGTCTTCCCGGTGCTCACTCCGCTCGCGGTCGATCCGGCGCACCCGTTCCCGTACATCAGCGGTCTCTCGCTGAACCTGGCCGTAGCGGTCCGCGACGCCACCTCAGGGGGCGAGCATTTCGCGCGTATCAAGGTTCCGGACAACGTCGGTCGGCTCGTGACGGTGCGGTCGGACCGGATGGACAACGCCGTGCTGCCGATGGAAGACCTGATCGCTGCACACCTCGATGTGTTGTTCCCCGGGATGACGGTAGCCGAGCACCACGTCTTCCGGATCACGCGCAACGCCGATTTCGAGGTCGAGGAGGATCGCGACGAAGATCTGCTGCAGGCGCTGGAGCGCGAGCTCGCACGCCGCCGGTTCGGCTCGCCGGTGCGTCTCGAAGTCGCCGAGGACATGTCTGAGCACATGCTGGAACTACTGCTGCGCGAGCTCGATGTGGACCCGGCCGATGTGATCACCGTTCCCGGGTTGCTCGACCTGTCATGCATGTTCCAGTTGTACGGGGTGGATCGTCCGGCGCTCAAAGACGCCCCGTTCGTCCCGGTCACTCATCCCGCGTTCGGAGAGCGTGAGACACCCAAGAGCGTGTTCGCGACCCTGCGCGAAGGCGATGTGCTGGTGCACCACCCGTACGACTCCTTCTCGACCAGCGTGCAGCGCTTCATCGAGCAGGCCGCGGCCGACCCGCAGGTGCTGGCGATCAAGCAGACCCTGTACCGCACCTCGGGAGACTCCCCGATCGTGGATGCGCTCATCGACGCCGCCGAGGCCGGGAAACAGGTGGTGGCGCTGGTGGAGATCAAGGCCCGCTTCGACGAGCAGGCCAACATCAAGTGGGCCCGGAAGCTGGAACAGGCGGGCGTGCATGTGGTCTACGGGCTGGTGGGTCTCAAGACCCACTGCAAGACCTGTCTCGTGGTGCGCCGGGAGGGCTCGCACATCCGCCGGTACTGCCACATCGGCACCGGCAATTACAACCCGAAGACGGCGCGGCTGTACGAGGACGTCGGCCTGCTCACCGCCGATCCGGATCTGGGTGCCGATCTGACCGATCTGTTCAACCGGCTCACGGGCTATTCCCGCAAGGAGGAGTACCGGAACCTGTTGGTGGCGCCGCACGGGGTGCGCTCGGGCATCATCGACCGGATCGACCGGGAGATCGATCTGCACCGCGCGGGCAAGGATTCCGGGATCCGGCTCAAGGCCAACGCGCTGGTCGACGAGCAGGTGATCGATGCGCTGTATCGCGCGAGCCAGGCCGGTGTGCCGGTCGAGGTCGTGGTCCGCGGAATCTGTGCGCTCCGGCCGGGTATGGCCGGGGTCAGTGAGAACATCACCGTGCGCTCGATTCTGGGACAGTTCCTGGAGCATTCGCGGATCCTGCACTTCCGCGGCGCCGGTGAATTCTGGATCGGTAGCGCCGACATGATGCACCGCAACCTGGATCGCCGCATCGAGGTCATGGCGCAGGTGAAGGACCCGCGACTCACCCAACAGCTCGGCGACATCTTCGACTCCGCGCTGGATCCTGCGACCCGGTGCTGGGTGCTCGACGCCGACGGCAATTGGAACGCCTCACCGGCACCGGGTGATCCGGTCCGTGACCATCAACGCGAGCTCATGCGGGCGCACCGCGCGGGGCGGCGATGAGCGCTGGCGGCAAGCGCCCGGTGGTCCACGCCGCCGGCGGCGTGCTGTGGCGTCCCGCTACCGCCGGGCCGGAGGTGGCGCTGGTGCACCGGCCGCGGTACGACGACTGGTCGCTTCCGAAGGGCCACGTCGAGCCCGATGAGCACCCCGTGGTGGGCGGGCTGCGAGAGGTGGTCGAGGAGACCGGTTTCGAGGCTCGGTTCGTACGGGCGGTGGGCAAGGTGGCCTACGACGTGCCCCGTCGCAAACGGCACGGTGGTGGCGGCGACACCGCGCGCAAACGCGTGACGTACTGGTCGGCACGTGCCGGTGACGGCGCTTTCGTGCCGAACGAGGAGACCGACGAGCTGCGCTGGGTGCCGGTACAGGCGGGTATGAAACTGCTGACCTACCCGATGGATCAGCGGATCCTGCGCGATTTCGCGCGGCAACCCGCGTCCACCGCGACGATGCTGATCGTGCGGCACGCCAAGGCCGGGCGCAAACAGGGCTATCAGGGCGACGATCTCGCGCGCCCGCTCGACCGCAACGGCCGGGCGCAGGCGGAGGCGCTGGTGGATCTGTTGGGCGCCTTCGGTCCCGGACGTCTGCTGTCGGCCCCGCCGCAGCGGTGCCTGCAGACTCTGGAGCCGCTCGCTGAGGAGACCGGGCTGGCGATCACCGAAGAGCCGACGGTCTCGGAGCGGGCCTACGCCCGCGACCCCGTGGCGGCGCACCGCCGGATCCGCGAGATCGCCCGCGAGGGCGAGCGATCGGGAGTGGTGCCCGTGGTGTGCAGCCAGGGCGGCGTGATCCCGGATCTCACAGCATGGTGGGCGAGTGTCGACGGTGTGCGCCTTCCGGCCGCCCGTAATCGCAAGGCCAGCGTGTGGGTGCTGACCACCTCCGACGGCGTGCTACTCACCGCTGATCACATCGACACGCCGCTGCCCCTGGAGCGCTGAGGCTTCCAGGGGCAGCGAGCGGGGTTCGTTACTTCTTGCCGCGCTTGGCAGGAGCCTTCTTCGCAGGCGCCTTCTTGGCGGGGGCCTTGGTTGCGGCCTTCTTGGCCGGAGCCTTCTTCGCGGGCGCGGCCTTCTTGGCCGGAGCCTTCTTGGCCGGAGCCTTCTTCGCGGGTGCGGCCTTGGTGACGGTCTTCTTCGCCGGAGCCTTCTTCGCGGGTGCGGCCTTGGTGACGGCCTTCTTCGCCGGGGTGGCCTTCTTGGCCGGAGCTGCCTTCTTCACCACGGCCTTCTTGGCAGGCGCGGCCTTCTTCGCCGGAGCCGCCTTCTTCACCGCCGCCTTCTTGGCGGGCGCGGCCTTCTTGGCCGGAGCCTTCTTCGCCGCGGTCTTCTTGGCCGCCTTGGTCGGGGTCGCGGTCGCCGAGCTGCGACGCACCGCCGGGCCGGAGGCGGGCAGCTTGGCAGCACCCGAGATCACGGCCTTGAACTGGGCACCCGGACGGAACGCGGGCACGGAAGTCGGCTTGACCTTGACGGTCTCGCCGGTACGGGGGTTACGGGCGACACGAGCGGCGCGCTTGCGCTGCTCGAAGACACCGAAACCGGTGATGGTCACGGAGTCACCGGCATGGACGGCGCGGACGATGGTGTCCACGATCGCCTCGACGGCGGCACCGGCGGTGCGTCGGTCGGTGCCCAGCTTCTCGGTGAGCTCCTCGATGAGTTCTGCCTTGTTCATGAACGCTTTTCCTCTGCAGTCGGTGGCTCACCGCTGAGCCAACTACGGATACCGTAAACGCAGGATTGCATTCAATCCAAGTGCCACGCCAGATTTGATCCAGGGTGTGTCGGAATCACGTGGGGCGGCGCCGGATCGAATCGGCACCGCCCCACGCAATTGAGTCCGCCTAAATAGTGACGGGTTTGTATGCGGGCCTGCGACTTTCGTAGTCGGCGATCGCGTCGGACTGCTGCAAAGTGGTGCCGATATCGTCCAATCCGGCCATCAGCCGATGGCGGACCGGATCGTCGATCGTGAACGGGACCACAAGATCCCCGGCGGTCACCGTGCGGTCCTCGAGGTCGACCGTGACCTCCAGTCCGGGCTCGTTCTCGAGTGCCTTCCAGAGCAGTTCCACGTTCTCCTGCTCGACCAGAGCTGCCACTAGGCCCGCCTTGCCCGAATTTCCCCGGAAGATATCGGCGAACCGCGAGGAGATGACCACGCGGAAGCCGTAGTCCATCAGCGCCCAGACGGCGTGCTCCCGGGAGCTGCCGGTACCGAAGTCCGGGCCCGCCACCAGGACCGATCCCCGGTCGTAGGGTGCCGTATTGAGAATGAAGTTGGGATCGGCGCGCCAGGCCGAGAACAGCCCGTCCTCGAATCCCGTGCGGGTGACTCGCTTCAGGTAGACAGCGGGGATGATCTGGTCGGTGTCGACGTTGGTGCGGCGCAGCGGTACGCCGATACCGGTGTGGGTGACGATGGCTTCCATCGGGTCTCTCCTAGATGCGACTGAGGTCTCGGGGCATTCGGCGATCAGGCGCCAGCGGCAGCGAGATCGGCGGGGGCCAGATCGGCAGGCGACGACAGCGTGCCGCGCACCGCGGTGGCGGCGGCCACCGCGGGCGAGACCAGATGGGTGCGGCTCCCCTTGCCCTGCCTGCCCTCGAAGTTGCGATTCGAGGTGGACGCGGAACGCTCACCGGGCGCGAGCTGATCGGGGTTCATTCCCAGGCACATCGAGCATCCGGCCTGCCGCCATTCGGCACCGGCGTCGAGGAAGATCTGCCCCAGCCCCTCCTCCTCGGCCTGCGCACGGACCCGCATCGACCCGGGTACCACCAGCATTCGCACCCCGTCGGCAACCTTACGACCACGCAGGATCTCGGCGACGGCGCGCAGATCCTCGATCCGTCCGTTGGTACAGGAGCCGACGAAGACCGTATCGACCGCGATCTCACGCAGCGGTGTGCCGGGCTCGAGCCCCATGTACTGCAGCGCCTTCGCCGCGGTCTCGCGCTCCCCGTCGGAGCCGAAGGACGCCGGATCGGGAACCGAACCGCTCAGCGGCAGGCCCTGACCGGGGTTGGTGCCCCAGGTGACGAACGGTGTCAGCGCACCGCCGTCGATGTCGATCTCCGCGTCGAAGACGGCGCCCTCGTCGGTGCGCAGGGCATCCCACGCCGCGACGGCCTCGTCCCACAGCTCGCCCTGCGGCGCGTGCTCGCGCCCTCGGATGTAGTCGTAGGTGATCTGGTCGGGCGCGATCATCCCGGCGCGGGCGCCGGCCTCGATCGACATGTTGCAGATGGTCATCCGCGCCTCCATCGAGAGCTTCTCGATGGCGCTGCCGCGGTACTCCAGCACGTATCCCTGGCCGCCGCCGGTGCCGATCTTGGCGATGATGGCCAGGATCAGATCCTTGGAGGTAACGCCCGGCTGCAGCTCGCCCGAAACATTGATGGCCATGGTCTTGAAGGGCTTGAGCGCCAATGTCTGGGTGGCCAGCACATGCTCGACCTCAGAGGTACCGATGCCCATGGCGATCGCGCCGAAGGCGCCGTGCGTGGACGTGTGACTGTCGCCGCACACCACCGTCATTCCCGGCTGAGTGAGACCGAGCTGTGGTCCCATCACGTGGACGATGCCCTGTTCGCCGTCCCCCATCGAGTGCAGGCGCACGCCGAACTCGGCGCAGTTGCGGCGCAACGTCTCGACCTGGGTGCGGGAGACTTCATCGGCGATCGGCTGGACCAGCGTGTCGGTCGGCACGTTGTGATCCTCGGTGGCGATGGTGAGATCCGGGCGGCGCACGGTGCGGCCGGCCAGGCGCAGACCGTCGAACGCCTGTGGGCTGGTGACCTCGTGCACGAGGTGCAGGTCGATGTAGATCAGGTCGGGCTCACGCGATGCGCCCTCGCCCTCCCCCTTGACGACGACGTGCTGATCCCAGACCTTCTCGGCCATGGTGCGCGGCTGCATGGATTCCACCTGCTCCTACGATCGGGCTCCGCAGAGGGACGCGGGCTGTGCGTTGAATCCCACCATGCGAGAGCTTAGTATCGAACTATGGGACAGAATAGCTCACTGGCCGATCCGACCGAAAGTCCGGCTCCGGCCCCCGTGAGCGGCATCGGAGTACTCGACAAATCGGTAGCCGTACTGCGTGCCGCCGCCGCGGAGCCGGCCAGCCTCGCCGACCTCTGCGGCCGCACCGGGCTTCCCCGCGCCACGGCGCACCGTCTGGCCGTGGGACTCGAGCTCCACGGCCTGCTCTCCCGCGACGGCGACGGCCTGTGGCGCCCCGGAACCGCGCTGCGCGAGTTGGCCGCCAGCACGACCGACACTCTGGTGGACGCGGCCGCCATGGTGCTCCCCCGGCTGCGGGAGATCACCGGAGAGTCGGTGCAGTTGTACCGCCGCGAAGGCGATCACCGCGTCTGCGTTGCAGCGGCCGAACCTCCGTCCGGCCTACGCGACACGGTACCGGTGGGCACCCGACTGCCGATGACCGCGGGCTCGGGCGCGAAAGTCCTCACCGCGTGGGCGGATGCGTCCGATACCTCGTTCAGCGACCGCACCCTGTCCGATGTCCGCAAGCGCGGCTGGGCGCAGAGCGCCGGAGAGCGAGAGGCGGGCGTGGCGAGCGTCTCTGCGCCGGTGCGCGATGCGCGCGGCGACGTGATCGCCGCGATCTCCGTCTCGGGACCCATCGATCGGATGGGCCGCCGCCCGGGTGCGCGGTGGGCCGCAGATCTTCTCCAGGCCGCGGAGGCCTTGCAACGCCGGCTGTAGATCCGCGCCGATCCGGACGAGCTCTTGCGCGGCCAGTGAATTCACCGCACCAGTCGCGCGCGGGGCAGATGGAGACGGCCGAGAAGTGCGTCCACGGCGACGATCTCGGCGATAGTGCAGTCCACCAGCAGCTTCACCTCGGTATCGCGCTTACCGCGGTCGACGGTCACGAAGGCGCCCACCACGCCGCGCCCGCGGTCCGATCCACGGAACACATCGATGCCCTGCCCGTCACCGGAGACGGTACCTGCGAGATAGCCGTAATCGACGGGATAGACGATGCCCGGATAGCGCGGGTGCGCAGTGCCATGCCGGCGATCCACGATCAGCTCGCTGGTGGCGAGCAGGCGGTCAAGAGCATCGAAGAAGTCCGGTTCGAGCACGTGCCCTCCTCGAGAACGCGAAAGGCCCGGACCGCTCGGTCCGGGCCTTTCGTCTGCGTACCCCCGATGGGATTCGAACCCACGCTACCGCCGTGAGAGGGCGGCGTCCTAGGCCGCTAGACGACGGGGGCTAGAACTGCCGATGAAGGTAGCACAACCGACATCGAACGTACCCCCGATGGGATTCGAACCCACGCTACCGCCGTGAGAGGGCGGCGTCCTAGGCCGCTAGACGACGGGGGCTAGGACACGCTTCCGCGTTCACAGAAGCGTTGTCACGCTGGCCTACCAGGACTCGAACCTAGAATGGCTGAACCAGAATCAGCTGTGTTGCCAATTACACCATAGGCCAATCACTCGCCTCGGGGATGTTTCCAACCCCGTTTTGAGCCGCGATTCAGCGTACCCACCGGAAACGGATACGCCAAATCGGCTGGTCAACCCCTACTGGTCCGTGGCACCGCCCGCAGGCACCAGAGCACGCGCCGCGGCGAGGCGCCCCAGGGTCCGTTCGCGGCCCAGCAACTCGAGCGATTCGAACAGCGGCGGACTCACGGGCGAGCCGGTGACGGCCACGCGGATCGGGGCGTACGCCTTGCGCGGTTTGAGTTCGAGTTCGTCGATCAGCGTGACCTTGAGCGCGTTCTCGATGGCCTCGGTCGTCCAGTCGTCGAGGTCCGCGAGCACCTCGGAGGCGGCGTCGAGCACCGCGCCGGCGTCGGCCTTGATGTTCTTCGCGGCCGCAGTCGGGTCGACGATGAACTCCGTCTCATCGACGTACAGGAACTTCAGCAGATCCCACGCATCCCCGAGCACCACGATGCGGGTCTGCACGAGGTCGGCGGCGGTGACGAACTCGGGCCCGAGCTGCGCATCGCTCACATGCCCACGCTCGATCAGGAACGCCCGCAGGCGGGCGGCGAAGTCCTCGGCGGAGAGCAAACGGATGTGCTCGGCATTGATCGCATCGGCCTTCTTCTGGTCGAATCGGGCCGGGTTCGAGTTCACCCGGTGCACATCGAACGCGGCGATCATCTCGTCGAGGCTGAAAACGTCGTTGTCGGCGGAGATCCCCCAGCCGAGCAGTGCGAGGTAGTTGAGCAGCCCCTCCGGGATGAAGCCTCGGTCCCGGTGATGGAAGAGGTTCGACTGCGGATCGCGCTTGGAGAGCTTCTTGTTGCCCTCCCCCATGACGAATGGCAGATGCCCGAACTCCGGCGTGAATTCGGCCAGCCCTACCTTCTGCAGTGCCTCGTACAGCGCGATCTGCCGCGGGGTGGAGCTGAGCAGATCTTCTCCGCGGAGCACGTGGGTGATCTTCATCAATGCGTCGTCGACGGGGTTGACCAGGGTGTAGAGCGGATCGCCGTTCGCCCGCGTCAACGCGAAGTCCGGCACGCTCCCGGCGGCGAAGGTGGTCTCGCCGCGCACCATGTCGTTCCACGCCAGATCATGGTCGGGCATCCGCAGCCGCACCACGGGGCTGCGACCCTCAGCGACGTACGCCGCCTTCTGTTCCGCTGTGAGGTCGCGGTCGAAATTGTCGTACCCCAGCTTCGGATTGCGACCGGCGGCCACGTGCCGCGCCTCCACCTCTTCGGGCGTGGAGAAGGCCTCGTACGCGAGCCCGGCGTCGAGCAACCTCCGCACCACGTCGAGGTGCAGCTCCCTACGCTCGGACTGCCGGTAGGGACCGTACGGGCCGCCCACCTCGGGCCCCTCGTCCCAATCCAGCCCCAGCCAGCGCAACGATTCCAGGATCGCGGCATAGCTTTCCTCACTGTCGCGGGCGGCGTCGGTGTCCTCGATGCGGAAGACGAAGGTGCCGCCGGTGTGGCGGGCGTGCGCGAAGTTGAACAGCGCGGTGCGCACCATGCCCACATGCGGGGTGCCGGTGGGCGACGGGCAGAAACGCACGCGCACGGCGCGATCGGTCGGGTTCGAGGGCAGTTCAGTCACGGCTACCAGGGTAGTCGCCGCACACCGGGCGACCGGCCTAGCCTCGGGATATGACCGAACGCATCGCCGTGACCGAGTCGGGAACGGTGCGCGGCACCGTCGCTCACGGAATCGCCACGTACCGCGGCATCCCGTACGCGGCATCACCCGTCGGGTCGCTGCGCTTCGCGCCACCGCAGCCGTGCGAGCCGTGGGCGGGCGTCCTCGACGGCGCGCACGCCGGGCCGTCGGTGCCGCAGGGACCGTCCCGGCTGGAGGCGGTGATGGGGCGGCGCGTGCCGGATTGGGACGAGGACGGCTGTCTCACCCTGAACGTCTGGGCCCCGGACGGCGCCGCGGACCGCCCGATCCTGCCGTGGTTCCACGGGGGTGGGTTCACCAGCGGCAGCGGCGGTTGGGACTGGTACGACGGTGCGCAGCTCGCCGGGGCCGGCGACATCGTGGTGGTCACGGCGAACTATCGCGTGGGACCGCTGGGCTTCATCCACCATCCGGACCTCGGCGCAGACAATCTCGGCATCCAGGACCAGGCCCGGGCGCTGAATTGGGTGGCGCGCAATGCCGCCGCGTTCGGCGCAGATCCGGCGCGGATCACCGTGGGCGGCCAGTCCGCCGGGGCGTATTCGGCTCTGTACCTGGCACTGTCCCCAGCGACCGCCTCCCGAGTGCATGCGGTGCTCGCGCAGAGCGGGCCGTTCGGGATGGCGCCACAGCCCGAGGACGAGGCCGTCGCCCGCGCCGATCGCTACGTGGCGCTCGCAGGAGTCGACGATCCGGCAGCGCTGCGCGGGCTGGCGGCAGCTCAGTTGCTCGACGCGTATCGCGACCTGGCCGGGGTGACCTCGATACCGGGCACCGTGGCACCGCCGATGTATCCGGTACTGGGCGGATTCGGAACCGAGCGGCCGTGGGAGGAGTCGCTCGATGCCGGCGCGCTCAATGGCAAGGCGCTGATGATCGGGACGGTACGCGACGAGATGACGGCCTTCCGCGCGGTCGATCCGCGCCACGCCCGCGACCGGAACGCCGAGAGCGCGGCGGGGGACGCCCTCTTCGGCATCCGATCGATCGCCGACCGGCACGCCGATGCCGGAAACCTCGTGTACGCGTATCGCTTCGACCGCGCCACGACACCGGACCCGACCGGGCTCGGCGCCACGCACTGCGCGGACCTGCCGTTCGCTTTCAACACACTCGACAGCTATGCCGGCGCAGCGATGCTCGGCGACGTGAGCGCCGCGGATCGCGCACTGGCCCGGCGGTTCTGCGGCGCCGTCGCCGGCTTCGTCGCGACGGGACGTCCCGGCGCCCCGGCGTGGGAGCCGTACCGCCCGGGCGAGCCCGGGACGGCGGCGATCATCGACCGGTGATCAGCGGTCCTCGGCAAGGCTGGTGAGCGTGCCGATGCCTTCGACGGTGACCGCCACCTGCTGGCCGGCACGGATCGGCCCGACGCCCTCGGGGGTACCGGTGAGGATCACGTCACCGGGGAGCAGGGTCATCACCGAGGAGATCCACTCCACGATGTCGCCGATCGAGTGGATCATCAGCGAGGTGCGGGAGTCCTGTTTGATCTCGCCGTCGAGTTCGGTGTAGATCCGCGCATCCGACGGGTCGAAATCCGTCTCGATCCAGGGCCCCAGCGGGCAGAAGCTGTCGTAACTCTTGGCGCGGGTCCATTGGCCGTCGTGCGCCTGCTGATCGCGGGCGGTCACGTCGTTGGCCACGGTGTAGCCGAGGATGACGTCCTTGGCGCGTGCGGCGGCGACATCGCGGCAGGGCTGGCCGATCACCACGGCGAGCTCGCCCTCGTAGTCCACCTGCTGGGAGTTGCGCGGCAGCTTGATCGGAGCCAGCGGCCCGACGATCGAGGTATTGGGCTTGATGAAGATGACGGGATCCTTGGGCGCCTCGCCGCCCATCTCAGCGGCATGCGCCGCGTAGTTCTTGCCGATGCAGATCACCTTGCTGGCCAGAATCGGGGCGAGCAGTCGCACATCGTCGAGTGCCCAGCTACGGCCGGTGAACTCCGGTGTGCCGAAGGGATGTTCGGAGATTTCGCGGGCACGGGCACCGTCGTCCGGGTCACCCTCGATGGCCGCGAACGCGACTCCGTCACTGCTGGCGATTCGTGCAAGGCGCATGAGGCGAGCCTACCGGTCGACCGGAATACTTCGATCAGCTAGGCTTTGTCTCAGATGTTAAGCATGTCGTCTCATCAGTTGGGAGTCGCGATGGAGATGTCCGCCGCCCGCCGCTGGTGGATCCTGGCGGTCTCGATGACCGCCGCGATCACCACCACCGCCACCGTGAACTGCACGGCGTTCCTCCTCCCCCAGCTCATCCGCGACGGGCTCAGTCCACAGCGTGCCGGGGTGTTCGCCGCTGCCGCGCCCGCGGGCCTGCTCCTGACCACGATCCTGTGGGGGGCGATGATCGACCGCTACGGCGAGCGCCGCGTGCTGCTGGTGAGCCTTGCCAGCGCCACCGCCGGACTGGCCGGCACCGTCGCGGCGTTCGCCGCGCACCTTCCGCTACCGATGGTGGCGATCGGACTCTTCGTCTCGTCCGCGATGGCGGCGAGCGGGAACGGAGCGAGCGGTCGCATCGTGGTGGGGTGGTTCCCCGCATCGAGTCGCGGCACCGCGATGGGCATCCGGCAGACCTCGCAACCGCTGGGCATCGCGATCCTGTCGCTGACCATGCCGCTGCTGGCGAACCGGGTCGGCCTCACCGCGGCCATGACCGTACCGCTCGTGGTCGCCGCGGTGTCCCTGATCCTGGTGTGGGCGTTCATCGTCGACCCGCCGCGCCCCGAATCCGGTGCGGCCGCTATCGAGGCGCGGACGAATCCCTATCGCGAGGACTCGTTCCTTGCTCGCATCCACGCAGTCTCGCTGCTGCTCGTGCTGCCGCAGGGCGCGATATGGACATGGGGCATCACATGGCTGATCGTCGGCCTGAACTGGGCACCGGCCACCGCCGGACTGCTGGTCTCCGCCAGCCAGCTGTGCGGTGCCCTAGGCCGGATCGCGGCGGGCGCCTGGTCGGACCGGCTGGGATCGCGCACCGCGCCGATCAAGTGGATCGCGCTGGGAGCAGCCGCGGCAATGGGTGCACTGGGCGCACTCACCGCCGTCGGGTCTCCGATCGCGGTGGCGGTGTTCCTGATCGCGTCGGTGGTCACCGTCGCCGATAACGGCCTGGCCTTCACCGCGATCGCCGAGAAGGCCGGCCCGTATTACAGCGGACGCGCGTTGGGAATCCAGAACACCGGGCAGTTCATCGTGACCACCGCCGCGGGGCCGGTCCTGGGAACCCTGATCCACGCCACCGGCTTCGCCGCGGCCTTCGCCATCGTCGCCCTCGCGCCGCTGATCGCCTACCCGTTGGTGCCCTCCGACGCGAAGCCCGCGGACGTGCCGGAACATCCCGAGGCGGCACCGTCGACCCCCACCACCTGACTTAACAGCGTTAGCCCACACCGCTTCCTGGGGAAACAGTATGGGCTAACGCTGTTAAGCCGGAGTGGCTGCTAGACGCTGAGGGTGGCGGCGATGCGGTCGCCGACCTCGACGGTGCGGACCGGGGCGTCACCGCGCGCCTCGAGATCGGCCGCGACGGCCGTCTCGATGCGCTGCGCGCCGTCCTCGTTCCCGAGGTGACGCAGCAGCATCGCCGCGGACAAGATGGCCGCTGTCGGGTCCGCGATCCCCTGGCCCACGATGTCGGGCGCACTGCCGTGTACGGGCTCGAACATGGACGGATTGGTGCCGGTCGCGTCGATGTTGCCCGACGCGGCGAGACCGATACCGCCGGAGATCGCGCCCGCCTCGTCGGTGAGGATGTCGCCGAACAGGTTGTCGGTGACGATCACGTCGAATCGCGACGGATCGGTCACCAGGTAGATGGTGGCCGCGTCGATGTGGCTGTAATCCACTGCGACATCGGGGAACTCGCGTCCGACCTCGTCGACGGTGCGCTGCCACAGGCCGCCGCCGTAGACCAGCACGTTGGTCTTGTGCACCAACGTCAGCTTCTTGCGGCGGGTCTGTGCGAGCGCGAAGGCGTAACGCACCACGCGCTCGGCGCCGAAACGCGTGTTCACCGAGGTCTCGTTGGCCACCTCGTGCGGGGTGCCCACGCGGATCGCGCCGCCGTTGCCCGTGTACGCACCCTCGGTGCCCTCGCGGACCACCACGAAGTCGATCTCACCAGGGTTCTTCAGGGGCGATTCCACGCCGGGGAACAGCTTGGAGGGCCGCAGATTCACGTGATGGTCGAGCGCGAAGCGCATCTTCAGGAGCAGACCGCGCTCGAGCACGCCCGGCGGCACCTTGCGCGGATCGCCGATGGCGCCGAGCAGGATCGCGTCGTGCTCGCGTAGCGATGCCAGATCCTCGTCGGTCAGCAGCTCACCGTTGCGCTCATAGCGACGCGAACCCAGGTCGTAGTCGGTGGTCTCGATATCACCGGCCACCACGCGGAGCACCTTGAGTGCCTCCGCCACCACCTCGGGGCCGATACCGTCCCCACCGATCACCGCGAGCTTCACGACAGGTCCACCTGCACCACGGTGGTGGCCGAGACGGCGTCGCTGATCTTCTGCTGCACATCGGCCGGGACCGGCTGGCTCACGCGCAGCAGCACGGTGGCGCCGTTGCCCTCGGCGTCCTGACTCAGCGCAGCGGCCTGGATGTCGATGCCCGCGTCACCCAGGACGGTGCCCAGCTTGCCCAGCGAGCCGGGCTGATCCGGGTACGCGACGTACAGGTTGAGGCCCTCGGCTCGCAGGTCGAAGTTGCGGCCGTTGATGTTGGTGACCTTCTGCACCTGACCGAGGCCGGACAGGGTGCCGGAGACGTTGTGCACGGTGCCATCGCCGTACACGGCACGCACATCCACGAGGCTGCGGTGGTTGGGGCTCTCCGAGAGCTTCTCCAATTCGGCGCTCACACCGCGCTCCTCGGCCAGCGCGGGAGCGTTGACGAAGGTGACGGCGTCCTCGATGACGGCCGAGAACAGGCCGCGCAGGGCCGAGAGCTGCAGGATCTCGACGTTCTCACTGGCGAGCTCGCCGCGCACCGTGACGCCGACCTTCTCCGGCAGCGGGCCGGGCAGGCCGCCGAGCACCACGCCGAGCTTGCGGGTGAGCTCAAGCCAGGGCGCGACCTCCTCGTCGACGGCGCCGCCCTTGACGTTCACGGCATCCGGGACGAATTCGCCGGCGAGCGCGAGCTGCACGCTCTTGGCGACGTCGGTGCCGGCGCGGTCCTGGGCCTCGGAGGTGGAGGCGCCGAGGTGCGGGGTCACGACGACCTGCGGGAGTTCGAACAGCGGGCTGTCCGTGCAGGGCTCGGTCTCGAAGACGTCGAGGCCGGCGCCGAAGACGTGGCCCGAGGTGATGGCATCGGCGAGCGCCTGCTCGTCGACGAGGCCGCCGCGGGCGGCGTTGACGATGATGACGCCCTTCTTGGTCTTGGCCAGCAGCTCGCGGCCGATGAGGCCCTTGGTCTCCGGGGTCTTGGGCAGGTGCACGGTGATGAGGTCGGCGCGCTCGACGAGCTCGTCGAGGGTCACCAGCTCGATGCCGAGCTGCGCGGCGCGGGCCGGGCTCACGTAGGGGTCGTAGGCGATGATCTTGGTCTCGAAGGCGGCCAGGCGCTGCGCGACGAGCTGGCCGATGCGGCCCATGCCCACCACACCGACGGTCTTGCCGAAGATCTCGACACCGTTGAACTTGCTGCGCTTCCACTCGTGTTCGCGCAGGGTGGCATCGGCGGCGGGGATCTGTCGCGCGGTGGCCAGCAGCAGCGCGACCGCGTGCTCGGCGGCGGTGTGGATGTTCGAGGTGGGCGCGTTCACCACCAGCACACCGCGCTCGGTGGCGGCGGGCACGTCGACGTTATCGAGGCCGACGCCGGCGCGGGCCACGATCTTCAGCTTGGTGGCGGCCGCGAGGACCTCGGCGTCGACGGTGGTCGCCGAGCGCACGAGCAGCGCGTCGGCCTCGGGGACCGCGGCCAGCAAAGCGGGACGGTCCGGACCGTCGACCCGCTTCACCTCGACGCCGTCGCCGAGCGCCTCCACAGTCGACGGTGCCAGCTTGTCGGCGATCAATACCACGGGACGGCTCACTTGCGCTCCTCAATCAGGGTGCCGGTTGTGGCCTGAAGCTTAGTGACCTGCGGTGCCGCCGCTCACCGCCGGGTCGCACACGAGCAGCGCGACCTCCACATCCAGGCGATCGGCTCCGATACCGCGGCCGCGGCGCTCCAGGGCGCGTTGTACCCGGTACTTCACCGAGTTCGGATGCAGCGTGAGTTCGGCGGCCGCCGCCTTGTAGCCACCCCCGTGGCGTAGATAGACCGCCAGCGTGCGGCGTAAGCGGGCATCGGCCTCGGTGTCCTCGGCCAGCGGGCCCAGCACGTCGCGAGCCCAGCGCTGCGCCGCCCCGGGATCGGTCCCGACCAGCGCCGCGACCATCACGCCGGGGTCACCGGCGAACACCACGGGGCGCTCGCCCGCGGTCCGTCGTGCCGCGGCCGCCTCGGTGTGCGAGCGCCGGAACCCCTCGATACCGGGACGCACGGCCCCGAAGGCCACCCGCGGACCGTCGCCCGACGATGCCGCCGCATGCCGGCGGGCCCGGTCCACCGCCTCGACGGGGTCGCCGACGGGCAGCCAGCCCCAAACGGTGCGCTGATCGGCCGCGAGTAGGAGCGGCGCCTCCACGGGACCGACGGCGGCGGCGAGTTCGCGTACGAACACCTCCACACGGTCGGGGCCGTCGGTGTCGTCGGAATCGGAGTAGGAGGCGATGAGCGCGAGGTGACTGCGACGCAGCGGATAGCCGATGGCGAGCGATGCGGCGTCGGCGTCGACGACGCCGTCGTGGGCGAGCAGCTCGCGCACCCGCGCCACGCGAGCGCCCGACCGCGCCTGCATCCACCGGTCGCGCTCGCGCTGGTAGGCGGTGATCACGGTCTCGATCACGGTGTCCGAGTACGCGAACGACCAGTCGGTGATCCATTCGTGTGCGGCGAGCTTCTGTTCCACGGTGAGCCCGGTGGCCCGCACTGCGTCGTGCATCTGTCGCACCATGCTGGCCTGTCCGAGCCGGTAAGCACGTACCAGAGCCGTGACCGGCAAGCCGCGCTGCGCGAGGCGGCGTGGGTACTCCATCGCGGCGAGCGGCGCCTCGATACGACCGGGCTCGACGCCGAGCATCATGCCATGCAGCACCGTGTCGACATTGCCCGCGACGCTGGCCGCGAGCGCCATGTCGAGGGCGTGATCAGCGCGCAGTTCGGGGATCTCGGCCAGCATCAGTGCGGTCATCCGGTCGGCGACGAGGCGCGGTTCGAGCTCCCGCAGCACCCCCGCCACCACGGCGCCGATCGGATCGACGCCGAGCTCCTCGTTCCCGGAGGTCTGTCGCATGAGGTCAGACTAGGTCGCTGATCATGCGTCGTGTGCCGGTTTCTTTGTCCTCCGGAGACGAATACCGGCCGAAGCTTGGTCGCAAAGAGACGGAGTGATCGCGATCACATCGGCATAGCGTTACTGGCACCGACCGAACAGGAGCCCCCGTGAGCACGACCTTCGCCTCCGTCCCCGACGACCGCGCGACAGCCGCACCGCACGATCCCGCCGTCGCCGACGATGCGCTCGATCTCGACAACGCCGCCTTCCTCGACGCCGTGCGGCGGACGGCCGCCGCACTGCGTGCGGCCGGGGTGGGCCGCGGCGATGTGGTCGCCATCCGGCTGCCGAACACGGCGCTCCTCGTGGTCGGCCTCTTCGCGGCGTGGCGGCTCGGCGCCGCCGTCACCCCGATCAATCCCTATCTCACGCCGAATGAATCGGCGTTCCAGATCACCGATGCGCGAGCGCGGGTTCTCATCGCCGCCGACGGCGGCGCACCCGACGGTGTTCCCGTCCTTCATCCGGAGGCGTTGCTGGAGAACGCCCCCGATGAGACGGCGCCGGTCGCGGCACCGTCGGACCTGGCGCTACTGATCTACACCTCCGGGACCACCGGCCGTTCCAAGGGCGTCATGCTCGACCACGCGAATCTCACCGCCATGAGTGAGATGTCCAGCGCCGCTTTCGAGATCCGGCCCGGCGAGCACAGCCTGCTGATCCTGCCGCTGTTCCACGTGAACGCGATCGTGGTCTCGACGCTGAATCCGCTGCGCGCGGGAGGACGGGTCACCATCATCGGCCGCTTCGACCCTCGCACGTTCTTCGACATCGTCGAATCCACCGGCGCTACCTACTTCTCGGGCGTGCCCACGATCTACACGATGCTCGCGGGCCTGCCACCTGAGGTGCAGCCCGATACCTCTCGAATGCGGTTCGCGGTGTGCGGCGCGGCCCCGGCGAGCCGCGAACTGCTCGTCGGCTTCGAGGAACGGTACGGCTTCCCGCTCATCGAGGGGTACGGCCTCTCCGAATGTACCTGCGCCGCCACCTGCAATCCGCTGGACGGGGTCCGCAAGGTGGGCACCGTGGGGCTGCCGCTGCCCGGACAGCAGCTGAAGATCGTCGGCGGCGACGGCACCGAGCTGCCGCAGGGTGAGGCAGGCGAGGTTCTGCTCGCCGGGCCGAACATCATGCGCGGCTATCTGAACCGCCCCGAGGAGACCGCGAAGACGGTGGCGGACGGATGGCTCCGGACCGGCGACGTCGGCCTCATCGACGCCGACGGGTACCTGACCCTGGTAGACCGGGCGAAGGACATGATCATCCGCGGCGGGGAGAACATCTACCCCAAGGAGATCGAGACCGTCGTGTACGGGCTCGACGGTGTGGCCGAGGTAGCGGTGATCGGCCGTCCGGACGAGAAGTACGGCGAAGTGCCGGTGTTGTATCTGGCGCCCGCGCCGGGTGCAGCACTCTCCGCAGACCGCATCCTGGCGCATACGGCCGAGCATCTCGCGAAGTACAAGCAGCCCACCGCCGTATCGATCGTCGATGCGCTGCCCAAGAACCCCGTCGGCAAGATCGACAAGCCCGCTCTGCGCCGCATCGACGCCGCACACTGAGCCCGTAGCGAAGAGAGAAGACAGCCATGGGATTCCTGCAGCCCGCGTTCCCGCCCGTCGATCCCGACGAGTTCCTCGCCCGCCCGATCCGCGAGCGGGTCACGTTCGCCACCCAGCACTGGGTGGACAACGGCTTCGGCAGCGCGTGGGGCATATACCTCGTGTACATCGCGAAACTGGTGGTGCTCTTCGCCTTCGGCGGCGTGCTCGTGGCCACCGCGACCTCTGGCCTGCGCTTCTGGGAGATCGGGCAGTGGTGGAATCAGCCCATCGTCTACCAGAAGCTGGTGCTGTGGACCACGCTGCTCGAGGCCATCGGCATCGCCGGCGCGTGGGGCCCGCTGACCTTCAAGATCAAGCCGATGACCGGCGGGATCCGCTTCTGGGCCCGCACCGGGACGATCCGTCTGCGGCCTTACAGCTGGGTGCCGCTCACGGAGGGCAACCGGCGCACGGGCGTCGACGTGGGGCTGTACCTGGGCCTGCTCACCGCACTGATCGTGGGTATCGCACTTCCCGGCGGGCCGGTCGGCGACTCCCCCTCTGCACTTCTGCCGTCCTGGTCGATGGTCGCGCCGATCGCCTTGCTGATCCTGATCGGCCTGCGCGACAAGACGATCTTCCTCGGCGCCCGCGGCGAACAGTACCTGCCCGCGATGATCATGTTCGCCGTGTTCCCACTACTGTCCTTCGCAACCATGATCGTGGGCCTCAAGCTGCTCATCGTGTCGATCTGGGTGGGCGCCGGGCTGTCGAAGATCGGCCGACACTTCATCATGGTGATCCCGGTGATGGTCTCCAACTCCCCGTGCATGCCCTTCACGGGCTTGCGCCGGGCGCACTACCGCAACGCCCCGAACGATCTGCTGCCATCGAAGCTATCCCGGTTCATGGCCGAGGGGCTGGGCACCTTCGTGGAGATCGCTGCTCCCCTGATTCTGCTGTTCTCCACGAACCGCACCCTCACCGTGGTCTGCGCCGTCTTCATGGTGTGCTACCACCTGTTCATCATCTCCACCTTCCCGCTGGCGGTTCCGCTGGAGTGGAACCTGCTGTTCGCCTACACTGCCGTCTTCCTGTTCGTGGGATTCCCCGCGCAGGAGGGGTTCTCCGTGCTCGACATGTCGCCGGCGTGGCTGGCGCTGCCCACACTTGCGGCGCTCGCCTTCTTCCCGGTGCTCGGCAACATCCGGCCCGACAAGGTCTCGTTCCTACCCTCGCTGCGGCAGTACGCCGGTAACTGGGCGACGGGCATGTGGGCCTTCGCGCCGGGTGCTGAGGAGAAGCTCAATCGGGTGCAGCGGCCGGTGCACAACACCGTCGACCAGTTCGTGTCCTTCGGGATCGAGCGGAAATGGGCGGAGGTGCTGCTGGAGAAGGGACTCGGCTGGCGAGCGCTGCACAGCAACGGCCGGGGCCTGTTCTCCATGATGCTGCGGCATGTACCGGATGTGGAGCAGCGCACGCTCCGCGAGGGCGAGCTGGTGTGCAATACGTTGATCGGCTTCAATTTCGGTGACGGCCACCTGCACGACGAGCGGTTGATCGCCGCTGTACAGGAGCAGGTCGGCTTCGATCCCGGCGAGCTGATCGTGGTATGGGCCGAGTCTCAGCCGGTGACCCGGATGAGCCAGGACTTCAAGATCATCGACGCCGCACTGGGTGTGATCGCGCGCGGGCGATGGAACGTGACCGACTGCGTGACCAGCCAGCCCTGGTTGCCCGACGGTCCGGTCCCGTGCGAGATCACGTGGACGGCCGATCCGGTGCGCTTCCCCGTAGGCTCGTCGGTATGACAACCGGCACCGTCGTCGGCGGCGGCCCCAATGGGCTCGCCGCAGCGATCACCCTGGCCCGCGCGGGAATCGAGACCACCCTGCTGGAGGCGGGAGCGACCGTCGGCGGCGGTGTGCGGTCCTTCGAGACCCTGGCCCCGGGGCTCGTCCACGACCACTGCGCGGCGATCCACCCGATGGCGGTCGGCTCCCCGTTCCTCGCGACGATCGACATCGCGAAGCGCGGCCTGCGCTGGCGCTCGGCCGAGCTGGACTGCGTGCACCCGCTCGACGACGGCAGCGCCGGGGTGCTGCACCGCGGTGTGGACGAGACCGCAGCCGGCATGGGGCCCGACAGCCGCGTGTGGCGGAGCCTGTTCGGACGGTCGGTGCGCAACTTCGACGCCATCGCGCCGACCATGATGGGGCCGATGCTCCGGGTACCGCGCCACCCGGTGGCGCTCGCGGAATTCGGGATGCCGACGCCGCTGCCCGCAGCGGCCGTGGCGCGCGCCTTCCGGACCCCGACGGCGCGCGGGCTGTGGGCCGGCATCGCCGCGCACACTTTCCAGCCGCTGCACCGGCCGATGACCTCCGCTATCGGCCTGGGGCTGATCACGGCCGGTCATCGCCACGGCTGGCAGGTGGCGGAGGGCGGATCGGGCCGGATCGCGGCCGCGCTGGCCGCCGAGTTCGAGGATCTGGGTGGGCGGATCGAGACCGGGGCACGGGTCACGGCGGGCAACCTGCCCGAGACCGATGTCACCCTGTTCGACCTGGATCCGCGCCAGGTCGCCGGTATTCTCGGCGATCGGCTCCCGCGGCGGATCGGCCGCGCGCTGAACCGATTCCGGCACGGCCCCGGCGCGTTCAAGGTGGACTTCGCGGTGCAGGGCGGGGTGCCCTGGACCAATCCCGATGCGCGACGGTCCGGCACCGTGCACCTCGGCGGTGAGTTCGCCGAGGTCGCCGCCACCGAGCGGGAGATCGCAGCCGGACGGATGCCCGAGCGGCCCTTCGTCCTGGTAGGGCAGCAGTATCTCGCCGATCCGTCGCGAAGCTCAGGCGATGTGCACCCGGTGTGGTCGTACGCGCATGTGCCCGCGGGGTTCACCGGTGACGCCACGGGGGCGATCATCGCGCAGATCGAACGCTTCGCCCCCGGATTCCGGGAGCGGATCGTGGGCACGGCGGTGTGCTCGACCACCGAGATGTCGCGCTACAACGCGAACTTCGTGGGCGGCGACATCAACACGGGCGCCAAGGATCCGATGCAGCTGGTGTTCGGGCCGCGGATCACGCTGCAGCCTTACGACCTCGGGGTGCCTGGGATGTACATCTGTTCGGCGGCGACACCACCCGGTCCCGCCGCACACGGCATGTGCGGCTTCCACGCCGCGAGCCGCGCGCTCGCGAAACTGTAGCTACTGCGCGGCGTAGGCGGGCTCGCTTCGGAACCGGGAGATACGTCCGTCGATGCCGCAGATCCGCCACATGAGCTTGGCGAGCGGATTCATCAGGCCGGCCTTGTCGGCCATCATCCGCACATCACCGAAGACGTCGCGCTTCATCTGCTGCGACTCGGGCGAGCGCCAGAAGATGTCCTTCTTCACCGATCGCGGGATATCGAAGGTGTCCCAGAACTGCTTGGGCGGCATCATGATCATGGTGACCATCACGCGCATCGTGATGGGCAGCATCAGTGAGAGCACCAGGCGCGGGAAGGCGCCGCGGGTGGGAATCTTGTGTTCCAGCAGTTGGTGCGCGAAGCCGATGTGCCGGGCCTCCTCGGCCACGTGGATCTGCATGATGGAACTCATCGCAGGATGCTGCTCGGAGCCCGAACGCAGGAACTGCTTCTGCAGGTGGTCGATCGGCTCCTCGCCGCCGAGCACCATCATGTAGAAGTACAGCGGCGCGATCGTCGCGGCCAGCGGCACGATCGGCGAGATGCGGCGCAGGAACCAGCTGCCGCCGGGCACGTCCATTCCCACACGGTTGACGAACTCCTGGAACATCAGCGTGTGCTGGCACTCCTCCTTCGCCTCATGCGTGGCGTAGCGGAACTCCGGCGAATTGTTCGGCAGTGCCGCCGTGTACTGCATGATGCCGCGGATCAGCATGGACTCGAACTGCAGGCCGACCTTGGCCACATTGGCCTGACGCCACATACCGATCTCGATCTGCTTCGCCAGCGGCTGGGCCTGGTACCAGGGGTGGCGGCCGATCGGATCGAAACGGGAGTCACACACCCAGCGCGGATCGTCCGGCACGATCGCGAGCTCCGGGTCGTCCCAGTCGATGTCGAGGTACGGGTCGAAATTGCGGCGCACCGACGCCTCGGAGAGGTCGGTGAGCGTCTGCTCGTACTCCGCCTGCCCCGGGAACGGATCGTTCATGGTCCGGCTCATGTGCGTCAGTGCCAGTCGCATCTCACGTCTCGCTTTCGTCCACGGACCATCGTTTGATAGCCGATTGGCGCCACTCTATCACTATCAATCAGCAGTGCTGGTTTCTTCGTGGCCGACGAGACGTTCACCGAGCGCGTCCGTATACCCGGTGACGCGAGAGCCCCGTCGACCTCACCGGTTCGACGGGGCTCTCGCGTGCGGAAAGACCGTGTTACGCGGTCTCGGTGATCGGCCGATCGACCCAGCTCATCAGGTCGCGCAGCTTCTTGCCGGTGACCTCGATCGGATGCTCGGCGTTCTCCTTGCGGAGCGCCTCGAGCTGCTTGTTGCCGCCCTCGACGTTCGCGACGAGCTGCTTGACGAAGGTGCCGTCCTGGATATCGGACAGGATCTCCTTCATGCGCTCCTTGGTGCCGGCGTCGATGACGCGCGGGCCCGATAGGTAGCCGCCGAACTCCGCGGTATCCGACACCGAGTAGTTCATGCGAGCGATGCCGCCCTCGTACATGAGGTCGACGATCAGCTTCAGCTCGTGGAGCACCTCGAAGTAGGCCATCTCGGGCGCGTAACCGGCCTCGACCATGACCTCGAAGCCCGTCTTCACGAGCTCCTCGGTGCCACCGCACAGCACGGCCTGCTCACCGAAGAGATCCGTCTCGGTCTCCTCCTTGAAGGTGGTCTTGATGACGCCGGCGCGGGCGCCACCGATCGCGGCGGCGTAGCTCAGCGCGAGGGCCTGCCCCTCTCCCGTCGGGTCCTGATCCACGGCGATCAGCGCGGGAACGCCCTTGCCGTCCACGAACTGGCGGCGCACGAGGTGGCCCGGGCCCTTCGGCGCGACCATCGCGACCGTGACGTTCGCCGGGGGCTTGATCAGGTCGAAGTGGATGTTGAGGCCGTGGCCGAAGAACAGCGCGTCGCCGTCCTTGAGGTTGGGCTCGATGTCGTTGGTGTAGATCGATGCCTGCGCGGTATCGGGCGCCAGGATCATGATGACGTCGGCCCACTCGGCGACGTGCGCCGGGGTGTCCACGGTGAGGCCCTGCTCCTCGGCCTTGGCGCGCGACTTCGAGCCCTCCTGCAAGCCGATCCGCACGTCGACGCCCGAGTCGCGCAGGCTCAGCGAGTGCGCGTGGCCCTGCGAGCCGTAGCCGATGACGGCGACCTTCTTGCCCTGGATGATCGAGAGGTCGGCGTCCTCGTCGTAGAACATTTCCACTGCCACTTGGTTCGGTATCCCTTCGGTTCCTAGAAACTTGTGATGATTATCGCGTTGCCGTGATCGACTTCGGACCCCGGCCCAGTGCGATCACACCCGACTGGGCGATCTCGCGGATCCCGAACGGGTCCAGCACGGCCAGCAGCGCGTCCAACTTGTCCGGCGTGCCGGTGGCCTCGATGGTCACCGAATCCGGTGAGACATCGACGATCTTGGCCCGGAACAGGTCGACGGTGTCGGTGACCTGGCCCCGGGAGGTGGCGTCGGCGCGCACCTTGATGAGCATGAGCTCGCGCGCCACCGAGGTCGTCGAATCCTGTTCGACGATCTTGAGCACGGAGACCAGCTTGTTCAGCTGCTTGGTGACCTGCTCGAGGGGCAGCTCATCGACCGTCACGACGATCGTCATGCGGCTGACGCCCTTGAGCTCGGTGCCGCCCACCGCGAGGGATTCGATGTTGAAACCCCGGCGGGAGAACAGGGACGAGACGCGGGCGAGCACGCCCGGACGATCCTCGACCAGAACGCTCAGCGTGTGCGTGGTGCTCACTTGTGCTCCTCCCCGGACAGCGTCGCAGCGTCGGGACGCTCCATCGCAGCGTGGATGACGGCGGGCTCGTCGGCCGCGTCGTCCTCGTCGAACAGCGGACGGATGTCGCGCGCCGCCATGATCTCGTCGTTGCTGGTGCCGGCAGCGACCATCGGCCACACCTGGGCATCGGCGCCCACGATGAAGTCGATGACCACCGGACGGTCGTTGATCTCGCGGGCCTGCGCGATCACGGCGTCGACGTCCTCCTCGCGCTCGCAGCGGAAGGAGACGCACCCCAGGGCCTCGCCCAGCTTGACGAAGTCGGGGATCCGCATCGAATGCGTCGACAGGTCGGTGCTGGAGTAGCGCTGCTCGTAGAACAGCGTCTGCCACTGGCGGACCATGCCCAGGTTGCCGTTGTTGATGACGGCCACCTTGATCGGCGCGCCCTCGATCGCGGCAGTGGCGAGCTCCTGATTGGTCATCTGGAAGCAGCCGTCACCGTCGATCGCCCAGACCTCCTTCTCGGGCGCGCCCATCTTGGCGCCGAGAGCCGCGGGGACCGCGTAGCCCATGGTGCCGAGACCGCCCGAGTTCAGCCAGGTGCGGGGCTTCTCGTACTTGACGAACTGGGCCGCCCACATCTGGTGCTGGCCGACGCCCGCGCAGTAGATCGCGTCGGGGCCGGCGGCGGCACCGAGACGCTCGATCACGTACTCCGGGCTCAGAGCACCGTCGGACGGGGTGTTGTACGCCAGCGGGTAGGTCTCGCGGATGCCGTCGAGGTACTCCCACCACGCGGTGAGGTCCGGGGCCGCGATGGTGGCACGGTCCTCGGAGATCGCGGCGATGAGCTCGGCGATGACCTCCTTGCAGTCGCCCACGATCGGCACGTCCGCGAACCGGTTCTTACCGATCTCCGCCGGGTCGATATCGGCGTGGATCACCTTGGCGTCGGGCGCGAACGAGTCGAGCTTGCCGGTGACGCGGTCGTCGAACCGCGCCCCCAGGGTGACGAGCAGGTCGGAGCGCTGCAGTGCGGCGACGGCGCCGACGGTGCCGTGCATGCCGGGCATACCCATGTGCTGCTGATGGCTGTCCGGGAACACACCGCGCGCCATCAGCGTGGTCACGACGGGGATACCGGTCAGCTCGGCCAGCTTGAGCAGCTCGTCGGAGGCCTCGGCCTTGAGCACTCCGCCGCCGACGTAGAGCACCGGCGACTTCGCCGCCGCGATGAGCCGCGCGGCCTCGCGGATCTGCTTGCCGTGCGGCTTGGTCACGGGCCGATAGCCGGGCAGGTCGATCTGCGGGGGCCAGGAGAACACGGTGTCCTCCTGCAGCACGTCCTTCGGAATGTCGACGAGCACCGCGCCCGGGCGACCGCTCTGTGCCAGATAGAAGGCCTCGGCGATCACGCGCGGGATCTCGGCGGCGTCGTAGACCAGGAAATTGTGCTTGGTGACGGGCATCGTGATGCCCGAGATATCGGCTTCCTGGAAGGCATCGGTGCCGATCAGCGGACGCCCCACCTGTCCGGTGATGGCCACGATCGGAACCGAGTCCATCTGCGCGTCGGCGAGCGGGGTCACCAGGTTGGTGGCGCCGGGGCCCGACGTGGCCATGCACACGCCGACCTTGCCGGTGGCCTGTGCGTAGCCGGTGGCGGCGTGGCCGGCACCCTGCTCGTGGCGCACCAGGACGTGGCGCACCTTCGTGGAGTCGAGCAGCGGGTCGTAGACCGGAAGGATGCAGCCACCCGGAATGCCGAAGACCGTGTCCACACCGATCTCCTCGAGCGAGCGGACGACCGACTGCGCACCGGTGACGCGCTCGGGCGCTACCGTGCGGGCACCCTCGAGAACGCTGTGGGTGCTGTGTGCGAGGTCGACGTTCGACTTCGAGGCGGCGGGGTGCGCGCCGGGGATTCCGGCGCCGGGCTTGCGGGCCCCGGGCTTCTGCCCTGGGTGGGGCCGAGCGGTAGGTGCACTCACGGCTTGACCTTCTCGTGCTCGTGGAGATCTTCTGCGTTATGGACGGTTCGACTCGCGGCGTCGCCCGGAAGTCCATCCGGGCAACAAAAAACCCCCGTCAGCGGTGGCTGAGCGAGGGTGGCGCGTCGATGCTGGTGTGAAACGGATGTAACCGGTTCAGGCGGCGACGCGCCGACCGATTACGAGGAGCTGGTAGCTGTGTTTCACACCAGTGAAAGTAGGCCCCCACGTACGCCTGCGTCAAACCGGTGGGCACCCTCGTCTCACATTCTGAGATCTTGCTGACGCGTGCGACAATGCGTGTTATGAGCGACAGCCCCGCCACCAAGGACTCGACCCGGATCGTGACCACCGATCACACCTCGGACACCTACGTGCCGATCGAGGCCGGCGATCGCGTCGTCTTCAAACACCCGGGCATCGCATTGCTCGGCGTCGCCCTGTTCGCCGTGTGCCTCGCGCCCATCGTCGGACCGTGGACCGTGGGCCGGGCGATCGACGGCGGTAACGCGAGCGTCGGCCTGCAGGTACTCGGCTGGGCCCTGCTCCTGGTACCCATCCTGTTCGCGGTGTGGATCCTGCGGGTACGCACCGTGATCGGCCCCGACGGCATCCGTTCCGTGCGGGTCGCCGGTAGCGACTCGATCGCCTGGGAGGATCTATCGGGGATTAGACTCGCCAACAACGGTGCGGTGTACGCCGTCCGCACCGACGGCTCCGAGGTGCGCCTACCCGCCGTGACCCTGAGCCAGCTCCCCCGCGTCGCAACCGCCTCCGGTGGGCGCATTCCGGACATCACCGGGGAATAAAACGCCCCCGCACAGGCTCCTTCTGTGTAGAGGGAATCCGCTACTCAGCCACTAGTTCAGATCCGAGGCTCACGTCCAATGCCACCGCTCCGTTCACGCACCACCACCGTCGGCCGCAACGCCGCGGGCGCCCGCTCGCTCTGGCGCGCCACCGGCCTCACGGACAGCGATTTCGGTAAACCCATCGTGGCGATCGCCAACTCGTACACGCAGTTCGTTCCCGGCCATGTGCACCTCAAGGACATGGGCGAGATCGTCGCCGAATCGGTCCGCGCGGCGGGCGGCGTCGCCCGCGAGTTCCACACCATCGCCGTGGACGACGGCATCGCCATGGGCCACGGAGGCATGCTCTACAGCCTGCCCAGCCGCGAGATCATCGCCGACTCCGTGGAGTACATGGCGAACGCCCACACCGCCGACGCGCTGGTCTGCATCTCCAATTGCGACAAGATCACCCCGGGCATGCTCAATGCTGCGATGCGCCTGAACATCCCCACCGTGTTCGTCTCGGGGGGCCCGATGGAAGCCGGTAAGGCCGTCATCGTCGACGGGATCGCCAAGGCACCCACCGACTTGATCACCGCGATCTCCGCATCGGCCAACGACGCGATCGACGACGCCGGCCTCAGCGAGGTCGAGCGGTCCGCGTGCCCCACCTGTGGGTCCTGCTCGGGCATGTTCACCGCCAACTCGATGAACTGCCTCACCGAGGCGCTCGGCCTCGCCCTGCCGGGCAACGGTTCGACGTTGGCCACCCACGCCGCCCGTCGCGCGCTGTTCGAGCGGGCCGGCACCGTCGTGGTCGAGGCGGCCAAGCGTTATTACCGCGACGGCGACGAATCGGTGCTCCCGCGCAACGTCGCCACCCCCGCCGCGTTCCGCAACGCCATGGCCCTCGATGTGGCGATGGGCGGTTCCACGAACACCGTGCTGCACACGCTGGCCGCCGCACAGGAGGGTGAGGTCGACTTCGACCTGTCCACCATCGACGCGATCAGCCGCAAGGTGCCCTGCCTGTCGAAGGTGTCGCCGAACAGCGACTACCACATGGAGGACGTGCACCGGGCCGGCGGAATCCCCGCCATCCTGGGCGAGCTGCGCCGCGGCGGACTACTGGAAACGGACGTGCACACCGTGCACGAGCAGTCCTTCGACAAGTGGCTCGACGACTGGGACATCCGTTCCGGCAAGGCCACCGACGAGGCGCTCGAACTCTTCCACGCCGCCCCCGGTGGCGTGCGCACCACGCAGCCCTTCTCCACGAAGAACCAGTGGGAGAGCCTGGACACCGATCAGGTGAACGGCTGCATCCGCGACATCGAGCACGCCTACACCGTCGAGGGCGGGCTGTGCGTGCTGCGCGGCAACATCGCCGTCGACGGCGCGATCCTCAAGACCGCGGGCATCGATGAGGAACTGTTCACCTTCGAGGGACCGGCCGTGGTGGTCGAATCGCAGGAGGAGGCGGTCTCGAAGATCCTCGGCAAGCAGATCAAGCCGGGCGACGTGGTGGTGGTCCGCTACGAGGGCCCCAAGGGTGGCCCGGGCATGCAGGAGATGCTGCACCCCACGTCCTTCCTCAAGGGCCGCGGGCTGGGCAAGCTGTGCGCATTGATCACCGACGGCCGGTTCTCCGGTGGCACCTCGGGCCTGTCCATCGGCCACATCTCCCCCGAAGCCGCGGCCGGGGGCGTCATCGGCCTGGTGGAGGACGGTGACCGCATCCGGATCGACGTGCACACCCGCGCCCTGGAAGTGCTGGTCGACGACGACGAGCTGGACCGCCGCCGGGCCAAGATGGAGGCCTCGGAGCGGCCGTGGCAGCCCAAGGACCGCCAGCGCACCGTCACCACCGCGCTGCGCGCCTACGCAGCCCTGGCCACCTCGGCCGATCGCGGCGCCGTGCGGCACGTGCCGTGATCCGCTGCACCCTGTGACGATGAAGCCCCGGTCCGAAACGGACCGGGGCTTCATCGTTGTCGGCGGATCTAGCGTTTGACCAAGGGGTTGGCGCCATTGAGCAGGATCCACACGGTGACCGCTGCGGCGACTGCGATGACCAGCCACACGAAGGATCCGATGTGCGGTCTGCGTGCCCATCCCCGGTTGAAGTCGAGCGAGAGCTTGCCCGGGCCGGTGAGGATGATCGCGACGGAGGCGAACAGCAGCAGCAGCTCGAACTCCACCCCCTTGTCCTGCGAGAAGAACACGAAGCCGCTACCGAGCGTGGTCAGCTTGAACAACGTCGCCGAGAGCATCACGCCCACCGCGCCGGCCGCGGCGATCGGAGTGAGCAGGCCGATGATCAGCATCACACCACTGCCGAGCTCGACGACGCCGGTCGAGACCGCGATCACCTTGGTGAACCGCTCGAAGCCGAGCGACGGATCGGCACCGTTCTGCAGGTACTTGGTGAAGCCGTCGATACCGGGACCGCCCCAGATGCCGAACAGCTTCTGCGCACCGTGGGCGGCGAGGATCACGCCGACGGCCACGCGCAGCACCAGCAGCCCGAGGTCGGTGGTGCCGCGCTTGGCCGCCTGCTTGGCCGCGCGCAGTTCCTCGCTCTCATCGCCGACGGGCTTGCCGAATCGGCGTCCGCGGGGCGGCTCGAGGACGTCGGTCGCTGCGGCGCCGGCGGGAATGCCCTCGGCCTCGGCACGGGCCTGGGCCGCGCGCTCACGTCCCTTGCGCCGGTTGTGCAGCTTGCCGAACTCGTCGCGCTGTTCGCTCGAGAGTGCGGTCTCCTCGCCCGACGGTGCCGTACCGCTCGTCGAGATGGCCTCGGTCGCGGCGTTCGCAGCGGCGATCGCCGCCGCCAAATCGCTGGTGTCGGGGACCGACGTCGAGGCGGTTTCGGCGCCGTACGCGGCATCCGTCACGGCGGGATCCGCCCCACTCGCGGGCGTGGCGCTCGCGGCACCGGCATCGGTGGTGGTCGGCTCGTCGCGGTAGCGCGGCAGCACCGGCCCGAGGCCGATATCCGAATCGTCATGGGGGTCGAGCACGAACCCACCGGTCGGGTGCCGCTCACCGAACCGCGGCAGATCTCCCGTGGACGAAGTGTCCAGCGGGGACTGCGGGGCGTCGGTCGACTCTTTCTCGGTTCCGTCCTTGTCGCTCACGCCACCCAGCGTAGAGCGCGCGCCGCCTCCCGGCCGGGAGCGAACCGCGCTCACTCCCAATCGGTAGGGTGGCGGCATGAGTGAGGGGTCCCGGACGGCGCGGCGCACCGCGCTGGCCGCGTCGGTCGCCGCCGTGCTGTTGATCTCGGCGTGCGCCGATTTCAGCGGCAGCGAGTCGGCGCCCTTCACCGGACCGCCCACCGGCGGAGCGCCGACGACCACACCGCCGCAGTTGCCCACCAGTGCGGCTCCGAAACCACCCGGACCGTGCATCGACCAGGATCCGCTGGTGCTCGCCACCTGCCTCACCGACCCCACGTCGCTGATCACCACTCCGGACCTCGAGCACGCCTACGTCGCCGAACGCGGCGGCACCGTCCAGTACACGACCACCGATCAGGCCAGCCGGGAGGTGCTGCGGATCGGCGTGGACACGGCCGGCGACGGCGGCCTCACCTCGATCGCACTCTCCCCCACCTACGACCAGGACCGGCTGTACTACGCCTACGTGAGCACTCCCACCGACAATCGGGTGGTGCGGGTGACACCGGGTGACGAGCCGAAGGTGATCCTCGCCGGCATACCCAAGGGGCCGCTGGGCAATGCGGGATCACTGCTGTTCGTGGGCCGTGATCTCATCGTCGCCACCGGTAACGCCGGGGATCAGGCCGCCGCACGGGATCCGCGGTCCTTGGCGGGCAAGGTATTGCTGCTGCCCTCACCCGGCACCGTCACACCGACCGTGCCGGAGGTACTGGCGACCGACGGCGGAATACGCGCCTCACTGTGCCAGGCCGGGCCGAAGGGACCGGTGTTCGTCGCCGACCAAGGCGCCACGGAGGACCGCCTGCGGGTGGTGACCCCCGGGTCGCCCACCGGCGTCGCTTGGACCTGGCCCGACCGTCCGGGGATCGCCGGGTGCGCCGTGGTCGACGGTGGTGTGGTGGTCAGTCACAGCCGGGCCGGCCGCGTGGAATTCGTTGTGCTGCCCAAGGGTTCGACGACCGCCGATAAGGAACCGCTGCCGATGCTCGATCGCAAGCGGTACGGCGTCTTCGGTCGGCTCGCGACCGGGCCGAAGGGGCTGCCGCAGGGCGTGACCACGAACAAGGCCACCGGCCCCGTCGCCCCGACGGACGATCGCGTCGTGCTGCTCCCCCTCCCGGGTGGGGACGCCGCCTCCGGCGAGGATTAGCGCCTACTCGCAGGCGGCGAGCACCAATTCCCGGACGCGGGCAGCGTCGGCCTGACCGCGGGTGGCCTTCATGACATCGCCGACGATCTTGCCTGCGGCCTGCACCTTGCCACTCCTGATCTTCTCGACGATGTCGGGGTTCGCAGCGAGCGCGTCGTCGACGGCCTTCTGCAGGGCACCGTCGTCGCGGACCACCTCGAGGCCGCGGGCCGCGACCACCTCATCGGGCTCGCCCTCACCGTCGAGGACACCCACGATCACCTGTTGTGCCAGCTTGCTGGTGAGCTTGCCCTCCTCGACCAGGGCGATGACGCGGGCGACCTGCGCGGGCGTGATCGCCAGGGCGTCGAGCTCGACCTCACGAGAGTTGGCCTGCTGCGGCAGGAAGCTGCCCCACCAGGACCGGGCGGCGTCGGGGGTGGCGCCAGCGTCGACTGTGGCGATGATGGCGTCGATCGCCCCCAGGTTGACCAGGTCGCGCATAACCTCGTCGGACAGGCTCCATTCCTGCTGGATGCGGGCGCGACGCAGCCACGGCAGTTCTCCGATGGTGCCGCGCAGTTCCTCGACCAGCTCGGCAGCGGGCGCGACGGGAGCGAGATCGGGATCCGGGAAGTAGCGGTAGTCCTCGGCGCTCTCCTTGGGACGGCCCGGCGTGGTGGTGCCATCGCCCTCCTGGAAGTGGCGGGTCTCGAGAGTCACCTCGCCACCGGCGTCCAGCACGGCGGCCTGGCGGCGCATCTCGTACCGCACGGCCACCTCGACCGACTTGAGTGAGTTGACGTTCTTGGTCTCGGTGCGGGTGCCGAACTCGGTGGCGCCCTTGGGCTTGAGCGAGACGTTGGCGTCGCAGCGCATCGAACCCTGATCCATTCGGACATCGGAGACATCGAGCGAGGCCAAGAGATCGCGCAGGGCCGTGACGTAGGCACGGGCGATTTCCGGCGCCCGCTCCCCGGCACCCTCGATGGGCTTGGTGACGATCTCGACGAGCGGCACGCCCGCCCGGTTGAAGTCGAGCAGCGAGTGCGACGCCCCGTGGATGCGGCCCGTGGCCGAGCCGATGTGCGTCGACTTGCCGGTGTCCTCCTCCATGTGCGCGCGCTCGACCTCCACCCGCCAGACGGTGCCGTCCTCCAGGGGGACGTCGACGTAGCCGTCGTGCGCGATCGGGTCGTCGTACTGGCTGATCTGGTAGTTCTTCGGCTGGTCCGGGTAGAAGTAGTTCTTCCGGGCGAACAGCGACGACGGCCGGATCGAGCAGTTCAACGCCAGGCCGATGCGAATGGCCGAGCGCACCGCCTCGTCGTTGACGACGGGCAGCGCGCCGGGCATCCCGAGGCAGGTGGGACACACCTGAGTGTTCGGCGCCGCACCGAACTCGGTGCGGCAACCGCAGAACATCTTGGTGGCCGTGCCGAGTTCGACGTGGACTTCCATACCCATGACGGGCTCGTAACGGGCGACGACGTCCGCGTACTCGGGAAGGTCGATCTCGGAAAGCTCGGCACTCATGCCCTCCAGCCTAATCGTCCGCGGGTCAGCGCACGGAGACGGCCACCGCGTCCGGCGTCACGCTCACGGTGCCGGTGGTGAAGGTGGTGTCGGTGCCGGTCAGCGGGCGACCGTCGCGCGCCGTCGCGGTGTACGACCAGGGCCGCGTATCGCGGAACGACATCGATCCGTCGCGGACCTCGTCGGACAGATCGATCTGCTCGGCGCTCGGCGCGGTCCAGGTGTACGAGCCGTCGACACCGAGGAACGAGGACTGCGGGCAGTCGCCGGGCATGCCGTCCTTCGAGGCGGCGCACGCCGCGTACTTATCGGCGATCTGCTGCCACGCCGCGGTCTTCGCGGCGTCGCTGAGACCGAATTCGACGCGTATCGAGCCGCCGATCGCGAAGGCGGAGAGCCCGTTCACCGGAGCCTGCCCCTTATCGCCCCCGATGCTGTATTTCGAGGGACGTGCCTGCAGGTTCTTGTTCGACGATCCGAGGTCGAGCGCCCCCGGGAAGACATAGGCGACACCCGAAGCGGGTAGCGGCTTTCCGAGGATGGTGATGTTCTTCTTGTCGGCCTCGGACGCGGCGGAAGGGTCGATCTTCACGGCGGCGGTCTTGAGCTTCCAGGTGTCGCCGGACTTGTCCATCATCAGTTTCTCGTCGTAGGCGACGTCGCCGATGGTGACGGTGAGGTGCACCTGGCCGATACCGGCGTCGGATTCGCTGACGATGGTCACATCCTTGATCGGAGCGATCGCGATCTGCTTGCGCAGCACCTCGTCGGTCACCAGATCGGTCGTGGCAGGCGCCTCGGTGCCATAACTCAGCGCCTTCTTCGCGTCACCGGCCTGGAGCGCGGCGAAATAGGCTTTCACGGTGGCGCCCGGGGAATCCGACGCACCGCCGGCGCCGCCGACGATTGCCACCGCGGCGATGAGCACGATCACCACGAGTACCACGCCGCCGCCGATCATCGTGGGCAGGAGCCAACGCGGACGAGGCGCCTTGGGCGGGACCGGCGGCGGGTACGAGGGCACCGAATACGCCGGCGGCGGAACCTGTTCCGCGGGACCGAACGGCGGCTGCGTACCGTACTGCGGCGCCGCACCCGATCGCCAGGTGGGTCGCAGCTGTGTCGCACCGTAGGGATTGCTCGGGTCGGGAGTGGCGGGAGGAGTGTGGTTCATGGCGACCAGCCTGCGGGCGGTCGCTTAACGGCCGCTTCCCGATCGCCAGTGACGACTCAGCCGAAGAACTCCGCGGCGTCGTCGTACCGCTCGCGCGGCACCCGCTTGAGCTGCTTGACCGCCTCGGCGAGCGGAACCAGCCCGACCGTGGTGCCGCGCAGCGACACCATCTGGCCCGTCTTCCCGGCGTGCGCGGCGTCGGCGGCGTTCACGCCGTAGCGGGTGGCCAGGACGCGGTCGTGCGGTGTCGGAGTACCGCCGCGCTGCACGTGGCCGAGGACCGTGGTGCGGACCTCCTTGTTGATCCGCTTCTCGATCTCGACGCCCAGCTGGTGCGCGACCCCGGTGAATCGTTCGTGGCCGAATTCATCGGTGCCGCCAACCCGAAGCTCCATCGACCCCTCAGCGGGTTTGGCGCCCTCGGCGACCACCACGATGAAGCTGGAGTGTCCTCGCTGGAATCGCCGCTTGATGAGCCGGCACAGCTCCTCGACGTCGAAGGGCACCTCGGGGATGAGGATCATGTGCGCCCCCGAGGCGAGTCCGGAGTTCAGCGCGATCCAGCCGGCGTGCCGGCCCATCACCTCGACCAGCATCACCCGCTGATGGGATTCGGCGGTCGAATGCAGCCGGTCGATGGCGTCGGTGGCGATGGTCAGCGCGGTGTCGAAGCCGAAGGTGACGTCGGTGCAGTCGATGTCGTTGTCGATGGTCTTCGGCACGCCGACCACGGGGACGCCCTCGTCGGCGAGCCAGGACGCGGCGGTGAGCGTTCCCTCGCCGCCGATCGGGATCAGCACGTCGATTCCGTTGTCGTCCAGCGTTTGCTTGATCTGCGGGAGGCCGTCGCGGAGCACGTCGGGGTGGGTACGGGCGGTACCGAGCATGGTGCCACCCTTGGTGAGCAGACGGTCGTTGCGGTCGTCGTTGGCGAGATGGATGCGCCGGTTCTCGAGCAGGCCGCGCCAGCCGTCCTGGAAACCCACCACCGAGGAGCCGTAGCGGGAATCGCAGGTGCGCACCACAGCACGGATCACCGCGTTGAGGCCGGGGCAATCGCCACCGCCGGTCAGGACTCCGATTCGCAGGCTCATGCTGTCCATTCTTCCCGCGCGGACCCCGACCTGTCATGACAACGCACCGGTCGTTCACCCGGGCGTGACAACACCCGTCTCGTAGGCGTAGACCACGGCCTGCGCCCGGTCGCGCAGTCCCAGCTTCTGCAGCACCTTGCTGACGTGGGTCTTCACCGTCTGCTCGGAGACGAACAGAGTCTCGGCGATCTCCGCGTTGGACCGGCCCGCCGCCACGGCTTCGAGCACTTCCCGCTCACGCGGAGTGAGGGTGCCGAGCTCGGCAGGGGCCGGACGCCGCCGGGACCGAGCCGCGGTGACCTCGGCGATCATCCGTCGGGTTACCGACGGAGCCAGCAGCGACTGGCCCTCATGCACCACGCGGACGGCGCGCACCAGCTCCTCCGCGGGCGCGTCCTTGAGCATGAAACCAGAGGCACCAACGCGTAACGCCTCGTAGACGTAGTCATCAATGTCGAACGTGGTGAGCATCAGGACCCGGACGCCGTCGTGCCGACGCAGAATCTCCTCGGCGGCCTGCAACCCGTTCATCTCGGGCATGCGGACGTCCATCAGCACCACATCGGGCAGTAGACGGGCGACCTCGGTGACGGCGGCCCTGCCGTCGGGCGCGTCACCGACCACGGAGATGTCGGGCTGAGCACCGAGAAGGGCGCCGAAGCCCTGACGGACCATGGCCTGATCGTCGGCGATGAAGACGGTGATCGGCACTCGCTCAGCCTAGGCGGCGGCGTCGGCCCGAGCGGGCAGCGACGCTCGAACGGCGAATCCGCCACCGGCCACGGGGGTCGCGGCGAGTGATCCGCCGACCGTCCGGGCGCGCTCCATCATGCCGGGGATTCCCTGCCCGAGTCCCGGCCCGCCGAGGTCGGCGTCGGAGGTGCGGGGGCCGTTCTCGATGCGGAGGTTCAGCGTCGCGGCGTCGAGTGTGAGGGCGACGGTGATCGGTGCCCCCTGTGCGTGCCGGGTGGCATTGGCGATCGATTCCTGGACGATCCGGTAGGCCACCAGCGCGGTGGACTCCCCGACCGCCGTCGGGTCGGGTAGCGGCAGGTACTCGACGGTGACGCCGGCGGCGCGGGCACCGTCGATCAGTTCATCGACCCCGCCCAGACCTGGCGCCGGGGCGAGATCGGCGGAGGCGTCGTCGAGGCGCAGGACCCCGAGCAGCGAGCGGACCTCGTTGAGGGCCTCGCGGGCCGAGACGGCGATCCCGTCGAATTCGGCGCGGGCCCGTTCGGACACATCGGGCACGCGGTACTGGGCGGTCTGCGCCTGCACGACCACGAGAGACATCCGGTGCGCGACGATGTCGTGCAGATCGCGCGCGATCCGGGTGCGCTCCTCCAGGATCGCGCGGCGACCCCGTTCGAGCTCGCTGACCTCGGTCTGCTCCTCGAGCCGCGTGCGCGATTGCAGGGCCAACCGCAACAGCAGGCAGACGGCGAGGGCTACGAGCAGCCCGGCGACCCAGCCGCCGCCGGTACCGTCTTGGGCGTTGATCCAGAACAACAGCGACGATGCCGCAGCCACCACGATGGCGTCGAGCGGCTTGGCGCGCAGGTACACCATCACGGTGGAGACCAGCATCGCGATGATCAGGGAGACCTGCCAGTTCCACTGCCAGTCGTTCTTCGGGGTGAACCAGAAGAACAGCGGGAAGACCGCCGCGGTGCCGGCGATGATCGCCCATGCGGCTCGGGGGTGCGCCCATGCGATCGCCAGAGGCAGCACCGACAGCCCGCTGAACAGGGGCAGGAAAGCCGCCGGAACGGTGAACTGCTCGTTCAGGGTGGGCCACGCGACCGCCCACATGATCAACGCGATCAACAGGAACAGCCAGTTCACCCGCCGCGAGAGGAAGGTTCCGAGCGGGGTGTCGTGCAGCGATCCGTCGGGATCGGCGATGTGCAGCGCGCTCTGCTGGTCGAGGTAGCGGCCCGCGCGCACCGTCGCCCGGCCGAGGCTCTCGATCTTGCTGGTCTTCAACATGCTCCGAACGCTAGGCCTAGACGTCGCGGACTGTCCTCATACTTCCGAGTGATATCGGTCCACTCGCTCGGCCGATCCGCGGCGCGATGATCGGTTCCTAGCGTCACGGCCATGAACCGACGAACTCTTGTCGCCGCCGCGGCGATCGTCCTGCCGGTCGCGGTGGCGATCCCCGCCACCGCCGCACCGGCACCGTCCGCCACCGTTTCGAGCGCGCGGGCCGCTGCGCCCGCCGAGGACCGCGCCGCGGCCGCCGCCGTGCGCGCCGTCACCGACCCCGATCTCTCGGCCGCCGCGCAGGTCGGCGCCGTTCCCGCAGATCTGGGGTACCGCGCCACCGCGGGTGACGGCTACGCGGTGAATCCGTCCGGCGACTGCTCGTCGATGGTGCGGCTGCCCGACTACTTCGCGGGGCCGTGCCAGGCACACGACCTGGGCTACGACCTGCTGCGCTACGCCGATTCGGCGGGCCGGCCGCTCGGCTCGTGGGCTCGGCAGCGGATCGACGACGCGCTGGCAGACCGGCTGCGCGCCACGTGCACGCACCGGCCCACCTCGGAGCAACGGGAATGCCGGCAGGTCGCAGTGATGGCGGTGCTGGCGGTGCGCGCCAACACCTGGCGCCAGCACGACGGTCCGCCGCGCGCCGAGTCCGCGGGTGAGCTCGCGGTCAGCTGGCTCACGGCCGGGGGCCGGCTGTGAACGCCGCGATCCGTCCGGCGGCGGGTCCGTTGATCGGCTACACGGCGGGGGTCGTGCTCGCGCTGTACCCGAACATGCTGCCCCGTTCGGTGCTGGTGCAACTGCTGGTGGTGGCGGTGTTCGGAGTGTTCGGCGCATTGCTCGGCGGGCTCGTCGCAGCGAGGCTGGGGTGTGGCGCGGCGTCGGGGGCGGTGTGCCGAGTCTCGGCGCAGGTGACCGCGGTGTCGCTGGCGGTATGGCTCCTGTGGCAGGGCGTGGTGCGCGACGGCGCTGCCTTCGCCTCGGTATCGCCGCTCGATTTCGGGTTGCTGGCCGCAGGGGTGATCGGTGCGCCCTATCTGGTCGCGCTGCTGAACTCGGTGCGCACCCGGGCCCGGACGGCAGTGCTCGCCGCTGTGGTCGGTGTCGCCGCGGTCCTGGTTCCGGTGGCCACGGCCGATGCCGCGGCGCAGCAGTCCTATGCCGAGCGATTCACCGGGATCGATTCCCCCGCACCGGGAATCCGGGTGTACGGATCACTGTCCGACGGTGCCTCCCCTCCCGCGCGCGCCGATGATGCGGTGGCGCGGTTGGTGGCCGCCGGCGGGTTGCGCAAGCGTGCGGTGGTGATCGCGGTGCCCACAGGGTCAGGGTGGGTGGACCCGCATTTCGTGCGGGGCGTGGAGAAGACTCTGCGCGGCGACAGCGCGATCGTGGTGGCCCAGTACACCGAACAGCCCAGTTGGCAGTCCTTCCTGTTCCACCGCGATGCGGCGGCGGAGAGCACCGTGGCGGTGGTCGAAGCACTGCACCGGCGGGCACCGTCGACGCCTGTCTACCTGTACGGCCAGAGCCTGGGGACGGTGGGCGTGGTCGCGGCGCACCGCCGCGCGATCGAACTGGGCCAGCCGGTAGCGGCAACCCTGCAGTCGGGCACCCCGGCCGACGTACCGTTGGACGGGCCGGCACAGCTGAATTCCTCTGATCCGGTGGGGGTCTGGTCGCTGCGACTGCTGTTCGCGCCACCCGATCGCGGCGCCACTGAGCCGGGACGCGCGACCCGGCGGCCGCCGTGGTTACCGGTGGTCGGTTTCCTGCAGGCGACGATCGATCTGCTGGGAGCCACGGCGCCGCCGCCGGGACTCGGACATCGCTACGACGAACACCAGGGCTCCGATCTCGTACGGGGCGCCGGCTTGCCGAAATCCGCTTAACCGGATACGTTATATCCAGGTTAAGGAGTGGGCTATGCGGATGAACGAGGGCGTCGAGTGGGCGGCACACGTGTGCGTACTGCTGCACTGGCTCGACGAGGGTGACCTGACACCGGTCCCCGCGTCCCGCCTCGCCGAGTCCTACGACCTACCGCCCGCATACCTCGGCAAGCAACTGCAAGCCCTGGCGCGAGCGGGGATCACCGAGTCGCTGCCCGGACGGCGCGGAGGTATCCGCCTCGCCCGCTCCACCGCCGAGATCACCCTGATGGACGTGGTCTCCGCCATCGAGGGACCGTCGGACGCCTTCGCGTGCACCGAGATCCGACAACGTGGCATGAACTCCGATAACCCTCGGAGCGATTTCACCGCACCGTGCGGTATCGCCCATGCGATGCGGGGCGCCGAGTTGAGCTGGCGCCGCGAGCTGGCGGCCACATCGATCGCCGACCTGGCGGCCGGCACACCACGGCACGTCGCCGACGCCGCGCGGCGCCACTTCCGCGGAGCCTGAAAGCCGTTCCGGACCATCACGACAGACCTAAACCTGGACACTGTTTATCCAACTATTAAGGAGTCATCATGCCCCGCACCAACGGAGCCACGTCGTCGCCCGAGACCTACAAGGCGTTGATCGCCCTGGACGGCCGGCTCGGAAAATCACTCGGCCATGTGCTGTACGACCTGGTGAAACTGCGCGCTTCGCAGATCAACGGCTGCGCCTTCTGCGTCGATATGCACAGCGTCGACCTGGAGAAGCGCGGCGTTCCCACCCGCACCATCTACGGTGTCGCAGCGTGGGAGGAGAGCCCGTTCTTCGATGAGACCCAGCGCGTGGGCCTGGCCTTCGCCGAGCGGCTCACCGGCGGCATCGACGCCGTCGACGATGCCCTGTGGGACGAGGCAGGTCGCCTCCTCGGCGAGGAACGCCGCACGGACCTGCTGATCGCCGTCGGCACCATCAACACCTGGAACATGCTGGGCATCACCACCCATCTCCACCCCGCCACCTCATGACTTAACAGTGTTAGCCCACACCCTTTCCCGGGACTTTCGCTGCATCGAGTGCTCCCTACTCGGCAGTACAGCGGATGGACGCACCGACGGAACCGGACCGACCCGCCGGTGCGTCCAATTCACATGGAGCCCTACGAGCGCGAGATCTACCTGTCGAGCGAGTTGATCGCCGCGCAGGGCCGCTACGCGGCGGAAAAGGATTACCTGTGCCCTACCCCCGGGGTGCGGATCCCCCGCAACGCGCCGGGCCCGGCCGTCGAGAACTTGGCCGCAGCGATCATTCGCGTCTACCCCGGCTCGGTGTTGTGCGGGTGGACCGCGGCGCGCCTGCACGGGCACATGATGGCGGCATCGCGCGAGCGGGTGGAATTGCTGGGGCCGCAGCAGGTCCGGCGGCGAGGCGTGATCAGCCGCACCGCGGGGTTCGAGCGCGACGAGGTGGTCGAGCGCTTCGGGCTGCCGTGTACGTCGGGCCTGCGGACGGCGATCGACCTCGCGCGGTACGTGCCCGGTGACGAGGCGATCGCGGCAATGGACCAGTGCCTTCGCGTCCACGGCCGCCCGGCGACGGTGAGCCGGGCGGGCTGGGTGACGCGGCCCGCGATGACCACGCGGACCGCGATCGAGGCCGAGCTGGATCGTCGAGCGTGGTGGCGCGGAAGCCGCGTCCGCGCGGTTCTCGCTGAGGCCGACGGTCGCTCGCAATCACCCTGGGAGACCTTCTCCCGCCTCGCATTACACCGCGTGGGCCTCACCGGCTTCGTACCGCAGGTGCCCGTGCTTGACGGTACCTACTTCCTGGACCTCGCCGATGCGAAGCACAAGGTGGGCGTCGAGTACGACGGTGCCCACCATCGCGACGCGAAGCAGCACGAGCGCGACGTGGAGCGGTGGAACACTCTCCAGCGCGACCTGGGCTGGAAACTGATCGTCGTGACCGCCGGACCGCTCATGAACCGCCCCGACGCATTGATACGCCGTGTGCGCAGCGCCATGCTCGACCACGGCGCCGACATAGCTACCGCCGGGTAGCAAGCACGCAATGCAGCGAGAATCCCAAGAAACGGTGTGGGCTAACGCTGTTAAGTCGGTTAGGCGACGGGGCCGCGGGCCGCCTCGTAGGCGGCGCCCACCTTGTAGAGACGGTCGTCCGCCTGCGCGGGCGCGAGGATCTGCAGGCCGACAGGGAGACCGTCGTCCGCGGAGAGCCCCGAGGGCACCGACATACCGCAGTGACCGGCGAGGTTCGTCGGCAGCGTGAACAGGTCGAACAGGTACATCGCCAGCGGATCGCCGACCTTCTCCCCCAGGGTGAACGCCGTGGTGGGGGTGGTGGGCGAGACGATCACATCGACCTGCTCGTAGGCCTTGGCGAAGTCGGCTGCCAGGAGCGTGCGCACCTTCTGCGCGCTGCCGTAGTAGGCGTCGTAGTAGCCGGAGCTCAACGCGTAGGTACCGATCATGATGCGCCGCTTGACTTCCGGGCCGAATCCAGCCTCGCGGGTGAGCGCCATGACCTCTTCGGCGGAGTGCGTGCCGTCGTCGCCGGTCCGCAGCCCGTAACGCATGGCATCGAACCGGGCCAGGTTCGACGAGACCTCGGACGGGAGGATCAGGTAGTACGCCGCGAGCGCGTACTGCAGCGTGGGGAGCGATACCTCCACGACCTCGGCGCCCAGATCGCGCAACTGCTGCACGGCCTTCTCGAACGACGCTTGCACGCCCGCCTCGGTGCCCTCGGCGCCGAATTCCTTCACCAGCCCCACCCGAACTCCGCTGAGATCGCCGGCGGCACCGGCCCGTGCGGCGGCCACCACATCGGGCACCGCGGCGTCGAGCGAGGTGGAGTCGCGCGGGTCGTGTCCGGCGATGACCTCGTGAAGTAGCGCGGTGTCGAGCACGGTGCGCGCACACGGCCCGCCCTGGTCCAGCGACGAGGCGCACGCGACCAATCCGTAGCGCGAGACCGCGCCGTACGTCGGACGGACGCCGACGGTGGCGGTCAGTGATGCGGGCTGGCGGATCGACCCGCCGGTGTCGGTACCGATCGCGAGCGGCGCCTCGTAGGAAGCCAGCGCCGCCGCACTGCCACCGCCCGAGCCACCCGGAGTGCGATCGGGCGCCCACGGGTTGCGGGTTACTCCGTACGCGGAGTTCTCGGTCGACGAGCCCATTGCGAACTCGTCCATGTTGGTCTTGCCGAGGATCGGAATGCCCGCCGCCCGCAGCTTCGCGGTGACGGTCGCATCGTACGGCGCGGTCCAGCCCTCGAGGATCTTCGATCCGCAGGTCGTCGGCGCGTCGGTGGTGGTGAACACGTCCTTGAGCGCGAGCGGCACCCCGGCCAGAGCGGATGCCGGCTGCTCGCCCCGGGCCCGGGCCTCATCAACCGCGCGCGCGGCCGCGACGGCTTGATCTGCACCGACGTGCAGGAATGCACCGAGGTCACCGTCGACCTCGGCGATCCGGTCGAGGTGCGCCTGGGTGACCTCGACGGAGCTGAGGTCACCGGAGGCGATCTTCGCGGCGAGGTCGGCCGCGGTCGAGCCGGTGATCTCAGTGAACGAACGCAGAGCGGTGTTCTCGGCCATGGTCACTCCTCCCCCAGGATGCGCGGCACGGCGAATCGGTCACCCTCGCGGTTCGGAGCACCCGCGAGCGCTTCCGCCGGGGTGAGACCGCCGACGGGACTGTCAGCGCGGTTGACGTTCACAGTGCCGACCGGCAGGGTCAGCGGCGCGACGTCGGCGTCTGCGACGTCGGTCACCACCTGGACGTGCTCGAGGATCGAATCGAGCTGCGTGGCGAAGACGTCGAGCTCTTCGTCGGTGACGGCGAGGCGCGACAGGCGCGCCAGGTGGGCGACCTCGTCCCGGGAGATGGCAGACATGCCATAGATCCTAGGCGGCGCTGATCGTCACCCGCACACGGCCGTCATGGTGCGGCCACAGCCGCCTCGCCCCTCGCGACCGGCACGGCGACGGCCCCGGGCCGGTTACAGTGCGACGATGGACTCGTCTTGGCCGCGCCCCGAGCGGCGCATCGCGGCGCTGATCCGGGAGGTCGCGGAACGTCTGCTGGCCTCGTCCGACGCCGCGGTCGACGAACTGAACGCCGCGGCACATGCGGCGGCCGACTACCGCGCCGTGCTCGAAGACCCGCAGCTCGTCGCCGCGGACCGCCGGATGAACAGAACCAACATGCTGCACTGGCTGTCGGCCAATCTGCAGGATCCCGGCGCACGGGTGCCGCCGAGCAACGACCCGGACATCCTGCAGCTCGCCCGCGACGTGGTGCGGCGCGGACTGGACATGCACGATCTCGGCTCGTGGCGCGGCGCCCAGCACGGCGCGTGGTCCGCGTGGGTGGACGAGTGCTTCGCGGTGACCGATGATCTGGACGAGCTGCGGGAGCTGATGAAGATCTCCGAGCGGTCGATGTCGACGTTCATCGACGACTCGATCGCGGCGCTCGATGAGTACGTCGAGCAGGAGCGTGCGGAGCTCGCACGGGGAGCCAGCGCGGAGCGGCACGCCACCGTCCAGCTCCTCCTGGAGGGCGCGCCGATCGGGCGGGCACGCGCCGAGTCCCGGCTCGGCTATGCGCTGACGGGAAGTCATGTCGCGGCGATCACCTGGAGCGATTGCGCCGACGCAGCGGCGGGGCTGGACGCAGCGGCCGAGGCGATGATGCGGGCCTGCGGCGCACCCCGGCGGCTCACGCTCAATGCGAGTGCGTCGGCGCTGTGGGTGTGGGCACCGGCGGGGTCGGTTCCCACGGTCGAGGACATGGACGCGGTACTCGCGGATCGAACCGGAATCCACGTGGCGTTCGGGCGGCCCGGTGAGGATCTCGACGGCTTCCGTCGCAGCCACCTCGACGCCACGGCCGCGCAACGCGTGCTGGCACGAGTCGGTTCCGCGCGGCGGGTTGTGCGCTACGAGGACGTCGCACTGATCTCCGTTCTCACGGCCGATATGGCGCAGGCGGATCAATTCGTCAGCGACACCCTTGGTGATCTCGCCACGGCGGACGCCACTCTCCGGGACACCGCGCTCACGTACGTCCGGGAACGGTTCAATGCATCCGCCGCGGCGGACAAGCTGTACACCCACCGCAACACCGTCGAACGACGACTGGCGCGGGTCGATCAGCTCCTCCCCGCTCCGCTCGCCGACAATGCGGCGAGCGTGGTGGCCGCCCTCATGCTGGTGCAATTGCGCGACTGAGGGCGGCCACCTCCGGTCACATGGGTAGGTCGGGCGAGTCGACCCCGACCACCCGGTCGCCGCAGAACACCCGGACCGACTCGGCGGGCCCGTGCCCGCCGATGCCGGACGGCCCCCAGAAGCTCTGCGCCGAGTCGTCGCCGAGGTCCAGGACCTTCGCGCCGTTCACCCGCACCTCGCCGGACTTGACGCGCGCCCCGATGGCGATCGCGCGATCGGTGTCGGTACCGAAGACGTAGGCGTCCAGGCCCGAGGGGTGCTCGTTCGCGGCGCGCAGCGCCTCCTCGTCCGAATCCACGCCGTGCAGCGAGATCACGGGGCCGAACAACTCAGCAGTGGTGCGATCGGGGTCGGAGCCGGTGGCGATCGTCGGGGAGATGAAGTAGCCGGCGAGCCCCGGCAAGTCGCCCGGCTGATCGATCTCGGCGCCCAGGGCGCGCAGGCCGTCGATCCGCTGCAGCAGCGTCCGGTAGTGCGGCTCGTTGGAGATCGGGCCGATGTCGGTGCTCTCGTCGAGCGAATGCCCGATGCGCAGCTTCGCGATCCGCTCCGACAACGCTTCCCGGAGCGGCCCGACCAACCGGTGCGGCGCCAGCACCTTGCCCGGCCCCTCGCACCACTGTCCGTTGAGATTCGTCATACCCGTGAGGATTCCGTCCGCGGCCACGTCCACGTCGGCATCGTCGAGGACGAGCGCGGGATTGTTGCCGCCCAGCTCCAACTGGAGCACCGTGAAGTTCTCGGCGGCGGCGCGGGCGATGGCCCGGCCGGCACCGGGGCCGCCCGTGAACGACACCACCTGGACCCGACGGTCGCCCGTGAGCGCCGCGCCGATGTCACCCGTCCCGTGCACCAACTGCAGCGAGCCCTCGGGCAGCCCCGCCTCGGCGAAACACTCGACGATGATCTGCGCGCTCGCGGGTGCGTGCTCGGACGGTTTGAGGATGACGGGGCAGCCGGCGGCGATCGCGCTGGCGGTCTTCGCCGCGGGGATGAAGCTGGGCCCGTTCCACGGCGTGAGGATCGCGGCGGGGCCCCACGGAATCCGGTGCAGCCGAACGTCGCGGCCGTCCGCGGCGAGCGGGGTGACACGGGCGATGCTCCGGGCCTCGGCGGCGGCGCCACGGAAGCGGTACGGCAGGAACGCCGCGACCGTGCGCGTGGCGCTGATGGCGGTGCCACTGGTGAGCGCGTCGATGCGGGCGATCTCCTCGACCCGCTCCTCCACGTTCGCTGCGGCGCGCTCGAGGGCATCGGCGCGCTCGAGACGGAACTGGTCGGCGGTGAAGTCGGTGGCCTCATAGACCCGCTCCGCGAGCTGAAGCGCCCGCTCCAGGTCGGCGGGAGCGGTGGTCACCATCCGGTGGACGGGCTCCCCCGTATTGGGGTCGACGTTCCAGGCATCGAGCGTCGTGCAGTCGACCCACTCGCCGGCGATGTAGCTGCGCGGCTGCGTGAGCGTGGTGTTCATGGTGGTCATCGGGTCGCCTCCGCGGTCTCGGGTCGGATGTCGGCTCGGACGGGGCCGTCCGAGGCGGCGGGCATGGCGACGACGATGCGGGTGACGTCGCCCGATTTCATGGCCTCGAAGCCCTCGTTGATCTGCTCGAACGGGATCACCTCGGTCACCATCTCGTCGAGCAGCAGCCGACCCTGCTGGTAGAGGCGGGCGAACTGGGCGATGTCCTCGCGCGCCTGTCCGGAACCCATGTACGAGCCGATCAGCTTCTTCTCGGTGAAGAAGAAGTCATGCGCGGGCACGGCGAGCTCGGTACCCATCGGCGCGATGCCCACGAGGCAGGCGGTGCCGGTGCCGCGGACCGCAGCCAATGCGGTGGACGCGGTGCGGGCGGAACCGACCGCCTCGAAGGCGTAGTCGACGCCGTCGCCGAGGAGTTCGCGGATCTCCGCCGGTACGTCCGAGGCGCCGTGCACGGTGTGCGTGGCGCCGTAGGAGCGCGCCGCCGCCAGGCGCGCATCGTCGAGGTCGATGCCGACGATGGCCGACGCGCCGGCCAGGCGGGCGCCTTGGATGATGGCGGAACCGACACCGCCGCAGCCGATCACGGCGACGGTGGAGCCGGCCCGCACCTGGGCTCCGCGGAACACGGCGCCGACGCCGGTCACGATGCAACAAGATAGGAGGCAGCCGACGGTGGTCGACACCTCGTCGGGCAGCTTCACGACGGCGTTGGCCCGCAACAGGATGTGCTCGGAGAACGCACCCACATCGCCCAGCCGGGCCACCGGAGTTCCGTCCGGCAGTGTGTACGCGGGGCGCGGGCGACGCCGGATCTCATCGAGCCGCTGACACTGGGTCGAGTGGCCGGCGTCGCAGTTCCTGCATTCGCCGCATGCCGGCGTGAGCGCACCGGTCACGCGGTCACCCGGGCGGAATCCGGCAACCGCTGAGCCGACGGCCTCGATGACTCCAGCAACCTCATGCCCGACCACGACGGGCAGCTCGGTGGGGACGGTGCCGGTCATGTAGTGCAGATCGCTGTGGCACAGGCCGACGTGCGTGACGGCGATGCGGACTTCGTGCGGCTGCGGATCGTCGACCACGATGTCGGTCAGCTGCATCGGCTCGCCCACGGCGGTGAGCACGGCGGCGCGGGTGGTGATCATCGGGTTCCTCCGGTGGTGGCGGTGGCGGGTGTGGTGCGGGCGTCCCAGAAGCTCTGAACGCCGGCGGTCAGGGCGCCGCTGTTCCACGCCTCGTCCGCCGCGGCGTCCTCGCGGGCGAAGGCGCGCTCGATCTCGTCGACTGTCGGCCGCAACAGCCCCAGGTGCAGGGCCGTGGTGTTCGCGCCCTCCGGGGTCCACGCATGGATCGTCTCGACCGCGCGGTCCACGAGCGCGGACTGCTCCACGACCTCGTCGAGCAGCCCGATCCGCAGCGCCTCCTCGGCGCCGATCTTCTCGGACCCCAGGATCATCCGCATGGCGTGGCCGCGGACGATCCGGGTGAGCAGGAGGCTCGACGCGTTCGAGATGGTGAGTCCGCGCGAGTTTTCCGGCTGGTAGTACCGCGCCTCGTGGGCGCCGATCCGGGCGTCGCAGCACAACGTGATCTCCGACGCGCCGCCGACCGCGATCCCGTTGACCGCGGCGATGACGGGCACGCGGGTCTCGATCACGGCGCGGGTCACATCGTGGAAACTCTCGAAGCTGTCCCGCATACCGTCGAAATCTGTCGGCGGCGCGGAGAGGTCTTCGCCGGCGCTGAAGGCGCGCCCGGTACCGGTGAGTACGATACCGCGGGCGAGCTCGCCGGTGCCGTACTCGCGGATGAGGGCGGCGAGGCGGCGGCGCATGCCCACCGTCAGGGCGTTGAGCTTGTCGGGGCGGCGCAGCGTGATGACGGCGACCTCGCGCACCATCTCCACGAGCACCTGCTCGGTGGGATCGTTGTTGTGCTCCACGGGATTCTCCTTGTTCGACGGTGCCGGGATGCTCGACGAAGCGCGCAGGTCGAAGACCGTGCCGGGCACCTCGGCGGCACGGGCCTTGAGGGTGGGTTTCGCGACCCGCTGGGACGGGGTGCGCGGGAAGTCGGTGACGAACTCGATGTAGCGCGGCACCTTGAACTTCGCGAGCCGCTGGGCCACGCGCGCGACGATCGCCGCGGCCGTCGCGCGCTCGGCGGCGATCCCCGGGCCCAGTTGGACGAACGCCTTGACCTCCTCACCGAGCACCGGGTCGGGTTCGGCGACAACGGCAGACGCGACAACGGCATCGTCGTGTTCGAGGGCGGCCTCGACCTCGACGGCCGCGACGTTCTCGCCGCCGCGCCGCACCATGTCCTTGAGTCGGCCCACGAGACGGATGCCGCCGTGCTCGTCGACCACGGCGAGGTCGCCGGTGTGCAGCCAGCCGTCGCGGATCGTCTCGGCGGTGGCCTCGGGCCGGTTCCAGTAGCCCAGCATCATCGGGGCCCCGGACACCGTGAGCTCACCCGGCGTGCCGGCGGCCACCTCGGTGCCATCGGCATCCACGATCCGGATCTGCTTGGTGGGCACGGGGTGTCCGAGCGTGCCGCTGCCGACGGCGTCGACGTCGTGGAACGGGCTGTAGAGGTCCATCCCGCTCTCCGTCATCCCGTAGACCTCACGCCAGGGCGCACCCCAGCGTTCCTCGAGGTCGGCGTGCAGGGCCTGGGGAATCGCGGAGCAGAACACCGCGCGCAGGCGGTTGTCCCGATCCTCGGGGCCGGGCGGCTGCTTGAACAGCAGCGTCGGCATGGAGCCGAGGACGTAGCAGAAGGTGGCACCGTGGCTGCGCACGTCGGCCATGAATCCCGATGCCGAGAAGCGCGGCAGCACCACGAGCGGTGCCCCGGTGGTCAGGGCCAGGACGGTGTTCCACTGCGGATCCATGTACGAGAAGGGCTGCGCGGTGAGCAGCACGTCGTCCGGCCCCAGCCCGACGGATCCCGCACACACCCAACCGATCCGGGTCCAGTAGTCGTGGGTCAGCATGCACGCCTTCGGGAATCCCGTGGTGCCCGATGTGTACTGCAGGTTCGCGAGCGTCTCGGGTCCGACGGAGACCTCCGGTGCGGTCGCGGGGAACGCCGCGTCGGCCGTCTCCGCGATGTCCAGCACGGCGACGCCGGCGAGGGCAGGATCGCCGGAGATGACCTCGCGCACCAGCGGGAGGTGATCGCCATCGGTCACGATCACCCGGGCGCCGGAATCGGTGAGCACGAACTGCAGATCCGCCGCGCGGTAGGCGGAGTTGACGGGCACCGCGACCGCGCCTGCCTTCAGCGCTGCCAGCCAGGTGAGCGGCCAACCCGCGATGTTGGGCAGCATGATCGCCACGCGGTCGCCGGGAGCGATGCCGTCGGTCTCGATGAGCCGGTGCGCGAGCCGCGACGACGCCTCGTCGAACCTCCGGTAGGTCCAGGATTCGTCGCCGAAGCGGAGCAATTCGGCGTCGGGCGTTCGGGCGGCACCGTCGGCGAGCAGGCCCGTGATGGTCCGTACGCGAGGGGTGGCGCCGATGTCGTCAGCGGCGACGGCCGGGGTCGTGTCGATGGTCATCCCCAAGCCTCCTGTCGTTGTCTCGATTCGTCGACGATCCAGCTCATGGCCGGGTCGTCGCTCTCCATCCATTCGGGGTGCCACTGCACGCCTAGGATCGGTGCGCCGGGCACCTCCACCGCCTCGATGACCCCGTCGGGTGTCCTTAAGTTCATAGGTGCAGGCGAGCGCGATGGATTACGTTCGGCTGCAAGCCCGGGCAGATCGGGCGAGGCTAGTTAGGGTGTTGCCGGCCTTACGGTGCGGCTGGGCCGGATTGGCTACCCGATCTGTCTGGGTGTCCTCGGGCCGCTGATTGAGATCTGCGAAATCGATCGCTTGTTTAAGGACCTGCTGGCGAGGATGCCCATCGGGTCCACCTCACAGGGCTAACAAGCGAACAGGAGCGCAGATGGTGAAGAGCGAAAGTCGTTGGTGGGTAGGGGTAGATGTTGGCAAGGAGTTCCACTGGATGGCTGTCTGCGACGACGCCGGAAAGGTGATCTCCTCTCGTAAGGTTGCCAACGATGAGGTCTCGATCGCTGCGGCGATCACCGAAGTTGAATCTCGCGATGGCACCGTGTCGTGGACGGTGGACCTGACCACCACTTACGCGACCCTCCTGCTGACGATGCTCGCCGCAGCCGGGCATTCCGTGCGGTATCTGACTGGTCGCGCCGTCTGGCAGGCCTCGGCGATCTACCGAGGCGGCGAGGCAAAGAGCGACGCCAAAGATGCGAGGGTTATCGCAGACCAGGGGCGCATGCGGGGCGATGATCTTCCGCTGCTGCGCCCCAACGATGACCTGGTCACCGAGCTATCGATGCTCACCGCTCACCGTGAGGATCTGGTGGCCGACCGCACCCGCACGATCAATCGGCTGCGGCAGCAGCTGGTCGCCATCAGTCCTGCGCTGGAGCGGGCTGCACAGCCTTCCACCGATCGCGGGTGGATCGCGCTTTTGGCCCGCTACCAGCGGCCCCAGGCAATCCGCCGATCGGGGATCACACGGATCACCCGAGTCCTAGCCGATGCAGGGGTGCGGAACGCAGGTCCAATCGCCGAAGCCGCCGTCACCGCGGCTAAGGCGCAGTCGATTACCCTGCCCGGCGAGGCCATCGCCGCAGATCTGGTAGCCGAGCTTGCACAGGGGGTGATCGACCTCGATAAGCGGATCAAGGCGGCCGACGCCGCCATCGAGGAACGGTTTCGCCGCCATCCGCTCGCCGAAGCGATTGTGAGCCTGCCCGGCATGGGATTTCGCCTCGGCGCCGAATTTCTAGCCGCCGTCGGCGATACCTCACGGATTCTCTCCGCAGATCATCTCGCGTCGTGGGCCGGCCTCGCACCCGTCACGAAAGACTCTGGCAAACGGACCGGACGCTTATGCACGCCCCAGCGCTACCACCGCGGACTGCGCAGAGTGATGTATCTGTCAGCGGTGAGCGCTGCTCGCTGGGATCCCGCCGCCAAAGACTACTACCAGCGAAAACGCGCTCAGGGAAAGAAGCACGTCCCCGCGACTATTTGCCTGGCACGCCGCCGCGTCAACGTGCTCTACGCCCTCATCCGCGACAACCGAACCTGGCAGCCAGCCGCCCCGCAAATCACCGCGGCCGCCGCTTGACAGGATCATTGAGAATCCGGCCGGTGACCACGAGCCCCGTGCCGCAGCGGTCCAGGGCCTGGTGGTGCCACGAGTTGGTCAGCATGCTCGGGCCGAAGACGCGGGCCGCGGTCGAGCCGGGCTCGAAGGTCACCACGTGCTCGGCGTCGCCGTCGGTGGGCGCACCCTGCTGCGACAGGTGCGGTACCGGCCCCGGCGGCAGGTCGGCGATCAGCGTGCCGCCGAGCGCGACGTTGAGCACCTGCACGCCGCGGCACACGCCGAGCAGCGGGATGCCGCGGTCGATCGCGGCGCGGGTGAGTGCGAACTCGTACTCGTCGCGCTCGGGGTCGTGCGCCTGGGTGTCGGTGCGGGGGTCGATGCCGCGGACCACGGAGGCGTCGCCGCCCCACCGGTCCGGGTGCACGTCCTGCCCGCCGGTGATCACCACGCCGGACAGCCATTCGCAGACATCCGCGGGGTCGGCGTCGTAGGGCAGGTGCACGGGCACGCCGCCCGCCTGCGCGATGCGCGTGGCGAACGCGGACATGAACGAGTCCATGCACGCCTTGCCGTACCGCGGGTCGGCGCTGGCGAGCAGACTGAGCTGGAATCGACGGCCGGTGATACCGACCAGCGGCTTGCGTCCGGAAGCCTTGCCGTTCATGAGAACTCGAAGTATCGACGGGACTCCCACTCGGAGAGTTCGACGTACGGGTCGCCTCCCGTGGTGTGGAACTGCATCCACTCCCACCGGCGTGACGCCGTCCAGAAGTCGACGAACTCGTCGCCCAAGTACTCGCGCAGGAGCACGTCGGCGTCGAGCGCCGCGATCGCCTTCGTCATCGAGTCGGGGATCCGCTCGACGCCGCAGTCGTCAGGCAGGCACCAGGCCATGTCATCGACCTGCGGCGGCGGGGCCACCTTCTTCTCGATTCCCGCCACGATGCCGGCGAGCACGACCGCCAGCGCGTAGTAGGGGTTGACGTCGGAGCCGGGAACGCGGTATTCCAGCCGGGAGTACTTCGGATGTCCCGCGATGGCGCGCAGCGCCGCGGTCTTGTTGCTGACGCCCCAGCTGATCGTGGTCGGTGGGCCGGAGACGTCGACCAGGCGGCGGTACGAGGTGATCTGCGGCAGCGAGATCAAGGTGGCGCCGGCCATCGTGGCCATGAGGCCTCCGACCGCGTCGAGCATGAGCTCGGAGGGGCCGTCCGGGGCGTAGAACTGGTTCACGCCGTCGCGCTGCAGCGAGACGTTCAGGTGTGCACCCTGCCCGAAGCCCGCGGTGGGCTTGGCCATGAAGGTGACGGACCGTCCCTTCTCGCAGGCGATCTCGCGTATCACCTGCTTGGTCCGCACCCACGCGTCGGCGACCGCCAGCGGCGCACCGGGGGCGATGTTCAGTTCGGTCTGGCCGGGGGCGGCCTCGTCGGTCCACGCCTCCCAGACGATGCCGAGCTCGTCGAGCCGGTCGGTGACGGCCTCCATGTAGTCGATCCAGTCCGAAGACCGCGCGAGGTTGTACGTCGCGCCGGTCTCGCCGCCGAGCGGTGTCAGGCCGCGGTAGCCACGGGCCCGGGCCTCCTGGATGGGCTCCTCGAACAGGGTGGTCTCGATCTCGACGGCAACGGTGGCGGTGTAGCCGAGGGCGGCGAGTCGGTCGATCTGCCGGCGCACGAGGTTGCGCGGGCAGATCGGATTGGGGCTGCCGTCCTTCAGCCAGAAGTCGCCGATCACGGAGTGCACGCCGGGTTTCCACTCCACGAGGGTGTCCATGTCGGGCAGCAGCGCGATGTCGTAGAGGTTGCCGCGCCACTGCGGGTACGGGTCGCCGAAGACGACGTCGGTGCCCATGTCGATGGCGAACAGCACATCGGCGAAGGCGAACCCGGATGCCTTGCCGGAGGCGAACTTCGCGGGCGTGACGTTCTTACCCATGAAGCTGCCGTCGTGGTTGGTGGCCTCCACGCGATAGGCCTTGACCGGCTGGCCGGTGATGGTAGCGGGAGCGATCGGGTCAGACATCGTAACGGGCCTTCCAGGAGGCGGCGGTCATAGCCGAGAGCTGGGCCATGCTGCCCTGGACGCCCAGACCGCGTTCCAGGGCGGTGAACAGGAAATCGGCGCCGGTGAAGACGCCGGCGAGGGCGTCGGGCGTACCGACCATGCGGTAGGTGGTCACGCCCGTGCCGAAGCGGGCCTCCTCGCGGCCGTGCGGTCCGGTCGCCACGGCGACGAGCACGTCGGGCACTCCGCGGATCCCGCGAGTGATGTCCCAGAAGCGTGTTGCCGCGTCGCGCCAGTCGGGCAGCGGCACGTGTAGGACGCGTAGAACGGCGGCGGCGAGCTCCCCGTCACCATCCTCTGCTCGGCAGGCGAACCGGGAGTGGAGGTCAACGGTGACCGACGCATCGGTCGGGGCGAACACACCGCCCGTGACGGTCACGGCGCCCTCGGAGAAGGTAACGGTGGCGGCCTGCGGGGTCGCGTGGGAGTGGACGGCTACCGTGCCGGTGCCGCGCCCGAGCACATCGGGGGCATGACCGAGGCGCACCGCGTCACGCAGGGTGCGGCCGATCAGCCGCACCACGGGCGTGGCGTCATCGTCGATCGTGACGCTCACTGACGTCGCCTGTTCCGCGGGGAACGTGGTGGTACTCATGGGATTCCTTCGTGATGCGAGGGGAGAGGATTCAGGCAGTGCGGCGTTGCGGGTCACGCGAGGGCGGCGCGGCCCGCTCGAGATGGCCGACGACGAGGTCGGCGATGCGCAGGGCGAGCGCGTCCGGGAGGTGGTGCCCCATACCGGGGATCACGATGTGCCGGGCGTCGGGGGTCGCGGCCGCGGTGGCCTCGCCTCCGGACGGAGCGACGATGAGGTCGCGGTCGCCGTTGATGACGAGTGTGGGCGCGGTGATCCGGGCGAGCTCCGCGGCGCGGTCACCGGAGGCCTGGATCGCCTGGATCTGGCGGGAGGTGCCGGCGACCGCGTCGCCGGCGGTGCGCTCGAAGGTCGCGACGGCGTGCGCGGCCTCTTCCGCCTCGTCGATCGGGTACGCCGTGCCGGCGAGGTGCGCGGTCATGCGCAGGTGCGCGCGGACGGCGCCCACCCGATCGCGCGGGGGCGGGGCGGCGATCAGCGCCCAGGTCGACGGTGCCGGCTGGCCCACCTTCGGATCCCCCGTGGTCGAGTACAGGGAGGTGAGGGTCGTGGCCAGGTGCGGGTACCGGGCGGCCACGGTCTGCGCGATCATGCCGCCCATCGACCGTCCGACGAGGTGCACGGGGCCGACACCCAGGTGGTCGATCAGCTGCGCCGCATCGGCGGCCATATCCGCCAGCGTGTAGGCGTCCCGGCGCGGCCGGGCGGCTAGCTGGCGCAGCATGTTCGGCGGCGGCATGGTGGCGTAGCTCGACCGTCCGCAGTCGCGGTTATCCATCCGGATCACCCGGAACCCGGTGGCGACGAGCGCCGAGACGAACCGGTCGGACCAGGTGGTCAGGTCCTCGGCGAGGCCCGCGACGAGCAGGACCGGTGTGCCGCCGGCGGGTCCGTCGACGCGGAAACAGATGCGGGTTCCGCCGGGCAGGACCGCGAACCGGTCGAGATCCTCAGGCATCGACCCGCTCCTTCGTCGGTGCGCCGGCACCCTCGTCGCGGGTGGAACCGAACTGCAGGGCGTCGTCGAGCAGGGGGCCGCGCAGGATCTTCGCGTCCTGCTGGTACGACATCGACATCTGGAACATGCCCGTCCCCTGCTTCGGGATCACATCACGAGCGCGCTGGGCGTAGCCCGAATCGAGGTCCAGGATCGGCCGGCGTTCCATCGCGGGGTCGGCCTCCACGCGCACGCTGTCGTAGCCGAAGGCGTCCATGTGCTTGATCAGGTCGCAGATGTACCGGGCGACGATCCCGATCTTCAGCGTCCAGGCGGACGTGGTGTAGCCGATCGCGATCGACAGATTGGGCAGTCCGGTTAGCAGCGTGCCGCGGTAGGCGACGGTATCCGGGATGCTGACGGGGGCTCCGTCGACGTCGAACTCGATCCCGCCGAGCAGGCGCATGTTCAGGCCGGTCGCGGTGACGATGACGTCGGCGTCGAGGTGCTCGCCCGATTCGAGTGCGATCCCGGTCTCGGTGAATCGCTCGATCTTGTCGGTGGTGACGGATGCGTCGCCACCGCTCAGGGCCGCGAAGAAGTCCCCGTCGGGGGACAGGCACAGTCGCTGATCCCACGGGTCGTACGGCGGGTTGAAGTGCGTGTCCACGGCGTAGTCCTGCGGCAACCGGGACTTGTTCTGCAGGCGGACCAGTGCGCGCGCGATTCGCGGGAAGGCTCGCATGAACTTCACCTGGCCGCGTTCGGCCCAGATGCTGGTGAACCGGGTGACGGCGTAGCCCCGCTTCTCGCCGAACCACTTGGTGAAGAGAAGCGCTGTGGAGTCGACCTTGGGCCAGGCGACCACATACGTGGGGGTGCGCTGGAGCATGGTGACGTGCGCGGCGGCACCCGCGTGATTCAGCATCGACGGGATCATCGTCACGGCGGTGGCGCCGCTGCCGATCACCACGACCTTCTTGCCCGCGTAGTCGTAGTCCTCGGGCCAGTGCTGGGGGTGCAGGATGTCGCCCTGGAAGTCCTCGCGGCCCTCGAAGTGCGGGGTGTAGCCCTCGTCGTAGCGGTAGTAGCCGGTACCGGCGAAGACCCACTTCGTGGTGATCCTCTTCGCGCCCTCCGGGGTACGCACATCGAGCGTCCAGCGGGCGTCGGCGGACGACCACGACGCGTGCTGCACGCTGTGCTCGAACCGGATGAGCCCGCCCAGGTCGTACTCGTCGACCGTCTCCTGCAGGTAGTTCAGGATCTTCGGGGCCTCGGCGATGGCGTCGGGGTCCGTCCATGCCTTGAACTCGTAGCCGTAGGTGTGCAGGCCGTTGTCGGAGCGGATCCCGGGGTACTTGAACAGATCCCACGTGCCGCCGATGTTCGCGCGCCCCTCGAGCATCGCGATCCGCTTGCCGGGGAAGGCCTCGGTGAAGTACTTCGCGGCGCCGATACCGGCGATACCGGCACCGATGATGACGAGATCGAAATCGTCGGTCTGCGTGGTCGATGCATTCATCGTGGGGCCTTCCGTGACGGTCGAAGCTGTGATGCTTCGACGATGCCCGCGTGCCCCGCGTGTGAGCTACCGCACAGTGCTCCATCTTCCGTGCGGCACCGGTGCAACATGCACACCAGCTCCGATCATCATGTGCGGCTGCCGATCACACGGTAACGACCGCAGAGGAAGGCCCTATTGCGCGCCCACTCGACGAGCTCGAAGTCGAAGGCGCGCGGGAACAACGGCCGTCCCGACCCGACGGTGGCGGGTGCGTAACTGATCACCACCTCGTCGAGCATGCCCGCTTCGGCGAACTGCGCGGCGAGGTCTCCGCCACCGACCACCCACACGCCCTTCTCTCCCGCGACCCGTTCGAGACGTGAGCGTTGCGCCGCGGGCTCTCCCGAGACGACGGTCACCGTCTCGTGGACCGGCTCGATGTCACGGTGCGTGAAGACGAATGTCGGATACTGCGCGTACGGCCACTCGGCACCGGAACCGGTCTCATGGTCCACCACCCACTGGTACGTGGTGTAGCCCATGACGATCGCGCCCACCGCGGTCATGTACTCCTCGATGTTCATCGGCCCGCCGTCGTCGATGGGCTGGCTGAGCAGCCAATCCAGACTGTCGTGCTCGTCGGCGAGGAAGCCGTCGAGGGTCGAGGCGGTGTAGTACGAGTACGCGGTCATGCGATTCCTCCGGTGACGCGGCGGTGCCAGATGATGGGGTCGGGGTCCAGTTCGGGAGTGTCGAGGCCGACGCCGGCGTCGGCCAGCATCCAGCGTGCGAGCAACCGACGATGCGTCGAGAAGGTCAGCTCGTGCACCACGATCTGCGAGAGCAGGAAGGATTCGGGCGGATCGCACAGCGCGTCGATCACGCGATCACCCCACGCACCACGCCGCTCGATATCGCGAATGAGCCCCAGCCACCGCGGCGAGATGAGCTCGTGCTGGGCGCGAAGGACATCGGGATCGTCGTCGGGATCACGCCGGGGTTCGGGATCGCCCGCCACGGTGGCGAGCCACGGCTCGGCGCTGTGCACGAGGTGCCACATCACCTGAGCGAGGGACTCGTCCGGACCGTCCCAATGCCGCGGTGACGATCCGGGGAGCCGGACCTTGCGGTACTCCTCCGCCGAGAGTCCACCGACAGCCGCCAGGAGCGCGCCGGTATCGGCCGCGTCGTGCTGCACCTGCAGCGCCAGCACGTCACCCGTGGATTCTTCGTGCCCGTCCGCGACATAGAGCACCGTCGGCGAGTGGAAGTGCAGGCCGTTCGGTGACGGTAACCAGTGTCCGACGGTGGCCGGAAGCTGCGATGGCGAGTGCCCGTAGGCGCGGGCGAAGGCCCGGATGAACCCCTCGACGGATTCGTATCCCGCGGCGAAGGCGGCGTCGGTCACTGTCGAACCGCGTTGCAGTTGCCAGGCGGCGCGTTCGAGCAACACGCGCCGGCGCAGCGCGATGGGCGATTCACCCGCACCGGCGCGCACCTGCCGGGCGAAGTGATGCAGCGAGCTGTGCGCCCCCTCGGCCATGGCATCGAGACGCTGGTGCGGCTCGGCGAGTACGGCCTCGAGGAGACGGCGCAGCGGATCGGCGGCTTCGGACATGGGAGCCAGTATCGACCGCCCGGGCCCGCCACCGCTTGACCGTTCTTGCTCAGTCCACGTCAACCCACGACAGGAGCGCTCCCGCGGATGCCGGGGAACGGCTATCGCCCGGGTCCAGGTTCGCGTCCATCCACGCGTCCAGCGTGCGTACGGCGAGGTCCATGTGCGCCGACGCGGCATCCCGGTCCGCGAATACCAACCAGTTCATGGCGAAGCCGTCGGTGAGGACCGTGACCACATACGCCAGCTCATCGATCGCCTCGTCGGACGGCGATTGTCCCGCCGCCGCCGCGTCGGCCTCCAGAATGCCCCGGAGCGAGGCATTCGCCTCGGTGTACACCATGACGGCCTGTTCATTCGCCTGTCGCCGCGCCCAGCTGATCAGCTCGATGATCGCACGTCCGAAGTCTTCATTCGCGACGTACCACTGCATCACCCCGCGCATCAGCGAGCGCGCGGTCTCTTTCACATCGCCGTGGCAGTCGTTGCGCGCGAGTACGTCCCGGTACTGCCCGGCGACGTGCCGAAACACCTCGGCGAACAGCTCCTCTTTCGAGGAGAAGCAGTAGTGCAACGTGGCGAGCGGAGCATTCGCCGCGTCCGCGATCCTGCGGGTCGTGGCGCCATCGACCCCGTGGATCGCGATCACGCGGACGGCGGCATCGACGAGCTCTGAGCGACGCTCGGCGGCAGGGATGCGGGCCATGTGCAGACTCCCAACGGTGGGACCACGGCGCTTCAGCCGGGTCACTGCTGAGAGTACCTGACCGATCCTGGGCATTCCGGTCATTCGACTTGATCGACGAAGCAACCATCCCAAGCAGGCTTGACTGTGATCCGCAACACTGTCATTCTCATTTCATGGTCATATGACCAAGACGTTTGATCATGAGTTGGCCGGACACGGAGGCACTGCAATGAAAGTTCTGTACGACACCGGTTGGGCCGCACCCCCGGCCGCCGCCCAACCGCAGCTGACCGGTGACGTGCGCTGCGATGTCGTCGTGATCGGCGGCGGTGGAGGCGGCATGGCCGCCGCAATCCGCCTGGCAGAGAACGGCACCGACGTCGTCCTGCTCGAGTCCCGCACCCTCGGCGCAGGCGCCAGTGGCCGCAACGCGGGCTACATCACCAACTCGATCGCCGCCGATCCCGAGCTGCTCGACCATCTCGTCGCACCGGATCGCCTGCGCGCGTTATACCGGTACGCGGAGAACGCCGTCCACTTCGCCGAGAACACCATCGACAAGCACGCCATCGAATGCGGACACGTCAAGACCGGCATCGTCATGGCCGCGGTCAGCAAGGGCCAATTGCGGCGCGCGGGCCGGATCGCGAAAGTGCTCCAGAAGAACGGCGCGGCTGCCGAATTCGTCGACGGCCGCGAGGCCGGACTACCGGAGGGTTTCCTCGGCGGTGTTCGCGAAAAGGTCGGCGGTACTGTCAATCCCGGTCAGTTCGTCCTCGGTCTCCGCACAGCCACTATCGCCTCCGGAGTGCGCGTGTACGAGTACACCCCGGCCCGCGACGTGACCGACACCGGCGACGGCGTCACCGTCGACACTCCCGGCGGCACCGTCCATGCCCGGCGCGCCCTGCTGATGACCAACGCGGACAACGGCGCCTTCTCTATCGCCCCGAAGAACCTCGCGACCCCCTCGTACACCTGCCTCCTCGAGACCGACCCCGTAGCACCCGAGCGCCTCGACGAGATCGGCTGGACCAGCCGCGCCCCCATGGTCTCGCTGCACATGATCCTCGAGAACCACCGCGTCACCCCGCGCGGCACGATCGTCTTCGGCACCCGCAGAGTGGAAGCCGGCCACAACCCCCTCCCCGAACGCGCACCGTCCCACGCCGTCGCCGGTGACCTGGTCCGAGGATTCCGGGAGCGCTTCCCCGGGCTGGGTGACGTCGGATTCCGCAGCGTGTGGGGCGGCTGGATCTCCATGAGCGGCACGTGGATGCCCGCCGCCGGCGAGGCCTCGGACAACGTCCTGTACTCCCAGGCATGCAACGGTCACGGCTTCGCTCAGGCGCAGTACGTGGGCCATCTCCTCGCCGACCACATCGGCGGAGCACCGCGCCATCCCGACCTCGACGCGATCTGGCACGGCCGTAAACGCTTCTGGCCCAGCGTCGTCAACGGACCCGCGCTGTACGCCGGCTGGCTCGCCGACCGCACCCTCGATCGTCTTGCAGCACTCACCAACTGATCGACAAGGAAGACACCATGAAGGAAATGCTATTCATGATCGCCGATGCGTTCGCGATCATCGTCGGCTATACCTACGGCATCAAGTTCATTCGCAAGCACCACAACTACCTGCTGGGGCTCGAGTGGATCATCGTGGCCACCTCGTGCACGAACTTCCTGCTGTTCGCCGCTACCAAGTCCAGCCACGACAGCGTGCTGTACACGATCGCCTCGTTCTTCGACGCGTTCTCGCGGTCGATCGGCATCACGCTGATCCTGGTGCTCGGCCTGATGCAAGTGACGCATCGGTACAAGCCGACCCTGCCGGTCGAGATCGGCTCGTTCGCGTTGGCCACCGTATGCGGTTTCCTTCTGGTCGGGTACCAGGAATCGGCCTACGCGACACCCATCAAGATCTTCTTCATCGTGGTCAACGTGCTCACCAGCATCTTCTTGATCTACTTCGCCACGCGACTGTGGCGCATCGGTGAGCACAAGCACGCGGTCTGGGCCGGCATCTCGACGTTCTGCAGCTTCCTCATCGCCGCGATCTACGACTTCGTCCCTCTCCCCGGCGACGATGCAGAACACACCATCTTCTACACCCTCGCCCTGGCGTCCTGGGGCGTGCAGATGTTCGTGTTCTACCGCGCTTACGACGCGTTCGACGCCTACAACAGGCGCGTCGACGCGGAGGCGGTCAGCGGCGCTCCAGCCACGGCTTGAGCCGCGCGGTGATCCACGGCAGCACCAGGAACACCATCAACGGAGTGTTGATCAGCGTCGCGATCAGGGTGCGGCCCGCCAGCCCCCACCCGTGCGCCGGCAGGAAGGTCAGGTGCGGCAGCACCAGGAAGTTGATCAGTAGCGAGAGCGGGAAGAAGCCGAGCCAGATCGCCACCGCCTGCTTCCAGCGGGGCGGCACCGTGGCGACGGGCGCGGCAACGGGGCCGGCGCCGTCGGGCCGCGGATCGAACCAGCCCTCGATACCGGACAGGCGATGCGTCGCGGTCTCGACCGCCATGCCCTCGCCACGCTCGAGCCAGTGCTTGCGGACCCGCGAGCCCTGCCATTGCTGCAGATGCTCCTCGGACTCGAAGCGGTAGATCACGAAGTACTCATCGGCCTGGTGGGCGGAGCGCACCCACCCGCCACCGAGGAATCCGGGATACGTTCGGGCGAGGGCGATCCCGGCATCGGTCCAGGCCACGAAGTCGTGTTCGCGTCCGGGACTGATGCGTCGGGCGACGGAGGTCAGCGAGGCCTTGTGGGCCGCTCCTGCCTCCGCCCGGGTTTCGGTGTGAGGCATGCGTACCAGTGTCGGCGCCGCGACCCCATCGCACCAACCGAGCAGGTGTGATCTTGCCGACGTCGGGTCAGCGCGGCAGGTCCGCGTCTCGGAAGTCACCCTTGGTGCCGTAGGTGACCACCGTGAACCGGCGGTCGGCGCCCTTCCCGACGGGCGTGTGCACGGTGACGGTGACCTTGCGTGCGGTCCACTTCCCCCGTGCGCAGTCGGGCTTGCAGGTGTTCTCCTGCACGGTGCCGACGCCGAACGCCGAATCGTTCGTCCAGGTATCCCAGGTGATGCCGTCGATGCGCGCGTTGGCATCGGCACACGCGAGAACGATCGTCTTCGGCTTCACCGTGGGCTCGCTGACGCAGTTGCGGATCACCGGCGACGTCGGCGCGGGCTTGCCGGGCGCCGCCGTCGCGACAGCGGGAGCGGTGAGGGCCGTGACGGCCACAAGGAACCCGATCGTGCGAGCAGATCCTGAGATGGTCATGTCGTTTCCGCCTTCCAGCAGTTCTTCCATCGCCCGGAGGGGCACCCGCTCCATTCTCCGAAGACGCGCGCGTGGCGCCAGTGCAAATGCAAAGTCTTCACGGCTTCGTCACGCCCGGTCCGCACCGCGATCTGCACCCGGTGAGGGCTGGTGCCACAATCAGTGCGTGTCTTATCTCCTGCGTGTACGCCTGACGGACCGGCCTGGCAGCCTGGGCTCCCTCGCCGTGGCCCTCGGCTCGGTAGGTGCCGACATCCTCTCGCTCGACGTCGTCGAGCGCGGCGACGGGTACGCAGTCGATGATCTCGTCGTCGACCTGGGCCCGCAGTCTCTACCGGACACACTGATCACCGCCGCCGAGGCGCTCGAAGGGATCACGGTCGATTCGATCCGCCCGTACTCCGATGTCCTGGACACCCACCGCGAGCTCGAGCTCATCGATCACGTCGCCGGCGCCGGCCACGACCAATTGCAGATGCTCGTCGACCAGGTGCCGCGAGTACTGCGCGTGGGGTGGTGCGCGGTGCTCTCGAACACGCCCGATGCGGCCTGGCCGGCGTTCGGCTCGTCGGGCCTGCCCGAGACGCCGCCGACGTCGCTGGACTTCCTCCCGCTGGGCGGTCCGGTGGCGCTGGATCCCGAGGCGGACTGGGTCCCCGAAGCCTGGCAACAGCTCGACACAAAGCTCGCGGGCGCGCCGCTCGGCGCGATCGGCAAGGTGGTCCTGGTGGGCCGCCCCGGCGGACCCGACTTCCGCCCGTCCGAGGTGGCGCGCCTCGGCTACCTTGCGGGCATCGTCGCGACGGTCCTGGTCAAGTAACTAGTGCGCGAAGGCCTCCGGGCCCTCGGCGAGGAGCTTCTCGAACCCCGCCTCGTCGAGGACCGGAACGCCGAGTTGTTCGGCCTTGTCGGCCTTCGATCCGGGGGCGTCGCCGACCACCACGAAGGCGGTCTTCTTGGACACGCTGCTCGCAGCCTTGCCGCCGCGGACCAGAATGGCCTCCTTGGCCCCGTCCCGAGAGAAGTTCTGGAGGGAGCCGGTGACCACGATGGAGAGCCCCTCCAGGTTCCTGGGTACCGACGCGTCCCGCTCGTCCTCCATCGTGACGCCTGCGGCACGCCACTTCTCGACGATCTCACGGTGCCAGCCCACGGTGAACCATTCGACGACCGCCTCCGCGATGACCCGGCCCACACCGTCGACCTCGGCGAGCTGATCGACGTCCGCCGCCGCGATCGCCTCCAGGCTGCCGAGTTCCTGGGCGAGCGCCCGGGCGGCCGACGGGCCCACGTGGCGGATGGACAGTGCCACGAGCACTCGCCACAGTGGCTTGGTCTTGGCGACATCGAGGTTCGTCAACAATCGCTGCGCATTCGCCGAGAGGGCGCCGCCGTCGTTAGTGAACAGTGGAACCTGCGTGAGGTCGGCCTCGGTGAGCGAGAAGACATCACCCTCGTTGTGCAGCACGGGCGAGGCGGTGAGCGCGGTGGCCGCCTCGTAGCCCAGGCCCTCGATGTCGAAACAGGTGCGGCCCGCGAGGTAGAACAGCCGCTCCCTCAGCTGCGCGGGGCAGGTCTCGGTGTTGGGGCACCGGATGTCGGCATCGCCCTCCTTCGACGGTGCCAGTGCGGCACCGCATTCCGGACAGGTGACCGGCATGACGAAGGCCTTCTCAGTACCGTCGCGGAGGTCGACCACCGGGCCGAGAACCTCGGGGATGACGTCGCCGGCCTTGCGGATGGTAACGGTGTCACCGATGAGCACACCCTTGCGCTGCACCTCGGAAGCGTTGTGCAGCGTGGCGAATTCGACGGTGGACCCGGCGACGGTGACCGGCGCCATGTATGCGTACGGCGTGACCCGGCCGGTACGCCCCACGTTGACGCGGATGTCCAGGAGTTTGGTGGTGACCTCTTCCGGCGGGTACTTGTAGGCGATCGCCCAGCGCGGAGCGCGCGAGGTGGCACCGAGGCGGCGTTGCAGAGCGATCTCGTCGACTTTCACCACCAGACCGTCGATCTCGTGCTCGGGATCGTGCCGGTGCTCACCCCAGTAGAAGACCCGGTCGACCACGGCATCGGCGCCCACCACCTGCTTGGTGTGGGCGGATACGGGCAGCCCCCAGGCCGCCAGTGCCCGGTACGCCTCGTGCAGCGAGGCGGGCGACCAGCCCCCCTCGATCCGGCCGAGGCCGTGGCAGATCATGCCGAGCTTGCGCCGCGAGGTGATCTGCGGATTCTTCTGCCGCAGTGAACCCGCGGCGGAGTTGCGCGGGTTCGCGAAGGGCGGTTTACCCTCCGCGACCAGTCCCGCGTTGAGTTCCTCGAAGTCGGCGAGGCGGAAGAAGACCTCCCCACGGACCTCGAGCACCGCCGGGATCGGGAACTCGTCCGACGGGGTGAGCCGGTGCGGTACGTCGCGCAGAGTCCGCGCGTTGAGGGTGACGTCCTCACCGGTGCGCCCGTCGCCGCGAGTGGCGCCACGAACGAGCGCACCGTCCTCGTAGACGAGGTTGAGCGCGACACCGTCGATCTTCAGCTCAGTGAGAAAGGTGACGGACTCCCCCACGTCTCGCTGGACACGGGCGATCCACTCGCGCAATTCACCCTCGTCGAAGACGTTGTCCAGCGAGTACATCCGCTCCAGGTGGTCGACCGCGGTGAACTCCGTGGAGAATCCGCCGCCGACCAGCTTCGTGGGCGAATCCGGAACCGCCAGTTCCGGAAACGCGTCCTCCATCGCTTGGAGCCGCTTGAGCAGTGCATCGAACTCGCCGTCCGAGAGTACCGGCGCGTCCTGCACGTAGTAGCGGAACTGGTGCCCGCGGACTTCCTCCGCGAGCTCCTGCCAGGCGCGGCGATCGTCCTCCGTCAGTTCCTTCGACATGCGCTCAGATTAGTCGCAGGCACTGACGGCGACGACGACTACGGGCGCGGTGTCACCCCGGCGCACGGACCGGTGGCACCGTCCGGGCCGTGGCCGTTCTCGTCGGTGCACGGGGCGTCGGTCACCGTCGTGGGAGCGGGGGCCGGCGGCTTGGGCTGCGTCGGCTCGGGGCACGGGCGGTCGGCACCGTCGGGACCGTGGCCGTCCTTGTCGTAGCAACCGGGGCTCGCCGGCTTCGGCGCCGGAGCCGGGGTCTTCGCCGGTGTCTTGACCGGGGTCTGCGCGGTGGTCGGCTTCGGGGTCCCCGTGACAGCGGTGCCGCGCTGCTCGGCGGTGGTCCCGGCCACCGGGGTGACGGCCGCGGAACTGGCGCTCGACGACGCCGACGTGGTCGCAGCCTTGTCACCGCCACCGCCGCATCCCCCGACGAACACCAACGCACCGGCCGCCAGGGTCACGCCGGCCGTCTTGAGTACGTGGTGAGTGCGTGTGAAATTCATGCGACGAGCCTGCCATGTTCAATCGCAAAATTCGAGAAAGCGAAGCACTTCTTCGCATTCCGTTCATAGTGCCGGGGTGAACCTGAGCTGGTCGACCGGCGGGTCGGTCACCGTCACCGTGGGCCCGCCGAACGCAGTCATGTCCCGGCGCTACCGCCGGTTCAGTTCTTCTCCACCGCGATGCCGACGACCATTCCCCCGGGGATCTGCGGGACGCCGTTGGCATCGAACCGGATGCCCACGGCGTCGTACAGTGGCCGATAACCTTCGCCCGCAGCGCGATACAGAGCGAAGTAGGCCGCACCCTCGCTGCCGCCGGCCATGGTGAGCTGCACATCGAGCGGCACCGTGCGGGACGCCTCGACCGCCTCGGCGAGATACCGGACCCGCGGCACGGCCGAGCGCGGGACAACGGCGAGTTCGAGGGTGCCTCGGTACACCACCGACGTGACCACGACCAGATCATCCGGCGGAACGATCGCCGGATTCACCAGCTCACTGCCGGGATACGTGGGCAGTACGCGCAGCCGGATCGGCGGGGTGCCATCGAGTGCGGCCGGTGTTCTCACTGCCATCCGGAGTGCGCGGCGAGTATCGGCGACGGACTTTCCCGTCAGGTTCTCGAGGTACACCATCGTTGTCCGAGCACGCGCTTCCTCCAGCTGCTTCGGACTGATGGTGGCGCCCGGGGCCACGGTGACCGGCTGGTCGGCGACGGGCGGCTTCGGAGTCGGACGCGGCGCGGGTTCGGCCGAGGCGACGCCGGGCCCGCCGACCACCACCGCGACAGCAATGGCCACTGACCAGAATTTCCGATTCATGAACCGAATCTAACGCACGCTAAGAACTCCGGCCAGGCCGTCGAGATGCCCGGCGGCCGCTTCCTCGCTGGAGTCGACAGCCGGATACAGCACATCCGTCACACCCGCCTCACCCCAGCGGGCCAACCGTTCCGGATCGGGGCGGCCGTCCAGCGCGACGATGCGCGGCGCACCGTCACGCCCGTGCTCGCGCCATACCTGCGCGAGGCGCCGCGCCGCCTCCCCGATCCCCCGATCCTGCGGCGTGGTGATCCACCCGTCCGCGTGCCGCGCTATCCAGGCGAAGTTCTTCTCGCTGGCACCCGCCCCGAGGAGAACCGGGACGGGCCCCGGCGGTTTGGGCCACGCCCAGCTCGGCCCGAACGAGACGAATTCCCCCTCGTAGGAGGCTTCGTCATCGCGCCACAATGCGCGCATGGCCGCTACGTACTCGCGCAGCATCGTCCTACGCCGCGCAGGCGGGACTCCATGGTCGGCGAGCTCGTCGAGGTTCCATCCGAAGCCCACCCCGAATGCCACCCGCCCGCGCGACAGATGGTCGACCGTGGCGATCGTCTTGGCCAAAGTGATCGGATCAGCCTGAACCGGGAGCGCGACCGCGGTCGCGAGTTCGATCGTCGTCGTGACAGCCGCGGCGGCGGCGAGAGCGGTCCACGGATCCAACGTCCGCAGGTACCGATCGTCGGGAAGCTCGGACGTTCCGGTACCGGGATGAGCCGCGTCTCGTCGCGTGGGGATGTGGCCGTGTTCAGGCACGAAGTACGACGCGAAACCCGCGCGTTCGATCAGTGGCGCGAGCACCTGGGGCGGCAGCCCTCGATCCGATGTGAACTGTACGATTCCTACCCGAACGTCCTGGTCAACCACCACCGTAGTAGAACACGTTACACACAGGGAGGGCGGCGGTTCGTCGCAGAATCGTCGCAGCTGACAGGAACGTTAGGAAAACATGATACACATCACAAAGACCTTCTACGATAGCAAACCGACAGCGCCCGCTGTCACCGTCTTCTCCCTTTGGGTACGTCGAGTCAAGGAAACCCCATGTCGATCGAATTCGAGCGTCCATCCACCCCCGCGCCCGAGAATCGCGCAGCCCGCCGCCGCTCCCGGGTGCCCCGCCGCCGCTCGGCACGCCGTCACACGGCGGCATGGCGCGGCGGATTCGCCGCCGTCGCCGCGACCGCCACGCTGATGGGCACCGCAGCCGCCCCGATGGCCCTCGCGGCCGACACCGCCGGCCAACCCTTCGACATCACCATCGGCGGCACGAGTCTGCGCGACGTGGGCATCGACATCACCAAGCTCAACCTCTCCAATCCCGACCTCAGCGGGATCGACTTCCAGAAGGTGCTCGGGCTCCTCGACAATCCAGCGATCTCGAAGATCGTCGAGTCATGCCGCACCGGCGCTCTCGGTAGCGGTGGTGGCGGCTCGAACGTGGACTGCGCGGGCGCCACCGGCACCGGCGCCGCGGTCGTGCTCCCCGATCGACTCGACCTCGCCGCGATCGCGGATCAGGTGACGATCGACCTCGGCCCGCGGGTCGGAGCGCTCGGTGTCTACGTGCCGATGGGAGTGCAGACACCGTTCGGGGTACTCAGTGTTCTCGCCGTGCCGCCGACCGGCCTGGTCAGCCTCGGTCTCGGAGCACTCGGGATCAAGGACATCGATCCGACCGCCATGGGCAAGTACAAGACGCTCGACGACGTCAAGAACGGCGCCGCACTTCCGGTGAACCTGGTCCAGGAACGCTACTGCGACAAGATCACCTGCATCTTCGGCGGCTGGAAGTACCGCGACGTGGATTCGAACCTGGGCGCCCGGACCGAAGCGCTGAAGATCGCCGGACAGCTGAGCGGCCGCACCTATGACTTCACCAAGCCGACGGTCCTGGATCCGCAGATCCTGGTGCGGGGCACATCGACGATTCTCGGCGACGGCTTCACCTTCGCGTTCTCCCGGAACGCGGGAACAGCGTTGGCGGAGACCAAGAACAAGCTGGCCCTGGCACTGGCCGGCGCGGACGGCGCCGACGCCGCGTCGAAGGCCTATGCGAACCTCGGCCTGGCGCTCGCGCTGAACATGAATACCAGCACGATGGGGCTTGACTGGTTCGGGTCGCCTCTGGCGTTCGACAAGATCAAGGACTCGCAGGTCATCGACAAGGTGCTCAACCTCGCGAAGACCTTCAACATGTTGCCCGCAGGCATGAATCTCGATGCCGCCACGATCAACAACGCGATGGACACCATCCAGAAGCTCAAGCTCCCCGACGTCAAGGAGGTCAGCTGCCTGGGCGTGGGAACATCGGCCTCGGCGTCGGGCCTCGGCGAATGCGGCAACTACCTCGGCACGTTCGACTACTACAAGGACCTCCGCAAGACCGTCGACGGCCAGAGCCGCCAGACGCAATGGGGGCTCACGGACCCCACGTCGCTGGTGCTCGGCCAGGGCAACGCGCTCAGCCAGGTACTCACGCCCGGCGTGCTCCAACTTCTCACCGCCGTCGCCGGTGGCGATCTCAGCAAGGTGCCCTTCAACGAGCTCACCGGCCTGCTGGAGAATCCGTTCGTCAAGGACTCGATCGCCGCGCTGCTCTCCGAGGAGAAGCGGCTCAAGCTGACCAAGGACTTCGTCCGCTTCACCAAGGACGTCAAGACCACCGAGACCTCCCATCCGGTGGTCGACGAGAACGGGGTCCCGGTGCTGGGCCCGGACGGCAAGCCACAAGTCCAGACCTCGTCCACATCGAAGACCAGTTACCTGCTCACCAGTGACTACGGCCTGCGGTCGCCGATCACCGTGGACTGGTTGGGCTACCGACTGACGGTGTTCCCCACCGCCGAGGTGAACGGCACCGTGCGCCCGAACTACCTCGGCCTGCCCACCATCACCAAGATCGCCGACGGCACCCCGAGCCTGCTCCCGCGCATCGGCCTGATCGAGCTGGACAACCCGTTCGGCCTGGGTACTCTGCCGATCCTGCCCTTCGATCCGCTCGGCGCCTTCAGCTCGTGGACCAAGAGCATCACGCTCAAGGACGATGTGAACCGCATCCGCGAGGTGCTGCCCGCGGTCACGGCGGCGCTGCCGAAGACCCCGGCCCCCAAGACCGAGACCGACGGTGCCGTGCCGGTCACAGCCGTGGCCGCCGGAGCCTCCGCGTCGGATGTGACGGCCGTTGCCTCCGAGCCGCGCGCGGGACGCTCGCCTCGATCGGTGGCCGAGGCTCCGGCTGAGGCGACGACGGCGCCGACGGCCGAGACGAGTACGACGTCGACCCCGCAGCCGGAGAAGCCCACGAAGGAGACCACGTCGCAGACCCCGACGACGGAGTCGAAGCCCGAGACCACGCCCGCGCCGACGACCGAGTCCGCGACCGCCGCCGACGCGTCGTCGACGACGACGGATAAGGCAACGTCCGCCGACGCCGCGAGCACGGAGAAGGGCGCCGCATAGCGGACGTGAACATCCCGATCAGGCATGCCGCCGAGCACTAGGCTCGGCGGCATGCCTCATCCGATCATGTTCTCCGACGACGATCCGGTGCTCGCCCGGCTGCGCGACGTCGCGCTCGCGTTCCCCGAGGCCACCGAGCAGATCGCCCACGGCCGCCCGACCTTCCGCTGCGGCAAGATGTTCGGCATGTACGGCGGCGGCACCAAGAAGACCGCGACCCAGCCGCACCGTCAGATCAACACCAGCGTCCTGTTCATCGCCGACCCGTCCGAGCGGGAGGCGCTCGTTCAGGACGAACGGATCTACCTGCCCGCCTACATGGCCGGAGCCGGATGGCTGGGGCTCGACCTCACGATCGGCACCGTCGACTGGGCCGAGGTCCGCGAGCTCTTGGACGCGAGCTATCGCCAGATCGCCCCGAAGCGGGCGATCGCGGCCCTCGACGCCGCTACTGGCGGCGCAGAGTGATCGACGGGAGCGTCAGCTCGTCGCCGCTGAGGGTGGCGGTCTCGCTGGACCCGCCGCGATCGCGCAGCACGATGGTGGCGCCGTTCACGGTGTAGACGCCGCCGTACGCGTTCGTGCGGCCGGAGAGGTCTTCCTCCCAGGTGCCGTCGGCCTTGAGCCGCACCACCCAGTCGCCGTTGCTGTAGGTACCCGGGACGTTCGCCGGGATCGGCGCCGCCAACCCCGAGGCGGCGGCCGAGGAGGACGCGACCGATGCGGTGGCGGCCGGACCGGCGGCTGAACCGCCGTCCGAGCCGCTGGAGCAGCCCGCGGCTGCTCCAGCCATGAGCAGCACCGCGACAGCGCCTGTGCAATGACGAACGAAAACGGTCATATGCCGCACAGTACGCCCGCCGGCCGCTCATCGCCCGGGTTCGAGGCGCCCGCCGCGCGCCATGTGGAAGTCGTACGCCGACTCGGCGTGCAGCCCGTCGTCCAGACCGTCGGCCTCGTGCTGCGGGTCGGCGCGCAGCCCGATCGTGCATTTGAGCAGCACCGCGATCACCGCGGTCACCGCCACCGCGTAGCCGAGCACCGCGATCACCGCCACCGCCTGCCGCCAGAGCTGATCGACGCCGCCGCCGTACAGCAGGCCGTCCTTCCCCGCGGGCGCGGCGGCACTGCCCACCAGCCCGATCATGAGCATGCCCACGACGCCGCTCACCAGATGCACGCCCACCACGTCGAGTGAGTCGTCGTAACGCCAGCGGTACTTCAGCTCGATCGCGTAGGAACTGATAGCGCCTGCAGCGGCACCGATGGCCAGTGCCCCGATCGGGGTGACTGCCGAACACGACGGGGTGATCGCCACGAGCCCCGCGACCACACCCGATGCGGCACCGAACGAGGTGGGCTTGCCGTGGCGCACCCTCTCGACGATCAGCCAGGAGACCATCGAGACCGCGCCCGCGCCGAGGGTGTTGACGACGATCAGTGCGGCGGCGCCGTTGGCCGCCAGCGTCGATCCGGCGTTGAAGCTGAACCAGCCGAACCACAGCAATCCGGCCCCGAGCATCACGAAGGGCAGGTTGTGCGGGCGCATCGGATCCCGCGGCCATCCTGCGCGGCGCCCGAGCAGCAATGCCATCACCAGTGCCGACGCACCCGAGTTGATCTCCACCGCAGTGCCTCCGGCGAAGTCGATCGCCTTGAGATGTTCGGCGATCCAACCACCGTGCTCGGCGGTGAGGCCGGGGATCGAGAACACCCAGTGCGCCACCGGGAAGTACACCAGGGTGGCCCAGAGCGCCGCGAACACCAGCCAGGACACGAAGCGCATGCGATCGGCCACCGCACCGGCGATCAGAGCCACGGTCACCATGGCGAATCCCGCTTGGAAGGCCACGAACAACAGTGCGGGAACCTGACCGACCAGGGGTACCGCGCCGTCGTCACCGCCGCTGGCAGTGAACGCACCGAGCAGGCCACGCAGCCCCGCGAAGGTGGTCGGATCGCCGACCACGCCGCCCTTGTCGGCGCCGAAGGCCATCGAGTATCCGAAGGCCAGCCACAATACCCAGACCACGGGAATCGCGGTGAGGCACATCATCATCATGTTCAGCACGCTCTTGCTGCGCACCATGCCGCCGTAGAACAGGGCGAGCCCCGGTGTCATCAGCAGCACCAGAGCGAAGGCGGCCAGCAGCCACGCGGTGTCGGCGCCGTTCACCGGGCCGGTGGTCGGAAACATTGCGGAAGCATATCCGCTAGACGGCCGATGCCTCCTGGAGTACCGACGCAATTGTCTTGCAGGCGCCCAGAATCGGGCGAATTCGGTCATCGGGCGAACCGGACAGTCCACACACCGGGGTCACCGTCGCATCGGCCAGCGTGCGTCGCGGCAGCCCGATCTCGTCGTACAGCCGGATCGCGGTCCGGGCCAGCGATTCGGGATCGAGTCGCTGCGTCCCGGTGGCGGGTACGAGCCCGAGACCCACCACGGCGCTCGCCTCGGCGAGCATCCCGAAGCCCTCGTAATCGGCGACGGCGAGCCTTGTCGCGTCGAACAGCGCACCGTCGATCGGCACACGGCGCACCACGTCCCACTCGATCGGGCCGCACAGGTGCAGCAGCACCGGGACGTCGACGGCCTCACAGACCCGGCTCAGCAGCTCCGCCGCTTCGGGCGCCGGCACCCCGCGGATCGGGTCGAGACGGGTCAGTGCGGGGACGGTGCCCCGCACGACGGACGCCATCGACGGCTCATCGAGCTGCACCACCACCTCGGCGCCGAGTCGGCGGCGCACGTCCGAAACATGCTGGCGCAGGCCCTCGGCGAGGGATTCCGCGATATCGCGCAGGGCACCGCGGTCGCGGGGCACCCGATGTCCGTTGGGCAGCTCCAGACCCGCGGCCAGGGTGAGCGGGCCCGCCGCCTGGACTTTGACCAGGCCCCCGCCGCGGCGCCCGGCCACCTCGTACGCCTCCTCGAAGGAATCCAGATCACGCTGCAGATGGTCGCCGATGAGCCGGGCCACGTGCCCGTCCGGAACGCCGATGCGATAGCCGGTGGTCGAGATGTCGACGCCGATACCGGTCAGGAATCCCGCGGAGCGGCCGATCATATCGGCCCCGAGGCCTCGGTTCGGCAGCTCGGGCAGGTAGGGGACGGCCAGCTCCCCCACCACAGTGGCGGCGGCCTCGCGCGGGTCCGTGCCCGGGTGAGAGCCGATGCCGGTCGTAGTACCGGTCAACGGCGCGAGCGCCTCCGGCATCGTCAGACGTCCGCCGTGGCGTGTGCGGTCGAACGGATCGTGCCCGAGCCCACGACGAGATCGCCCCGGTCCTGGTCAGGTGCGTAGAGCACCGCCGCCTGGCCGGGAGCGACGCCGCGCAGTGGTTCGGCGAGGTCCATCACGATCCGGTCGCCCTCGGCGCGCGCCGTCACGGGCGCCAGGCCACCGTGCGCCCGGACCTGCACCATCGCCTCGATCGGTTGTGTGGGCACGCTACCCGAGGTCCACACGGCACCGTCGGCGACGATGCGGGTGACGTCGAGCTGTTCGCCCCGCCCCACCCGGACCTCGCCGGACGCGGCGTCGATCGCGGTCACATAGCGCGGCGCACCGTCGGGCCCCGGTCCGGGGAGCCCCAGCCCCTTGCGCTGGCCGATCGTGAATTCATGCACGCCGCCGTGCTCCCCCAGCCGCTCACCGGTCGCGGCATCGACCACCGCGCCCGGGCGCACCCCGATCCGGGCACCGAGGAATGCCTGGGTATCGCCCGACGGAATGAAGCAGATGTCGTGGCTGTCCGGTTTATCGGCGACGGCGAGGCCGCGCCGGGCGGCCTCCTCGCGGATCAGCGGCTTCGGCGTATCTCCGACGGGGAACATCGCGCGGGAAAGCTGCTCGGCGGTGAGCACCGCGAGCACGTAGGACTGGTCCTTATCGGGGTCCACGGCGCGACGCAGCTCGCCCCCCTGCAGCCGCGCGTAGTGGCCGGTCGCGACCGCGTCGAAGCCGAGTGCGTAGGCACGTTCGGCGAGCGCGGAGAACTTGATCTTCTCGTTGCACCGCAGGCACGGGTTCGGCGTCTCCCCGGCCGCGTACGCGGCGACGAAATCGTCGATCACATCCTCGCGGAACCGATCTGCGAAGTCCCACACGTAGAACGGGATACCGAGCACGTCGGCGGCGCGGCGGGCGTCGCCCGCGTCCTCCTTCGAGCAGCAGCCCCGTGAACCGGTCCGTAGGGTGCCGGGCGCCTCGGACAGCGCGAGGTGGACGCCGACCACGTCATGGCCGGCTTCGACGGCACGCGCCGCGGCCACCGCCGAATCGACACCGCCGCTCATCGCGGCGAGCACCCGCATCAGCGGGCCCCCGTCGATGCGAGACCGGCCGCACGCGCTCGCTCGACGACCTGACCGAGAGCATCGAGCACCGCATCCACATCGGCGTCGGTGGATTCCGGCCCGAAGGAGAAGCGCAGCGAGCCTCGTGCAGCCTCCGCGGGTGTGCCCATGGCCTCGAGTACGTGGCTGGGACGGGCAACCCCGGCACTGCACGCCGAGCCGTTCGCAGCCTCGATCCCCCGAGCGTCGAGAAGCATGAGCAGCGAATCGCCCTCGCAGCCGACGAACGAGACGTGGGCGATCCCGGGCAGCGCGGCCGCGCCAGTACCGGCGGCGCCGTTGACGACGGCCCCTTCGATACCTGCGACCCCGGCGATGAGCCGGTCCCGCAGCGCCGCGCGCCGGGCCGACTCCTCGTCTATCCGGGCGACGGCCACCGCGAGAGCGGCGGCCATCCCCGCCGCACCGGCGACGTTCGGGGTCCCCGAGCGCAGATCGCGCTCGTGGCCGCCGCCGTGAGCGAGCGGCACGCACGCCACGGTCCGGCCGATGAGCAGCGCGCCGACGCCCTGCGGGCCTCCGAACTTGTGCGCGGCCACGGTCAGAGCCGCGAGCCCGCTACCGTCGAAGTCGATGGGGACGTGACCGGCCGCCTGGGTGGCGTCCGAATGGAGAGGAACACCCGCGCGGGCGCACTCGGCGACGATCTCCGCGATCGGCTCGATGGTGCCGACCTCATTGTTCGCCCACATGACACTGACCAGCGCCACGGTGCCCGCCGCCTCGTCGAGCGCGGATCGCAGATCGGCCGGATCGACCCGGCCGAGGCCGTCGACCGGCAGCAACACCACGGTGGCGCCCTCATGCTCGCCGAGCCACTGCACAGCGTCGAGGACGGCGTGATGCTCGACGGCCGTGGTGATCACGGTGGTCAGCGCGGGATCCGCCTCCCGGCGGGCCCAGAAGATGCCCTTCACTGCCAGGTTCACCGATTCGGTCCCGCCGCCGGTGAAGACCACCTCGGACGGCCGGGCCCCGAGATCGCGGGCTATCGACTCCCGGGATTCCTCCAGGACCCGACGGGCACGGCGGCCCGATCCGTGCAACGATGCCGCATTACCCGGCCGTGCCGAGGCCTGCGCCATCGCGGCCAGTGCCTCGGGGACCATGGGGGTGTCCGCGGCGTGGTCGAGATAAATCGGGTTCTCGCGGTCAGGGCTCATCGCGTCCCAAGGATACGCCGCGGGCCCCGCCCGGAACGACTCGCGCGGACCCTCAGGCCGCGAGGGGCGCGCGGACGCGCTCGGCGGGCGCCGAGAGGAACTCACTGTCGGCGAACACCGCGGCCTCCGCGCGCGCCGCGAGGGCGCGACGGCCGGCGGCCGCCCACTCGAGCGCGGGAATGGTCTCGGTGGCGTGCACGCGCACCGCGACGCCGCGAGCACCCACTACACGGGCGAGCGTGTCGAGCTCGGTGTCGGCGCCCACGTAGGCTGCCACCGCACTCTGCCGAGCACCGCGCACCGGACCGCTCAATCGCATCGAATACCGCAGTGACACCGGGACCACGTCCACCCGCGCATCGATCGCGGCCTGGAAGAAGGCCGGCCGGAACTCACCGCGATGGGCGCCGCAGTACGTGGTGCCCTCGGGAAAGACGGCCACGGTGTTGCCGCGGCGCAATCGTGCGGCGACATCGGCGACCCGGGCGGGAAGCTCGTGCAGGCTTTCGCGCCGCAGCGGGATGGCTCCGAAGGCACGCATCAGGACCGCGACGGGACGCGCGTCGAAGATGTCGGCCTTGGCGACGAAGGCCGCCGGCGCGATCGAGGCGATCGCGACGATATCGAGCAGGGACTGGTGATTCGCCACGACCAGAGCCCGCAACGGCACATTGCCCACGGGCTCGACACGCACGCCGAGTGCGAACAGCATCGATCGGGCGCCGCCGCGGATCACGAGTCGACGGGCCCGGCTACCGAGCGGGTAGGCGAGCGCCAGTGTGAGGATCCCGACGATGACCACCGTGACGAAGGCGCACCATTTGACGGCACGCAACCAGCGGGGCGCTGTCCGCGGCTCATCGGCGGAACAGGCCGTGTCGCACGGGGACTGCTGCTGCCACGCGTGCCGGGGCAAGGTGCCGACGGGGATCACGGTCAGCCCACCGCCCCCGCAGCCTGCTGCAGTCGTTCCAGGTACCGCTCGTTGAATTCGGTGCGGTCGATGATCATGGGGAAGTCGGCCACGTCGAAGACCGGGTCGAAGCTCGGGGCGCCGAGGATCTTGGCGTTCATCCGCAGGTAGCCGGTGACCAGCGGCGGGAACGTGCGCCGAGAGGCCGGTTCCGCGGTGATCTCCTGCACGGCGTTACGGGGCGTCACCGTCCAGGGCGCGCGGTGTTTGGCATCGACCAGCTCGCGGACGGCCCGGACCGTCGCACCGCGCTCGTAGCCCTCGTACTGCATCGGCACGCTGACCGCGCCCACCGCGTAGCGGATGCCGCGCAGATCACTGTAGGCCAGCAGCCCTGCCCACATCAGGCACAGCACACCGCCGGTGCGGTGGTCGGCGTGCACACAGGCACGGCCCATCTCCAGCATGTGCGGACGAAGGTGGTCGAGCTCGCCGAGCTCGAACTCGGTGGCCAAGTACAGGCCTCCGGCGGCGATCGCACCGGGCGGCGGCAGGATGCGGTAACAGCCGACGATGCGGCCGGAGCGCTGATGCCGGATCACGAGATGATCGCAGTGCCGGTCGAACTCGTCGGCATCGCGGCCGTCGGTGACGGCCGCCATCGAGGCCTCGAATCCCGGTTCGGTCCCGAACACCTCGTAGCGCAGGCGTTGGACGGTGTCGATGTCCTCGGCCCGGGTGGTGAGCACGACCTCGTACTCGTCGCCGTGAATGAGCGTTTCGGATGCGGGGTGACGGTCGGTGACCAGGGTTCCCGGTGTACTCATGGGCCTCACGGTCCGCCCACTAGGCGACTCGCCGGTGAACCCCGCCTGAGCGCGTCGGTGAATCCTGTGAGAACGCGGGTGAATAGCGGGCTACAGCTTGGGGCGCGGCACGGTGGCGGGCATGGAGGCGAAGTACTCGGCGGCGTCGCCGAAGGACAGGGTTTCGATGCCTCCGCCGGGCGGCAGGTCGGGCTGAACGGGTTCGATCGTCCGCTCGGCGGCGAGCAACTCGGCGACGGTTCCGTAGGCGGCGACCGAGCGCAGTTGGGACCACGTGGGTGGGAGGAGGAAGCACTTCCCGTCGGACCAGTCCGCCAATGCCCCCGATGCGGTGCGCCAGTACGCTTCGTCGACCTCGCTGGTGCGATCGTCCGCCTCCTGGCCGTCGGGGAGCGCGGCGAGGAAGAAGCGCGTGTCGTAGCGACGCTTCTCGTTCTCCGGAGTGATCCAGTGTGCGAGCGGACGCAGCAGGTCGGCGCGAAGGACCAGGTTCTGCTCGCGCAGGAATTCGGCGAGGCCGAACTCGCGGGCCTCGAGCGCGGCGCGGGCCGGCGCCAGCGCGGTGGCATCAGAGGACGCCCCGTCGGGCTCGGAAGCGAGCAGGACGCCGCACTCCTCGAAGGTCTCGCGCACGGCTGCGCACACCAGCTGCCGGGCATTGCTCTCGACGGTTCCGAATCGTTCCGCCCACCAGGACGGTTCCGGCCCCTGCCAGGCGATGTCGATCTCGGCATCGCGCGGGTCGACGCCGCCCCCCGGGAACACCGTCATGCCGCCGGCGAAGGCCATCTGCTGCACGCGGCGCTGCAAGAAGACCTCGACCTCGTCGACACCGTCCCGCACCAGGACGACGGTGGCGGCCGCCTTCGGATGCGGCGGCGCGGTGGGGGTGTCGACGTTCGAGGACATTGCGTCACGGTATCCGAGGAGGCCGCTCAGGTGTCCGGTTTGGTTGGTCGTTACACGGTCGCTATCAGTCCTGTCGCGGTGCCCAGCTGTCGGCGCCGTCCATCGGTCCGACCTTGTAGTTCAGCCCGGCCTTCTCGCCCGTGCCGTCCGTCAGCTCACACGGGAACGTCTCACCGGGGGCGGCGGCCTTCATCCCGGTACCGCAGCTGATGGTCACTGGGACCTTCACCTGCTTCTGCACGTCCGGTTGCAGGGTCGGCCCCACCTTGGCCAGGTCGTAGAGCTTCTTCGTGGGCTTGTACGCGATGTTCATATCCTCGTCTTTGACCGTCACCTCAACGGGCACGGTCGCGGCCCCGATCTCGGCTTTGCACAGGAACGTCGAGCCGGGCTTCGGCCGCTTACCCGCCTGGTCGCACGCCACCGAATCGACCTTGACGCCGTCCGCCCCATACGCCTCGTTGAGGGACTTCGCGATTTCCGATTCCGCCTTCGAATAGTCGAGGGTGGTCCCGAGCAACGAACAGCTCGCGAGGAGCGGAACCGCAGTCAACACCATCACGCCAACGAATTTCGCCTTCATGAATATTAACCATAGCGGACACATTCGCCTCGCTCAGCACCGCCGGGCTCGGTCGCGCCGCCGTAGGTCGCACCCTGTTATCGCGTCACCACGAGGGCTTCGACTACCACAGACGTACCCGGTCCTTGGGTTCGAGCCACTCGCCGTCACCGGGCCGCACGCCGAAGGTGTCCGCGAACGTATCGACGTTCTTCACCACCTGGTTCGTCCTGAACTCCGGTGGTGCGTGCATCGCCGTCGCCAAGGACTCCCGGACCGCCTCGGGACGGGTCTTGTTCTGCCAGCTCCGCGCGTAGCTGAGAAACAGAGGCACCAGCGCAGCGTTCTCGGCCTGCGGGCCGGACGCGGACGGTGTCGCCGAGCCGCTCTGATCCGCGAACTCCGTTCCCGCGTCACGGTTCTTGACGGCGAGGCGGAAGGCTTCGACCGCGATGCCCAGGCCGCCGAGGTCAGCGAGATTCTCCCCCACAGTCATCGCGCCGTTGACCGTGCTCCCGGGCGCGGCTCCGATCGGCACCAGAGTGTTGTACTGCGCGATCAACGCCTTGGTGCGCTTGTCGAATTCGGCACGGTCGGCGGGAGCCCACCAGTCCTTGAGATTGCCGTCGCCGTCGTACTTCGATCCCGAATCGTCGAAGGCATGGCCGATCTCGTGACCTATCACGGCGCCGATCGCCCCGTAGTTCACGGCGGCCTGATTGTCGACGGAGAAGAACGGTGCCTGCAGGATGGCCGCGGGAAAGCAGATCTCGTTGCTGGTCGGGACGTAGGACGCATTCACCGACTGCGGCAGCATGTTCCACTTGGACCGGTCGACCGGTTTGGTCAGTTGGTCCAATGTCATCTGCTCGGTGTAGGCGATCACGGCTCGGGTGTTCTCGACCGCCGACGATGTCCCCACCTCCAACGTCGAATAGTCCTCCCACTTGTCCGGGTAGCCCAGTTTGGTGGTCATCTTGTCGAGCTTGGCGATTGCGGCGGTCCGCGTGGGCGGCGACATCCATTGCGAGCGTTCGAAAGCCGAGCGGTAGGCGGATTTGAGGTTCTCGACCAGCTTCTCGACCTGTCGTTTGGATTCGGCCGAGAAGTGCTTCTGCACGTACAGGCGCCCGAGCGCCTCGCCCAGCGTCGTATTGACCATCGTCACCCCCATCTTCCAGCGCTCCTCCTGCTTCTGGGCACCATCGAGGGTCCGCTCGTAGAACTCGAACCGGGCGTCTCCGAAGGCCTGCGGCAATACATCGGCATAGGTGGAGATGATCCCCATGCGGGCACAATCTTTCAGCGCCTCGATATCGGTCTTCGCCCAGATCGTGGCGGCGGCGGGCAGGAAGTCCGGCTGCATCACCACCACTTCTTTGGACGTCTCCGATGTCAGCCCTTGCAGATCACGCCAACGCAGCCAATCGAATCCGGGCGCGAGATCGGCGAGCTGCGTCCACTGGTACAGGTTGTAGGTGGCGTTGTCGTCGCGATACTTCTCCCGCTCCCACGTCGCCCGAGCCAGGTTGGTCTCCACGGCGATCACCCGATCGGCCGTACCCGCTGGGTCGGCGAAGCCCGCCAACTCCGCCGTCTTCCGCATGAACTCGCGGTACTTGTCCCGGACGTCCTGCATCTGCGCATCCAGGTAGTGCGCCTTCGACGGCAAGCCCCCCATCGTCGGGGTCAGGTGCACGAGATTGCGGGTGGAGTTCTTCCGGTCGGGGCTGACGGAGACCCCGACGACGCCCCAGCCACCGTCGGTACGCTGCTGCGCACCGACCACATCGAAGAGGGCTGCTCGATCGGCGGCGCCGTCGATCGCAGACAGCGTCGACCGCAGCGGTGCGGTACCCACCGCATCGATCTTGGCGGTGTCCATGAAAGTCCGGTAGGTGTCGCGGATCTTCGCCTCGTCACTGCCCGCCTTGGCATCGCGAATCGACTCGATGATCTCTCGGAGCTGTTTCTCGACCTGGTCGGTCAGCGTTTCCATCCCGCCCCCGCTCGGCTTCTCCGGAGGGATCTGGAAGGAGTCGTACCAGGCACCGTTGACGTGCCGGAAGAGGTCGTCCTGGACCCGGACCCCGGGCGCTGCGCCCGACATGTCCGGACCGGTGAGCGAACTGTACGGCCGGCGCGTCGTCGATGGCCCGCCGGGTGTACCCGTGCCGCCACACGCGGCGAGTACACCCGCGCCGGCGACGGTGCCCAAGCCGAGCAGGAATCGACGTCGGTCGACTCCACCCTTGGGGCGGCCCGTAGTGTCCCGTCGCCCGGTTCGAGAGTCGTCTTCCTGCATGTCCGCTACCTCGCTCCTTGTCGCCGACCGCGTTCGGTCGCCTGCATCGAGCCTCGTCGCCGCGTGTTCGCGATCGCAATCCTCCGGGCAGCCGCGGAGCGTCTCCGAGCGGATGCATCAGCCCCCGCCGATCGGTGGGGAGCAGACGCGAACGCGCCCCGTCCGGATGCCGGACGGGGCGCGTTTCGATCGAGCGTGTGTCAGCCCTTGTGAGCCTTGACCGCCTCGGTGAGCTGCGGAGCGACGTCGAACAGGTCGCCCACGATGCCGTAGTCGGCGATCTCGAAGATCGGTGCCTCTTCGTCCTTGTTGACGGCCACGATGGTCTTCGAGGTCTGCATGCCGGCGCGGTGCTGGATGGCGCCCGAGATACCCAGGGCGATGTACAGCTGCGGCGACACGGTCTTACCGGTCTGGCCGACCTGGAACTGGCCCGGGTAGTAGCCCGAGTCGACGGCGGCGCGCGAGGCACCCACGGCTGCGCCCAGGGCGTCGGCGAGCTCCTCGACCACCGAGAACTTCTCGGCCGAACCCACACCACGGCCACCCGAGACCACGATCGAAGCCTCGGTGAGCTCGGGGCGGCTGCCGCCGGTGATCGGGTGCTTGGCGGTGATCTTCACGGCGTTCTCGGCCTGAGCCGGGACCTCCGCGTCGACGACCTCGCCGGCACCGGCCTGGCCGTCGGCCTCGATGGCGCCGGGGCGCACCGAGTAGACAGGGACGTCGCCCCCGGCCTGAGCATCCACGGTGAACGCGCCACCGAAGATCGAGTGCACACCGGCACCGGCCGGCTTGACCTCGATGACATCGGCGAGCAGACCGGAACCGAGACGCGCGGCGAGGCGGCCCGACACCTCCTTGCCCTCGAACGTCGCGGCGGTGAGGACGGCGGCGGGGGCCACCGACTCGGCCAGCGAGGACAGCACGTCGACCTTGGGGGTGACGAGGTAGTTGTCGGCGTCGGCCGACTCCGCGCGGTAGATCTTCGCGGCGCCGGCGGCCTTGAGCTGATCGGCGATCGCGTCGGTGGTGCCGGGGGCGCCCACGACGACGGCGGCGGGCTCACCGAGCGCCTTCGCGGCGGTGATCAGCTCGGCCGTGACCTTCTTGATCTTGCCCTCAGCCTGCTCGACGAGAACGAGTACGTCTGCCATATCGGATTCTCTCCTTTGAGTGTGAGGGGGTCTTAGATGATCTTCTGGCCGATGAGGAACTGCGCGACCTTGCTGCCGCCGTCGCCCTCGTCGGTGACCTTCTCGCCCGCGGCCTTCGGCGGCTTCGGGGTGACACCCGAGACCTGGCTACCCGCGTTGGCGCCGCCCACCTCGTCGTTCTCCACGCCGATCTCGGCGAGGGTGAGCACGTTCACTTCCTTCTTCTTCGCGGCCATGATGCCCTTGAAGGAGGGGAAGCGGGGCTCGTTGATCTTCTCGTTGACCGAGACGATGGCGGGCAGCGAGGACTCGACCTCGAAGACACCCTCGTCGGTCTCGCGCTCGCCCTTGAGGGTCTGACCGTCGATGGTCAGGCTCCGCAGGTGGGTGAGCTGCGGGAGACCGAGGTACTCGGCCAGGATGGCCGGCACGGCGCCGACGCGGCCGTCGGTGGCTTCGTTACCGGCGATGACCAGCTCGACGCCCTCGATGGTGCCGAGCGCGCGGGCCAGGATCCATGCGGTCTGAATGGCGTCCGAGCCGTGAGCGGCGTCGTCCTGGATGTGGACGGCCTTGTCGGCACCCATCGACAGCGCCTTGCGGATCGCATCGGTGGCGCTGGCAGGCCCGAGGGACAGCACGGTCACCTCGCCGCCGTCGGCCTCCTTGATCTGGAGCGCCTGCTCCACGGCGCGCTCGTTGATCTCGTCGAGGACGGCGTCGGCCGACTCGCGATCGAGGGTGTAATCACCGTCGGTGAGCTTGCGCTCGGAGTAGGTGTCAGGGACCTGCTTGATCAGTACGACTACGTTCGTCATTGGTCTTCGTCGACCTCCTGGATCATCGGATACTCGTAGGGCACATTCTCACACTGCCGTCGGGGCCTGATGACCTCGCCCCCGGCAGGCTAAGCCACTCGAACTTAGCACCGCCTCACGACACTGTTTAACGCCAGAGTAAGTTACCGGGCAGTAACTGTCCATGTGGGCTGGCCCACCCGACGAAGCAGACTAGGCTCGACAGAATGTGTGACGCGCTGCCTTTGACCGGCGAGCGGACGGTTCCCGGTATCCCCGAGGAGAACTACTGGTTCCGCCGGCACGAGATCGCGTACCTGGCGATCGCAGACCGGTACGCCGGCCGGACCGTCTTCGAGGCGGGAAGCGGCGAGGGCTACGGCGCCGCCCTTCTGGCCGAGGAGGGCGCGACGGTGACCGCCCTCGACTATGACGAGTCGGCCGTCGCCCACGTGCGCTCGACCTACCCGAAGGTGACGATGCTGCACGGCAACCTCGCCGAGCTCCCGCTGGACGACGCCTCGGTGGATGCCGTGGTGAATTTCCAGGTGATCGAGCACCTGTGGGATCAGCCGCAGTTCCTCCGCGAAGTGGCCCGCGTGCTGCGCCCGGGAGGCGAGCTCGTGATCTCCACACCGAACCGCGTCACCTTCTCCCCCGGCCGCGACACCCCGCTCAACCCCTTCCACACCCGGGAACTGAACTCCGACGAGCTCACTGAGCTGCTCGAGGGCGCCGGACTCGAGGTCACCGAGAAGCTCGGCGTCTATCACGGCGCCCGCCTGGCCGAATTGGACCGGCACCACGGCGGCAGCTTCATCGACGCACAGATCGATCGGTCGCTGGCCGGTGAGCCCTGGCCCGAGGAGCTCTCCCGCGATGTGGCCGGCGTGGCCGCCACCGACTTCGACGTACGCCCCGACGCCCCCGACAGCCTCGACCTGTTCTTCTACGCACGGAAGTCCACACCGTGACCGGAAGCCCTCGCGAACCCGGGATGATCGCCGTCGTCCTGCATTCGCACCTGCCGTGGCTCGCGCACCACGGCGCGTGGCCGGTCGGCGAGGAGTGGCTCTACCAATCGTGGGCGGCGTCCTATCTCCGCGTCGCAGAGGTACTCGACCGGCTCGCCGACGAGGGCCGCACCGAGCAGCTGACCCTCGGGATCACCCCCGTGCTCGCCGCCCAGCTCGACGACCCCTACTGCCTCGAAGCCATGCACCACTACCTCGGCAACTGGCAGTTGCGGGCACACGAGGCGGCCCTGTCCGGCCGGCCCGCGAGCGCGGAACTCGGTGCACGCGAACACCGTAACGCCGCGCACGCGCTGCGTCTCTTCGAATCGCAGTGGCGGCACGGCGGGACCCCGGTGCTGCGCCGTCTCGCCGATGCGGGCACCGTCGAACTGCTCGGCGGACCGCTCGCGCACCCCTTCCAACCGCTCTTGCACCCGAGGCTCCGCGAGTTGTCGCTGCGCGAGGGCCTCGCGTACGGCAAGGCCCGTCTCGGTCAGGATCCGGCCGGCATCTGGGCTCCCGAGTGCGCGTACGCACCCGGCATGGAACACGGGTACCAGGCCGCGGGCGTCACCCACTTCATGGTCGACGGGCCCACCCTGGGGGGCGATACCGCGCTGGCTCGCCCGGTGGGCGATTCGACGGTGCTGGCCTTCGGCCGCGACCTTCCGGTGAGCTACCGCGTCTGGTCACCGAAATCCGGGTATCCCGGGCACGCCGCCTACCGCGACTTCTACGCGCACGATCACTCGACCGGCCTCAAGCCGAGCCGGGTGACGGGCAAGAACGTGCCCGAGCAGGAGAAGGCCCCGTACGACCCGCAGCGCGCCGACGCCGCGATCGACAAACACGTCGCCGACTTCGTGGAGACCGTGGTGCAGCGCCTCCGGTCCGAGAGCTCCCGGATCGGCCGCGACGCCCTGGTCGTGGCGGCTTTCGACACCGAGCTGTTCGGGCACTGGTGGTACGAGGGCCCGATCTGGCTGGAACGGGTGCTGCGCGCGCTGCCCGAGGCCGGTGTGCGAGTAGGCACGCTGCGCTCGGCCGCCGAAGCCGGGTACGTGGGTGCTCCGCGTGAGATCGCTGCCAGCTCCTGGGGATCCGGTAAGGACTGGCGGGTCTGGGAGGGCCCGCAGGTGCGCGAGTTCGTCGAGCTCAATGAGGAGATCACCACGACGACGCTGCGGGTGCTCGACAAGCGCGCCGGGCGGCAGCGCGACCGCGTCAGCGACCAGGTCCTGCAGGAGGCACTCATGTGCCTGCAATCCGATTGGCCGTTCATGGTCTCGAAGGACACCGCCGCCGCGTACGCCCGCGACCGCGCCTACAAGCATGCGCACGCCCTGCGCGAGATCGCCGACGCCGCCGAGCGCGGCGACGAGGCGCGCGCGGCGATGCTCGCCCGAAGCTGGCGCCAGGCCGACGATCCGTTCCCCGGCCTCGACGCCCGTCGTCTTCCGCCCGCACGGCTCGATCCCGTGGGAGGGTTCTGATGCGCGTTCTGCTCGTCTCCTGGGAGTACCCGCCCGTGGTGGTCGGCGGCCTCGGCCGGCATGTGCACCACCTCGCGCTGCAACTACGCGACCAGGGCCACGACGTGGTGGTCCTCTCACGTCAGCCCACCGGCACCGATCCGCGCAGCAACCCCACCTCCGATCAGCGGATCGACGGCATCCGCGTGATCATGGCCGCCGAGGACCCCTTGGCATTGGAATTCGGCACCGACATGATGCCGTGGGTGTTGTCGATGGGACATTCGATGCTGCGGGCGGGACTGCGGCTGGCCGGTTTCAACCCGACAGCCGGCGAAGACGTGGGCCATGGCGCCGGCACCGTCGGCCGCCCCTGGGTACCCGATGTGGTGCACGCCCACGACTGGCTGGCAGCGCACGCTGCGGTCGGTCTCGCGGAGGCCTTCGACGCTCCGCTGGTCGCGACGATCCACGCGACCGAGGCGGGCCGGCACAGCGGCTGGGTCTCGGGACCGGTGAACCGGCAGGTGCATTCGACCGAATGGTGGCTCGCGAACGAAGCGGATGCGGTGATCACCTGCTCGCGATCGATGTCGGACGAAGTGAACCGGCTCTTCGGCCCCGGCATCGCGCAACTGCACACCATCGCCAACGGCATCGACGTCGAGTTGTGGCCCTACCGGGACCGCGCCATCGTCAGCGCCCGGTCGGGGCCGCCCCGCCTGCTGTACGTTGGCCGGCTCGAATACGAGAAGGGCGTACAGGACCTCATCGCAGCGCTCGCCCGGGTGCGCCGCACCCATCCCGGCACCACCCTCACCATCGCCGGCGACGGTACCCAGGCGGAGTGGCTGCGCGGCGTCGCGCGGGAGCAGAAGGTGATGCGCGCGGTGGAGTTCACCGGGGCGCTCGATCACGACGAGCTGGTGGCACAGTTGCATTCGGCCGATGCCCTGGTGATCCCGTCGCGCTACGAGCCGTTCGGGATCGTCGCGCTGGAGGGGGCCGCCACCGGCATCCCGATCATCGCTACCACCGCCGGCGGACTGGCCGATTTCATCCGGGCCGGCGAGACCGGTGTCTCGGTGGATCCCGCCGACGTGGCCGGTCTCACCGCCGCGATCCGCGGGGTACTCGACGATCCGGTTTCCGCACATCGGTGGGCGGCGGCCGCCCGGTCCGAGGTGGAGGCGCTCACGTGGGAAGCCGTCGCCGGGGAGACCGCGCAGGTGTATCTCGCGGCGAAGCGCCGCCCACGCAATCCGCTGGGGCGAAGGGTGATCGACGAGCGCCCGCTGCCCGAACGGGATCCCACCAATCCGCTCTGATCCGGGGGAACCGATCGCCGCGCTGGTGCGTCTAATGCGTAGCAGAGCTTTCCCGGCGAAGGAGCGGCATGTCAGACGGAACACTCGGACAGATCATGGACGAAGCGCAGGCGGCGATCGCCGACCGGCCGAACATGGTCATGGACGGCAATCCCCATGAAGAGCTTGCACGCGCGCTTGAACGGCATGCGGAGAGGATCACTGAGGCCGCTAAGGGGCTGCGCGAAGTAGGTAGGATCAATTACCTCGGCCCTACTGTCGAGGGCGAGGCCGCCACTTACAACATCCGGCTTGGCGCCGTTGAGCACGAGCAATCTCTCCGCAGCACCTACCTGGCCCAGGCAACCGAAGCGCGCGCCCTTGCCGAGAGCATCCGAGCGACAGGACGGCGGATCCTGCGCACCGAGGGTGTCAGCGCGGACGAAATAGATCGCCTGATCCGCCAGTGACGCGTCGCCTCAATGCCCCGTTCGCTCTCACGGTCGCAACAATCGTCGCTATCGCTGGAACCGTCGGCTGCGCGACCGCGATCTCCGGGGAACCGACGTCCGCACTGTCATCCCCCCGCACCTCCCCCAAACCGCTGCCGTTCACTCCCACCATCAAGAACCGCACAAACGACCGCACCGACGGCACCACCTTTGAACCCTGCGCCGCCTACACCGATACAGAACTGCGCGCTCTAGACATCGACCCCGCCACCATCAGCGACGCCGCCCAGGTCGACGCAGCGAACTACCGCGGCTGCCGCTGGGATTCCATCGGCTACACCAAGGGGCGCGGCATCGAATACTCCCAAATCGTCGGCAATGAAGCGTCTCTCGACAGCTACAAGCAGAAGTACAAGGACCTTCCGTGGCAACCCGACCGCACCGTCGAGGGGCGCCCGCTGGCCGTGGCTACCGAGAGCGAATACTGCTTCGGCGTGTTCATGTCGGAATTCGCTGTGGTCGTCACGATTGCCGCACAACCGGTCGACCCATCGCCCGGGCGCACGGTCGAGTGCGAGAAGGCGATCGCCTTCGCCTCCCTCGCCATCACCAAAGCCCCCGCGTGACAACCACACCGAAGCGAGTGCATCGACGGATGACGGCGGACGCGTGATCAGCCCATGACGCGCCGACACCGGGGACTGCTCGCCACTACCGCCGCGACCGGCCTCGTAATCCTGGGGACCGCTGGCTGCGCGACCGCGATCTCCGGCGAGCCGACATCCGCGCTGTGGTCACCGCGAACATCCCCCAAGCCTCTGCCGTTCACCCCCACCATCAAGAACCGCACCAACGACCGCACCAACGGCACCACCTTCGAACCCTGCAGCGCCTACACCGATACAGAACTGCGCACCCTAGGCATCGACCCCGCCACCATCAGCGACGCCGCACAAGTGGACTCGGCCAACTACCGCGGCTGCCATTGGCAATCAATCGGCTATAGCACCGCCACCGGCAAGGGCATCCTCTACTCCCAAATCACCGGAGACGAGAAATCGCTCGACACCTACAAACGGAAGTACCGCATGCTGCCCTGGCAAACCGATCGCATAGTTAACAGGCGCTCAATCGCAGTCGCGACCGAGAACGACTACTGTCTCGCCGTCTTCGCCTCTGAAGCTGCGGTCGTTATTACCCGTGCCGGACAACCGGTCAACCCATCCCCCGGCCGCACCGTCGAATGCGAAAAGGCGATCGCCTTCGCCTCCCTCGCCATCACCAAAGCGCCCGAATGAATTCCACGCACCCGGTGTAGCGTGGTCGCCATGACCGTGCGCCCCGAAGACGTGCTCCCCGATGATCAGGATTCCGCCGATTTCGGCGGCCTCGCTTTACGCAAGGGCACCGTCGCCGCCTTCATCCGCAACGCTCAGCGGTACCTAGAGCTGCCGGACGAGTCCGCCGACGCGCTTGAACTGAAAGCCGCTCTCACCGAGGCCGTTCCGCAGTTGCGGGCGATCGGCGTGCTCGACGTGTTCACCCCGGTCTCGCCACGAATCAGGGCCATCGTCGACGCGTGCTGATCCGGCGCGAGCTACCCGGCGACATAGCGGCGATCGCCGCGGTGCATCGCAGCGCATTCGCAGCGTTGGCGCCACCCGATCATGAGACACCGGTCGAGGTGGGGCTCGTCGCGGCGTTGCGGGATTCGAGTGCGTGGATACCCGAGCTGTCGCTGGTCGCCGAGGCCGCAGGCACCGTCGTCGGGCATGTATGTCTTACCCGCGGCACCGTCGACGACCGTCCGGTTCTCGCGCTCGGCCCGCTGGGGGTGCGCACCGACGCGCAGTCCGGCGGAACAGGTTCGGCGCTGATGCATGCTCCCCTCAGTGCCGCCGATGCGCTCGGCGAGCCGCTCGTGGTGCTGCTCGGCCACGCGGGGTACTACCCGCGGTTCGGGTTCGTCGCGGCAGCCGACCTGGGCATCCGGCCGGATGTCGCCGACTGGGCCGGCGATTCCTTCCTAGCCCGCCCGCTCACCTCCTACACCGCGGACCTCACCGGTGAGTTCCGCTACCCACGGCCGTTCTACGAGCTCTGATCGGTCTCCTGCGGCAGGCCGCGGGCCTCGGCCTTCTTCCGCTCGATATCGGCCAAAGCGCGCTCCAGTTCGGCACGCTCGGCAACGTTCGCGTCCCACATCTCCTTGCGGTTCTTGATCACCTTCGCGGGCGAACCGACGGCGATCGAGTAGGGCGGGATCTCGCCGCGCACCACGGCGTGCGCTCCGAGCACACTGCCGTGCCCGATCAGCGTGTTACGGGTGACGGTGACCTTGGTGCCGACCCAGGTGTCGCCGCCGATCCGGACAGGGCCCTTGACGATGCCCTGATCCTTGATGGGGATGTGGATGTCGTCCATCTTGTGGTCGAAATCGCAGATGTAGCACCAGTCGGCGACCAGCGAGGCGGGCCCGAATTCGATGTCGAGATAGCAGTTGACCACGTTGTCGCGGCCGAAGACGGACTTGTCGCCGATCCGCAGCGAACCCTCATGGCACCGGATCTTGTTCGAGTCTCCGATGTGGACCCAGCGACCGATCTCCATCCGGCCGAGTCCCGGGGTCGCATGGATCTCGACGTTCTTTCCGAGGAACACCATGCCCTTGAGGATGATGTGCGGGTTGGCGATCCGGAACTTCGCGAGTCGCAGGTACCGCACCAGGTACCAGGGGGTATAGGCCTTGTTCTTCAGGACCCAGCGCAACGAGGCGAGGGTCAGGAATCGCGCCTGCGCATCGGCCGATCGCGCGTGCCGCCACCGCGTCCGATACGGGGCGTTCCACATGCTCGTCATAACGGACAAGCCTATCGGGCGGTGCGCCCCGGCGGTCCCGCACGGCCACCGCGATAGTCTGTGGGGCGATCAACGGTGCCACGGTCGGCGAGAAGGAGAGACATGCGGTTGGGTAGGCGCGCGCTCATGCTGGGCGCGACGGTGGCTGCCACCGCGGTCCTGGCGTCCTGCGCACCCGACAACACCTGGGTCTTCGCCGACGATTCGGCGGCCTGGCCTGGGATGTACGGCGACTCCCGCAACAACTCCTACACCGACCGTGCGGCCGCCGAGACCCTGGTTCCCGCCTGGAACCGACCCCTGCACGGCCCGAACCTCGCGCAGCCCGCGATCTCCAATCGTGGAGTGATCTCGGTGACCGCGCGGCCCGACACCGGGTGCACCACCTTCAGCCTGGAGCTGACCGTGGGCCGCAAGACCTACTGTCGCCGCGACGCACCCGGCGCCGACCTCCAGGCTCCCGTGGTCGACCAGTTCGAATACACCTATCTCGGCGTCCCGGGCTGGCTGTACACCTTCAATCCCGACAGTCAGGTGCGCTGGCGCTACCCCACGGCGGGCACACCTCTGTGGATCAAGTTGGCCGGCGACAACACCGTTCTCGCCATCACCCACCTGGGACAGATGGTGCTGGTGAATTCGCACGACGGTGACGCTGCGGGCGCCGCGATCGGCCTGGTGCCGAAGGTCTCCGCGAACGACAACGGCGCCGGAATCGAGGACTGCGCGACGAACGGCCCCGGTTGCCTGGTCACCGGGCCGCCCGCCGTGGACACCGCCTCGGAACGCGCCTTCGTGGTGGTGGCGCCCCCGGGCGCACCGTCGAAGGTGATGGCGGTCGACTACGGCAAGAAGGACGGCAGCTCGCGGCACGACCTGCGGTACGCCTGGGAGCGCAAGGACATCGCCGACGGCGTCATCGGCTCACCCGCGCTGTCCGCCGACCGCAAGACGCTGTACGTGAACCTGCGCTCGAAGAAGCTGGCGGCGCTCGACGCGGCGACCGGCGCCACGAAGTGGACCCACGACCTGGGCTACCAGACCTCGGTCCCCCCGTCGGTGTCCCCCGACGGCACGATCATTCCCGCGGCCCCTGGGCTGCAGCGCGGCTCCTTCGTCGCCCTCCAGGATCAGGGCGACAGTGTGCGTGAAGTGTTCAAACGCACCGACGTGGCGATGGTCTCGCCGGCCACCCAGATCCGCGGCGGTATCGGTTACGCCGTGACCCGGTCGTGGGCGGGGGTGCAGACACAGCTCATCGAGTTCCGCACCGACACCGGCACCACGCTGCGCACCTTCGACCTGCCCGACGGCATCAAATCCACGTCGGGCGTCTCGATCGGACCCGACGGCGAGCTCGTCACAGTCGGCAACGAGGGCGACGTGTACGCCTTCACCTCGGGTCGACGCACCGGCGACAGCGTCGCCAAGAACTGAGAGCGCTCGCGTTCTTCGTCGCCCTGAGCGGTTAAGCTGGGGCCATGGTCCGCCAGCCCCTCACCCCCGAACAGATAGCCGCGGGTCGGCGCCTGGGGGCGCGGCTGCGCGAGGCGCGGGGCGTTCGCAGGCTCGACGAGGTGGCCCGCGCCGCGGGCATCTCCCCGGAGACGCTGCGCAAGATCGAGACCGGGCGGATGGCCACGCCCGCGTTCGGCACCGTCGTCGCGCTGGCCGCGGTGCTCGGCCAGCCCCTGGACGGCCTGGCGGCCGAGTACCTGGACGCGGAGCGGTTCAGCCCCACCGGATAGTGCGTGGTATTTTAATACCATGATGGAGCTCAAAACCCCCGGCGAGATCGAGAAGATGCGCACCACCGGCGCGTTCATCGCGCAACTGCTGGAGGAGCTCACCACCATGGCCGAGCCCGGTATGAACCTCATGGAGTTGGAGTACCGGGCGCGGAAGATGATCGACGATCGCGGTGCCCAGTCCTGCTACTGGGACTACGCACCCTCGTTCGGCCGTGGTCCGTTCCGCAATGTCACGTGCCTCTCGGTGAACGACGCTTGCCTGCACGGACTTCCGCACGAATACGTCTTCGAAGACGGAGACCTGCTCACCGTCGACATCGCCGTCTCGATCGACGGCTGGGTGGCCGATGCCGCGCGCAGCGTGAGTGTGGGCACCCCGCGGCCCGAGGACACCCGGCTCATCCAGGCCACACGGGACGCGCTCGATGCGGCGATCGACCACATGCGCCCGGGCACCAGACTGGGCACCGTCTCCGCCTCGATCGGCGAGGTCGCGAAGAAGTACGGCTACCCGGTGAACACCCAGTTCGGCGGACACGGCCTGGGCCGAACGATGCACGAGGACCCGCACGTACCGAACACCGGCAAAGCGCGCAAGGGCCTGCTCCTCCAGACGGGCACCACGCTCGCACTGGAGCCGTGGTTCTGCGCCACCACCGACAAGATCACGTTCGACCCGGACGGCTGGACATTGCGTTCCGCCGACGGCTCACGTGCGGCGCACAGCGAGCACACCGTCGCGATCACGGAAGACGGTCCGCGCATCCTCACCGCACCCGCCTGACCGCGATCGCCTTCCGGGCGGCGAACGACTGGACCTCATCGACCAGGAACAGAAGCGTTCTCACTCCTCGGCAGTGCGAGCCCCCACCGAGCGCTGAGCACCGATCAGCACTCTCGCGGCCTGCCGCGCACCGTCGGCCACGCCGTCCGGGCCGAGAATGGCCGCCGTTGCGAGCGCCCCTTCGGTGAGCAAGCCGACCTGCACGGCGACGGTCGGCGGTAGCCCGGCGTCGGCGACCAGGGCGTTGACCTCGTCCTGATAGCAGGACTTGTTGTGCTGTGCCGCCTGCGCGACGGTGGGTGACGTAGCACCGAGTTCGCCGTAGCTGTTGATGAACGAGCAACCGCGGAAGTCGTTCTCGGCGAACATCTCGTCGAGCCAGTCGAAGACTGCGAGCACCTTATCTTCCGGAGTGTCTGCGCGGTCGACGTACTTGTGCAGGCCGTCTGTCCAGCGGCGGTCCCGAATCGCCAGCACCTCGGCAACGAGCAGATCCTTCGACGGGAACAGCTTGTAGATCGCCTTGAGCGAGACACCCGCGGCGGCACGGATCTCGTCCATCCCCACGGCCTGGATCCCCTTGCCGTAGAACAACCTCTCCGCGGCGTCCAGCACGGCTGTCCGCTGCTGTTCAGCATCCATTGTTCTTCTATCCCTTGCGCGAGAACGATCGTTCCCCTACTGTAACAGGCAGCGTTGAGAACGAACGTTCTCCGCACCGACGACACAGGAGGAACATCATGAGCGTCACCCTCGAGCCCGCCGCCCGCGCCTTCTCCGAGGCCACCGCCAACCCGCCGTACCTGTTCGATCTTGGCCCCGTCGAGGGCCGCAAGACCGTCGATGACGTGCAGTCCGGCGAGGGTGTCACCTTCCCCGAGGTCGATGAGGAGTGGATCACCGTGTCCGGCGGCCCCACCGGCGAGGTCCGCACCCGTATCGTCCGGCCGAAGGGTGCGACCGGCGTGCTGCCGGTGATCTTCTTCATTCACGGCGCGGGCTGGGTGTTCGGCAATGCCCACACCCACGATCGCCTCGTCCGCGAGCTCGTCGTGGGAACCGGCGCGGCAGCGGTCTTCCCCGAGTACGACCTCTCCCCCGAGGCGCGGTACCCGATCGCGATCGAGCAGAACTACACCGTGGCGCAGTGGGTCGTGAAGTCGGGCGCCGAGAAGAACCTCGACGGCGCTCGTATTGCCGTGGCCGGCGATTCGGTGGGTGGCGATATGTCCGCAGTGCTCGCGTTGCAGGCCAAAGCCCGCGGCGATGTGAAGCTGGCGGCGCAGGTCCTGCTGTACCCCGTGGTCGATGCGAACTTCGACACCGAGTCGTATCGGGAGTTCGCCGAGGGGTACTTCCTGCGCCGCGACGCCATGCAGTGGTTCTGGGATCAGTACACGACCGACGAGGCGCAGCGCGCCGAGATCTTCGCATCGCCTCTGAACGCGACGGTCGAGCAGCTCACCGACCTGCCGCCGGCCACCATCATCACTGCCGAGGCCGATGTACTGCGCGACGGCGGTGAGGCCTACGCCGCCAAACTCCGCGAGGCCGGCAACGAGGTGACCGCCGTGCGGATCGGCGGCGTGATCCACGACTTCATGATGCTCAACGCCCTGCGGGAGACCCGCGGGGCGCAGGCGGGGATCGATCTGGCGGTGCTCGCCCTGCGCCGCGCGCTCGGCGTCTAGCGGTCAGCGCCGAAACACCGGCGCCAGCCGGTGCAGCGCCTCCTCGATCTCGGAGGTCGCCCCGGCGAAGCTGAGCCGGATGGTGCGATCACCCCGGGCCGTGTCGAAATCCAGGCCCGGGGTGATCGCCACCCCGGTCTCGTCGAGCACCGCGGCGCACCAGGCGAGCGAATCGTCGGTCAGGTGCCCGATATCGGCGTACGCGTAGAAGGCACCATCGGGCGGCGCCAGCTCGGTGACGCCGAGCTCCGCCAGCCCGGCCAGCACGATCTCCCGGTTCCGTGCGTACCCCGCCACATGACCGTCCAGTTCGGCGCGGGCCTCATCGGAGAACGCAGCGATCGCCGCATGCTGGCTGATCGCCGGCGGGCAGATGGTCATGTTCGCGGTGAGCCGCTCGACGGGCCGGCGCAGGTACTCGGGCAGCAGCATCCAACCGAGGCGCCATCCGGTCATCGCGAAATACTTCGACACCGAACCCATCACCACCTGCTCACGGGAGAACTCCCAGGCGCACGCGGTGGTCCGACCGTAGCTCACGCCGTGGTAAATCTCGTCGGAGATGAGCAGCGTGCCGTGCGCCTCGCACCAGCGCGCCAGATCGGCCAGTTCCGACGGTGCCAGAATCGTTCCGGTGGGGTTCGCCGGGCTCGCCACGATGAGCCCCTTCGGCGGTGTTTCGAGTGCCTCCAACATCGCCACGGTGGGCTGGTACCGGGTTTCCGCACCGCAGTCGAGCTCGATCACGGTGCAGCCCAGGGCCTTCAGCGTGTCCCGGTAGGCGGGATACCCGGGCCGGGCCATGACGACGGTGTCGCCCCGATCGAACGCGGCGAGGAACACCAGCGTGAACGCACCCGACGATCCGGTGGTCACCGCGACCGCCTCGGGCGACACGTCCAGGCCGTAGGTGCGAGCGTAGTGCGCGGCGATGGTCTCGCGCAGCGGTGCGATGCCCAACGATTCGGTGTACCCGAGCGGTCCAGCATCCAGCGCGGCATGCGCGGCCGCGAGCACCGGCTTCGGTGCACCGGCGCTGGGCTGTCCCGCCGCCAGCGAGATCACGTCGCCGTGGGTCTCGCGACGCCGCGCCGCTGCGGCCAGCACGTCCATGACGTGGAACATCTCGACATCGGACCGGCGTGACTCCTGCATGCGGTCCATCGTTTCATGGGCTTTCCGCCGCACCGGGAACCATGACCCCCTAGATTTCACGCGTGGGCTTCCGCACGTTGGTTCGCGCGCCGTAGCGTCCGAACGTATGACCACGCACGGCACCATCGGACGCCGCTCCGCCCTGGCCGGCCTACTCGCGGCGGGCGCGGGAGCCGCACTCGCGGGCTGCGGCAGCGCACAGAATCCTGCCCCCCGCGGATCTTTCGGCCCCCTATCCCGTGGACGGCCGCACTCCGCTGACCGCGGGCCCCGGCAAGAAGTGGGACATCGAGGGGAACGCACAGCGGTTCACCGGTAACACCTTCGTCAGCCCCATCCCGCAGAACTCCGCGTTCTTCCGCGCGGAGAACCAGGCGCAGCGGCTGGTGCGCGAATCCCGGTTCCGTGATCACTTCGCTCTGCTTCCGCACAACAGCATGCACATGACGGTGTTCGAGGGCGTCAACCAGAGCCAGCTCGGCACCCCCGACTGGCCGGCGTGGTTGGCGGGCAAAGAGATGCAGGCCGCACATGTCGCAGTGCTGGACGCGGTGACGCGGGCGAACATCGTCGCGCCGCGGCCGATCACGATGCGTGTCGATGGACTGGTTCAGCCGCTGTCGAAGGGATTCGGCGTGAAACTGGTGAGCGTCGACGCCGCCACCGAGACCGCGCTGCGGGACTTCCGGCGCCGCATGCAGGACCTGCTGCAGATGGCTTCGAAGGGGTTCGACACGTACACCTTCCACTCCACGCTGGGCTACCGGCTGGTGGAGCAGGCGGCCGAGGAGAACGACGCATCGCAGACCTTGCAGAAGCAGGTCCTGGACCTGTTCACCGGCGACGCCGCGACCGTCACCGTCGATCCGGTGGCGATGAACATCTTCGACGATATGCTCGCCTTCCCGCAGCTCCGGGTGCTCTAGCGCGTCGGACGGGTCAGGAAGGCCACCACTTCGCGGCCGATCCGGGTGATCACCACCGTGATCGGCCGAGTGCCCTGGAGTTTGAGCTTCCTCCGCAGCACGTCGGGGTCGACTCCAGCGCCGCGGGTGAGGATCTCGACGGCACCCACATCACGGGCACGGAGCTCGGCACGGAGCGACTTCTCGGTGAATTTCAGCGAGTCGAGGATCTCGAATCCCCGCTCACCGTCGGGCACCACATCGCCGGTGAGGTAGGCGATGTGCGGATCGATCTGCCACAGATCGTGCTTCGCCGCGTAGTGCCGCACCAGTCCCGCGCGGATCACGGCACCGTCGGGTTCGATGAGGAACCGCCCCGGCTCCCCCGGATCCACATCGTGCGGATCGTTGGAGAACACCTCGAATCCGCCGCCGTCGCGCAGCACCGACGCGCGCGTCAGGCCGGGGACCGCGACCGGGCCCGACCACAGGCACGCCTCGCGGACCCCGCCGTCGAGGGAGACGATCTCGACCTCCCCGTCGAATCCCTTGCGGCGCAGCCCCTCGTAGTCGATCCCCGGCGCGGTCTTGACCGCCAACGACCTTCCCGCATAGGTGGCCCGCAACTCCGACAACGCGGGCGACATCTGCTCCGGATCCACGATCCGGCGCCCGCCCGCGCGCCGCGCGGGATCGGCGATCACCACATCGGCGGTCGACGTGGGTGCGAGCGCATCGGCCATGAAGACCAGCGCGCGCGGCACGTTGTGCGCCGCCATCCGGGCGCGCAGCGGATCCAGATCACTGCCCACCACCCGCGGGCACACCTGCACCAGCGCCTGGAGCTCGGCGCCGATGGAGCAGGTCACGTCATGCACCGACAACCACGCCAGGCGCCGCGCACGGTGCTCGGCGACCGCCGAGGGCGTTGCCTGCTGTACCGCCTCGTCGGTGAGCAGCCAACCATCGACATCGCGCAACTTGGCTGCGGCCCGGCGCCGGGCCCGGACCTGTTCGATCACGGCGGGAGCGTGCTCGCCCGCGATCGCGCGAACCGTCGCCACATCACCGATCAGCGACGCATCCGAGAGAACCAGGCGATCGGCGGCCGCGAGCGCTGCGCCACCCTCCGGCGTGCGCAGGAAGTCGAGGCCCGCCCTATCCACCTACTCGGGCTTGGTACCGGTGATCGCCAGGTTGTAGAAGAACTTGCGCGGCACCACACGGCGCAGCACGTTCTCGTCGAGCGCCGACAGCTTCTTCCAACCGCCGAATGCGAACCCGGCCCACCCGAAGCCCAACTTCTCGGGCGGTACGGCCGCCTCGAAGGTGCGCACCGGCCAGCCCAGGAAAGCTGCGGTGAACTCGTCGGTGGTGGCCTCCACGTTCACCGCGCCGGCGCGGGCGGCCATGGCCTCCATCTCGTCCGGATCGAAGGTGTGGATGTCGACCACCGCTTCGAGCGCCGCGGCGCGCGAGGATTCGTCGAGCTCCGCCTGCGGACGACGCCAGTCGGCCAGGAAGGGCAGTTTGGTGAGATTGGTGGTGGCCGCCCAGGTGAGCCGCCCCAGCCACCGCGCGTAGAAATCGCCGATGGTGGTCGGCTCTCCCGCGAACACGAACCGGCCACCGGGTTTGAGTACCCGAAGCACCTCGCGCAGCGACTGCTCCACATCCGGAATGTGGTGCAGCACGGCATGACCCACCACCAGGTCGAACGTATCGTCCTCGTACGGGATGGTCTCCGCATCGGCGACGCGGCCGTCCACCTGGTGGCCGAGGGCCTCGCCGTTGCGGAGCGCCACCTTCACCATGCCGGGCGAGAGGTCGGTCACCGAACCGGTCTCGGCGACACCGGCCGACAGGAGGTTCAGCAGGAAGAAGCCGGTGCCGCAGCCCAGCTCCAGGGCGCGACCGTAGGGCTTCTCGTTCTCGCCGCCGGTGGCTGCCTCGAACCGGTCGCGGGCGTAGTCGATGCACCGCTCGTCGAAGCTGATGTGCCACTTCTCGTCGTAGGTCTCCGCCTCCCAGTCGTGGTAGAGCACCTGGGCGAGCTTCGTATCAGAGAATGCGGCTTGAACCTCGTCCGCCGTGGCGTGCGGGTTCGGGGCCGGCTGCTGGTCGGTCATCTGAGCCTTTCGAAGATATTCCAGCCAAGGTTACCGTCCGGTCAGGTCCGAACCCAACCCCGCTCCTCGCCCGTATTACTTGCCGACGAACTTCGCCTTGCCCGGGCCGTTCTCCACGAACGAGGTCATACCGATGGTGCGGTCCTCGGTGGCGAACAGGCCCGCGAACAGGTGCCGCTCGATGGCCAGGCCGGTGCTGAGGTCGGTGTCCAGGCCCTGGTCGATGGCCTGCTTGGCGGCGCGCAGCGCCTGCGAGGCGGCACCCGTGAACTGCTTCGCCCACGCGAGGGCGGCGTTGTAGACCTCGTCGGGGGCCACCACCTGGTCGACCAGGCCGATCTGCAGGGCCTCCTCGGCGTCGACGAACCGGCCGGTGAACACCATGTCCTTGGCCTTGGCCGGCCCGACCAGGCGAGCCAGGCGCTGGGTGCCGCCGCCGCCCGGGATCACGCCGAGCAGGATCTCCGGGACGCCCACCTTGGCGTTATCGCCGACGATGCGGCGATCCGCGCCGAGGGCCACCTCGAGGCCGCCGCCGAGGGCGTAGCCGGTGATCGCCGCGACGGTGGGCTTAGTGATCGTGGCGATCGCGGAGAGGCCTCCCTGTAGGCGCGCGATCGCCTCGCTCATGTCCGTGTAGCCCATCGCCTGCATCTCCTTGATGTCGGCGCCGGCCGCGAACACCTTGGGGCCGCCGAAGACCACCACGGCCTTGATGTCGTCACGCTTGTTGACCTCGGCGGCGAGCTGAATGAGCTCGTCCTGGACCTGCCCGTTGATCGCGTTCATCGGGGGCCGGTTCAGCCGGATCGTCCCGATGCCGGGGTGCTCGTCGGAGGTGTCCAGGGTCACGAATTCAGTCATGCCACCGGACGTTACCGTGCCCCTCAATAGATGGTGGAACCAGCCGCGTACTCGGCGTACCCGGGGAACCGACGGTCCTCGCGCGTCATCCCGTCGGTGATGGCCACCGGCGTCAGATCCGCGCTCTCCGCGGCCCAGCCCAGTGCGTCCTCGACGGTCTCGAAGGGCAGCAGCTGGAACAACTGCGAATAGGTGGGCGCCATCAGTTTGTGCTCGCCCGCGAGCCAGGAATCGATCGAGGCGCGCGGGCTCGACCAGCCCGCCGACACCGCCTCGGTGGTCCGGCAGTCGGCCTCCTGCCCCGCGGGCAGCGCGGCGAGGTAGAACATGGTGTCGTAGCGCCGCGGCCGTCCGGGCGGGGTGATCCAGCGCGACAGCGGCACCAGATCGTCGGGATCGAGACGCACCCCGCACTCCTCCATCGTCTCCCGTGCCGCGGTCACGGTGAGGTCGCCGTCGTCGGCGGGTTCGATGCCGCCGCCCGGGAACACCGTCACGTCGGGCGCGAACTCCATCCCGCTCGCCCGGTGCTGCAAGAACACCTCCAGACCCGACGGTGCGGTCCGCAACAGCACGACGGTGGCCGCCGGCCGGATCGGGACGTCGGCCAGTGAGCGGGGGTGATGGGCACCTTGACCACGACCGCCCGCCGACGATCCAGCACCGCTTTCGTGGCCCTGCGAAGGCACTGCGCCGGAGCCGCTCATGCCTGCAACCGCCGGCGACCGGGGCGCGCGGCCCTCCGGGCGAAGTAGCGGCCGTCCACCTCGTCGAGCAGGATGCGCTGGCTGAAGGTCTCCGACAACACCTCCGAGGTGAGCACGTCCCCAAGCAGGCCCTGCGCCACCACGCCACCCTCCTTGAGCAGCAACGCGTGGGTGAAGCCCGGGGGGATCTCCTCGACGTGATGGGTCACCAGCACCGTGGCCGGGGCGTCGGGATCGTGGGCGAGGGTATCGAGCCGCGCGACCAGTTCCTCACGGCCGCCGAGGTCGAGTCCCGCGGCAGGCTCGTCGAGCAGCATCAGCTCGGGATCGGTCATCAGCGCGCGGGCGATGAGCACCCGCTTGCGCTCGCCCTCGGAGAGCGTGCCGAATCGGCGGTTCGCGAGGTGCTCGGCGCCCATCGACTCGAGCACGTCGACAGCACGGCCGATGTCGACCTCGTCGTACTTCTCGCGCCACCGGCCGAGCACCGCGTACCCGGCGGAGACCACCAGGTCGGTCACCAGCTCATCGTCGGGGACACGTGAAGCCAGGGCCGCGGAGCACACGCCGATCCGGGCGGTGAGATCCTGCACCACGGTCTTCCCGAGCACCTCACCGAGGATGTGCGCACGCCCCGACGTGGGGAACACCTGCGCGGAGGCCAACCGCATGAGCGAGGTCTTACCGGCACCGTTGGGACCGATCACCACCCAGCGCTCGTCGAGCTCGACGCGCCAGTCGATCGGCCCCACCAGCGTGCGGCCGTCGCGGGTGAGGAGCACGTCGGCGAAGTCGATCAACAGGTCCTGATCGGGAACGGAGGCGGCGGCGGAAGCGGCGGGGTCGGACACATCTCCATCCTGCCCCACGGCGACCCCGCCGGGCGGGCAGGATGGTCCCGTGTCCACCGACCAACACCTGTCCCCCGGCGCACACACCCCACTGGGCGCCACTCCGCAGCCCGGCGGCGTGAACTTCGCCGTCCACGCGCCCGACGCCACCGACGTGTGGGTGGGGCTGATCGACGACGACGGTGCCGAACGCCGGCTACGGCTGCCCGCGCAGACTGCGGGCGTCCACCATGGCTTCGTCGCCGGAATCGGTGAGGGCGCGCGCTACTGCCTGCGAGCCGCGGGTCCATGGGCACCCGAGCGCGGGATACGGTTCAACCCGAACAAGGCCCTCATCGATCCGTACGCCCGTCGCATCAGCGGCCGGCTCGGCGATGCGACCGCCCTGCTCCCGCACGACCAGGACGGCGCGCCGTCGGCCATCGACTCGCTCCCGGACATCCCCCTGTCCGTGGTCACCGGTCCTCCCGCGCCGCCGGAGGCCGGGCCGCGCGTGCCCTGGGACCGCACGCTGATCTGCGAGCTGCACGTCGGCTCCTACACGGCGCGGCATCCCGGCGTCCCCGACGAACTGCGCGGCACCTACCTCGGCCTCGCACAGCCCGCGGTGCTCGACCACCTACGCCGCATCGGGGTCACGGCCGTCGAACTGCTGCCCGTCCAGGCGTGCCTCACCGAACCCGGCGTGCGGGCCCGCGGCATGCGAAACCACTGGGGCTATTCGACGGGCGCCTACTTCGCCCCGGATCCGCGGTTCGCCGCCCAGCCCGGACGTGAGGTCGAGGAGTTCGCCACCATGGTCTCGGCCCTGCATTCGGCCGGCCTCGAAGTGCTCCTCGACGTGGTCTACAACCACACCGCCGAATCGGCGGCCGATGGTCCGTCGTTGTCCTGGCGCGGTCTCGACGCCCCCGGCTACTACCTGCTCGACGGCGGCGAGGACCTCGATTACACCGGATGCGGCAATACCGTCGATTGCGCCTCGCCTGCGGCACTGCGGATGGTGCTCGACAGCCTCCGGTACTGGTGCCAGAGCTTCGGAGTGGACGGATTCCGGTTCGACCTCGCGAGCGTGCTCGGCCGCGGTCGCACGGCGACCGGCCCACAGGGCCCGGCGATTCCGTTCGATCACCGCGCTCCGCTCCTGTCCGCCATCGCCGCCGATCCGGTGCTCGCCACCCGCAAGTTGATCGCCGAGCCGTGGGATGCGACCGCCGAAGGCTACCGGGTAGGTGGCTTCCCGCCGGTATGGGCGGAATGGAACGACCGCTACCGCGACACGGTGCGCGCCTTCTTCGCCGGTGGTAGCACCGTGGGCGACCTCGCCTCCCGGGTGTCCGGCAGTCAGGACCTGTTCGGGGCGCCGGGACGCACCCCGTTCTCCTCGATCAACTTCGTCACCGCCCACGACGGATTCACCGCCCGCGACGTGGTCTCGTACGAGCGCAAGCACAACGAGGCCAATGGCGAGAACGACCGGGACGGCACCGACAACAACCACTCGGTCAATCACGGATTCGAAGGCGGCACCACCGATCCCGCGATCCTCGCTGCGCGCGCCCGGCATGTGCGTGCGCTGCTGGCCACCTTGCTGCTGTCCACCGGCACCCCGATGCTGCTCGGCGGCGACGAGATGGGGCACACCCAGTACGGCAACAACAACGCCTACTGCGTGCCCGAGGATGCCGCGGCGGCCGACGCCTACGCCATCGATTGGGACGCCGCCGACTCCGACCTCACCGCGTTCGTCGCCCGGGTCACAGCGGTCCGCCGCGCGACGCCGGTGCTGCGGCAACACGAGTTCTTCGGCGGCCGGCTCACCCGGAGCGGGGAGCCCGACCTCGCGTGGTTCGGTGCCGACGGCGCGCAGATGCCCGGCGACGCCTGGCAATCACCGGATGAGCGCACCCTGCAGGCCTGGGTCGACGGTTCCGATGTCCGCTCCCCCAGCCACGACCGGTCGGTGCCCGACAAGGACGCGCTCATCGTGTGGCATTCGGGCGACGAGGCGACCACGGTGACGCTCGGCGCACCGCAATCGTGTTCGCACGGATGGGAACTCATCGTCGACACGGCGCAGCCCACCGGTGAACCCGCGGGCGACCCGCGGTTCGCCGCGCGCGCCGAGGTCACCCTCACCGGCCCCACCGTGCTGGTCTTCCAGGAGGCGTGAGCGGCCGCGGGCTAGGCCAGCGGAACGCGGCGCACGTGACCGTCGACGGCATCGGCGGCCTCGATCTCGTCGCGGGTCACGCCGAGAACGAACAGCACCGCATCGAGGTACGGATGTGAGAGGGCGGTGTCGGCCACCTCGCGCAGCGCGGGCTTGGCGTTGAACGCCACCCCGAGGCCTGCGGCGGTGAGCATGTCGATGTCGTTGGCACCGTCGCCCACCGCAACGGTCTGGTCCACCGGCACACCGTAGGCGGCGGCGAATTCGCCGAGCGCGCGGGCCTTACCGGGTCGATCGACGACCTCGCCGATCACCCGGCCGGTGAGCACACCGTCGACGATCTCCAGCGTGTTGGCACGCACGAAGTCGAGTTCGAGTTCGGCGGCGAGGGGCTCGATCACGGCGGTGAAACCGCCGGAGACCACACCGCACCGGTAACCGAGCCGCTTGAGGGTGCGGATGGTGGTGCGAGCTCCGGGGGTCAATTGCAGCTCGGCGGCGACCTCGTCGATCACGGAGGCGGGCAGTCCGGCGAGGGCCCGCACACGGGCGTGCAGCGACTGCTCGAAGTCGAGTTCGCCGCGCATCGCGGCCTCGGTGACCGCCGCGACCTCGGCCTCCTTGCCGGCGCGGGCGGCGAGCATCTCGATGACCTCGCCCTGCACCAGGGTGGAATCGACGTCGAAGCAGATCAGCCGCTTCGAGCGGCGCGCGATACCGGCGCGCGAGGTGGCGATGTCGACGCCCTGCTCCTTCGAGACCGCGGCCAGATCGGCGCGCAGGCGCGCATCGCCGCCGGGCACATCGGGCACCGTGACCAGTAGCTCCAGCGCTGTCACCGGATAGTCGGCGATACCGGAAATGGATTCGATGTTCACGCTCCCCGCGGCGAGGGTGGCGGCGACCGCAGACAAGGCCTTCGCGGTGATCGGGGCTCCGAGCAGCACCACGGCGTGGGTCGGGACCGGCGGGCGCTGCGGCTGCTCACCCGAGATCTCGACCGCCACGTCCATCCCGACGGTGGCCATCGACTGCTCGACGAGTTCCTGCACGTGCTCCGGGTCGCCGTCGACCGAGGCGAGCACGCCCAGGGTGAGCCGGCCGCGGATCACGGTCTGCTCGACGTCGAGGATGCTGACCGCGTTCCGCGCGAGGACGCCGAACAGGACGGAGCTCACGCCGGGCTTATCGCCGCCGGTCACGGTGATGAGGATCGTGGGGGCCGAGGAATCGTGCACGCGAGAAGCGTAGACGGCACCGTCGAAGACCACGGTCACGAGGTCGTCAGATCGAGCCACACCAACCGGTGATCCGAACTGGTTCTCGGCGGCATGAGCTCGGCGCCGGGCTGCCCGGCTGCGGGCCAGAAGACACCCGTGCCGGCAACGGTGAGCCCCTTCGACGGGAGCACGTAGTCGACGCGCAGGTTGCCCGGTGTGGGCTTGCTGAAGTCCGCCGTGTCGTAGCGCGACGGGGTCCTGTGATTCGACCCCGCACCGGCCTGTTCCGCGCCCTCGGAGGTGGGCTTCGGATCCTGGGTCAGATCGAGGACTTGCTGCATCGCTCCGGGGACCGAATCGCCGTCCTCGGGGTCGCTGTTCTGGTCGCCGAGCAGGACGAAGGGTTCGCCGGCCGGGAGGCCGCCCCGCTCGCCGCGGTCGTCGTAGAGGTAGGAGGCGCGGTCGCCGCCCGCGAGGTAGTCCGCGGAGAGCCGGATCTCGTCGTGGTTGCGGCGACCGTTGCGGTCCTCGGGGCCGTCGAAGGACGGCGGTGTGGGGTGTGAGACCCACAGGTGGATCCGCTGCCCGTCGATGGTGACCGGCACGTCGGCGTGGGTCTTGGAGGACAGCCGGAGCGCGTCGGCGTTGGCGCCGTAGTAGTCGCGGGGCAGCATGGAGCCGGGTTGGTCCTTCCACAGGAAGTTCTGGAAGGTGCGGATCGCCTGGGTGTCGATCGGGAACTTCGACAGCACCAGCAGGCCGTACTGGCCGGAGAACTGGCCGAAGCCGTACGCGTCGTCGGGACCGTCGGTCGTGCCGTCGCCGTTCAGGTCGCGGCCCGATGGGACGCCGGTGTTCACCGGGGGCGCCCAGGCGTACGGGTAGTCGACCGGGTGTTGCCCCTTCTGCCCCACCCGCAGGTAGTTGCTGCGGAACAGGTCGGCGGCGGCGTTGTCGGCGTAGTAGTCGAACTCGTTGATCAGCAGCACGTCCGGGTTGTTGCGCTGGACGATCTCAGCAATCACCTGGGCCTGCCGGTTGTCCCGGGTACCGAGATCCGCGACCAGTTCTCCCTCTCTGCTGCGGTTGAGGCTTGCGTTGTAGGTCGCGATGCGAACGGTGCCGTCGCTGCGGGCGGCCGACGGCGACGAGGAGGCCGCGGCACCGTCGTCCGCCGACCCCGCACCACACCCGGCTATCACGGTCGCGGTGGCGAGGGCGACGAAAAGCTTCTGTGTGCGCACCGTCGGGACGCTAGCGGCATCGGGTGACGCGCGGATGGCCGTCCCGGAAACGCCGAACGGCGCCTCCCGCAGTGGGAGGCGCCGTTCGCTGAGTGCGTGCGCAGGGCTAGATGTCGCCCTTGCCGCTGCTGACCCGTTCGGTGTCGATCTCGGATTTGTGGCCGGGTCCCACGTGGGCCTCGGTCCGTATCCGTTCGATCATGTGCGGGTAGTGCAGCTCGAACGCCGGGCGCTCCGAACGGATCCGGGGCAGCTCGGTGAAGTTGTGCCGCGGCGGCGGGCAGCTGGTGGCCCACTCGAGGCTGTTGCCGAAGCCCCACGGGTCGTCGACCGTGACGACCTCGCCGTAGCGGTAGCTCTTGAAGACGTTCCACACGAAGGGCAGGGTCGAGGCGCCCAGGATGAACGCACCCACGGTCGAGATGCGGTTGAGCGTGGTGAAACCGTCGGACGCGAGGTAGTCGGCGTAACGGCGCGGCATGCCCTCGGCGCCCAGCCAGTGCTGGACCAGGAAGGTCATGTGGAAGCCGATGAAGGTGAGCCAGAAGTGCCAGCGGCCGAGCCCCTCGTCGAGCAGGCGGCCCGTCATCTTCGGGAACCAGAAGTAGATGCCGGCGTAGGTCGCGAACACGATGGTGCCGAAGAGCACGTAGTGGAAGTGGGCAACCACGAAGTAGGTGTCGGAGACCGCGAAGTCGAGCGGCGGCGAGGCCAGCAGCACACCGGTCAGACCACCGAAGAGGAAGGTCACGACGAAGCCGATGGAGAACAGCATCGGCGATTCGAAAGTTATCCGCCCCTTCCACATCGTGAATATCCAGTTGAAGAATTTCACGCCCGTTGGCACGGCGATCAGGAAGGTCATGAAGCTGAAGAAGGGCAGCAGCACGGCGCCGGTGGCGTACATGTGGTGCGCCCACACTGCCACGGACAGCGCGGCGATCGCGAGGGTCGCCAGCACCAGGCCGCTGTAACCGAAGATCGGCTTGCGGCTGAACACCGGGAAGATTTCCGAGACGATGCCGAAGAAGGGCAGCGCGATGATGTACACCTCGGGGTGTCCGAAGAACCAGAACAGGTGCTGCCACAGGATCACGCCGCCGTTGGCGGGGTCGTAGATGTGGGCGCCGAATTGGCGGTCGGCCTCCAGCCCCATGAGCGCTGCGGTGAGCAGCGGGAAGGCGAGGAGGATCAGCACCGAGGTCACCAGGATGTTCCAGGTGAAGATCGGCATACGGAACATGGTCATACCCGGGGCGCGCATGCAGACCACGGTGGTCACCATGTTGACGGCGCCGAGGATGGTGCCGAGGCCACCGACCGCGAGGCCCATGATCCACAGGTCGGCGCCGGGGCCGGGCGAGTGGAGGGCGTCGGTCAGCGGGGTGTAGGCGGTCCAGCCGAAGTCGGCGGCACCACCGGGGGAGATGAAGCCGGAGATCACCATGATCGCGCCGAACACGAACAGCCAGTAGCCGAAGGCGTTCAGTCGGGGGAAGGCCACGTCGGGCGCGCCGATCTGCAGTGGCAGCACGAAGTTCGCGAAGCCGATCACGATCGGGGTCGCGTACAGCAGCAGCATCACGGTGCCGTGCATGGTGAACAGCTGGTTGAACTGCTCGGTGGAGAGGAACTGCAGGCCGGGTTCGGCGAGCTCGGCGCGCATCAGCAGCGCCATCAGGCCGCCGATGAGGAAGAACGCGAAGCACGTGACGATGTACATGATGCCCAGCGTCTTGTGATCGGTCGTCGTCACCAGCTTGTAGATGAACGACCCCTTGGGCCCGGTCCGCTGCGGATACGGACGCTCGGCGGTCACCTCGACTGCCGGACGATGCGCTTGCGCGGTCACAAATCCTCCTGCCCTGGGCCGGTCGATACCGCGGCTGTCGGTACCGGCCTAAAGCCTCTTCATTCAGGTCTATCGCGGGACGTTCGCTCACGGCGGACGCCACGCTTCACGGGTAAGCGTAGCCCCTCGCCCCCGCACTTGTCCCTGCGGTCCTACTCTGCGTCGTACTCGCGTCGCGCCGGAGCGGGATCGGGGGCGGACGACGCCGCTCCTGCTAGCGTGGCGCACGTTCGGAACGACAGGTGAGGGCGGTGCCGTGAGCAGGGCGAGTAGATCGATGCGGATGGTCGCGATGGCTGCCGCTGCGATGGCCGCAGTGTCCGCATGCGGCGGCCAGGAGCCCATCCAGCAGCCCTTCGCCTCGATCGCGACGACCACCACCCGACTCGCCTCGGCGAACATCATCGGGCTCGACCGCAAGGCGGATCAGGCGTGCGCCGCTCCCCTCGCGGGCACCGCGGCCCCGGCCAGCATCGTCGTCGCGGATCCGGATCTGCTCGATGGTCTCTGCGCCCTCGGCCTGCAGAACCGGGTGAAGGCAGTGGGCGGCGCGGTCCCGTCGTATCTCGGCGGCACGCTCGCGAAGGTCCCGCAGCTCGGCGACGGTGCACAGGCGGACCTGGTGGTGGGGACCGACCGGTCGGGGGAGGCGAACCGCAGGGCTGGTCGTGCCGTTGTCGTGCCGTCCCCGAGCGCGGACTGGCGTCGCAGCTTCCTCGCGCTGGCCGATGCGGTGCGCTTGCCGGCCGAGGCGCGAAGTGTGCTGGACCGCTATCAGCGGGACGTCGCCGACGCGACGCTCAAGATCGACGCCATCCACAACGTGGTCTCGCTCGTCCGGTTCACCGCCGACAAGCGGTCGTTGGCCGAGGGGACGGCGCCGCTGGCCGCTCAGGTGCTCTCGGATCTGCGGGTGGCACGCCCCGAACCGCAACGCAAGGCCGAGCCCGTGCTCATGCGTGACGGTGATTTCTCCGCCGCCGAAGGCGACCTCATCTACGTGGGGTATCAGGGCGAACAGGGTCGCGACTTCGGCATGGAGCAGATGACCTCGAAGTCCTGGAAGGACCTGCGCGCGGTGACCGCGAAGCGCCAGCTCCTGGTGGAGGACTCGTCGTGGTTCTCGGCGGGCGGCCCGGTGGCAGCCGGGATCGTGGTCCACGACGTCACGAACACCATCAAAGCCTCATCCTGACATCGCGACTCGTCACATTTTCCCCGTGACGCGCCTCACAGCGCTGCGGTAAAAGCGCTGGCCCGAAGCTCGGTGTACATGTGTTCACGGTTTCAGCGCGCAAGACCCTTCATTCATGCTTGTCGCAAGTGATAGCCTGAGGGCAGTTCAATCTCACGCACGGCTTCTACCTGCAGAAACTCTTGTGGGATTCCCCACAGGATCACAGGGAAAAGTGCAGGCACACGAGCCGCAGCGTGTATCAGGAAAGGACCGATGATGGCTCTGCTGAACATGCCGCGAGTGACGCACATGGCCCGTATGCGTGGTCGCTCGTTCCCGGGTCAGACCGAGTACGAGCAGACGCTCAACGACCTGTCGGAAGCGTCGGTGCGGCGCAACTTCGACCCGTACGTCGACATCGATTGGGATTCGCCCGAGCTGGCGATCACCCCGGACGATCCGCGCTGGGTGTGCAACCCGCGTTTCGACCCGATCGGCCGTCACCCCTGGTACCAGGCCCAGCCGCTGGAGAAGCAGATCGAGATCGGCATGTGGCGTCAGGCCAATGTCGCGAAGGTCGGCCTGCAGTTCGAGTCGATCCTGATCCGCGGCATCATGCAGTACACCGCTGTGCAGCCGAACAACTCCCCCGAGTTCCGCTACGCCACGCACGAGGCGAAAGAGGAGTGCCAGCACACGCTGATGTTCCAGGAGTTCGTCAACCGCACCGGCATGGATGTGCCCGGTGGCGCGTGGTGGTTCCGACGCCTGTCGCCGATCATCCCGCTGGCGGCCACCACGTTCCCGAACATCTTCTACATGGGCGTGCTCGGCGGCGAGGAGCCGATCGACCACCTCCAGAAGCAGTTCCTGCGCTCTGCGGATACGCAGCACCCGGCCATGACCGCGGTGATGCAGATCCACGTGGCCGAGGAGGCCCGCCACATCTCGTTCGCGCACCAACTGCTCGAGCACAAGATCCCCACCCGCGGCCCGATCCCCCGCTTCCTGCTGTCACTGGCACTGCCTCTGGTGATGCGCATCCTGCTCGGCGCGATCATGGTTCCGCCGCGCCAGTTCTGGGACACCTTCGATATCCCGCGGTCGGTCAAGAAGGACATCTTCTGGCGCTCGCCCGAGTCGAAGGCCATGCGCCAGGAGGTCTTCGGCGATGTGCGGCTGCTGGCCGAGCGCACCAACCTGCTGAACCCGGTCTCGCGCATCCTGTGGCGCGTGCTCGGAATTCACGGCCGGGTCTCGCGTTTCCGCAGCGAACCGTCTTACGCTGCGCAGTAGCCCCGACTCAGCCCCAACAATCCGGCTCGGCGGTCATCCGCCGAGCCGGACCCGTATGACCGGAGAAAACCGGAGAGGCGAACCATGCCCCACGTGATCACCCAGTCCTGCTGCAGCGACGCGGCCTGCACCTTCGCCTGCCCGGTGAACTGCATCCACCCGACGCCCGACGAGCCGGGCTTCGCCACCGCCGAGATGCTGTACGTGGACCCCACCACGTGCGTCGATTGCGGCGCATGCGTGACGGCGTGCCCGGTGGACGCGATCGGGCCCGCGCACCGCTTGCCCGAGGAGCACAAGGTCTACATCGAGATCAACCGGTCGTTGGCCGCGGCGGATCCGGCGAACTCCTCGCTCGGCGGCCCGAACCCGCAGGCCCGCAGCCGGCCGCCGATGGCGCATACGGTTCCCCCGAAGCAGCTCCCGATCCCCGATGGCACCGTGGTCAGCGTGGGCGTGATCGGCAGTGGTCCGGCCGCCATGTACGCGGCCGATGAACTGCTGCGCTGGGAGGGCGTCACCGTCGACGTCTACGAGAAGCTCTCGACGCCCTACGGCCTGGCCCGCTTCGGCGTGGCGCCCGACCACACCCGCACCCGCAAGGTGTCGGGGCTGTTCGACAAGGTGGCGGCCGACCCGAACTTCCACATCCACCTCAACACCGAGGTGGGACGCGACATCTCCCTCGAGGAGCTGCGCCGCCGGCACGACGCGATCATCGTCGCCGTCGGGGCGAGCACCGATAAGAAGCTGGGTATTCCGGGCGAGGAACTCCCGAACGTGCGCAGCGCGACCGACTTCGTGGCTTGGTACAACGGCCATCCTGAGCACCGCGGTGACGACGTGGACCTCAGTCACGACCGCATCGTGATCATCGGCAACGGCAACGTGGCGCTGGATGCGGCCCGGATCCTCACCGCTGAGCCGGAGGAGCTCGAAGGCACCACCATCTCGCCCGCCGCGCTCGCGGCACTGAAGAACTCGAAGGTCGAGGAGGTGGTGATCGTGGCCCGCCGCGGGCCCGAGCACGCCGCGTTCACCCTGCCCGAGGCGCTCGGCCTCGCGGATGAGCGCACCGTGATCGTGCATCCGGACCCGGATGTCGCCGAGTCCCTGGTCGCCGGCAGCGATTCCGAGCTGGTCTCGCATAAGCTTCAGCTCCTGGAGTCGCTGGAGACGCAGTCCGACGCCTCGCGCCGCATCCGGCTCCGATTCCTCACCACGCCGGAGTCGATCGAGGACACCGGCGACGGGCTGGTGCTGCACGCCAAGCACTCCGAGACCGGCGAGGCCATCGAGCTTCCGGTCGGCATGGTGTTCACGTCGGTCGGTTACCGGGGCGTGCCCGTCGAGGGGCTCCCGTTCGACGAGCGTCGGGCGGTGCTGCCGAACGAGGCCGGCAGGGTGCTCGGCGACGACGGCGCGCCGATCCCCGGCGTGTACGTGACGGGCTGGATCAAGCGCGGCCCGAACGGATTCATCGGCACGAACAAGACCGACTCGCAGGAGACGGTGGAGCGGTTCGCCGAGGACGTCGTCAGCGGTGTGGTCACGGGCCGGCCGCTGAGTTCGCGGGGCAAGCGCAAGCGCGCCCTGGGCCGGTTCCTCGGCGCGTAGTGTTCAGGCCGTGGCCTCCGCAGCGCACGGTGAACCGGTCGAGCTGACCGTCGACGAGCGCACCGTGCGCATCTCCAGCCCGGATCGGGTGTATTACCCGCGGATCGGCGCCACCAAGCTCGACGTGGTGCGCTACTACGAGGCGGTGCGCCCGGGCATCGTGCGGGCATTGCGCGAGCGGCCGACGATGCTGCATCGCTACCCGAAGGGCGTCGACGGCCCGAAGGTGCACCAGAAGCGGATTCCCGCGGGTGCCCCGGACTGGCTGGAGACAGTGGAGATCTACTTCCCGCGGTTCGGACGGACGGCCGACGAGGTGGTGGTCACCGAGCTCGCCACCGTGATCTGGGCGGCGCAGATGTCCACGGTGGAGTTCCATCCGTGGAACTGCCGCCGCACCGATCTGGAGTGTCCGGACGAATGGCGGATCGATCTCGATCCGATGCCGGACTGCCCGTGGGAGCGGGTGCAGCGGGTGGCCGGCGTGGTGCACGAGGTGCTCGACGAGCTGGGCATCCGCGGCTTCCCGAAGACCTCCGGCGGCTCGGTTTTGCACATCTACGTGCGGATCTCGCCGTCGTGGACCTTCTCGCAGGTGCGGCGGGCGGCGCTGGCGTTCGCGCAGGAGGTGGAACGCCGCGTTCCGGACGATGTGACGACCGCGTGGTGGCGCAAGGAACGCGATCCGGCGGCGGTGTTCGTGGACTACAACCAGAACGCCCGCGATTACACCATCGCCTGCGCGTACTCCCTGCGTGGCACGCCGATCGCGACCGCGTCTGCCCCGGTGACCTGGGACGAGGTGCCCGACGTGCACCCGGACGATTTCACGATCCGCACGTTGCCCGCCCGCTTCGCCGAAGTGGGCGACCTGCATGCCGAGATCGACGAGGAGGCCTTCTCCCTCGAGCCGCTGATCGAGTGGGCGGACCGCGACGGCCTCCCCGACGACTAGCTCCGAATCAGATCGATCCGAACGGTGGGCAGCCGTCCATGCGACGCCGAGCATGAGTCCATGACCGTCACCGACGAACTCCTCGCGAACAACGCCGCTTACGCCGAGTCCTTCTCCGGGCCGCTCCCTTTGCCTCCCGCCAAACATGTCGCCGTGGTCGCGTGCATGGACGCTCGCCTGGATGTCTACCGCGTGCTGGGCTTGAAAGAAGGTGAGGCGCATGTGATCCGCAACGCGGGCGGAGTGATCACCGAGGATCAGATTCGTTCACTCGCGATCAGTCAGCGCCTACTCGGCACCACGGAGATCATCTTGATCCATCACACCGACTGCGGAATGCTCACCTTCACCGACGATCAGTTCAAGGCCGATATCCTTGCAGACACCGGGATCAAACCGGCGTGGGCCGCGGAGGCATTCGACGACCTGGAAGCCGATGTGCGGCAGTCGATCAAGCGGATCTCGTCCAGCCGGTTCATTCCCGCGACCACCTCGCTGCGCGGATTCGTATTCGACGTGGCCACGGGCCGTCTGCACGAGGTGACACCCGACTAGCGGACGATTGCCTGCCGTCGCGTCCTAGGTGGATTGGACGAAGCCGAGGAGCCCCGGGACCGGCTGCAACGCGGTAGAGATGTTCGCCGCGGTGACCACCGCCGCCGCAGCGGCCCCGGCGAGAGTCGCGCCCGCCCAACGCCGACGATTCCGCCTCCCGTCGACGACGCCATACGCGAGCATCACGATGGTCAGCGCCCCGGCCATGACGGCTAACACCAGGTGGTACCAGGTGAAGTCATCGACGAGGGCACCGACCGCGGGTGAGCACTCCCCTCCGGCGAGCTGGCCCCGCATGGTGCCGAGGGCAGCTGCGAGTTCACCGTCGGTCTCGGCGAAGCGATCGCCCACGAGCGAGAACGCCGACGACAGCGGCGCCACTGCTCCCTGGACGTTCGCGATGAGCGCGACCGCGGGGATGAGCGCCAGCGCCCGGTGTCCGAGATAGAGCGCGAGCGCGACGAGCAGTACCGCGAAGACCACCTTGATGAGGTGGTACCGCGTCCAGTCGTCCACGAGCGACCGCAGCCCGGCTGTGAGATCTGCGCGCCCGCCCATGATGTACGGCGGGAATTCGCGGCGTGCCCGATCACCGAAGTCGCGACCCATGAGTTGCGGAGGCGCGACCAGGAAACCGAAAACAAGGCCGAGCGCGACTCCGATCGCGACGGCCGGCCTTCGGAGCGGAGAGCCCGTCTGGTAGTCCTCGCGCGTCATGGTGCTAGAAGATGGGGGTGTCGGGGGAAGCCGCACGGATGGCCTTGATCGCCTCCGGAAAACGTGGACGAGTGCCGATCTGCCACGTCACACGGTGCCGGCGGGCGGTCGAAGGCAACCCCATCATGGCCGCGTTGAACCCCGTGAACGGCAGCCGCCAGCCCGATTTCCACGGCACGCCTTGCACGCCCAGCACGTAGATCGTCGGGCCGAATCTGCCGCCCTGGTAACTCCCGACGTATAACGCCTCGATCGACGACCATTCGAAGGCGAACCCGCTTCGCGGAGAACGAATCCCTCGATCGTCGACGATCAGCACCGTGCGGCGCACCGTGAGCGTCGCCACTACGAACACGAACGCCACCGCGCAGAAGGCGAGCACGATCGCGCCGATCACCGGGGCGGAGAAGTACCCGCGAATCTCGGAATCGGGCGACCCGATCATCGCGACCGCGATGAGGGCGAACAGCGGTAACGCGACGAAGTAGAGCAGCAGCACACCCATGGTGAGCCGCTGCTTCGCTACGAAAGGGGTCAGAAGTCCCAGTCCTCGTCTTCGGTGTTGACGGCCTTGCCGATCACGTACGACGAGCCGGAACCGGAGAAAAAGTCGTGGTTCTCGTCGGCGTTGGGTGAGAGCGCGGAGAGGATCGCCGGGTTCACGTCGGTGGCGTCCTTGGGGAACAACGCCTCGTAGCCCAGGTTCATCAGCGCCTTGTTGGCGTTGTAGCGCAGGAACTTCTTGACGTCCTCGGACAGACCCACCTCGTCGTACAGCGACTCGGTGTAGTCCTCTTCGTTCGCGTACAGCTCCATGAGCAGATCGAACGTGTAGTCCTTGAGTTCCTCGCGGCGCTGCGGGCTCTCGGTCTCCAGGCCACGCTGGTACTTGTAGCCGATGTAGTAGCCGTGCACCGCTTCGTCGCGGATGATCAGGCGGATCATGTCGGCGGTGTTGGTGAGCTTGGCCCGCGAGCTCCAGTACATCGGCAGGTAGAAGCCGCTGTAGAACAGGAACGACTCCAGCAGGGTGGAGGCCACCTTGCGCTTGAGCGGATCGTCGCCACGGTAGAAGTCCATGACGATCTGCGCCTTGCGCTGCAGCTGCTCGTTCTCCTCCGACCAGCGGAAGGCGTCGTCGATCTCGCGGGTGCTGCACAGCGTGGAGAAGATGGAGCTGTAGCTCTTGGCGTGCACCGATTCCATGAACGCGATATTGGTGAGCACCGCCTCCTCGTGCGGGGTGGTGGCGTCGGGGATCAGGCTGACGGCGCCGACGGTGCCCTGGATGGTATCGAGCAGAGTGAGGCCGGTGAAGACCCGCATGGTGAGCTGCTTCTCGTAGTCGGTGAGCGTGCCCCACGACGGGATGTCGTTGCTGACCGGCACCTTCTCGGGCAGCCAGAAGTTGCCCGTCAGGCGATCCCAGACCTCGGCGTCCTTCTCGTCCGGAACACGGTTCCAGTTGATCGCCGAGACCCGGCTGACGAGCTTGACGGGGGCGCCGTCGGCGGGGCTGTGAGCGGCGGTTTCAGACATGACACCTCAGTTTTCGCGGGTCTGGATTTCGACGCCCCTGATACTACCCCTTGGGTCTGACAGTTCCCGGGAACGCAAGGTGTTGTGCCATCAGACCAGTTCGGCGTGTCGCTCGCAGGGTCCGCCGAGGTCAGATCACCAGGGTATCGAGGAGGCCATCGAGAATGGACCGCTCACCACGCAGGTCGACGGTGTCGACCGGCAACCGGCGCCAGAGCACCAGCTCCAGATCCGATGCGGTGCCACGCAGCGTCACATCGGCCGGCGCGAGGGCGTCCTCACCACCGAGCACGTCCACGCCGTCCTTCCGCAGCCGGAGCACCCATTCGTCGCCGGTGTCGGTGGCGACGACGGCGATCGTCGCCCCGTCGAGATGGTCGCCGAGGCCCTGCTTTCCGATGATCAGGGGCATCTGCATCTGGGTCAGCTCGGTGATGCCGTCGGCGGCGACGGCCGGGTCGATCGGCTCGGCCCCGCCGGGGAGTGAGTTCTGCAGGTCCCACCGGTGCACCGATACCTCCTGCGTCATGCGACGCATCCAGAAGCGCGCCCGGGTCCGGCCGATGAAGGCACGGGCCGGCTCGTCGGGATCGTGCGCACGCAGCTCGTCGAGCAGGGCGGCGACGACGCCGGAGTACCAGTCGAGCAGCGCGGCACCATCAGGTGCATCGGAGACGTCGGGGGCGAACCGCTCCTTCGAATCCGGGCCCGCCTGCAAGAACATCGTCGCCCAGCGGTTGGCCGCACCGGTGTGGATCACCAGATCGCGGACCGTCCACCCGGGACAACTGGGTACCGGCCGGTCGAGCACCGCGGGATCGGTGGCGGCGATCCGGGCGCCATCGGCGGCGATGGAGTCGAACCAGAGGGATGTGGTCATGACCCGACCCTACGAGCGCTCCGCCCGTCGCATCGGGGTTCAGATCAACCGTTCCCGCGTCCATAGGCCGCAACACTGCTACCGTCACACTCGATATTCAATATCAAGAATGGGGACATGGTGAAGATCAGCTCGCTCGCCGCAGGCCTTATCGCGAGTGCCGCCGCACTCGCCCTCGTACCCGCCATGGCTCAGGCCGCTCCCAGCGCCAGCATCTCGTGCGCGTCATCGCCCGACGTCGGCGCACCCTCGACCGCCGGAGGCCTGTTCGGCACCGCGCCACTGACCTTCCCCGCCCCACTGGTCGCGGGCTGGGACCTCGGCAGCGGCTTCTCGCGCGGCGCAGAGACCACGGCGTCGGCACGCTACTCCCCCGGCGGCCACGTCATGAACCTCGTCGAGGTCGGACGGCTGCGGATCACGCAGAACGACCACGACACCATGGGGATGGCAACACTGTTCTCGCTCTGCCGCTTCCCCGATGCGACCCTCTCCGCAGACAAGTCCCGCTCGGCGACCGACCGCAAAGCAGTGCCGATCCAGATCGGCGGCGTCAAGGGAACCCGGCTCGATCTCAACATCAACAGCGCCGCGGATCCGGCGAAGAACAAGGCACCCGAAACGGATTGGTTCACGATCATCGCCCTCGACACGATTCCCCCGTCGTATTTCCTGGGTGGTTCGAACAAGAACAATGCCGATGCCCGCGGCAAGGTCGACGCGGTGATCCGGGAACTGCGGGTCCGCTAGAGCACGCAGCCCGTTCCACGACTAGTCACGCGGAGGCTACGTGACTTGCACGGCGTCGAGCAGCGCCTCCGCGACCGCAGTCTCGCCACGGACGTCGAGAGCCGCCAGCGGCTTCCGGCGCCACAGAGTCAGGTACAGATCCGACGCCGAGCCCCGGAGTGCCACATCGGCCCGGGAGTGCCCGCGCGTGATCGCGAGCGAGTCGCGCGCGAGGGTGAACGTGCACTCCGCGTCGTCACGATCGGTGCCGTGCAGGTGCACGGTGCGCCCCACGAATTGGTCCGACAGCCCCGCACCTCGCGCAAGGAACCGGGGTGCGAACACCTCGGCCCACTCCCCTACACCATCGAACGCGAGCCGCGCATCGACGGGCAATGCTGCGGCAGCGGCGTTCTCACCGTCCCATCGATGCACCGCCGTCTCGTGTGCCTGCCTGCGCATCCAGAACCGCGCAGTAGTGCGCCCGGCGAACGAGCGGGCCGGCTCATCGGGTTCGTGACGACGCAGTTCGCCGACGAGACCATCGAGGCGGTCGCGGTACCACGCGGTGAGTGCGGCCCCACCGGGGGGCGGATTCTAGGGATCGTCGCAACACCGAGCCTGGTAGGGCCCACCATACGGAAGTGCTCCGCTGAGTATTCCAGCGGAGCGCTTCTGGGATCCGCGGTGCTCGTTGCATTACGTGCACGCATTCGCATATAATCATGCCTATGACGATGACGCGCACTGAGCACCTGGCACACGACCACTCCGACCATGCCCATGGACCCGACTGCGGCCACGAGGCTATCCAGCACGGCGATCACGTGGACTACGTCCACGATGGGCACCGTCACGCTCCGCATGGTGACCACTACGACGAGCACTGATCCAAACGCCGCACGATGTCCTACGCTCGCGATACGAGCGCGGGGCATCGGTGCTAGCGAGCTGTAATGAGGTCACGCAAACGCTCGGCTGGTGTCTTCCAGCCGAGCGTTTTGCGTGGTCGGCGATTGAGTTTCTGGGCGACGAGTTCGAGGTCTTCGCGGCCGTAGGCGCTCAGGTCGGTGCCTTTCGGGAAGTACTGGCGCAGTAGTCCATTGGTGTTCTCGTTGCTTCCGCGCTGCCAGGGTGAGTGGGGATCGCAGAAGTAGACCGGAACCCCGGTGGCGACCGTGAATTGTTGGTGGGCGGCCATCTCGCAGCCCTGGTCCCAGGTCAGTGATCCCCGCAAATGTCCTGGGAGATTTCCGATCAACGAAACCAGCACGTCACGGACTTCTTCGGCGGAGTGGCCGCCAGGCAGGTGGCCGAGCATGACGTAGCGGGTGGAGCGTTCGACGAGTGTGACGATCGCGGACTCGCTGCGAGTACCGACGATCAGGTCACCTTCCCAGTGGCCTGGCACGGCTCGATCCTCGACCTCGGCGGGCCGGTCGGAGATCATCACCATCTTGTCGACGAATCGTCTGGTGCGATGTTCGGCGCGGCGGTGGGGCTTGCGGCGGGTGCGGCCCGTTCGCAAGGCCATCGCGACTTCACGGCGCAGGCCGCCCCGAGCCTGAACGTAGATCGACTGGTAGATCGTCTCGACGCTCACACGCATACTTTGCTCGTTGGGGAACTCGGTCACTAGAGAGTGACATATCTGCTCTGGGGACCACTGGTCCTGCAGTTTGTTCTCGACGTAGTCCCGCAGCGGACCGGCCTGGGCCAGTTTCGCTGGCTTCGGCCGTGACCGGCTCTTTTCCCACCTGCGGTGCGCCTGATGCGGGCGATAGGCACCGTTGACAACGCCAGCGTCGATCTCCCGTTTGATCGTCGATGCTGGCCGGCCGAGCTCCCTGCCGATGGCCCGCAGCGATGCCCCCTCGCGGCGCATGTCAGCGATAGTTTCCCGCTCGGTCAAGGTCAGAAACCGTGGATGCAGGCTCCGCTGCCTCGGTGCATCCGATTCCACTCCGACCCACGTGACCGCACCTGTCAGGTAATCGATCTTGCGTCCGTCGGGATGGATACGAGTATCGCCAATCTTGCGCACCCCTCGATCCCAGTCCCCAGCAGTGCGAACGCTGACACCGACACGCCGAGCAGCGTCCGGCCGCAGCACCCCCTCACGGCGAAGCCGGTCGTACTCGGCCCGGCCGGGATGACCACCATTGCTAGTGCTCCCACGTCCACGCAGGCCCGCCCTGCGCATCCATCCAAACGCCGTATTCACTGTCACCCCCGCCGCCCTAGCAGCGACCGACACATTGCCGTCAGACACGTCCAATTCCTTGAAGAACCTCTTCTTCACCATCGGTGAATGCACGATCCCCGCAACTCCTTGCTATCCGCGGTGTTGCGGGGATCGCTAGAACCCACGGGGCGTCGTCGTCGGCGAAGGGCACGCGCTCCTCGGAGTCGGGTCCGGCAGCGAGGAACGCCGCGGCCCACCGGTGCACGGCGCCGAGGTGGACGATCAGGTCGCGTACGGTCCAGCCGGGGCAGCTGGGCACGCCGAGGTCGAGGCGGTCGGGCGGTGTCGCGGCCACCGCACCGCCATCCCGTTCCAGCGCATCGATCCAGTCCGTCGGCGTGATCATGTGCGCGACGATACCGGCGAGGAGGCATGCTGGAGACGTGACCGAACTGCCGATGTTTCCGCTGGGCGCCGTGCTCCTGCCGGGCGAGGAGTTGCCGTTGCGCGTCTTCGAACCCCGCTACCGGCGGATGGTGGAGCGCTGCCTCGCCACCGACGGCCGCTTCGGGGTGGTGCTGATCGAACGGGGCAGCGAGGTGGGCGGTGGCGATGTGCGGACCGATGTCGGCACCATCGCCCAGATCGACCGGTACGTGCGCCGGACGGGCGGCGAATTCACGCTGGTGTGCAAGGGAGCAGAACGGATCGCGGTGCAGCACTGGCTGCCCGACGATCCTTTTCCGCTCGCCGAGGCGGCGCCGTGGCCCGACGAGTCACAGCCCGCCGTCGACCTGATCCCCCTGCTCGACAAGCGCAACGAGATCGAGCGGCTCTCGGCACAACTCACGCGGCGCCGGGGCGGGAAGCCGCGCTCGTGGCCGAAGCTCACGCTGCCCGAGCATCCGGTGGAGCGCAGCTATCTTCTCGCTCGCGCTCTCCCGCTGTCCGATGTCGACCGGTATCGCGCGCTGGCAGCGCCGGGTCCGGCGGATCGCGTCCACGTGCTGACCGACGCACTGGACGACCTGATCGCCACCCTGAAGTTCCAGCTGCAGTAGCGGATCCGTCGAGTAGACCGTATGGTCTACCTAGCGAGATCCACCGACCGGAGAGTGTCATGACACCACGCGAAGATCAGGAACAGCGGCGACGTGCGGTCCGGAAGTTCCACCGCGAGAGACTGATCGGCCGGTACGTCGCCAACCCCATCGTGCGCGGCCTGCACCGGCTCGGGGTACGAACCACACTCGCCACCACACTGGAGACCACCGGACGCAGATCAGGACTGCCCCGCACGGTCCCGGTGGCGGCCACGTTCGACGACGACGGCGCGTGGATCGTGAGCCAGCACGGTCGACGGTCGGGATGGGCCATCAACGTGGCCGCCGACCCGGCGGTTCGGATCTTCCAGGGCGAGACCTGGCGCGCCGGCGTCGGCGAATTCCGGCCGGATGACGACGCCATCGCGCGCATGCGCACCTTCGCGCCGAATGCCGCCCTGGCGGGTGTCACCACCTCCGCGTTTCGAGCGCTCGCCTCGGATCCGATCAGTGTGCGCATCACCTTCACCGATGCGGACTGATCGACCCTAAGGCCGGTCGCCGTACATCGCGAGCAGCGAGGCCTCGACATCGTCGAGCGGCTGCGAGGATTGCGTCGCGATACTCACGATCACCGCGCCCTCGATGGCGGCGATGATAGTGGTGGCCGCCTGACGAGCCGCGAGCGGCTGACCACCATCGTCCTCGAACCTGCTCGCGAGCAGAGAGATCCACGTTTCGAAAGCTTCTCCGGCGGCATCGGCGGCCGGCGCCGACTCCGCGCGCCCCAATGTCGCGGCGACGATGGGACAGCCCGACCGAAAGCGCGAGGACACCAACACCTTGCGCCACATCGATCCCACGTGTTCGAGCATGTCGGTACGACCGGTGGACTTCGCGACCGCCGTTTCGATCAGCGCCGTGATGTAGCCGCCGGCAGCGCGTGTGGCCGCCTCCACGAGCTCCGCCTTCCCCTCGGGGAAGTTCAGATAGACCGTGCGCCGCGATCGCCCGCTGTCCTCAAGGATGTCGGCGATACCGGTACCCGCTACACCACGCTCACGCATCAGATCGATGGTGGTGCGAATCAAGTCATCCCTCGATGTCATCTCTCCGCCTCGCTCCGTCGTCGGCCTCCGCGAGTCTTGCGCGCGGCCCCTCCGATACGCCACTATACCGATCGGTATACTTGCCGGCGCGGGATTCGCGTGCACGGAGAGACGAGCCGAGGGGCCACTCGTGACGCACGGCACTACGACCCGCGTGATCCGCGCCGACCGATAGGCGGCATCGACTGCGCCGGAACCGAATACGGCGATCGCAAAGTTCACCCCAATCGGCCGATAGAACTTGCGCTATTGACTATCACTCAGTTAGCGTCCTCGGTAGACCGATCGGTGTAACGAATGACGGCGGAGGCGCGCGGTGAAACACGAGAGCAAGCGTTTCGAGGCACTGGGCCGATGGTGTGCTCGCCACGCGTGGCTCGTGCTCGGGCTCTGGGTGGCACTGGCGGGCGTGCTGAACGTCGCCGTGCCCCAGTTGGAGAAGGTGGTCTCGCAGCATTCGGCGCCGTTCGTCGCGCAGAATCTCGAGGCGGTCGACAACCTGCGGGCCATGGCCGCAGACTTCGGCACCGTGCCCACCACCGGGATCGGTTCCGTGGTGATCACCAATCCCGCTGGAATCTCCGATGCCGACCGCGCGTACTACCAGCGGCTACTGGAGAAACTGCAGGCCGATCGGGAGAACGTGGCCTGGCTGTTGGACACGTACTCGAAGCCGGAGACCCGCGCCGTCGGTCTGTCACCGGACGGGAAGGCCATCAACCTCGTCTTCGCCGTCACCGGCGACGCCGGTTCCACGCAGGCGCACCACGCCACCACCGCGGTACGGGCGATGGTCGACGACGCCGCGGCGCCGGAAGGCACCGAGGTCCACTACACCGGGCCGTCCCCCACGCTCGCAGATCTGTTCTCCGCCATCGACTATTCGCTGCTGATCATCACCGTGATCTCGGTCCTGCTCATCACGATGGTTCTGCTCGTGGTGTATCGATCACTGTGGACCGCGATGGTGCCGCTCGTGACGATCGGGCTGGGACTCGCGGTGTCCCGGCCGATCATCGGCCTCCTCGGGATGAACGAGGTTCTCTCGATATCCAATTTCACGATCGCCATCGGCACCGCGCTGGTGCTCGGCGCCGGTACCGATTACGCCATCTTCGCCATCGCGGCCTACCACGAGGGGCGCCGGCGCGGGATACCGGCACGTGAGGCCGCCGCGTACTCCTCGCTGAAGATGTCCACCATTCTGGTGGCTTCGGCGCTCACCATCGCCGCTGCGTGCTGCTCGATGGCGTTCACTGAGATCGGCATGTTCCGCACTGCGGGGCCGCCGACCGCGATCGCGGTGGCCGTCACTTTGCTCGTGGCACTGACGGTTCCGCCCGCGCTGCTGCGGCTGCTGGGTGAACGCGGCAAGGCCGAGCCCCGCCCGCTCGACGAGCGCAAATGGCGCCACCGGGGCGCCCGCATCGTGCGACATGCCGTGCCGATCACGGTGGTGTGCCTCGCGATCCTGGTGGCGGCGGCCTCCGTGCTGCCTACCCTGCGAATCGGCTTCGACGAGAACAGCATGCAGCTCCGCAGCACCGATTCCAAGGTCGGTTACGACCGCGTCTACGAGCACTGGGGCGTCAACGAGGTGAGCCCCGAGTACATCCTCATCAGGTCCGACCGCGATATGCGTAACACCAGGGACCTGGCCGCCCTCGAACTCGCGGCCGCCCAGGTGGCGAGCCTGCCCCAGATCGCGTACGTGCGATCGATCACCCGGCCCGACGGTCAACCGATCGCCGAATCGGCGGTCGGGTTCCATACCGGCCAGGTGGCCGACCGGCTGGCCGGCGGCGAGAAGCAGATCGCCGATGCCACACCGCAATTGAAGCGGCTGGCGTCCGGAGTCGCCGAACTGCACGACGGCGCGCAGCAGGCCAGTGACCGCCTTCCGGAGCTCAAGGCCGGAACCGACCAGGTGGTTGCCCTCGCCAACGGCGTGCTGTCGGCGTACGGCGCCGTCGAAGACGTGGTGCGCACGGCCTCGTCAGGGCGCGCCGGCAGTCGCGAAGCACTCGCGACCGCCACCGGCGCCATCGACGCGGTGCGCGGGACGTTACCGGCGTTGACCAGGCTGGCCACGCAGGTCGACCCACTGGCTCGCGATGCCCGGTCGGTCCTCGGGCCGCTGGTCACCGGCGAACCGTCCGCCGCGTGCCGGGCCGACGGTGCCTGCATGCGCGCCCGGGCCGCTCTGGCCGAGCTCGACGCCGCCACCGGCGGCCGGGCGCGACCCGTTCTGGAACAGACCGTCGCTCTACAGCCGGTCGGCGCGGTCACCCTACTGGGCACCGTCATCGACAAGGTCCAGGTGGCGATCGCGAGCCTGGGCGGCCTGATGGACCAGCTCGGCGACCGCAGCCCCGAACAGGTCCGGGCCGAGCTCCAGCGCCTCAGTGCGGGCGTCGGCGAGCTGCAGTCCGGGATGGCCCGGCTGACCGCGGGACTCGGCGAAGTGCGTGCCGGGACCGGGCAGATGCTCACCATGACCGGCGCTCTGCAGGCCGGGTTGCAGCAGGCCGTCGACTACCTGCGCGGCGTGCAGACGGGCACCGATGCGGGCGCCGGCCGCGGCTTCTACCTCCCGGAACAGGGTCTGACCGACCCTCGCTTCGTGACCGGTTCCCAGTTGTTGATGTCGCCGGATGGCCGCAGCGCCCGGATGCTCGCGGTGTGGAAGATCAATCCGTACGGTTCCGAGGCGCTCGACGAGGTGCCGCAACTGACCGACGCGGCCCGTCATGCACTGGTGGGAACCGGTCTCGAGGGATCGGAGGTCCGCACCTCGGGCCTGACCTCACTCTCGGCGCAGATGCGCGATCAGGTGTGGAAGGACTTCGCCACCTTCGGTGTGATCGCGGTGCTCGCGGTGCTGATCCTGCTCTGCGTACTGCTGCGCAGCCTGGTAGCCCCTCTGGTGATGGTGGCGGCGGTGATCGTCTCGTTCGCCGCAGCGGCGGGCGTCAGTACCTTGGTGTGGCAGTACATCATCGGGATCGACCTGGACTGGAGCGTGTTGCCGATCGCGTTCATGGCACTGGTCGCGGTGGGCGCCGACTACAGCATGCTGTTCGCCGCACGGATTCGGGAGGAATCCGGTTCCGGCATGATCAGCGGCATCCTGCGCGGCTTCGGTAGCACGGGCTCCGTGATCACCACCGCCGGAATCGTCTTCGCGCTCACCATGCTCGGACTGATGGGCGGTACCGTGATCAACCTGTTGCAGATCGGCTCGACCATCGCGCTCGGCCTGGTCCTGGACATCACGGTGGTGCGCACCTACCTCCTGCCCTCGGTGATGGCCATCGCGGGCAATCGGATCTGGTGGCCCGCCAAGGCGTGAGGCACGCGTGAGGCACGCGGTGTCCCGGTAGGCGCGCCACCGGGTGTGATCGCTCGGGAGTCACTACGCTGAAGCGGTGCAGCTGACCGACTTCAACGCCCTCTCCCCCGCCGAGGCGGCCCGCATCGCGGCGGTGTGGGCCGCGATTCCCGCATGGGTCGACGGGGTGGTCACCGGCCGTCCGTACCGAACGATCAGTGATCTCGAAGCCACCGCTACCGGACTCGCCGCGGCGTGGACGGACCGCGACCTGGATGCCGCGCTCGCTCACCATCCCCGGATCGGTCAGCGCGCGGAGGGCGACGGCGCCGACGCCCGCGCCTCAGCGTCCGAGCAGGCCGCGGTCGCGGACGCGACGGCAGCACTGCACGCGGCGATCACGGATGCGAACGCCGCGTACGAGTCCCGGTTCGGCCGTGTCTTTCTGGTCCGTGCGGCAGGCCGGACTGCCGCGGAGATCCTCGGCGAGGCGCACCGGCGGCTCGGTAACGACGACGATGCCGAGCTGCGCGAGGCGCTCGATGCGCTCAACGAGATCGCCCTGCTCCGAATCCGTTCCGATCTGACCGAGGAGGCACCGGCATGAGCCGGATCACCACGCACATCCTGGACGCCGTTCAGGGCAGCCCCGCCGCCGGCGTGGAAACCGTGCTGGCGCGGCCCGGCGGTCCCGAGATCGCCCGGGGCCGCACCGACGCGGACGGACGCCTCGCTCTCGGTCCCGACGATCTGCCGGACGGCGACTACCAACTCCGGTTCGACACCGGCCGCTACTTCGCGGAATCCGGCCGCGCGAGCTTCCATCCGTCCGTGACCATCGCCTTCACCGTGGCCGACGCCCCGCACTACCACGTGCCGTTGCTGCTCAGCCCGTACTCGTACACCACGTACCGGGGAAGCTGACCGACGCGAAACACCGCCGTAATCCGCTGGGCCGGATCGGAAATACTCGCGTGACACGGCCCGCATAGCGTGCCGAAGCATGAAGGTCATCATCATCGGCGCCGGCGTCGGCGGGACCAGTGCCGGTATCGCCCTGCGCAGGCTCGGTCACGACGTGACCATCTACGACAAGATGCGCGAGAACAAGCCGGTGGGTGCGGCGCTGTCGCTGTGGTCGAACGGTGTGAAGGTGCTGAACTGGCTCGGCCTCGCCGAGCAGGTCGCCGCGCTCGGCGGAGACATGGCGACCATGGCGTACCACGACGGGCACAGCGGCGAGCAGCTGTGCCGGTTCAGCCTCGCTCCGGTTACCACCATGACCGGGCAGAAACCGTATCCGGTGGCGCGCGCGGATCTTCAGGCGCTCCTCATGCGGACCTTCGGCGTGGACGACATCCGCCTGGGCATGCGGTTGACCGAGGTGCACGACGACGGCACCACCGTCACCGCGACCTTCGCCGACGGCAGCACCGACACCGCCGACATGCTGATCGGAGCCGACGGGGCCCGGTCCACGATCCGTGACTACGTGACCCGCGACGGCGCGCCGCGGATCGAGCGGAAGTACTCGGGCTACACCAACTTCAACGGGCTGGTCGCACTCGATGCGGATATCGGGCCGGCGGATCAGTGGACCACCTATGTGGCCGAGGGGAAACGGGCCGCGGTGATGCCGATCGCGGGCGGCCGGTTCTACTTCTGGTTCGACGTTCCGCAGCCCGCAGGCCTGGCCCACGATCCCGACGACGGGATCGCCCCGTTGCGCGCGGCATTCGCCGGCTGGGCGCCGGGTGTGCAGACCCTGTTGGACGCCATCGACCCGGCGTCCTCGCTCAATCGGGTCGAGATCTGGGACGTCGATCCCTTCCACACCTGGGTCAAGGGCCGCGTCGCGATCCTCGGCGACGCCGCACACAACACCGCGCCCGATATCGGCCAGGGTGCGTGCTCCGCGCTCGAAGACGCCTTCGCCCTGGGGATCACCGTTGCCACCAACACCGTGTCGGTCGAGGACTCACTGTTGCGGTACCAGCGGATCCGCTCGGAGCGCGCCGGCGAACTGGTGCTGCGAGCGCGGCGACGCGGCGACGAGACACACGCCTTCGACCCCGCGATCACGCAGGCCTGGTACGACAGCCTCCGCGGTACCGACGGGGCTGGAATCATCCGGGGCATCGTGGGAAACATCGAGGACAGCCCGATCAACCTCGGGGGCGGCGTGCTCGGAGCCTGATCACCGGTGTGCGATCACCTCGGCGGCGATGGCCACCGCGATCTCACCCGGCCCGCTCGCCCCGATCGCGATCCCGACGGGTGAGCGGAGAGCCGCGATGGCGGTTCCGGCGACACCGGCGGCAGCGAGGGCGGTGCGGTGCCTCTCCGCGGTCGTGACCGACCCGAGAGCACCGACGTACCCGACGCCGGCGCGCAGCGCCGCCGCGAGCACCGCCGTGGCGTATCGCTCGTCGTGGGTCAGCAGAACGAGCGCGTCGTGCGGCCCCGGATTTGCGCGTCCGAGTTCTCTGTCGGGCCATCCACAGATCACCTCATCCGCATCAGCGACCTGCATCGCGGTGGCGAAGGCCGGCCGGGGGTCCATCACCACCACTCGATACCCCAGTGGACCTGCGATGGACGCGAGCGACGCCGCGAGCGTGGTCGCCCCCACGAGGAACAGCCGGCGCGTGGGCGCGGCCCGCCGACCTCGCTCGGCGATGGCGGCGAGAACCTGGTCCGGATCGCCTCCGGCGGTGACCGGTTCAATCCCTACCCGCAGCGTTCCACCGCAGGTGGTCGCCGCGAAGGGCGCGCCCTCAGGGCCGTACGTCCGGGTGCGCGGCCTACCGTCCGCGAGGACCCGGTGGGCGACCGCGATCACATCGCTCTCGACGCATCCGGCCGAGATGGAGCCCACCGCTCCGCCTTCCCACACCAGCAGCTGTTCACCCACCGGTAGCGGCGCGGGCCGGGTGACCTCGTCGATCGTCGCCACGGCGAATGGCCCAGGGAGCGCGCTCACAGCCAGGCGGAAGGATTGCGGGAGTGCGTGTCTCACGGTCCGACTCCAGGAGCGAGACGATCGATATCCCGTCCGGTCGCGATGTCGCCGCATTCGACCCGCACCGTCGCCCCCGGAAGGTGCGGTCCGAGACCGTGATCCGCGTGCAGCGGTCCAGCGGCGCGAAGCGCCCGCGCCAGCGGACGGCGATGCTCCGCCGAGACGTATACCGGATGCCCCACCGTCCCGCGGTAGACAGCGCGGGCGATACCCGACGATGCGCAACACCCTGCCGCGATCACCCGCCGCACGCACTCGGCGTTCACATCCGGAGTGTCGACGGGCATCAGCACCACCGCACCGTCGGCGCGCGTGAGCCCCGCCGCCACCGACCTGCTCAAACCCACCTGCCAATCGGGGGCGAGCACGGTCCGCGCCCCGGCGATCCGCGCCGACGGGTCGGCCCCGAGAACGACGAGCACGCTGCCGCACCCGCCCGCTCGGAGCGCCCGTACCGCGGAGTCCGCCCAGCGACCGCCGTCCGCGCGCACCTTGGGCATGCCGAATCGGCTGCCCGCACCGGCGGCGAGCAGCACTCCGGTGGGGCGGAATCCGGCGTCCTCACCGGCCTGTCGGTCGTGCATCGCCGCAGTGTAGGCACGACCTCCCCGCCTCCGCGCGGCACCTGTGCGATCCTCCAAAGCCACGCCCGTGCGCGCCGTACTTTTCGTTTCTCCGGCGCAGGCGCGACGCGCGCACCGCGAGCACGCTGGTGCCATGACCGCATCCCTCTCGCCCACGCGTGCCGCCACGACGCACCCCGTTGACCGGGTGCCGTCCGCCGGTCGGCTTGTCGCGTACGGCGCACAGCACGTCGTCGCCTTCTACGCGGGGGCGGTGCTGGTCCCCATCATCATCGCGCGGTCGATCGGCTTGTCGGCCGACGAGCTGCGCCTACTGATCATGGCGGACCTGTTCACCTGCGGTATCGCCTCGATCATCCAGTCTGTGGGCTTCTGGAAGGTAGGCGTGCGACTGCCCCTGTTGCAGGGTGTCACCTTCGCGTGCGTGAGCCCGGTGGTGGCGATCGCGCTCAGTAAGGGCGGCGGAACCGCGGGCCTTTTGTACGCCTACGGCGCCGTCATCGTCGCAGGGATCGTCACCTTCCTGATCGCGCCGTATTTCGCGCGCCTGCTGAAGTTCTTCACTCCGGTGGTCACGGGCACGGTGCTCACGCTGATCGGCATCTCACTGCTGCCGGTGGGTGCGCGCGATGCCGTCACGAATCCACATACCGGACAAGAAGACCCCGCGAACGCCCGGTGGCTGCTGTATGCACTCGGCACGATCGCGGTGATCGTGCTGATCCAGCGCTTCTTCCGCGGCTTCATGAAGACGGTCGCGGTCCTGATCGGCCTCGTGGGCGGCACCGCCGTCGCCTTCCTGCTCGGCGACGCCTCCTTCGACGAGGTGGGTCGCGCCGACGCGATCGGCTTCGCGCATCCGTTCGTCTTCGGTATGCCCCGGTTCGACCCGATCGCCATCATCTCGATGATCGTCGTCATGCTCATCATCGCGGTCGAATCGACCGGCAGTGTGTTCGCCACCGGCGACATCGTGGGCAAACGTATCGGCAAGGAGGAGATCGCCGCCACCGTCCGCGCCGACGGGGTCGCCTCGATCATCGGTGGAGTCTTCAATTCCTTTCCCTACACCTGCTTCTCGGAGAATGTCGGGCTGGTGCGCCTGACCGGCGTGAAGAGCCGCTGGGTGGTGGCGGCGGCCGGTGGCATCATGATCGTGCTGGGCCTGCTGCCCAAGGGGGCTGCCGCGGTGGCGGCGATTCCCGCGCCCGTGCTCGGCGGCGCGGCGCTCACCCTGTTCGCCACCGTTGCGGTGATCGGTATCCAAGTGCTCTCACGGGTGGACTTCTCCGATCACCGCAATCTGATCATCGTCGCCACGTCGCTGGGAATGGGACTGCTGGTGACCACCTACCCGAAGATCTCCGAGGCGGTACCGCCGTGGCTGGAGATCCTGTTCGGATCGGGGATCACGCTCGGCAGCGTCACCGCGATCGCCCTGAACGTGTTGTTCTTCCACGTCGGCCGACGCGAGGGACCGGCGGTCGCAGGAGGCCCGGCGGTGGGGGTTATCACGCTCCCGGAAGTCAACCGCATGTCGCGACAGCGGTTCGGCGAGGTCTTCGGATCGGTGGTGCAGAACAACGATTGGGTTCTGGACCGCGCGTTCGCCGAGGCGCCGTTCGCCGATACCGGAGCACTGCGCGCCGCCTTCGCGGAAGCGATCCTCGGCGGATCCGATGCTGAGAAGACCGATCTCATCCGTTCCTTTCCCGATCTCGGCGCACGAAGCTCCGACGGCGAGGCCTTGGCGGCCGATCACGTCGCCCTCGCCGAGCTCGGTCCCGAAGAGCGGGCCGAAGTCGACGCACTGGCGGTGGCTTACCGCGACCAGTTCGGCTTCCCGTTGGTGGTGTGCGCCCGGGAGATCGCGCACTACGACCGGGTCCTGCGATCGGGGCGCGAACGCCTGGAGAACTCTGCGGCCACCGAACGCGCCTTCGCGGTGGTCGAGGTCGCCAAGATCGTCAACTACCGGTTCGACGACACCGTGGCGAACGCGAACCCGATCGCCTCGGCGCTCGGGGCGGGTCCGGCGATCGAGCGTCGGTGGTGATGCCCGTGCGCACGAGTGTCTTCCGGGCACGGCTGGTCGACACCGTCTCCGGTGCCAACGGCCCCGAGCTGCGGATCGAGCCCGACGGTGCGCTCGTCGTGCGCCCAGACGGAACGATCGGCTACCGCGGCCCGTGGTCCCGGTTGCCCGCCGAGTACTCGGCGGCACCGGTCACCGACCATCGCCGGGGCTACCTGCGCCCCGGGTTCGTGGATACCCATGTGCACTTCCCGCAGGTCTTCTCGACCGGTGCCTACGGCGGAGGTCGGTTGCTCACCTGGCTGGAACGCTGCATCTTCCCGGCGGAGGCGCGCCTGCGTGACCCCGCCTTCGCTGAGGTCGCCGCCGAGGCATTCTGCGCGCGCCGGGCCGCGGTGGGCACCACCACCGCCCTGGTGTTCGGATCGGCCTTCCCACAGGCGCAGAAGGCGCTGTACACGCGGTCGCTCGCGTGGGGGCTACGCACCGTCTCCGGGCGCGGTGTGCAGACGCTCGGGCCGCCCGCGGCCGGTCCGCTGCTGACCGACCTCGATACCGCACTCGGCCTGTGCCGCGATGAGATCGATGAGTGGCACGGGGCCGGTGGCGGATTGATCGGCGCAGCCGTGGTTCCGCGCTTCGCGCTGTCGCTGGCTCCCGCCGATATGCAACGACTCGCCACGCTCTACGACGAGGTTCGAGGGCGGGGCGTCTACTTCCACACCCACCTCTCGGAGAACGACTCGGGCCCTGACGGCGAGGTGGCTACCGTGCGCCGCACCTACGGGGTCGCGAACTACCTCGACGCCTACACCGGGTTCCTCGGCCGCCGTTCGGTCTTCGCCCACGCCGTGCACTGCCACGACGACGAACTCGCCCGTCTGGCCGGGGCGGGCTCGTCGATCGCGCACTGTCCCGTCTCGCAGCTCTTCCTCGGGTCGGGCACGATGCCGTGGCGGCGCACCGCCGACGCCGGCGTCACCGTGGCACTGGGCACCGATGTCGGTGCCGGCGACGAGTGGCTCCTGCCCCGCGTCGCGAACGCCGCGTACAAGGTGCACCTCAGCGACGGCGAGGGTTCGATCGCACTCGACGCCGCGACCTTGCTCGACCTGTGCACCCACGCAGGTGCCCGAGCCCTCGATCTCGATGATCGCATCGGAAACCTGGATGTGGGCATGGACGCCGACTTCGTGGTGATCGATCCCGACCGCTCGCCGGGGCTACGCGATCAGCTCGAGCACAGCGGCGGGAATGGGGCCGAAGCGGAGGTGTTCACCCTGCTCATGACGATGCGCGAGGACGCCGTGGCCTCGACCCACGTGCGTGGGCGGCGGGTTCACGCCCCCTAGCTCAGAGCAGTTCGAGCGCCAGCGAGACATCGACCCGGGCCCGGTTGTCCGCCAGATCGCGGCCGCTCAACTCGGCGGCTTTACCGATCCGGTAGCGCACGGAGTTCGGATGCAGGTGCAGCTCGTCGGCGGTCCGTACCCACGAGCCTCCGGTCGCCAAGAACACTCGTAGTGTAGCCACCAGCTCCGCACCGGACCGCTGGTCGTGCTCGATGACGGGACCGAGAACCCTGGCCACGAAGTCTTCGCGAACCCGATCGGGGACGTAGGCGAACAACGCACGGGCCGAACTCAGTTCAGCGGCGGTGTGCATGCTCACGGAGTCGCCGTCCCCGAGATCGGCGGCCAGTCGCGCGGCCCGCACGGCGCCGCCCACCCCCTCGGCCGGCGACGGATCGGAGACACCGATGCGTATGCGCCCGTCCACGATCGGTGCGACCCGCTCCAGGTGTCGGCGTAGCTCGGCACAGGCCGCCGCGACCGCTCCACCGGGCACGTGCGCGATCACGTCACCGGTGTCCACGCCGACGGTGACCCGTGCCAGCGATACCAGGCCATCGCGCACCAGCCCGCGGAGCACCCGGGGATCGCGGCCACGCACCACGACGACGCTGCCCGGACCGAGCGCACCGTCGCCGCCGACCATAGCCGCGACGGCCGCATCGCCGTCCGCGTCCACCAGTCTCGCGACATCGGACTCCCGGGCGCGCACCAACGTGGTGATCGCGATGAACTCGTCATAGGCGTCCCATGCGTCGCGGCCGATCGCAGCGGGGACGGCTCCGAGGAACAGGTACCACGCGGACGCGAGATTCCGGCGCGATCCCACCGGGACGAGCGTGCCGCCCGCGACCGCGAGCGGGAAGCTCCGGGTGGTCCGCGCGGCGGCGGCGATCTCGTCCAGCTGGTTATCGGTGGTCGCGAGCCCCACCGCCGCGACCCGCTTCCCGGCCGCGGTGATCAGCTGGCAACCGATTCCGGTGGCCGCCACCACCGAGGCCGCGATCTCGTCGAGCGCGCGACCCTCCGCGAGCGCCGCCAGCAACTTGCGGGACCGGTCGAGGGCCGCGTGTACCTGCTCCGCCTGCCGCTGGGCGGCGTGGATGAACGCCTGGGTCAGATCACCGAAGGAGACATCGGCCGGCACCGCGAACAGGGCCATCCCGGCTCGGGCGCAGGCGTCCACGAAATGGTCGGGTACCGCCCCGAAGTGATCCATACCCGCGCCGATCGCGACGGCACCGCCGGCAGCAGCGGAGTCGACGAACCGCACGCTCTCGGCCGCGTCCCCCGAGTGGAACAACAGCCCCGTCAGCACGAGTTCGCCGCCGCTGAGATACCGCTCGGGAACGGGTTGGTCGGTAGTGAAGACACGGCCGAGTTCGATCGCGCGGGCGTCACCGGGGTCGACGAGCAGGCGCAGCCGGAACTCCGGGTCGTCGATCAGCTGGCCCAGCCGCACGGCGCACTCCTTCCGTCGTAGATTCCCACAATAAGGTCGCCGTGTAACCACAGGATTTCGTAGCCGGAGCGGTGTCCTCGGACTGCGGAAGCCCGTTGAATCGACCCATGGACCTCCCCACCATCGCCACCGTGATCGCCCCCGGCGAGCGGGGCGCGCTCCCCGGATCCGGGCTGCTCGTCGCGGGTGGCACCTGGGTCTTCTCCGAGCCGCAGCTCGAACACACCACGCTCGTCGACTTGATGGCCCTGGGCTGGCGGCCGGTCACTGTGCGATCCGACGGCGTGGACGTGGCGGCCACCGCGACCCTCGAGGAGTTGGCGACGTTCGCATTCCCCGGCGACTGGCCGGCGACGCGACTGTTCGGGGAGGCCGCGCAGTGCCTGCTCGCCTCGTTCAAAGTGCTCGGTGCCGCGACGATCGGCGGGAATCTCGCGCTGGCCTACCCGGCCGGGGCCATGATCGCGGTCGCGGTGGCGCTGCAGGCCGAGGTGCTCATCTGGCGGGCCGCCGGCACCGTCGACGTGGTTGCGGCGGAGGACTTCGTGCGCTGGAGCGGTCGCACCGTGCTCGAACCCGGCGATGTGATCCGCAGTCTGCTCTTTCCGGCCGCCACTCTCGCCGCGCCCACAGCGCTACGGAAAGCCGCGATGGCCGATCGCGGACGTTCTGGAGTGCTGGTGATCGGCCGCACCGAACCGGACGGAACTCCGCGGCTCGTGGTGACGGCGGCCACGCACCGGCCGGTGGTCCTCGGCTCGGGAACCCCGTGGGCGTCGGCGGGTTCGACGATTCCGGACGAGCTGTTCGTCGACGATGTCCACGGGGCCGCCGATTGGCGGCGTGCGGTGGTCGGGGTCCTCGCCGCCGAGGTCCGCCGCCGAGTTGGGCTGGGCGTCGTGAAGCTCACCGTGGACGGTCGCGCCGTCGAGGTCGACGCGGGCCCCGGCCGCTGCCTGCGCACCGTGCTGCGCGATGTGGGTGCCCACGCGGTCAAACGCGGCTGCGACCACGGCGACTGCGGAGCGTGCACCGTGCTGGTGAACGGCATCGCTCGGCACTCATGCATCACTCCGGCGTTCCGGGCCGACGGTGCGGAGATCGTCACCGCCGAGGGGTTGGCCCCGGCGGGCGAGACCGGCGCTGTGGCCGGCGATTTCGTCGCTGCGGCGGGATTCCAGTGCGGTTACTGCACGCCGGGAATGGTGGTCACGGCGACCGCGCACCGCCAAGGGCAGGGCCCCCGCGACGAATCGGAGGCCTTCAAAGGCAACCTGTGCCGGTGTACGGGTTACCGGTCGATCCGCAGCGCGCTCGCCGGCGAGGCCGGCGCCGAGTGTCCGCGGGCGCCCGCGGCGCACCCCGTGGCGACCGGGACGGCGGCGTTCACCCTGGACGAGGCGCCACCCGTGGGAACCCTCCACCTGCGATTCGTGCTGAGCCCACACGCGCACGCCCGGATGCTCACCGTGGATGCGACACCCGCGCTGGCGATCGCCGGTGTGCGCGCGGTGCTCGGCCCGGACGACGATCCCGGTGTGCTGCATTCCTGGGCCCGTCACCATCATCGCGAGGACGATCCCGACGATACGGTGCTCTACGACAGCATCGCCCGGTACGTGGGCCAGCGGATGGTCGCCGTCCTCGCGGACGATCCGCGGGCGGCCGAGCGCGGCGCCGCGGCGGTGATGGTGGAGTACGAGGTCCTGCCCCCGGTGCTCGACCCGGAAACGGCGATGGGCTCGACGGTCCTGGTGCACGGGGACAAGGGCGCCGCCTCTCGGATCGCCGACGCCGGGCGCAATCTCGTGGCCGCTGGTTCGGCGCACACCGGAGACGTCGAGCACGGGCTCGATGCGGCGGCGTACACGGTGGACGAGGTATGGCGCACCGGGCGAGTACAGCACGTCCATCTGGAGACCCATTGCGCCCGAGCGTGGGTCGCCGACGACGGCCGCCTGACTGTGCGCAGTTCCACGCAGGTGCCCTTCCTCGTCCGTGACGAGCTGGCGCTGGTGCTGGGTCTCGACCGGGACCGGGTACGCGTGCTCACGGGACGGGTCGGTGGCGGTTTCGGGGGGAAGCAGGAGATGCTGCTGGAGGCCTACGTCGCGCACGCCGCACTCCGTCTGGGCGTTCCGGTGCAATGCGAGATGACCCGGCGCGAGCAGTTCGTCTCCGCGCCCTCGCGGCATCCGATGCGGGTGCGTGTCCGCGCGGGTTGCGATAGCGACGGCGTGCTCACCGCGCTCGACATCGATGTGCTCGCCGATGCCGGTGCCTACGGCAATCATTCGACAGGCGTGATGTTCCATGGCTGCAGCGAATCCGTCGCGGTGTATCGATGCCCGAACAAGCGGATCGAAGCGCGGGCGGTGTACACGAATACGCTGCCGTCCGGCGCCTTCCGGGGATACGGGCTGGGGCAGGTCGGCTTCGCCATCGAGGGTGCGATGACCGAACTGGCGGTGCAGGCGGGGCTGGATCCGGTGGAGTTCCGGCGCCGCAATGTAGTCCGCCCCGGAGACCCGCTGGTGGACTTCCACGTGGCCGGCCCGGATCCGGAACACGGTGATCTCACCTACGGCGGCAGCTACGGACTGGACCAGTGTCTCGACGCGGTGGACCGGCGGTTGGGCACGCCGGCGGACGGTCCGCCCGGGTGGGCGATCGGCCGTGGCGCCGCACTTGCGATGATCGCGACACTGCCGCCGCGGGGGCACGTCGCCGATGCCACCGTCGAGCTGACGACCGAGGGGCCGGTGCTCTCGGTGGGCACGGCGGAGTTCGGGAACGGCACCACTACCGTGTTGGGACAACTCGTGGCCCGGTCGCTCGGTTGCCGCCCGGACGAGGTGACGATCCGGCAGTCCGATACCGACGCGGTCGGGCACGACACGGGCGCCTTCGGATCCGCGGGCACCGTCGTGGCGGGGCGGGCGGTGCTCGCCGCCGCCGAGGACGCAGCCGGACAGGTGCGCGCCGCCCTGAGTCTCGGACCGCAGGCACCGCTCGATGGAATCTCGTTGCGGGACTTCGCCGGGACGGTCGGACGCGGGCGGCACGACGGTACGCCGCGCTCGCTGGCCTTCAATGTGCAGGGTTTCACGGTGGCCGTGCGGCGCGAGACCGGCGAGGTGCGGATCCTGCGGTCCGTGCATGCGGCCGATGCCGGGACGGTACTCAATCCCGAACAGTTGCGGGGGCAGATCGAAGGCGCGGTGGTGCAGGCGCTCGGCACGGCGATGTACGAGGAGATGCGGATCGATGAGTCCGGGGCGGTGGAGAATCCAGAGCTGCGGAACTACCACGTGCCCCAGATCGGCGATGCCCCCGACACCGAGGTGGTCTTCGCAGAGACGCACGACGAGCTCGGCCCACTGGGCGCGAAGTCGATGAGTGAAGCGCCGTACAACCCGGTGGCCCCGGCACTGGCCGCCGCCGTCGCCGACGCGATCGGCACGCCGATCCGGACGCTGCCCTTGTCCCGGGATCGAGTGTGGCGGGCGAGCTCGGACAGACGCTGACACGCATCAGGCGCCGGACGGCCGTCCACGACGTCGTGCGGAGGCCTCTCGCGAAGACGACGGAGGGCGCCGCCCGGATAATCCGGATGGCGCCCGTTCGCCGTGCGCGCTGACTACAGCATGCAGCTGACGCAGCCCTCGACCTCAGTGCCCTCGAGCGCCATCTGCCGCAGGCGGATGTAGTACAGGGTCTTGATCCCCTTGCGCCATGCGTAGATCTGGGCACGGTTCACATCGCGGGTGGTGGCGGTGTCCTTGAAGAACAGCGTCAGCGACAGGCCCTGATCCACGTGCTGCGTGGCCGCGGCGTAGGTGTCGATGATCTTCTCGTACCCGATCTCGTAGGCATCCTGGTAGTACTCCAGGTTGTCGTTGTCCATGTAGGGCGCCGGGTAGTAGACGCGGCCGATCTTCCCCTCCTTGCGGATCTCGATCTTCGCCGCAACGGGGTGGATCGAGCTGGTGGAGTGGTTGATGTAGCTGATCGAACCGGTGGGCGGCACGGCCTGCAGGTTCTGGTTGTACAGACCGTACTGCTGCACATCGGCCTTGAGCGCGCGCCAGTCGTCCTGCGTGGGGATGCGGATCTCGGAGTCGGCGAACAACCCGATCACCTTGTCGGTGGCCGGCTTCCACTCCTGATCGATGTACTTGTCGAAGAACTCGCCCGACGCGTACTTGCTGTCCTCGAAGCCTCCGAAGGACTGACCGCGCTCCCGTGCGATGGCGTTCGAGGCGCGGATCGCGTGGAAGAGCACCGTGTAGAAGTAGATGTTCGTGAAGTCGACGCCCTCCTCCGAACCGTAGAAGACGCGCTCACGGGCGAGGTAGCCGTGCAGGTTCATCTGCCCCAGACCGATGGCATGGCTCAGGTTGTTGCCGTGCTCGATCGACGGCACCGACGTGATGGCGGTCTGGTCCGAGACCGCGGTGAGGCCGCGGATCGCGGTCTCGATGGTGGCGCCGAAGTCGGGGCTGTCCATGGTCTTCGCGATGTTCAGCGAGCCCAGGTTGCACGAGATGTCCTTGCCGATTTCGGCATAGGACAGGTCGTCGTTGTACGTGGACGGCGTGGACACCTGCAGGATCTCGCTGCACAGGTTGGAGTGAGTGATCTTGCCCGCGATCGGGTTCGCCCGGTTCACGGTGTCCTCGTACATGATGTACGGGTAGCCCGACTCGAACTGCAGCTCGGCGAGCGTCTGGAAGAACTCGCGGGCGTTGATCTTGGTCTTGCGGATCCGCGAGTCGTCGACCATCTCGTGGTACTTCTCCGTGACGTTGACGTCCGCGAAGGGAACCCCGTACACGCGCTCCACGTCGTACGGCGAGAACAGGTACATGTCGTCGTTGTTCTTGGCCAGCTCGAAGGTGATGTCGGGGATCACCACGCCGAGACTCAGCGTCTTGATGCGGATCTTCTCATCCGCGTTCTCGCGCTTGGTGTCGAGGAAGCGGTAGATATCGGGGTGGTGCGCGTGCAGGTACACCGCGCCCGCGCCCTGGCGGGCGCCCAACTGGTTGGCATAGCTGAAGGAGTCCTCCAGCAGCTTCATGATCGGGATGACGCCGGAGCTCTGGTTCTCGATCTTCTTGATCGGCGCGCCGTGCTCGCGGATGTTGCTGAGCAGCAGCGCCACTCCACCGCCGCGCTTGGACAGTTGCAGCGCCGAGTTGATGGAGCGGCCGATCGACTCCATGTTGTCCTCGATGCGCAGCAGGAAGCAGGAGACGGGCTCGCCACGCTGCTTCTTGCCCGAGTTCAGGAAGGTGGGGGTGGCCGGCTGGAAGCGGCCCGCGATGATCTCGTCGACCAGGCTTGTTGCCAGCTTCTCGTCGCCATCGGCGAGGGTGAGCGCCACCATGCACACACGATCCTCGAAGCGCTCCAGATACCGCTTACCGTCGAAGGTCTTCAGCGTGTAGCTGGTGTAGTACTTGAACGCGCCCAGGAAGGTGGGAAACCGGAACTTCTTGGCGTAGGCGGCATCGAAGAGGTTCTTGACGAAGGCGCGGCTGTACTTGTCCAGCACCTCGGGCTCGTAGTAGTTCTCCTCGACGAGGTAATCGAGCTTCTCGTCGAGGTTGTGAAAGAACACCGTGTTCTGGTTGACGTGCTGCAGGAAGTACTGCCGCGCCGCCTCTCGGTCCTTGTCGAACTGGATGTTGCCGTCCCGGTCGTACAGGTTCAGCATCGCGTTGAGCGCGTGGAAGTCGAGCTCGGAGTGGCCGCCCGGACCGGCGTGGACGCCGGACTGGCTGACGGAGGGTGCGAGGTCTTCTTGGGTTGCGGTCATGAGCGCGCGGTTTCCTTGCGGTCGGTGGTGCGGTGTTCGGGGGCGGCGAAGAAGTCAGTGAGCCCGCTGCGGACGCGATCCACGTCCTCTGCGGTTCCCATGAGCTCGAACCGGTAGAGGTAGGGGATCTTGCACTTGCGGGAGATGACGTCTCCCGCGTAGCAGAACTCTTCGCCGAAGTTGGTGTTGCCGGCCGCGATGACGGCCCGGATCAGCGAACGGTTGTGCGCATCGTTGAGGAACCGGATCACCTGCTTGGGGACGTATCCCCCGCCGGAGACCGCCGTGGCCTGCTTCCCACCGCCGTAGGTGGGGGTGATCAGGACGAAGGGTTCGTCGACGGTGATCGGCTCGCCCGCTCGGGCCACCGGGATGCGCTTGGCGCGCAGACCCAGCTTCTTCACGAATCGGTGCGTGTTCTCCGACACCGACGAGAAGTAGACGACGAGCGGGGCCGACATGGTCTAAGCCGTGGCCGTGGCGGCGACGAGTGCCTTGATCCGATCGGGGCGGAAGCCCGACCAGTGATCCTCGCCCGCGACGACGACCGGCGCCTGCAGGTAGCCGAGGGCCATCACGTAGTCCCGCGCCTCCGGCTCCTCCGTGATGTCCACCAGCCGGTACTCGAGGCCGGCCTTGTCCAGCGCCTTGTACGTGGCGTTGCACTGCACACACGCGGGCTTGGTGTAGACGGTGATCTCGACCTGGCTCATGGGACGGCTCCCCTTCATCGGATGTGAGTTCCCGGCGGCGCCTGGAACTCGATTATGGACCTGTGGACTGACAAGTTCTTCGTCGCCCGCATCCGCCGGTACGGCGTTTGCCTGCGTGAACTCGTTCCGCCCGCCGAGGCGTCTTCCGATGCCCGTGGAGCCGTCCGTTCGCCCGGTGAGGGCGCCCGCTCGCGCAGTGCTCAGAACACTACACCTAGTGGTCGTCACTAGGAAGCGACACAACCACTTGCGAACAACATTTGTGAAATTACCAGGTCGTAAGGCTGCCGGTCACTCCTTGTACATCGTGAATCCCCAGGACACGCCGCGTGCGCGCGACACGCCGGGCGGCGCTATCGCACCGGCTGCACGAGCCGCTCGACGAGGTCCCCGGCGCGTCGCACCGCCTCGTCGTGCTCGCGGGGCGACTTACCGTCCAGGCCCGAGATCGGGAACTCCTCGACGAGCCCCTCGGGAACTTCGCCACCGGCGATCGTCACGGCCCGCTCGGCGTCACCGAGCGTGGTGTCGAGCCGATGCCCCACTCCGGCCAGCGCGACGCGCTTGCCGGACAGCACGCTGTCGCCGTAGGGCCGCGAGCCCCAATCGATGACGTTCTTCAGCACGGCACTCAGCGTGCCGTTGTTCGGAGGCGCCAGCAGCAGCAGCGCGTCCGCCGCACGAATCCGCTCCCGGAGCGCCACCGCGGCGGCAGGCGCCTGCGCACCGTCGATGTCCTCGTTGTAGAAGGGCACCTCGGCGATGCCGTCGGCGATCTCGACCCGCACACCGTGCGGCGGGTTCTCGGCGATCACTTCGGCGAGCTCGCGATTGAGCGATGCATTCCGCAGCGATCCGACGATCGCGAGGACGGTGATATCGGACATGTTCTGAACTCCTCAGTTCGCAGGCCGGATCGTCGGCCCGGGCGGGCCGCTTCCACCTGAAGCTAACGGACTTCGGTCCGTATTTCTTCCCCGAGATCATGGTGAGTGGAAATCGCGCCCGGTACGCTCACTTTCGATGACCGGTCCACTGATCCCCCTCGCCCAGCCGCAGGCCGGCCCGCGGCGCGATGCCGCGCGCAATCGCGAACTGCTGATCGATGCCGCACAGCGTCTGTTCGCCGAGCACGGCGTGGATGCGGTGAGCATGGACGCGGTCGCGCAGGCGGCGGGGGTGGGCAAGGGCACCGTCTTCCGCCGCTTCGGTTCCCGCGCGGGCCTGCTCCAGGCCCTTCTGGACCACGACGAGATCGAACTGCAGCAGACCTTCATGTTCGGTCCGCCACCTCTGGGGCCCGGTGGAGATCCGACGGAGCGCCTCGTCGAATACGGCAAGGCCCGGATGCAGATGATCGCGCGCCACGGCGACCTGCTCCGCGGCGCCGAACAGGCCGCCCGCGATCCGTACGACGAGCCTCCGTGGCGGGTGTCCGCGATGACCGTGCGATCCATGCTGGTGGCAGCGGGCCGCACCGCGCAGGCCGATGTGTGGGCTGCTGCACTGATGTCCACGCTGAGTCCCGCCTGGGTGCTACACCAGCTCGCCTCCGGCGTCTCGCAGGAGACGCTGGACTCGGTGTGGTCAGAGCATGTACGACTATTGACCGCTCTCTGAGAGCTCCTCGGCCGGGACGGCCTGGCCGCGTTCGGAGATCTTCGCCAGGTAGGCGAAGCGGTCATTGGCGATCCGCATCGCGATCTCGTAGGGCGGCGCGAACTTCTGCTTCCAGAAGTAGCCGAATCGGGTGTCGAACGAGGTGTACACGAGGTACTTGTTCTTGAGCACGCCCGCGATGATGGCGCGGGCCGCCTTCTCCGGGGAGACCTTCGGGAAGGAGTCGATGCCCGCGTTCACCTTCGGATTGGTGCGGTCGACCCCGTTGATCTCGACGGTCTTGACCAACCCGGTCTGTACGGCACCGGGACACACGACACTGACGCCGATGTTGTAGCGCCGCAGGTCGTATCGCAGCACCTCGGAAACTCCCACCAGACCGAACTTGGCGGCGGAATACGCCGAATGCCAGGGCAGGGCGAGCAGGCCTGCGGCGGAGGCGACGTTGACAAGTTGTCCACCGCGGCCCGCTGCGATCATCGGCGGCACGAACGACTCGATCACGTGGATCGGCCCCATGAGGTTGATGTCGACGGTCTTGCGCCACTGCTCGTGGGTCAGATTCTGCACGGTGCCCCACACCGAGATCCCGGCGATGTTCATCACGATGTCGAGGGAGCCCACCGCGGCGTGCACCTCGTCCGCGAAGGCGACGACCGCGTCGTAATCGGAGACGTCGAACGCCCTGGACGCGATGACTTTGGCGCCCAGGGCGGTGACGTGGCGGGTGACGGCGTCGAGCTGCTCGGCGTTGATATCGGTCAACACGAGCTCGGCGCCGTGCGCCGCGAGAAGATTCGCGGTAGCGCGCCCGATCCCACTGGCAGCGCCGGTGACGAGGACCTTCTTCCCCTTCAGGTCCTTGATCGGCGGAGCCATGTGGACGAGCCGGACGATATCGCGAAGTGCCATATCGCCAGCTTGCCAGAACCGGCCGCGCTACCGCTTCCCGTCGGGGCGTGACGTCCCCGACGGAAGCAGAGGGGTACTAGCGCGGAAGCAGTGCTCCGGCGCCCAGGATCGACTTCAGGATGTCGGCCGCTGCTGCGGGCCCCTGGGCCGATTGCAGCGATGCGAGCGCCTGCGGGCTCGACATCAGCGTGCTCACCAGTTGCGAGCCCTGCGGGCTGGACAGGAACTCGACGGCCTTCGGCCCCATCTCGAACAGCGTGTTGATTCCGAGGGGCTGACTCTGGCCGGGGATGGTGATCTGCGGAAGCTGCGGCAGTGTCAGCTGGCCCACACCCGGGATCGAGACCGACGGTGCCGGCTGCTGCGCGGCGACCTGAGGCACGCCGGGCACGGTGGCCGTCGGCGCCTGCTGCGTCCCCGCCGGGGCGCCGCCCTGGAGCATGGGAACACCGGAGACGATCGGCGAGGTTCCGGGCTGGCCGGGCGTCACCGGGCTCACCGGCGTGGTGGCGGTGCCGCCACCCGGCACGGCCGGCACGATCGGAGTCTGAGCGGGGGCAGCCGGAGCCTGCGCGGCCGGCGCGGTCGCGGCCGGGGCCTGCGCCGCGGGCGCGGTGCCGACGGGCGGCTGCGGGATGGCACCCGGATCGGTCTGCACCGGCGCCTGCACGGGCTCGGCGACGGCCTTCCCTGCCACCGGCTTGCCGGTGAGCTGGGAGATCACGCCGTTGGCGATCGTGGCGGCGTACTGCACCTGGCCATCGGGCGAGGTGAGAAGCGCGGCGTCCTCCGGGTTCGCGAGGTTGCCGAGGTTGGCGTAGACGAGCGGGATGGTGACCAGCGACGGCAGGGCACTGACGGTCTGCGCGAGGCCGTCCTTGCCACCGAGGTACTGCGCGGGGACGAAGCCGCCGACCCGCTGTGCATCACGGACGACGGTGCTTGCGGGCGCACTGACGGCTTGCGCATCGCCGACCTTCGCATCCTTGGCGCCTGCGGCCGGGGTCTCTAAGAGGAAGCCGCGCTGGGCCGCGTCCTGGACCACGTTGTTGATGCTCACGGCGAGATCGGCGCCCGAAGCGTTCGCCTTGGTGGCGCGCTCGTCGATGCAGCCGCCGAAGCCGGCGTCGTCGGCGCGGGACAGAATCACCTTGGCGCCCTGGCTCTGCAGCGCGGCTTCGACCATCTTGGTGACGGCGAAGTTGATCTTGTGATCGGGGGTTCCGTTGGCCGCGATGGCCACCGGGTTCACGCACGGGACGGATCCGCCGCGACCGTCGGCGACCTTCCTCGCCTGATCGATCGCCGACGAGACCGACGAGCCGGCATCGAGGAACACCGTCTTACCGTCGAGGGGCTTTGCGGGGGCAGGGGCGGGAGCGGGGTCTGCGGCGGCGAGGCCGGGCGTCGCGAACAGGGCGACGGCGGCGACAGCCAGCGGGCCCGCGAGGACACTGGTCTTCTTCATGGCAGCTGGGCACCGGGGAAGTGGTGCCGCTCTCCTTCCAAGTCTCTTGTGCAACTTTCGTCACATCAGTCACACGAGAAACAGTGAACCATTAATTGAGACTTTAGGGAAACCCGCCTGGCGATCGTTACCGTTCCGTTATCTTCCGCGCGCCGGTGGTCAGACCTCGGTGATGGTCGAATCCTCCTGGGCTGCAGCGGAGAAGCGCAGCAGGGAGAGCACACCCGCGGTATCAGCGATCGACTCGGGCGTCGCCGCGCACGCCTCGACCCGGGCCCGGAGATCGTCACCATCGAGACCCACACCCAGGAAGACGAGCACGGTGGGCTCCCCGGTCCGGCGACCACGCTCCAGGCCGGTGCGCACGTGCCGACCCACCGTGTGCACCTCGAGCCGGGTGCCGTCGGCGACGGTCACGAAGCCCTTCACCCGAAACACCCCGGGCGGCGGATCGCACAGCAGATCCGCCATCCGCCGCGCGTCGACCGGTCCCGCGGCGACGTCGACAGCGGCATAGGCATCGTGCAAGTGCTCGTGATCGCCGTCGTGCTCACCGTGGTCGTGGTGCGCCTGCGCCCGCAACGCTTCATCGAGGGTGAGCTGGCGTGCGATGCGGTCGCGCGCGGCGGCGCGGTCGGCCAGCACCTGCGGATCGACGAGCAGGGCCGTGGGCATGGCCGCGTCGACCGTCCGGACGAGCGGGGCCGACGGTGCGTATCCACGTACGACGGCGGCCACCCGGTCCGGTTCGTCAGCGAGATCGATCTTGTTGAGCACCACCAGGTCGGCGAGCGCCAAGTGGTGCCGCAGCGACGGGTGCCGGCGCATGGTCTCATCGAGGTGCGCTGCATCGGCCACGTACACCAACCCGCCGTAGTCGATCCGGGGATCGGAGGCGAGCACGACGCGGCGCACCATCGCGGCGGGCTCCGCGAGACCGGAGGCCTCGACCACGATGACGTCCAGGTCACGTGCGGCCAACGCGCCGAGCACGTCCTCGAGCTCGTCGTCATCGACGGTGCAGCACACGCACCCGTTGCTCAGCGATACCGTCTGTACTGCGCCGGAGCCACTCCCGCCCGCCACCAGCATCGCATCGATGTTGACCGCACCGAAGTCGTTGACCACTACCCCGATCCGGGCTCCCGTGGCATTGGACAACAGGTGATTGAGCAGCGTCGACTTGCCCGCCCCGAGGTATCCGGCGACCACCACCACCGGCACCGGGCGCCGGCTCACGATGCGCAGTCCTCGCACAGCACGGCCAGCTCACGGTCGCGCGGTTCAGGCAGGTTGGCCACGTTCGACGTGGGCGTCCCGCACTGCGCACACCGGCCGATGCGCTTGCTGCGGTCGGAGAACGACACGCTCATGCGGCGGTCGAAAACGTACATCGCGCCCTCCCATAGGCCGCCGTCGCCGAACCGTTCGCCGTACCGGGCGATGCCGCCGTCGAGCTGATAGACCTCGCCGAACCCGCGGTTGCGCATGAGCGCACTGAGCACCTCGCAGCGCACGCCCCCCGTGCAGTAGGTGATCACCGGGCGGCCCTTGAGGTGGTCGTACTCACCGGAGTCCAGGAGACCCACGAAGTCGCGCGTGGTCTTGGCCGGGGTCACCACCGCGCCCGCAAAGCGTCCGATCTCGGCCTCAATCGCATTGCGCCCGTCGAAAAAGACGGCGTCCGGGCGCTGCCGTACGAGCTCGTTCACCTCCTCGGGGCTGAGTGCGGTTCCGCCGTCGCGCACCCCGTCGGCATCGACGACGATCTCATCGGGCACGCCGAAGGTGACGATCTCGTCGCGGGCCCGCACCGACAACTTCGGGAAGTCCTCGGCCGAGCCGTCGGACCACTTGATATCGGCTCCCGCGAAGGCCCGGTATTCCTTGGTAGCGCGCACGTAGCGTTTGACCGCCCGGATCTCGCCCCCGACGGTGACGTTGATCCCGTGCGGCGACACCAGGATCCGGCCACGCAGGCCGTTCGCCTCACACAGCGCCCGCTGCCACAGCCGGATCGCCTCGGGATCGGCCAGCGGGGTGAACACGTAGAACAGCACGATCTTGCCCATGACACCGCCATTCTATCGACGCGGCGTTCGGCTCAGACTGCGTGCAAGGGTTTCGCAGGGCGGGGCCGAACCGAACACTGTCTCCCATGCGTTTTCGCCCGCCGCGCCTTGTCGCGGCCCTCGTCACGGCTGTCGCCGTCACCGCGTGCTCGGCCCCGGCGGGTCCGGAATACGACCCGCTCGCTCCGATCGCCGCCGAGGTGCCTGCCGGCACCTCGATCACCGTGGCCGATCAGCAATCCATCCTCAAGACGATGCTCACCGCATCGGGCGAGTTGGAGAAGCTGCCGTTCTCCGTGAAGTTCGCGGACTTCGCCGGCGGTCCGGCGATTCTGGAGGCGTTCCGCGCCGGAGCGGCGCAGGTCGCGGTCGTCGCCGATGTCCCGCCGATCCACGCCCGCATCGCGCGTTTCCCCAGCCCGATCATCAAGGCCTGGCAGCAGGAACGCGGCGGAGTCGCAATGGTCGCGCGCCCCGGCGTACCCCTGCGCACCCCGGCGGACCTGCGCGGCCGCAAGATCGGCTACGCCGAGGGCACGGCGCACCAGGCGATGGTGCTGCGCCTGCTTCGCATCGCCGGCCTGTCCAAGACGGATGTGCAGCTCGTGCCGCTTCAACTCACCGAGGTCGGTGAGGCGCTCGGCGCCGGACAGATCGACATCGCGCCGTTGATGGAGCCGATCAACACCAAGTACCGCAAGACCCACCCGGATGCCCAGGCGCTGCCCGACGACGTCACGCAGGCCGCCCAATCCGGCCTGATGTTCCTCTACTCGCCGCAGTCCGCCCTGGCGGATCCGGCCACTGCGTCCGCACTACGCAAGCTGTCCCCCGCGCTCGACCGGGCGCGCGCATGGGTGGACGCCGACAAGGAGCGCTGGGTACAGACCTATTACGCGGGCGCGTTGAAGATCCCCGCCGCTGTGGGGCGGATCGCCTACGAGGGCGGCGGCGGCTGGCGCCCGCTCCCGGTCGATCGGGCGCTCGTGCAGCGGCAGCAAGACACCATCGACATCCTCGCGGACTTCAACGAGATCCCGGGCGGCCGTGTCTCCGCCGAGGGGTCCGTTGACTTCCGTTTCAACACCGACAAGGAACCCTCATGACCAGCACACCGCTCGGCCGGCTCGGCAGCGGGCTCGGCGGCGACGCCGTTCCCGAACAACGACCCGGCGCCCTGGACCCTGACCACGAATTGCTCCCCCGCCCCGCCACCCGTCGCGCTCTCGTGGACTCGCGGCCCATTGGTGCGTGGATCCTGGCGGGCCCCGCCCTGGTGATCGCGCTGTGGGCCGTCGGGTCGGCCACCGGGGTCATTCCCGACACCGTGCTGTCCGCGCCGTGGACCGTGCTGCGGACGGCGTGGACTCTGGCGCTCGATGGTTCGCTGTGGTCCAACATTCTGGCTTCGGCACAGCGCGCGATCGTCGGCGGTGTACTCGGGGTCGCCCTGGCGGTGGTGCTCGCGCTGTTCTCCGGTCTCACCAGGCCCGGCGAAGCGCTCATCGACGGGACGGTCACCATCTATCGGGCCATCCCCGCGCTCGCACTGCTGCCCCTGTTCATCGTGTGGTTCGGCATCGGCGAGGAGATGAAGATCGTGCTGATCACTCTGGCCGTAGCGACACCGGTGTACCTGAACACCCATGCCGGGCTCCGCGGCATCGACCGCAAGTACGTCGAGCTCGCCGAGACGGTGGGCCTGCGCCGCGCCGCCTTCGTCCGGCACATCGCGATTCCCGGTGCGTTGCCCGGATTCTTCACCGGCCTGCGCCTCGGAGCGACGGTGGCCTGGCTCGCGCTGGTCGTGGTCGAGCAGGTCGGGGCGTCAGACGGCATCGGCTATCTCATGTACAAGGCGCGGCTGTACGGCCTCACCGATGTGATCGTGGTGGGTCTCGCGGTGTACGCGGTCCTCGGCTTCGGCACCGATCTCGCCGTCCGCACCCTCTCCCGAAAGGCACTCTCATGGCAGAGCACGTTGGCCCACTGAACGATTCCCCCGCCGACGAGCCGGTGATCGTCGCGCAGAACCTGGTGCGCGGGTTCGACGGCCGGGCGGTGTTGCGCGGCGTCGACCTGACGATTCGCCGGGGCGAATTCGTCGCTCTGCTGGGCCGGTCCGGTTCGGGCAAGTCGACGCTCCTGCGCGCTATCGCCGCTTTGGACGACGGTGTGCCCGGTTCGGGCCTGCTGGAGGTGGATCCGAGCCGCGCCGTGGTGTTCCAGGACTCGCGCCTGCTGCCCTGGGCGCGTGTGCTGGAGAACGTGGTGCTCGGCCTCACCGGCGCCGACGCCAAGGACGTGGGCCGCGCACTGCTCGCGGAGGTCGGCCTCGCGGGACGAGAGAAGGCCTGGCCGAAGGAGCTTTCCGGCGGACAGCAGCAACGAGTGGCGCTGGCTCGCAGCCTGGTCCGGGAACCGGCGGTACTCCTGGCCGACGAGCCCTTCGGGGCGCTCGACGCGCTCACCAAACTGAAGATGCACGATCTGCTGCGCGCGCTGGTCGCTCGACACCGGCCCGGTGTGCTTCTGATCACCCACGACGTGGACGAAGCCATCGTCCTGGCCGACCGGATCCTGGTGCTCGATCACGGCATTCTCTCGGTCGATCTGGAACTCTCCGACGAAACGGGCCGCCGACCGGGCGAGAACGGATTCGCAGAGCTTCGCAGCCGGCTCCTCGATGCGCTCGGTGTGGAGCGCGAGCCCGAGCCGGTGACCGCGCCCGCATGACGATCCCCGACTACGCTCGCGGCTACGAAGGATTCGCGGGACGGATCGGGCGGACGGAGGCGGAGTCCGAACCGGCGTGGCCGGCCGAGCGCCGCGCTCGCCCCGGATCTCCCAACATCATCGTCGTCCTCGTCGACGATATGGGCTTCTCCGATATCGGGCCGTACGGCTCGGAGATCCCCACACCGCATCTGGACGCCCTGGCCGCACGCGGAATCCGATCCGTCAACCACCACACCACCCCGGTGTGTTCACCCGCCCGCGCAGCTCTGCTCACCGGTATCAATCCGCACCGGGCGGGCTACGCTTCGGTGGCCAATTCCGATCCGGGCTACCCGAATCTGCGCCTGAGCCTGGCCGATGACGTGCTGACCCTGCCCGAGATCCTCCGTGAGGCCGGCTACGCCACCTACGCCGTGGGCAAATGGCATCTCGCGAAGGACTCCCGGCTCGGCCCGGACGCGGACCGCGGATCATGGCCTTTGCAAAGGGGATTCGATCACTACTACGGCTCCCTGGAGGGACTCAACTCGTTCTTCCACCCGAACCAGCTGGTACGCGACAACACCGCCGATCCGGTCACGGAGTACCCGGATGACTTCTACGTGACCGACGCACTCACCGACACCGCGACGAGCTGGCTCAAGGACCTGCGCGCGCACGATGCCGACAAACCCTTCTTCCTGTACTTCGCCCACATCGCGATGCACGGACCACTGCAGGTCAAGGAATCCGACCTCCTCCGAGGCGACGTGGACTACGCCCGCGGCTGGGACATCGTGCGGGAGAGACGGTTCGCTCGGCAACGCGAACTCGGGCTGTGGGGCGACGGGGTCGAACCCGCCGGTCGCAACCGTGAGCCCGGATACGACGTGCCCGCCTGGGAGGAGCTCACCCCCGACCGGCAGCGCCGGTTCGCGAAGTACATGCAGGTGTACGCCGCGATGGTGCGCACCGTCGACGACAGCCTGGGCCGGCTGCTCGCCACAGTCGACGAGCTGGGCGAACTCGACGACACCATCGTGGTGTTCAGCTCCGATAACGGCGGCACCGCAGAGGGCGGTCCGGAGGGAACGCGCAGCTACTTCGCCGAATTCGCGAAGTTCGCCTCCGGCACCGCACCCGAGGGCTGGGAGGGCGACGTCGACCACCCCGAGGAACTCATCGGATCCGCCCGACTCGGCGTGCACTACCCACGGGGCTGGGGACAAGTCTCGAACACCCCGTTCCGGTTCTACAAAGGACAGACATTCGCCGGCGGCGTCCGCGTTCCGCTCGTGCTGTCCTGGCCGGGCGGACTGGACGCCCGTGGCGTGCGCGACCAGTACTCCTTCGTCACCGACGTGGCACCGACGCTGCTGGACCTCGCCGGGGTCGGCACTCCGGGCACCCGCAACGGCATCGCCGCGAAGCAACGCGATGGACTCTCACAGCGAACCGCCTGGTCGGACCCGACAGCACCGTCGGCGCGATCACATCAGTACTCGGAGTTCCGGGGCCACCGCGGGTATTACCGCGACGGCTGGAAACTGCTGAGCCGCTTCGACCCCGGTGACGATCCGGTGAGCCCGCGATGGGAGCTGTACGACAATCGCACCGACCCGGCGGAGACTCGCGATCTGGCTGCCGAGCGTCCCGCCCTGGTGGCCGAGCTCGCCGCGGAGTGGGAGGAGCAGGCCTGGCGGAACACCGTGTTCCCCATCGTGATCGACGGCTCCGCGCGCAACCCCGCCGAACGCCGCCTCGCCGAGCCGGTGCGCCTGCTCCCGGGCACGCCGGTCCTGGAGCGGTACCGATCGGCGAAACTGGTGCAGTACCGGGACTTCCGGGTGGAGATCGATGCCGCTGTCGGGATCGCCGACGAAGGCGTGCTGGTGGCCCACGGCGACGCTTTGGGCGGATACCTGGTGTATGTCGAAGCAGGCGAGATCGTGGTCGGCTACAACGCCTACGGCCGGTATCACGAGGCGAGGGCACCGATCGAGCCAGGAGAGCACCGGATCGACCTGGCCGCAACGGTTCGCCCGGGGCTGCGCTGGGACCTGCTACTCAGCATCGACGGAGCCCCCGCCGCGCACCTTCCGAACCAGGTGCAACTGATCGGCATGGCGCCGTGGACGGGTATCTCGGTGGGACTCGACGCCCGCGGCCCGGTGGCGTGGGACCTGCGCGAGCGGCGCGGCACCTTCCCCTATTCGGGCGTAGTGCGATCCGTGACATACAGACCGGGCCCGATCGGGGTTCCCGACCGCGATATCGAGCGGCTCGAACAGGAAGCCGAGGAGGAAGCGGACTGATCGCATTGCGCTTGCGGTGAATTCAACCCTGGCGACGACGGGCTCGGTCGGGTGTTCTGAAGCGACACGATCCACCATCCGCCCAGGAGGCCCTCATGACCGCGACGATCGAACCCACCACCGCCACTTCCGAGATCACCGTCACGAAGCTGAGCGAACACATCGGGGCGATCGTGCACGGCGTGCGATTGGGCGGCGATATCGATGATGCGACCGCCGAACGCATCCTGGATCTCCTGGCCGAGTACGAGGTGATCTTCTTCCGCGACCAGCACCACCTCGATGACGCGGGCCAGCACGCTTTCGCCGGCCGGATCGGAGTACCCACCACACCGCATCCCACGGTGCGTTCGGATTCGGATCTGCTGCCGATCGAGGGCGCCGCGAACAGTTGGCATACCGATGTCTCCTTCGTGGACCGGGTGCCGAAGGCGTCCATCCTGCGCCCGGTCACGCTGCCCCCGCACGGCGGCAATACCACCTGGGCGTCGACCACGCGCGCCTACGACCGGCTTCCGGAACCGCTCAAGGTGCTCGCCGAGAACCTGCGTGCGATCCACACCAACGATTACGACTACGCGGGCCACAACTCGACCTACCAGCGCGCGGAGTACCACCAGGAGTTCATCCGGAACATCTTCGAGGCCGAGCATCCGGTGGTGCGCATGCACCCCGAGACCGGCCGCCGATCGTTGCTGTTGGGACACTTCGTCAGCAAGTTCGCGGGCCTGAGCTCGCAGGATTCGGCACCGATCCTGGCGCTGCTGCAGCGGCGGATCGAGAACCCGGACAACACGGTGCGGTGGGCCTGGCAGCCGGGCGACGTAGCGATCTGGGACAACCGGTCGACGCAGCACTTCGGCATCAACGACTACGGCGACCACAAGCGTCTGCTGCGCCGCGTCACCCTGGCCGGCGATCTCCCCGTCGGCGTCGACGGCCGTGAGGGTGTGGCACTCAAGGGAGATGCGTCGGACTACTCCCCTGTGACGCCAGCTCGGCAGCGCGGCTGAGTCAGCCACTCGCGGAGCTGGGTGTACACCGCGTCGGAGCGGAGCAGCGTGAAATGGTGCGCTCCGCCGAGGTGCATGCCGGCCTCCGCCGCGAATCCGATGCGACGAGTTCTGCCGCGACCATGATCCGCCCCGCAAGCGGCACCGCCGGCGGCGCTCGGACCCAGCACGAGGCCATCACCAATAATGCGCCCCAACGGGTTCCGGGCATCGCGCGTCACGGTGGCGGCCACGAAGAAGTGCTCGGCGCCGGCCATGAGCGGCACCTCGGCGGCGATGGCACCTCCGAGGGCGTCTGCATCCCGGCCGCGCCAGTCCTCGTCGACCACGGAACCGCCGCGCAGATCCCGGATCCCGGCGCTGCGCCGACGCAACAGACGACCGAACGGGGCGGTCTCGGGTACGGCGGCCAGTGCCGCACTCCCGTAGTGCGCGGCCTGTTCCAGCGGCGCACCGAGGTGCGGCGTCCCGAGACTGACGGTGGCGGTCACCACGTCCGGCCAGGCCGCACCGCGCGACTGCGCGCGGTGCACCGCACCGCGGACCACCAGACCGCCCATCGAGTGTCCGATGAGCACGAGCTCGGTGATCGCGACCGGCCAGACGGCGACCAGGCGCTCCAGGAGATCGGCGAGCGCATCGCCGTTATCGCTGATGTGCCGGCCGCTGTTGTAGCGCACGTAGACCGGTGTCGCACCGAGGTCCACCGCGAGCCGCACACCGTAGTCATCCGCGTCGAGCCCGCCCAGGCCCCACGCGTGTTCGGTCTCGCAGAGGCCGTGGAGGAACACCACCACCCGGCCGGAAGCGCCGTCGAATACCTCGCCCGGATCGAGTCGGCCCAGGGGCGCGCGCCCCTCGCCGAGGTGCACGACCGCACCATCGACTCGGATGGTCATCGGCTCGTCGGCTAGCGGTGATCCGGCGGCGTCGAGGTCGTCTCCGATGAGGCCGAGAAGCGCGCCGATCAGGGCAGCGCCTCGTGGGGTCTCGGAGGGCGGACGATCCCCGGGCCACGCGGCACCGACGGCCGCGACACGTCCCGCGGTGCGCGCGGCGATGCCGATGCCGGCATACACCCCGTCAGTGATGCCGTTGTGGAGTGCACGAACCGGCACGACCGCGGGCCCGACACCGAGGCGGACCGCGGAGAAGACCCGGTCCGATATCGCCCGGTGCACGCTGTGAATTCCCCCCACAGCGCCCGCAATCTCGACACCGCCGAGCGCGGCCAGGGCCTTGACCTCGGCGCGACCGCGCTCATCGACAGTATTCATCGAACTTGAGTGTACAGTCGTGCACTCAAATCTGTCGAACAGTCAGACGCGGTAGTCCCACCCGGCAGCGCGCCACTGCTGCGCCGGCATGCAGTTGCGGCCGTCCAGGAGCGACCTGCGGCGCACCACAGTGCCGACGGCGGCGGGGTCGAGCTCGCGGAACTGCTTCCACTCGGTGAGCACGAGCACGACATCGGCGCCCTCACAGGCCTCCAGTGCGGTGGTTGCGTAGTCCAGCGTCGGGAACACCCGGCGCGAATTATCCATCGCCTCGGGGTCGTAGACCGAGACCGCGGCGCCCTGCAACTGAATCTGGCCGGCGATGTTGAGCGCTGGAGAATCACGCACGTCGTCCGAATCGGGCTTGAACGCGGCACCGAGCACGGCGACCTTCGCACCGAGCAGCGAACCGCCGCAGGCGTCCCGCGCCAGATCCACCATGCGGGTGCGGCGACTCATGTTGATGGCATCGACTTCCCGGAGCAGACCGTGCATGTGACCGGCACCCAATTCGCCCGAGCGGGCCATGAAGGCACGGATGTCCTTGGGCAGGCAGCCGCCACCGAATCCGATTCCGGCACCGAGGAATCGGCGACCGATACGCGAGTCCACTCCGATGGCATCCGCGAGCGCGACTACATCGGCGCCTGCCGCCTCGCACACCTCGGAGACGGCGTTGATGAACGAGATCTTGGTGGCGAGGAAAGCGTTCGCCGAGATCTTCACCAGCTCCGCTGTCGCGGTGTCGGTGACGAAGAACGGGGTGTCGCGGGCGATGATGGGCGCGTAGATCTCTCGGGCGACCTGCTCGGCCCGGCCGCCGGGCTCGATGCCGAGCACCAGTCGGTCGGGCTCGAGGGTGTCCTTGACGGCGTGCCCCTCGCGGAGGAATTCCGGGTTCCAGGCGAATTCGACGCCGATTCCGGCGGGGGCCAGCTCGGCGGCTCGAGCGCGTAGCAGGTCGGTGGTGCCCACCGGCACCGTCGACTTACCGAGGATGACGGCGTCGCGGCGTAGGTGCGGCACCAGCGAATCGATCACGGAGTTCACGTAGGTCAGGTCGGCGGCGAACTCACCCTTGCGCTGCGGTGTTCCGACGGCGATGAAGTGCGCATCACCGAACTCGGCCGCTTCCTCGTACGAGTCCGTGAACCGCAGACGCCCCGCCTCGAGGTTGCGCTTGAGCACGGCGGGCAGGCCCGGCTCATGGAAGGGCACCTTGCCCTCCGAGAGGGCGGCGATCTTGCTCAGGTTCACGTCGACGCCGAGCACCGCGTGGCCCAGCTCCGCCATGCACGCCGCGTGCGTGGCTCCCAGGTATCCCGTACCCAGCACTGTGATCTTCATGCGCCGAAGGTAGGTCGCGCAGGCCGCGACACGGAAGGTCGCCGAGCCCGAGTTCGGCAAGGGTTATGCAGGGATTCACGCGAGAGGCGACCACGCCGCACGGCGTTCGCCCGGCGGCCACACCGTGTTCCCCCGGTGGCTACTCCGCGTCGCCCGGAGCGGCGGTGTCCTCAGCAGTAGGGCCGCGCCGGCCCTCCCGCCCCTTGAGAATGCGCTTGGGCAAGCGGTTGACCAGGTCGCTCATCGGGTTCACGGCCGCGGTCATGAGCGCAACCGCCTCATTCAGCTCGGCCACCACGTCGGGCAGCTGCGAAACGGCGTCGAGAGTGCCGCCGGGCGCCACCGCGCGTTCGATCGCGCCCTGCTGCCCCAGTAGCTGATCGACCAGACCGCCGTCCTCGATGGCACGGTCGATCACACCGCCCTTCTCGGTGAGCTTGTCGATGAGTCCGTCCTGACCGGTGATCTTGTCCAGCACGCCGTCCTTGGCCGCCAACTTGTCGAGCACACCGCCTTTCTCGGTGAGCTTGTCCAGCACGCCGTCCTTCGACATCAGCTTCTCCAGGACGCCGTCAGGCGCGGTGAGCTTGTCGATCACGCCGCCTTCGGAGGTGAGCCGCTCCAGCACGCCCTCCGAGTCGGTGATCTGATCGACCACACCGCCGGGCCGGGTGAGCCGGTCGAGGGGACCACCCTCGTTGGTCAGCCGGGAGATCGGCCCGTCGTCCTTGGTCGCCTGATCCAGCAGGCCACCAGGCGCGGTGAGCTTCTCCAGCATGCCGCCGGGCTCGGTCAGGCGGTCGACCACACCGCCCGGCTTGAGCACCCGATCGAGCGGACCACCGCGCTTGATGATGATGCCGATCGGCCGGTCCGGTTCGAGCATGGCGGCGAACCTCTGCAGCAGTTGCGTCGGAGACAGCGTGCCGTGCTCACCCTCCACATGCAGTGCGTTGTTCACCTCCGACTCCACGTTCTGCACCGCGAAGCGGGTCACGGCGACCCCGCCTTCGACGGCCGCCATCGCGGCATCGGCGGTGGAGAATGCGACGCGAAGCGGCGCCGTGACCAAGCCCTTCAGATCCATACCGGGCATCGTAGGCGGACGAGTGAGAGGAATCTGCACTAATTCACTCATTGCGACGTTGCCGGCCGGATACTGAGGCGGTGACCCCGCGCGCTCCGGACGACCTGCTGCCGCACCTGCGACGCGCGCGTGATCACGCCGATCGCAATTACGCCGAACCGCTCGACCTGGCGACACTCGCGGCGATCGCCGGCGTCAGCAAGTTCCACTTCCAGCGGCTGTTCACCGCCACGTACGGCCTCTCGCCCGCCGAGCACCTCAGCCGCCGCCGGATCGAGCGCGCCCAGGACCTGCTGCGCGCCACCAATCTCACGGTGACCGAGGTGTGTACGGCGGTCGGCTTCACCAGCCTGGGGTCCTTCAGCAGCCGGTTCCGGGAGTTGGTGGGCGAGTCGCCGACGCAGTTCCGCCTCCGGTGGTCCGACGGGGCGCCGCGCATCCCCAGTTGCTACATCTTCATGGCGGGTTTGGCGGAGCGCCATGTCACCGCAAGCGAGGAGAAGCCGGATGGTCCCGCGCCCGCCTAGGGTCGATCCATGCTCATCAAGAACATCTCTCTCGTTTCCCTCTGGGTTCGCGATCTCGATGCGGCCCTGTCCTTCTACACCGAGATCATGGGCTTCGAGCCCCGCGACGACATCAGCATGGGCCCGGATTTCCGGTGGGTCATCATCGCGCACCCTTCTCAGCCAGAGCTCCAGATCCACCTGACCACCCCGTCGAAACCGCTCTCGGACGACCTGATCGCCGCGATGCAGCGGGCCCAGGCCGAGGGCGGGCTGCCCGGACTCGGCCTCGCCGTCGACGACTGCCGGGCCACCCACCAGGCGCTCTCGGCGAAGGGCGTCGAGTTCATCCAGCCGCCCGAAGAGCGACCGTACGGAGTCGAGGCGATCATGCGCGATAACTCGGGCAATTGGATGGTGCTGGTCGAACATCGCGACTACACGCCGGAGGACTTCGAGGGCGCCGACCTCGGCTGAAGTCGAGATTCACCGCGTTCGCTGAGTGCGTCGCGGCCGGGGTCAGGTACGCCGAGTCCGCAACGTGTCGGAAATTCTTGACACGTCGGGTTCTTCCGACATATTCTCTCGTCGTGACCACCGAGAGCGCCGACCGCGTCTTCGTCGCGCTTGCCAACCCGATACGCCGCGAACTGCTCCAAATCCTCCGGACCGGACCGCTCGCCGCCGGCGAACTGAGCGAACGCTTCACTCTCAGCCGGCCCGCGGTGACAGAACACCTCAAAGTGTTGCGTGAGGCCGGCCTGGTCGTGGACGAACCGTCGGGCCGCAGGCGGATCTACCGCCTGACCGCCGAGCCGCTCGCGGAACTCGAAGAATGGTTGCACCCTTTCGAGAAGTTCTGGCGCGCACGCCTATCCGCGCTCGCCACCGTCGCCGAGGAGTTGGAATGACGAGCATCACCCTGGACCAGTTCGTGGCCGCAACCCCGGAGTCGGTCTGGCGAACCATTACGGAACCCGAACTGGTACAGCGCTGGTGGGCGTCCGGAGACATCTCCGACGAGGCGGGCCACGAGTTCACGCTCGATATGCCCGGTTTCGGCGCGCAACCGTGCCGTGTGATCGAGTCGGTACGACCGATTCGATTCAGCTACACCTTCACCACCGCATGGACTCTCACATGGGATCTGAAACCCGAGGGCAACGGGACACGGCTGTTCTTGGAACACAGCGGTTTCGACCTCCAGGACAAGCGAATGGCCGCAGCGTTCGAACGTATGGGACCGAGGTGGCGAGACGAGGTCCTCCCCCGTCTCGCCGCCACCGCCGAGGCCGCCTGACGAACGCGCCGTCTGGAATGATCTGGGCGTGACCGAGAAACGCGTCCTGTCCGATCCGGTGAACGCTTCGCTCGATGGGCCGCACCGCGGATTCCGCCGAACGAGCGGGCGTATCAGCCGATACGACCCCGATGTTTCGGTCTTCTTCGGACACCCGCGTGACCTGACGGAGGCCGACTACGCCGATGTCGCCCGGCTCGCTGACCGCCGGGGGATCGTGCTGCTCCGCGATCGGACGACGCCCCTACCCGCAGCGTGGCGCGTGATGGAGACGGTGGGCCTTGTCCAATACAGCGGCGAGCACGTCCTGGGCGAGCCCGATCCTGCCGCCCTCAGGCTGACCACCGACGATGTCGGGGAAATGACTGCGCTGGTCGAACGGACCAATCCGGGACCGTTCCTGCCGCGCACCGTCGAACTGGGCACGTACCTGGGCCTGCGGAACGCGAGCGGTTCACTCATCGCCATGGCGGGAGAGCGCATGCACCCACCGGGGTGGACGGAGATCAGCGCCGTGTGCACCACGCCCGAAGCCCGCGGCCGCGGTCTCGCCTCGCGACTGATCCGCGCCGTCGCCCACGGCATCCGCGCCCGGGGGGAGGTGCCCTTCCTGCACACCTCCGACGACAATCCCGCGCGGTCGCTGTACGAATCGATGGGATTCGTGCACACCCGCACGGTGCCCCTCGAGGTGATCGCGACCGGGAGCGACCGTTGACCGGCGTACGCGGCGTCGATCGGCGTGGCCTCCTCGCGCTCCTCGCCGCCGGCACGATCAGCGTTCTCTCCGGATGTGCCGCATCGGCGCCCGCGATCACCGAGGACGACACACCGCCCTCGCCGCCGGCTCCGGGGCCGGGGGAACCGCTGTTCCACCCGCCGGCGCCGGGCACGCCGCGGACGCCCATCCCGTCAGCACCGATCACTCGCCTCCCCGGTCCCGGCCGCAGCCTGGCGCTCACGGTCGACGACGGCGCGAATGCCGATGTCGTCGGCGCATATGCCCGATTCGCTCGGGACACGGGTGCGCGCCTCACGTTCTTCGTCACCGGGAGCTTTCCGGGTTGGACGGCGCACCGGGACACGCTCCGCCCCCTCGTCGATGCGGGGCAGGTGCAATTGGTGAATCACACTTGGAGCCACCCGTCCTTGCTCACACTGTCGGGCACCGGCGTCGCCCGCGAACTGAACCGCACCAAGGACTTTCTGCGTCAGCAGTTCGGCGTGGACGGAACCCCCTATTACCGGCCGCCGTTCGGCTACCGCAACGCCGCAGTCGACGCCATCGCCGCCGACCTCGGATTCACGGTGCCTGCCTTGTGGTTCGGGTCCTTGTCCGACTCGGGCCTGATCACCGAGCAATACCTGCTCGACTGCGCTCGCAAGTACTTCCGCGAGCAGGCGATCGTCATCGGGCACGCGAACCACCCGACGGTGACTCGGGTCTACCCGCAGCTGGCCGAGATCATCCGCTCCCGGAACCTCCAGCTGGTCACCCTCGACGATGTCCTTGCGCCACCACGCCGATAGCAGCACGCCGACCCTGTCGTCTTGACAGTGGTTGGTATCCTCAACTAGTGGTTCTTTGCGGCCACTCGTTCTGATCTCCGTGTATCTACCTGGCACGGCCTGCGGGCATCCAAGGCGGCACGCAACGTCGCGGCGATGCAGCCGCGGGAAGGATACCCCCGGTGACCGCCACCAGTACCGCGCCCGAGGCCGAAGCCACGCAGACCGGCCCCTCGCTCCTCTCCGTCGCCGGGCCCACCTACTTCCCCATCGCCTTCGTCGCGCGGCTGCCATTCGCGATGATGGTCGTCGGCGTGCTGACGCTCGTCGTCGCCGGCCGCGAATCGCTGGCCTTCGGCGGCCTCAGCTCCGCGATGGTCGGTCTCGGCGCCGCAGCCGTCGGGCCGCTCGTCGGCGCCGCCGCCGACCGCTTCGGGCAGCGCCGGGCCGTGCTCGCCGCCGGGATCGTCAACAGCCTTGCGCTGCTTCTGATGACGTGGGTCGTTTTCAGTTCGCTACCCGGGTGGGCCGTACTCGCCTCGGCCGCCTTCGTGGGCGCATCGGCGCCGCAGGTCGGCCCGATGTCACGCAGTCGCCTCGTCGCGATGATCACCACTCGGTTACCTGTGCGGCGACGCGCGCAAACCCTGTTGTCCACCATGGCCTACGAGTCCGCTGCTGACGAAGTGATCTTCGTCTTCGGGCCGGTGATCGTGGGCCTGCTCGCGACCACCATGAACGTCGCGGCCCCGATGGTCGGCGCCGCAGTGCTCACCGCGATCTTCGTGACCGCCTTCGCTCTGCACCCCAGCGGTCGTGCTGTTCCCGCGGCGGCCAGCGGCGCGGTTGTACAGGCCCCCGCACGCGAACTGCTGCGCCCCGCGGTCATCGTCGTCGTGGTGGGCGTTTTCGGGATGGGGCTGTTCTTCGGCTCGACCCTCACCGGCCTCACTGCCTTCATGCGCGACGCCGGCAATGCCGAGTCGGCCGGGCTCTACTACGGCGTGATGGGCGTGGGCTCAGCCGCCCTCGCGCTGGGCTCGGCACTCCTACCTCAGCGATTCACCCTCGCGGCCCGCTGGGTCGCGTTCGCCTCCGTGCTGGTGCTGGGTGCCACCGTCATGGCCCTCGCGCCCTCGCTCCCCTGGCTGGTGCTCGGTTTGGCGGTCGCCGGGATCGGCGTGGGGCCCACTCTGGTCACCAACTTCAGCCTGGGCGCCGACCGGAGCCCGGTAGGCCGTTCCGCCACCGTGATGACGATCATGGGATCGGCGGTCATACTCGGGCAGTCGACCGCCTCGGCCGTGAACGGACTACTCGCGGAGAACGTCGGTACCGCCGCAGCGCAGGCCGCGCCCGTGGTCGCCGCTCTCGTCGTGCTCAGCGCCGGTGTGGCGAACGCGACGCTCGCGCGCCGTCGCTAGGCTGCAATAGTGACTGCCACCAGTGCCGGACTACTCCTGTACCGCATCATCGGTACGGGCGAGCCCGAGGTGCTGATCGGACACATGGGCGGTCCCTTCTGGAGCCGAAAGGACCGGCACGGCTGGTCGATTCCGAAAGGCCTGTACACCGACGAAGAGCCACTCGCCGCGGCCGAGCGCGAGTTCGCCGAGGAGCTCGGATCACCCGCGCCCTCAGGCCCGACGGTGCCGCTCGGCTCGGTACGCCAGTCCAGCGGCAAGACGGTGACGGTCTTCGCGCGCCAGGGCGACTTCGACGCCGACCACATCAGCTCGAACGAGTTCGACATCGAGTGGCCGCGCGGATCTGGCCGGATGCGCAGCTTCCCGGAAGTCGACCGGGCCGGGTGGTTCAGCCTCGACCAGGCGGCCGAGAAGCTGGTGAAGGCGCAGGGAGCGTTCCTGGATCGGTTGCGCGCACACCTGAGCGCATAGCCCAGACCACGACGACGCACACCAGCGATGCCGCTGCGGCCGCCCAGGCAACCGTGTTCCAGCCGACGATCGCGCTCGCGGAACCGGTAGCCAGCACCCCGGCGATCGTCACCCCGAGCGACGAGCCGATGTAGCGGGCCGTGTTGTTCACGCCGCTTCCCATCGCGGCGGCACTGCGCGAGCGTCATCAGATGCTCACGCCCGTCCCCTAGTTGCGGTAGTCCTCGACCACCGGCGCCGGCCGCACCGCAGCATCGTCGGGGTTCTCGCCGAACTCACGCTTCGCCTTCCGCTGTCGCAGCAGATCCCAGGCTTGATCGAGCTGCTGCTCCAGCCCCTGCAGCTCGGCATTCTCCTGTTCGGCGTCGATCTCGCCCGCCGCGAGCTTGCGCCGCAACTCGTGTTCGGTGTCGATGAGGTGCTGAATGCGGGTGTGGATCGCATCGTCGGTCATGTCCCGATCCTGCCACTGATTCGGCGGATTTTCGCCCCCGGAACAGGTTCCCGTGGGGCTAGAGTACCAATCGAGCGGTGACGGAGGTCACACCAGGAATGAGGGAGCAAATGACGATCGATCCGGTTCTGACCCGCACCAGCGCCTCACCGATCCGGGACAAGGTGGTGACCGCCGACGAAGCCGTACGCCTCATCCGCAACGGCGACTACCTCGTGGTGGAGGGATTCGCCGGCCAGGGCTACGCGGAAGAACTGGTGCTCGCACTGGAGCGCCGATATCTCGCCAGCGGCAACCCGAAGGATCTCTCGCTCGTGTTCACCGTGGCTCAGGGCGACCGCGGTGATCGCGGCTTCGTCCACCTGTGCCACGACGGCATGCTCAAGCGCTCTATGGGTGGTCACTACGGTATGGCGCCCGCGCTGCAGAAGCTCGCCGTCTCCGGCGGAATCGAGGCCTACAACCTGCCGCAGGGCGTGCTCGCTCAGTTGGTCCGCGATACCGGCGCCGGCAAACCGGGCCTGCTCACCCGGGTGGGCCTGGGCACCTTCGCCGATCCGCGCCTGGGCGGCGGCAAGGTCAACGACATCACCGTCGAGGATCGCGTCCGGATCATGGAGATCGACGGCGAAGAGTATCTGTTCTACAAGGCTTTCGACCGGCTCGACGTCGCCTTTCTTCGCGGTACCACCGCGGATCCCGCGGGCAACGTCACGATGGAGAAAGAATCGCTCACGCTTGAGGCGTTGGAGATCGCGATCGCGGTGCACAACAAGGGTGGCCTCGTGATCGTGCAGGTGGAGCGGATCGCCGAACGCGGGTCGCTGCACCCGCGCGATGTGAAGATCCCCGGCGTTCTGGTCGATTGCGTCGTCCTCGCCACCTCTCCCGAGCGGCACACCCAGTCCTGGGGATCGCAGTACAACCCGAGCATGAGCGGCGAGATCCGCCAGCCCATGTCCCGGGTGGCCGCGATGCCCCTCGATCCTCGCAAGGTGATCGCCCGCCGCGCGGCGATGGAACTGCGCCCCAATTCCGTGGTGAACCTGGGCATCGGGGTGCCGGAGGGGGTCGCCGCCGTCGCGACCGAAGAGGGCATCCTGGACTACCTCACACTGACGGCGGAGCCCGGGGTGATCGGCGGGATGCCCGCCGGTGGAACTGATTTCGGATCGGCGGTCAATCCAGACGCGATCCTCGCACAACCCTCGCAATTCGACTTCTACGACGGTGGTGGCCTGGACGCGGCCTTCCTCGGCCTTGCGCAGGCCGATCAACACGGCAACGTGAACGTCAGCCGCTTCGGCCCGCGGCTCGCAGGCGCCGGCGGATTCATCAACATCAGCCAGAACGCGAAGGCGGTCTACTTCCTCGGCACATTCCTCGCTCCCGCACACACCGAGGTGGTGGACGGAGCCATCGTCACCACGCAGGGACCAGCGGCTCCGAAATTCCTCAAAGACGTCGATCAGCGCACCTTCTCCGGCGAATACGCCGTGCGCAGCGGCCAGCCCGTCATGTTCATCACCGAACGCTGCGTCTTCGTACTCACCGAACGCGGTATGGAACTCACCGAGATCGCACCCGGAGTGGACCTCCAGCGCGATGTTCTGGACCTCATCGAGTTCGAACCGGTCATGGACACGCCACCGGTCACCATGGACGCCAGGATCTTCCGTGACCAGCCGATGGGACTCGGTGATGACTTGCTGACCGTTCCGCTCGAGGCGCGGTTCAGTTACGACGAGAAGCGCAACATCTTCTTCCTCAATCTGGAGGGAATCGCGGTTCGTACCGAAGAAGACATTCAAGGCGCATTCGTCGAGATCGATCAGCGACTCGCGGCCATCGGGCGTCAGGTGAACATGGTGGTCAACTACGACAACTTCTCACTGCCGCCCGAATTGGCGGATAGCTTCGCAGCGTGCGTCCGCACCACGAATCGATACTGTGAGACCGTGACTCGCTATACGACCTCGGCATTCCTCAGGCTCAAACTGGCAGATCATCTTGCCGATCGGGGCCTGGCACCGCATCTCTACGAGAGCCGCGGGGAAGCGATCTCCGCATCCCACTCCCCCGACGGTGGCACCTCCGCATGAGTGGAATCGATCTCACGGCCCAACCCAGCGGCACCGGCTGCCAGGAGTGCGATGCCGCTGGCGGGTGGTGGTTCCATCTTCGGCGCTGCGCCCAGTGCGGGCACGTGGGCTGCTGCGACTCATCACCCAGCAGGCATGCCAGTCGGCACGCCCTGGAGACGGATCACCCGGTGATGCAGAGCTTCGAACCAGGCGAGGACTGGTTCTGGGACTTTCGTACCCAGCTCGTCTTCGAGGGCCCCGATCTGGCAGAACCCACGAGTCATCCCACGGATCAGCCGGCGCCGGGCCCACACGGTCGGGTGCCGGCCGATTGGATGCAGCACCTGAACTGACGGGCCCCGTACCGTCGACGGTGACGCCCGGCCGACGGAAGGGACGACTCGTGGAGCTACCGCCGATGCAGCCCGTCGAATCGAGCGCGATCGAAGCAGCAGGCTACGACCCCGCAGAACAGATCCTGGCCCTCCGATTCACCGGCGGAGCCACCTATCTGTACTACGAGGTCCCGCCAGAGGTCTTCGACGATCTTCTCGCTGCCGAGTCCACGGGGCGGTTCGTCAACGGCATCGTCAAACCGCGCTTCCGCGCCGTCGCACTCTGACGGGCGGACGTCAGCCGGCGACGACGTCGGCCGGGACGTCGGTACGGATGATGTGGTCGAAGGCACTCAGCGCGGCCGTGGCGCCGGCACCTGCGGCGACCACGATCTGCTTGAACGGCACGGTGGTGCAGTCGCCGGCGGCGAACACACCGGGCACCGAGGTGCGGCCCGCCTCATCGACGACGATCTCGCCGCGGGCGCTCAATTCCAGAGTGCCCTCCAGCCACTCGGTGTTGGGCAGCAGGCCGATCTGCACGAAGACCCCGTCCAACTCGAGCGTGTGAGACTCATCGCTGGTGCGGCTCGTGTAGGTGAGGCCGGTGACCTTACCGCCGTCGCCGAGCACCTCGGTGGTCATCGCACTGACGAGGACATCGACGTTGGGCAGGCTGCGCAGCTTGCGCTGGAGCACCTGATCGGCGCGCAGTTCGGAGTCGAACTCGATGAGCGTGACGTGGGAGACGATGCCCGCCAAGTCGATCGCGGCCTCGACACCCGAGTTGCCGCCGCCGATCACGGCAACGCGCTTGCCCTTGAACAGCGGGCCATCGCAGTGCGGGCAGTAGGTGACGCCCTTGTTGCGGTACTCGGCCTCGCCGGGCACGTCCATGGAACGCCACCGGGCGCCCGTGGAAATGACGACGGTGCGCGACTGCAGCGCAGCGCCGCTCGTGAGCTCGACGGAGATCATGCCGGTCGCCTCGTCGCGGCGCAGGTGCGCACCGCGCTGGGTGTTCATGATCTCGACGTCGTACTGGCGCACCTGGTTCTCGAGCTCGGCCGCGAACTTCGGGCCCTCGGTGTAGCTGACCGAGGTGAAGTTCTCGATGGCCATGGTGTCGAGCACCTGGCCGCCGAAGCGCTCGGCGACGATACCGGTGCGAATCCCCTTGCGGGCGGCATACACCGAAGCGGTGGCACCGGAGGGACCGCCGCCCACGACGAGCACGTCGAACGGGTCCTTCTCGGCGAGCGAGGCGGCGGTGCGCTCGGCGGCACCGTCGTCGAGCTTGCCGACGATCTGCTCTAGAGTCATGCGGCCGGAGTCGAACGGCTCGCCGTTGACGAAGACGGTCGGCACGGCCATCACCTGGCGGCTATCGACCTCGTCCTGGAACAGCGAGCCGTCGATCGCGGTGTGCGTGATGCGCGGGTTGAGCACGGACATGAGGTTCAGTGCCTGAACCACGTCCGGGCAATTCTGGCAGGACAGCGAGAAGTAGGTCTCGAAGTGGTAGTCGCCGTCGAGCTCGCGGACCTGCTCCAGCAGCTCGGCGGCCTCCTTCGACGGATGACCACCCACTTGGAGCAGGGCGAGCACGAGCGACGAGAACTCATGCCCCAGAGGAATTCCGGCGAACTGCACCGCGATGTCGGTGCCTGCGCGCCGGATCAGGAACGACGGGGTCCGCGGGTCATCGCCGGTCCGGTCGTGGGTGATGTGCTCGGACATGCCCGCGATCTCGTCGAGCAGCTCCGCGAGTTCGGCCGACTTCGGGCCGTCATCGAGCGTCGAAACCAGCTCGACGGGCATCGTGACGTTCGCGAGCAGGGACTTGAGTTGAGTGGCGAGCGAGGCTTCGAGCATGGTGATCCGTTCCTCCGGAGAAGCGACAGGGATGAAAACGACTGTGGGGCGGGAGGTGAGCCCCGCCCCACAGTCGTGGCGACAAGGCCTTAGATCTTGCCGACGAGCTCCAGCGACGGAGCGAGGGCGTCGGCGCCCTCTTCCCACTTCGCGGGGCAGACCTCGCCGGGGTGCGAGCGCACGTACTGGGCGGCCTTGACCTTGCGGACGAGCTCAGCGGCGTTGCGGCCGATGCCCTCGGCGGTGACCTCGGTGAACTGGACCACGCCGTCGGGGTCGACCAGGAAGGTGCCCCGGTCCGCCAGGCCCTGGCCCTCGCGGAGCACCTCGAAGTCGGTGCTGATCTGCAGGCTCGGGTCACCGATCATGGCGTACTTGATCTTGGCGATGGTGTCCGACGAGGCGTGCCACGCCTTGTGGGTGAAGTGCGTGTCGGTGGAGACCGAGAAGACCTCGACGCCGAGGGACTGCAGCTCCTCATAGTGGTCGGCGAGGTCGCCGAGCTCGGTGGGGCAGACGAAGGTGAAGTCGGCCGGGTAGAAGTAGAAGACGGCCCACTTGCCCTTGATGTCCTCATCGGAGACGGTGACGAAGTTGCCGTCCTTGAATGCCTCGGCGGTGAAGGGCTTGATCTGCTTGTTGATCAGCGACACGTGCTTCCTCGTTTCGTTCGGGTACCTGTTGGGTTCGAATTCGAGGTTAGGTCCGCGCGATTGATTGGACAAATCAATTCGTCCTAGGACATACATCATGTCTGCCTATCATTGCAGGCAGCGGACCTGAGAGGTGGTGATTACACGGGCGTGATTCTCATCACTGTCGCCAGAACTTGACGCGCCAGCGACAGGACCCGCAACGACGATGCCCCGTGCGGGCGGCTACGTCAGTGACGAGCCGGTACGCACCTGAAGTGGCTCGTACAGGTGCGGACCGACGGCCTGGACCATTGCGGTGAACGCAGGCGACGTGGAGTGCGCCGTGAGCGCCTCGGGACTCTCCCACTGCTCGATGAAGAAGAACTCGGACTCGTTCTCGGCGGCGTCGTAGGAGATGCAGCCGGGTTCCTGCCGGACCAGCGGGAGGGCGGTCGCGATCGCCTCGCGTACTGCGGCCCGCCCCTCGGCGGTCGGCTTCACAACGGCGGATACGAGCACTGTCATGGGGTGTCTCCTCAGTGGTCGCGTGTGATCGGGCGTCGTCACGTGCCGTACCCGAACGAATGAGGACCACTGTAGGCCGATGGCGGCGGCGAGTGCCGGTCGCTGCCACGCGATACTCAGGAGTACCCTCTGCCGCTTCGGTTTCCTCGATTGCCGCCCTCAGGCACCAACGACGGTGACGATATCGAAAAAGCCGCCCGGTCTCGCGATATCGCGAGACCGGGCGGCCTTCTGTGGAGCTAAGGGGACTCGAACCCCTGACCCCCACACTGCCAGTGTGGTGCGCTACCAGCTGCGCCATAGCCCCGTATCAAGTTGTTCACCTGCGGTTTCCCGCCCGGAGAACATTACAGGAGGCGCGCACCGGCCACCAAATCGGCAGGTCAGAACCGAAGTCAGGCCATAGCCTGGGTGAGCCAATCGCCCTGGACCTTGAGCAGCTCGCCGTCCTTGACCACAGTCGGAGTACCGGTGCTACCGATCTCCTGCATGAGCTTGCTGCCTGCGGCGGCGTTGGTGGCCGACTCAGCGGTGTACTTGCCGTCGCGGATCGCGGCGATCACATCGGCGGGCAACTCGACCCCCTTCGACTTCGCACCGTCGGCCATCACGGTGGCGAGACCGGCATTGTCGCGGTCACCCGAACCTTCCTGCGGCTGCTGCGCGTACATCGCGCTATGCGCGCCCAGCCACGCCTTCTGCTTCTGGTCGTCGGGCAGTGACGATTTGGCGATCGCCAGAAGGCCGCCGCCGGCACGGTCGGAGTAGTCGCGGGACGGGCTCTGCTGGTTCAGGAACGACAGCATGAAGAACTTGATCTGCAGGCTCCCGTCCTCGATGCCCTTGGTGATCTGCTCGCCGTAATTGCGCTCCATGTTGCCGCAGGCAGGGCAGTAGGGATCCTCGAAGAAGGTCAGCTTGGTCTTGGCGTCGTCCTTGCCGAGCACGAACACCGGGGTCGCGCCATTGATGGCGGCCGTCACCTTGTCAGCCGGCGTGCCCTCCTTCTTACTCAGCAGCAGCACGCCGCCGATCACGACCACGATCACCACCAGGACGGCGATTCCGCCCAACACGTAGGTCATGGTGTTGGACTGCTTCACAGGAACGTATTTGGCGTTCTTACCCTTGCTCACCCCCACACCATAGCGGGACTCGGACTATGAGCAGGTCAAGCGATTATGAAGATAGTGCGTCGTCCACGAGGGCCTTCGCTTCCGCCTGCACCAGGGCCAGATGTTCGGGTCCGCGGAACGACTCGGCATAGATCTTGTAGACGTCCTCCGTACCCGAAGGCCGGGCGGCGAACCAGGCGTTCTCGGTGGTCACCTTCAGGCCGCCGATCGGGGCACCATTGCCGGGGGCTCGGGTGAGGGTCGCGGTGATCGGCTCCCCCGCCAACTCGTCGGCGGCGACCTGCTCCGGGGACAACTTCGCCAGCACCGCCTTCTGTTCCCGATCCGCGGGGGCGTCGATCCTCGCATATGCGGGCACGCCGTACTGCTCGCCGAGCACCGCGAAGTGCTGCGACGGGGTCTTGCCGGTCACGGCCAGGATCTCGGCAGCGAGCAGCGCAAGAATGATGCCGTCCTTGTCGGTGGTCCACACGCCACCGTCGTGCCGGAGGAACGAGGCACCGGCGGACTCCTCGCCGCCGAAGCCGACGCTGCCGTCGAGGAGGCCCGGGACGAACCATTTGAATCCGACGGGAACCTCCAGCAGCGTGCGCTCGCGCTCCGCGACCACTCGGTCGATCATGGACGAGCTGACCAGGGTTTTGCCTACGGCCGCATCGTCGCGCCAGCCCTTACGGGACGCGAAGAGATAGTCGATCGCGACGGCCAAGTAGTGATTCGGGTTCATCAGGCCCCCGTCGGGGGTGACGATGCCGTGCCGGTCCGAGTCGGCGTCGTTGCCGGTCGCGATGTCGAATTGGTCCTTGTTCGCGATGAGCGAGGCCATCGCGTTGGGTGAGCTGCAGTCCATCCGGATCTTGCCGTCGGTGTCGAGGGTCATGAACGCGAACTGCGGGTCGACCGTGGGGTTCACCACCGTCAGGTCCAGGTTGTACCGGTCGCCGATGGCGCCCCAGTAGCCGACCGCGGCGCCGCCGAGTGGGTCGGCCCCGATGCGCACACTCGCGTCACGGATCGTGTCGAGGTGCAGCACCGAGGGCAGGTCGCCTACGTACGAATCGAGGTAGTCGAAGCGGCGCACCACATCCGAGGCGAGTGCGCGGTCGATCGGGATGCGCTTCACCTCGCGCAGGCCGCCGGCCAGAATCTCATTGGCCCGTGCGGCGATCGCGGCGGTGGCGTCGGTGTCGGCGGGGCCGCCGTTGGGCGGGTTGTACTTGAAGCCGCCGTCGGCCGGCGGGTTGTGCGACGGGGTCACGACGATACCGTCGGCCTGCACATCGGTGCGTCCCCGGTTGAAGGTGAGGATGGCGTGGCTCACAGCGGGTGTCGGCGTGTAGCGGTCGTCGAGGTCGATCAGGGTCTCGACGCCATTGGCGGCAAGAACCTCGACGGCGGACTCCCACGCCGGCCCAGACAACAGGTGTGTGTCCTTGGCCAGGAACAGAGGGCCTCGGATCCCCTGGGCGGTGCGGTACTCGACGATGGCCTGAGTAGTGGCCAGGATGTGGTCCTCGTTGAAGCTGCCGTTCAGCGATGTGCCGCGATGGCCCGAGGTCCCGAAGACGACCCGCTGATCGGGGTCTCCAGGGTCCGGATGCTCCGAATGGTATGCCGTATGAACGGCATCGACGTCGATCAGGTCTTCGGGAAGCGCCGGCTGTCCGGCACGCGCATGAGCCATCGGTGTCACCCCTTCATCGAGCGTGGACGTGCTGTTGCAGGTTGCACAACAGCACGTCCAACGTATCCCCGACTCCCGCTCGGCGCGCGGGGAACGAAAGCTAGACGAAGGCCCAGAGGAGCAGCACCATCGCGAAGCCGACCACCGAGAGGATCGTCTCGAGAACAGTCCAGGTCATCAGCGTCTGTTTGACAGTCATGTTGAAGTACTTCGCGACGATCCAGAAGCCACCGTCGTTGACGTGACTGAGGATGATCGAGCCCGCTGAGATGGCGATCACAATCAGGGCGATCTGCGCCTGCGAGTACCCGCCCGACGCCACCGCCTCGCCGATGATCCCGGCGGTCGCGGTGATGGCCACCGTCGCCGACCCCTGCGCGATCCGCAGCGCACAGCTGACCAGGTACGCGGAGACGATGAGCGGCAACCCCAGGTTCGACATCGAATCGGTGAGCGCGGTGCCCACGCCAGTGGCCCGAAGGACCGCACCGAACAGGGCACCTGCACCGACGACGAGCAGGATCATGCCGATCGGCTTGAGCGCATTGCCCGTCATCTCCGCGAGTTGATTGGCGTTGATCCCGCGGCGGATGCCCAGGAGGTAGAAGGCGAGGACGACGGCCAGCGTGAGCGCAATCGCCGGTGTGCCGAAGAACACCAGGATCGAATAGGGCTGCGAGCCCGGTTCGAGGATCACCGACCCGAAGGTGCCGCCCAGGATCAGCAGCATCGGGACGGCGATGATGAAGGCGATCAGGCCCAGCGGCGGCGGGGTCTTGCTGGCGTGTTCCTCCTCGGGGACGAAGTCCTCAGGGACCTCGACGATCACGCGCTTGCCGATCCAGGTGCCCCACACGATGCCGGAGACGAACCAGGCGGGGATGCCGCAGATGATCCCCATCAGGATGATCCAGCCGAGCGAGGTGTGGAGCAGGCCTGCGGCGGCCACTGGTCCGGGGTGCGGAGGCAGGAAGGCGTGTGTCATCGATAGTCCCGCGAGCATGGGCAGCGCGTACATCACCAGGGACTTGCCGCCGCGCTTGGCGCAGACGTACACCAGCGGCGCCAGGATGAAGATGCCGATGTCGAAGAACACCGGAATACCTAGGATGAGACCGGTGACACCCATGGCGAGCGGTGCGCCCTTGGGCCCGAACAGCCGCAGGAGACAGTTGGTGAGAACATCAGCGCCGCCTGATCTTTCGAGCAGGGCGCCCAGGACCGTACCGAGGCCGATGATCGGGGCGATGTGACCGAGGATGCCGCCGAACCCGGTTTCCAGAATCGACTGGGCGGCACCCTTCTGCGGCGATCCGACCAGCTTCTCCACCGAAACGCCGGCCACGAGCGCGAGCCCCACGGACACGATGATCAAGGCGATGAACGGTTCGAGCTTGACCTTGATGATCAGCAACAGCAGCACGGCGATCGAGACCGCCGCCAGGGTCAGCAGCCCGCCGGTATCGTGCTGCAACCATTCAACTACCGAGGACATCGGCGTCTCCTATCCGAGAGCGGCCACGAAACGCGCGGCACGCGTGGTGATATCGGCCCAGTCGCCGGCGGCGACGGTGGCGGGTGGCACGACGGACGTGCCGGCGCAGACGGCGACCGCGCCCGCGTCCAGGAATTCGTGGGCATTGCTCTCGCTGACGCCACCGGACGGTAGCAGGGGCAGTCCCGGGAACGGACCGTGCAGGTCCTTGAGGTAGCCCGGCCCGAAGGCGCGGGCGGGGAAGATCTTCACGGCTACCGAGCCGAGTGCGGCGGCACGTGCCACTTCGGTCGGAGTGAGCGCCCCGAGGAAGACGGGGATGCCGAAGTCGCGCGCGGTCTGCGCGACGTCTTCGTTCACATCGGGGGTCACCAGGAATCGGGCGCCCGCGTTCACCGCGTCCCGGGCCTGCGCCGATGTCCGCACGGTGCCCACCCCGAGGCAGGTTTCGACGACGGTCGCGGCCCGCTCCAGATGGTCGAGCACCCCGGGCGTGGTGAAGGTGAGTTCCACTGTGCGGATGCCGCCGGCGGCGAGCGCCCGGCACAGCGCCGCCGCATCGGGCAGATCGGGAGCGCGGACGACGGTGAGCACGCGGTCGGCGCGGAGATCGTCGAGTAGGGAGGTGGTCACAGGACTCCTTCGTCGGTGAGCCGGAGCGCCCCGCCTGCGCGGGCGCCGGTGAGAGCGCCATCGTCGAGCGCGAGGACGCCGCGCACGAAGACGTGCGAGAAACCCGCGGCAGGTGTCCGCGGAGACTCGTACGTGGCGCGGTCGATCACGGTATCGGGGTCGAACAGTGCCAGGTCGGCGGCGAAGCCCTCGCGGATCAGGCCGCGACGCACCAGTTTCAGTCGGCGGGCGGCCCGGCCGGTGAGGTGGCCGACGCATTCCTCGAGGCTCATCAGCCCCAGATCGCGGCTGTAGTGACCGAGATACCGAGCGAAGGTGCCCCAGCCTCGCGGGTGCGGTTTGGCGCCTACGAGCAGTCCGTCGCTGCCACCGGTATGGGTGCGGTGGCGCATGATCGCGCGCACGTTCTCCTCGTGCCCGACGTGTTGCAGGATGCCGGTGGCGAGCCTGTCGTCGAGCAGGATGCCCACGCACACATCGAACGGATCACGGCCCTCGGCCGTCGCGATCCGACTGATGGTGCACCCCACATACCCGGCCAGTCGCGGATTGCCGACGCCACTGATTTCAATGGTGTCCCACTCGGCGGTCACACCATGGCAGCCGTCGGAGCCGCTGTGTTCCAGGTGTTCCCGGATCCGGACCAACGCCTCGGGATCGCGTAGCCTGCCGAGGACGGCATCAGTTCCGCCGGCCGCGACCCAGCTGGGCAGAATCGCCGAGAGTGTGGTGGCACCGGGAAGGTACGGGTACGTGTCCAGGCTGATGTCGGCGCCGTCGGCGATCGCCGCGTCGAGCAGTTCCAGAAGCTCCGGGCCGCGCCCCTTGTTCGGCCCGAAGTTCAGGGTCGCGTGCGCGAGGTGCAGCGGGCAGCCGGTAGCAAGAGAGAGATCGATCATCTCCCGGTAGGCGTCCATCGCGCCCGCTCCGTACCTGCGGTGGTGGGGCGAGAAGTAGCCGCCGTGCCGCGCAGTGGTGCGCAGCAACGCATCCAGTTCGGCGCCGTCTGCGTACATGGCCGGGGTGTAGGTGAGGCCGGTCGAGAGTCCCACGGCCCCCTCGCGAAGCCCCTGCGTCAGGATCTCCTGCATCCGTACCACCTCGGACGGGGTCGCGACGCCGTCGTCGAAGCCCCGCGTGAGTGCACGCAGGAGGCCGTGCGGCACGAGATAGGCGAGGTTGGTCGCGGTGCCCGCCTCATCAAGCCGGTCCAGGTACTCGCCCACGGTGCGCCAGGAGAAGTCGAAGTCGTCCGGATCGGTGTTCCAGCCGGCGATCTGCTTCCGCACCGCGGCGAGCGTCTCGTCGGTCACCGGCGCATAGCTCAGGCCGTCCTGGCCGATCACCTCACAGGTGACGCCCTGGGTGATCCAGGACGGATGCGCGGGGTTGAGGAGAACCTGAAGGTCCGAATGCGCATGCATGTCGATGAAACCAGGGGTGAGCACCAGCCCGTCGGCATCGATCACTCGATGCGCCGCGCCCACGTCGGCGCCGATGGCGGCGATAGCGCCATCGGTGACGGCCACGTCGGCGGTGTACCGCGGCGTCTCGGTGCCGTCGATCACGGCGGCACCGCGGATCACGAAGTCGTGCATGAGGTTCCCGTAATCAGAAGTAGGTGGAGATGACATCGACCACGATCGGATCGGTCGCGTCGTCGGCGACGACCGGGATCACCCTCCATTTGTCGAAGACGGTGCACGGATGACTGAGACCCAGCCGGACGACGTCGCCAACCTGGAGCGGGTCGTCCGCGCGAAGGCGGAGGAACGCGTGCTGGTCGTTGACGGCGGAGATCTCGGCGCTCAGGGGGCGCGGCTCCTCCCCCAGGTTGCCCGCCGCGGCCTGCGGCTCGGGCAGTCCCTCGTCGAACGAGACGTCGCGTCGACCAACGTCCAGGAGCGCGAGCCCGGGTTCCGGCCGGGATATGACGCGGGCCCAGATGTGCATGGCGGAGCGCAGTTCCGGTGCGCCGGCCTCGCGTCCCGACGGCGTGATGAACCGGTAGAAGCCGTCGTCGTGGATGATGTACGCCCCGGATCGGACGACCACGCGCGCGCCCTCGACTCCGCCGAGCACGGCGGCGACGCGATCGAAGTAGGCGCTTCCGCCCGCGGAGAGCACGATCCGACCCTCCGGGTACAGGGGGCGGAGTCGTTCGTGCAGGGCGAGAATGTTGTTCAGGTATTCATCGACAGCGGCGAGAGATGCGGCGGAGGTGTCGTGCGCGAAGGCGCCCTCGTAGCCGGTGACGCCGCCCAGGCGCAGCCGGTCGGACGCGGCGACCCGCTCGCCGGTCGCGTAGGCGTCGTCGATCGAGCGAGCCCCGGTGCGGCCGCCGGGGCCACCGAGTTCGACGAGCACCGTGGGCTGTCGGACGGCACCCGCGAGTCCGCGCTCCAGGGCGTCGACGGTGCTCGGACCGTCGGCCCACAGCGTCACGGCCAACTCCGGGTCCGCATCGAGTGCGGCACCCAGCCAGCGCAGTCCGGCGGGATCGGCGATGGCGTTGGCCACGTGCAGATCCCGGAATCCGGCGGCGACCGCGACCTGGAGCTGTGGCAGATTGGCGACGGTGATGGCGGTGCAACCGGCGTCGAGCTGGTCCTGCCACAGCGCGGGCGCCATCGTGGTCTTACCGTGCGGCTCGAGGTCGAGATCGTGGGCAGCCGTCCACCGGGCGAATTCGGCCACGTTGCGATCCATCGCCGCGCGATCGAGCACCAGAACCGGGGTCGAGAGATCACTCAAGCGCGGTCCACGCGCCAGGAACTCCGCCCGGTCGAGACCGTCGGCCCACGCCGGGACAGCCTTGTCGACCATGCTCAGAGTGTCTGGTCGCGCCCCGATCCCCCTGCTCATCGACTTCCCCAATCTGCTATGTTGCGTATATTGCAATCACTGTTGCGTGATGCGTGTCACAGACGGTAGCATCGGGCGCAGCACCTGCACAACCACTGAAACCGGAGGCGTGGTGACGGAACCACTGATCGCGTGCGTCGGCGAACCGCTGGCACTGGTCGCGGTCGGCGACCTCGATGCATCCGCACCGTCGATGCACACCGGTGGGGCCGAAGCCAACGTGGCGACCGGTATCGCCGCGCTCGGAACGGCGGCCGCCTTCATCGGCCGCGTGGGTGGCGATCGTGAGGGCGCCCGAATCATCGACCACTTGCGCTCACACGCCGTGGACGTGGCCGCGGTCGAGGCCGACCCCACCGCGTTCACCGGCCGCTACGCCAAGACCGAAGGCGTCGACGAAGCCGGGGAACCGGTCACCGCCAGCACCTACCGGCGCGCAGGATCCGCTGCGTCCGCCATGACCTCGCGCTTCCTCGACGAGCCAGTGGTCGCCGACGTCCTTCGCCGGGCGACGCTCGTGCACACCTCCGGCATCACCGCGGCTCTATCGCCCGGATGCGCAGATCTGGTCACTGCACTGCTCCGCGATCGCCACGGTGTGACGGGCACCGTCACCTTCGATATCAACTGGCGCGAACAGCTGTGGCCGGCAGGTGATCCGACCCTCGTCATCGACCTCGCGCGCAGTGCGGACGTGGTTCTGGTCGGATCCGATGAGGCCGAACGAGTGCTGGGCACCGGCGATCCGGCGCACGTGCGCCACGCTCTCCCCGAACCCCACACCGTCGTGGTCAAGGACGGCGCCGCGCGCGCCGTGGCCCTCTCCCGAGACGGAATGCAGACCGCGGTTCCCGCGCTCACCGTCGAGGTGGTCGAGCCGGTGGGAGCCGGCGACTCGTTCGCCGCGGGATTCCTCAACGGCCTCGCCCACGGCGAGGATCTCCGGACCTGCCTGCGCCGCGGCCACGCGGGCGCCGCAGCGACCCTCACGGTCCGTGCGGATTTCGCACTGTTGCCGACGGAGGCGCTTCACGCTCTGCTCACCTGTGACGACGAGACCTGGGCGTGCGCGCAGGTCGGTCCGGATGGCGTACGCGTGGGCGGCACGACGTTCCCGCCACCGTCGGAAAGTGGGACCGCATGAGCCAGAGCCTGACTCGCGCTCTCGATATCCTCACCCTGCTGGGCGAGGGACCGGCCTCGCTCGACGACCTCGCGGACTCGCTCGGAGTACATAAGACCACCGTGCTGCGCCTGCTGCGACCACTCGTCGATGCCCGCTTCGCGTATCACGATGAGCAGCATCGCTATCACCTCGGATCTCGCGTGTTCGACCTGGCGGCACGAGCTTCCGAGCAGCGCAGCATCCGCAGCATCGCCGCACCGCACCTGATCGCCTTCAACCGTGAGTACGGGCGGACCACTCATCTCGCGGCGCGCGAGGGCGATGCGGTCGTGTACATCGACAAACTCGAATCACGCGATCTGATCCGGATGTACTCCCGCGTCGGCATGGAGGCGAACCTCAATTCCAGTGCCGTGGGCAAACTTCTCCTGGCCTCGCTGCCGGATGCAGAACTGAAGCCGATCGTCGCGACCATGGACTTCACCCGCCGCACCGCCAACACGATCGTCACCCCTCAGGAGTATCTGGCGGAGATCGCGCGCGTGCGGGAACAGGACTGGGCGACGGACCGCGAGGAGAACGAGCCTTCGATCAACTGCATCGGGGCTCCGGTCCGGGATGCCTCCGGTACAACCGTGGCCGCGGTGTCGGTATCGGTACCCGATGTGGTGCTGCCTTTCGAAGACCTACTCGATCTGCTGGACCCGCTGCGCGCGACGTGCGCGGCCATTTCCGCGGACTGCGGCTACCGACCGCGCTGAGAACCTCCCGGAGACCCCGGAGACACACCGAATCACCCGACACAGAGGAGAATCCATGCCCGCCACCGCAATCTCGACCACCGACGCACCAGCTCCCGCCCACTTCTTCAGCCAGGGAGTGCGCCGCGGCAACCTGCTCCAGGTTTCCGGTCAGGGCCCTATGGACCCGGTGACCAATCAGTACATCGCCGAGGGGGACGTGAAGGCGCAGACCCTGCGCACCCTGCAGAACGTCAAGGCGATCATCGAGGCCGGCGGTGCGTCGATCGCGGACGTCCTGATGTTCCGCGTCTATCTCACCACCCGCGACGATTTCGCCGCGATGAATGAGGTGTACGGCGCCTTCATCGCGGAGAACGTCCCCGAGGGATCGGCGCTGCCGTGCCGCACGACTGTCTTCGTCGACCTGCCGCACGAAGTGATGCTGGTCGAGATCGACGCCCTGGCCGCACTCGACTGAGAGTCCGCTCACAGCGCCAACCGGTCTCTATTGATACATGCGCATGTTTGGATGTAATCTTTCGCCCGGACCGGAAGGGGGCGTGACATGGGCGCGGACGGGCACTCACACGCTGGGCACGATCACGGAGTCTCGGCAGATGCGGATAAGCGCTGGCTGAGCCTGGCGCTGGCACTGATCGTCGCCTTCATGGCGATCGAGGTGACGATCGGCATCATCGCCAGCTCGCTGGCGCTGATCAGCGATGCGGCGCACATGCTCACCGACGCCGCGGCCATCGTGCTGGCGCTGTTCGCGATCAAGATCGCGGCCAAACCAGCCAAGGGCGGATACACCTACGGGTTGAAGCGGGCGGAGATCCTGTCCGCGCAGGCCAACGGCATCACGCTGCTCCTTCTCGCCGCGTTCTTCGTGTACGAAGGCATCTCCCGCCTGATCTCGCCCCCGGACGTCGATGGAAAGCTGGTGTTCTTCACCGCCCTCGCCGGATGCGTGGTGAACATCGCTGCCACCTGGTGCATCCGACGCGCGAACCGGCAGAGCCTCAATGTCGAAGGTGCGTACCAGCACATCCTCAACGACCTCTACGCGTTCATCGCGACCGCGATCGCCGGCGCCATCATCTGGGCGACGGGTTGGGGTCAGGCCGATGCGATCGCGGCACTGGTCGTTGCCGGACTGATGCTGAAGGCGGGCTGGGGCCTGGTGAAGGCATCGGGCCGCATTTTCCTCGAGGCTGCGCCCGAGGGCGTAGACCCCGCGGAGGTCGGCGCCGATATCGCCTCGGTCCCATCCGTCGAGGAGGTGCACGACCTGCACATCTGGGAGATCACCTCTGGCCAGGCGGCCATGTCGGCGCACATCCTCGTGACACCGGGCGCCGACTGTCACGCCGTCCGGGCGACGGTGGCGCAGCGCCTGCACGACGATTACGACATCGAGCACGCCACCCTGCAGGTCGACCACGTCGGCGAAGCGGACCACTGCGACGAGCCGCATGGCGAGACATATCGCTCGGAGGAGCCCGGGTCAGCGACGGGCGGCGCCCCTGCAACGGCGCAGGTTCCGATCATCCGGCCCACCTCGAGCGCCACTGACGATCACGCACCGAACAACGGCGGCACCACGTAGCACGGCACCGTCCGTGGGTGTGCTGGATCGAGGGCGTTGAGAACGAAGTAGGCGGCGCGACGGGAGCCCGCGATCGCGAGGTGATCGGAGAAGTCCTGGGCGCACGTGTCCTGCACGACGATGTTCGTGACCGCCCTTCCCGCGAGCTGGCCGCTGGTGTACGGCAACACCAGCTCGTCGTACCGGGTGGAGATGTTGGTGTACTCGACGCCGGTGGCGTACGGACTGCCGCCGGCCCAGATCTTCTCCAGGAAGCGGGATCCCGGCAGCATGTCGCCGATGGATTCGAAGACCGGAAAGTACGGGTCGGGCAGGTTCAGACCGCGCGCGAACATTGACACGGCGCGGCCGATATCGGCCCCGGTGCCGCGCCACAGCGGGGCGAGGGAGACGTACCTGCCCACCTTGTCTGCGCCACCGAGGTATTTCACGTAGTACGAGGGCATGAGTGTGCCTTGCGAATGCCCGATCAGATCGACCTTGCGCGCGCCAGTGGATCCGAGAACGCGTTCCACCACCGCCTTGAGTTGCTCGGCGCTGTCTGCGAGCGGGCGCGTGCCGCCGATCTGATTCACCGGCCACGGCGCACCCGGCAGAGCGCCGTAGGTGAAGCTGAAGACGCAATAGCCGTTGTTCTTGAGCAGCGGCGCATAGGCGCCCCAATTGGTCTGCGAACCGCCGCCCGTCCCGTGCACCAGGACGACGGGGTTGGGGTGCCGCGCAGTTGGTTTGCAGGCGTAGTCATTGGTTCCGGGAAGCGAACCGTTGGGGTTTGTCAGCTCCGACGGTATGCCGCCGAAGAAGTTGAAGTTCTCCGGTAGCGGCGGTGCCGCCTGCGCCGGGACCGCAATGATCACCAACACGAGCGCGAAGACGGCACCGACGGCGCGGCGGACGAGGGTGCGAGGGCTCATGCCATCGCACGGTAACCGACGTTGCGATTTCGCAAACCCGTTTTGTAGAACTTGTTCTATAAGACGATGAAGTGCTCACACATCGAAGACTGCGGCATCGCGACCTACGACGGCGCGAAGGCGGTATGCCGGGCGTCTGCGGCCCCCGGAGCCCCGCTACCGGCGACGGGCGCCACCATTCGCACCGAAAGGATCGTGGCCGCTGCGATCAGCGCGCTGACCACCGGGACGGCCACAGGACCGGAGTTGTCCAGCGCCAGGCCTCCGAGCGCACCGCCCACGGCAACGCCCAAGAACTGCGCGGAGAAGTGCAGGCCGATCGCCTGGGAGCGCTGTGCCGGCGCATGTCCGGCGATACGCGTCTGCTGCGAGATCCCACCCGACCACCACGCACCGCCCAACGCGAACAGCAGCGGGAAGAGAACGATCGCGGCGAGCGGGTGAACCTCGATCGCCGTGAGCCACGCCAGAATCCCGAGCAGAACGGTCATCGTCGACAACACGACGATCAGAACCCGCTTGATCGGAACCGACTGCAGGACCCGCCCGATGGTGCGTCCCGCCAGGAACCCGCCAGCACCGAACACGATCATGAGGGCCGCGACGCCGTGGCTTCCCATTCCTGCGGCGGCCCCCACATGGCTATGTCAACTGGGAGTGGCCCCACTGGGACGGTTTGATTTGGCCCCGGGCGTAGTCTGGTTCGCGGTGGGGCGGGTTGTGTCGAGTCCTGGTTGACTGGGGGGCATGGTCGAGGATCTGTCTGCTGTGGCCCGCGAGTATGTGGAGGGGCTGAGCCCGCAGGAGAGACGGGTTGTGCTTGATGCGGTGGTGAACGCGCGGTTCGCTGCAGAGGTCGATGCTCTGACGCGGGTGCGGCAGCCGACGCTGCTACCTGTGCCTGACCGGGTGGTCGGGTTTCGTGTCCGGTTGGATCTGCATGGCGCGAAGCCTCCTGTGTGGCGGCGGCTGGAGTTGCCCGGCGATCTGACACTTTCTGCTGTGCACGAGGTGATCCAGGCGGCGATGGGCTGGTACGACTGTCACCTGCACAAGTTCAGGACAGGCAGCGATCATCGTTCTCCGGCCTTCCTGACGGCATTCGATGTCAGCGAGGGCGAGGAAGGGGTGCTGGAGCAGGATGTCCGGCTCGATCAGGTCATCGCGGGCGTGGGTGACGAGCTGTGGTACGAGTACGACTTTGGCGATGGCTGGGAGCACAAGCTCAAGGTTGAGCAGGTCCTCGACACCTGTCCGTCTGCGTCGCTGTGTGTGGCGGGGAAGAACGCGTGCCCGCCTGAGGACTGCGGTGGTCTGGGCGGGTTCCATGAAGTAGCACTGTGGGTTCGCAAGGGTAGGGACGCGGCGCACCTTCCTGACAGTTTCGGCAGCGCGGAGGAGGCGAACGACTGGCTCCCTGGGGGCTGGGACCCGGATGTCTTCGACGTCGATGACGCCAATGCCGCCATCACGCTCGCTCTTTTCGATCCTGCTTCGGTTCTGGCTCCAGGCCACGGTGAACTGGGGCAGATCGCCCATCGGCTGACGATGCAGGGCAGCTCGTTGTTGCAGGGGGTGCTCGCGCGGCCGCAGTCGCACGGCCAGGCCAGTGTGTCCGCCGCGGAAGCTGAACGGCTCACCGAGCCTTACCGTCTGCTGCTCGAAGAAGTCGGTGAGGGGGTCAAGCTCACCGCCGCGGGTTACCTCCCGCCTGTTGTGGTCGAGCGGTTCGCGCAGCGCAGTGGCATCGCGAACTGGTGGATGGGAAAGGCGAACCGGGAGGATCTCACGCCTCCGGTGGCGACGGTGCGTGAAGCGGCGCAGGCGGTGGGGCTACTCAGTGTCCGCAAGGGCAGGATCAGCCCAACCCGGGCTGCTCGTCGCATCGGCGGTGACCCCACAGCGTTGTGGGAACACATCGTGGGACGGCTTCCTTGCGGTACCAAGGATTTCGATCGTGAGGCCGGATGGCTCCTGCTTGCCGTGGTCGGGAGCGGAACACCGGTGGAGAACTGGCGAAAAGAGGTCAGTGACCTGCTCTACGCAGCAGGATGGAGAACCGGCGGCGCCAACCGCTACCCGATGATGCTGCCCGTGACGAGCCCGACCTACACGATCCTCGAGAGCATGACCGATACGCACCGCGATAGATGGCACGTGCGCGGAACAGACGACGGTATCGCTGCTACCGCCCGCGCAGTGCTCAACCAGCGATAACACCGCTGGTCAGTGCTGGCACCCGGTTACTGGTGGTGGGTGGCTGCGATCATCTCTGCCAACGTCAGCGGCAGATCCGCAGGCGTGTATAGCAGGGCTGTGCGAGGTTCGATTCCCATCAACTTGGCCACCCGCTCAATTTCGGCGTTGAGGATCTGATCGATCACCTCGTCGGTGACCGCAATCCCCCGTCGCCGGGCAGCGGCTTGCGTCTGCTCCGCCAGCAGCGCGAACCGCTCGGTGCCTCGCGTTATCGCCATACCCGCCACCGTATCGAGTGCCGTTGAAGTCAGCGAGTCATGCCCGTCTGTCAGAACTCTGCCGCCCCCTCGGTGTGTGCGAGTCGGTAGCTGTGGGTGCCGGTTTCGATGATGGTGCCGCGGTAGGTCAACCGGTCGACGATGGCGGCGCAGAGCCGGGGGTCGGTGAAGGTGTCGGTCCAGCCGGAGAAGGATTGGTTGGAGGCGATCGCGACGCTGTTCTTCTCCTCGCGTTCGGTGAGGACTTGGAAGAGCAGTTCGGCGCCGCGGCGGTCGAGTTCCATGTAGCCGAGCTCGTCAATGATGAGCAGGTCAACGCGGCCGTAGCGGTTGATGGTCTTGGCGAGCTGCTTGTCGTCAGCGGCTTCGACCAGCTCGTTCACCAGTTTCGTGGCGAGGGTGTAGCGGACTCTAAAGCCCTGCTCAGCGGCGGCGGTTCCCAATCCGATCAGCAGGTGGGATTTGCCGGTTCCGGAGTCGCCGATCAGGCAGAGCGGCAGGCCGTGGCGGATCCAGTCGCCGGTGGCGAGCTGGTGGATGGTGGCGGCCTCGATGTCGGGGTTGGCGTCGAAGTCGAAGTCCGCCAACCACTTATCCCTCGGGAACCCGGCGGCTTTCACGCGGCGAACAGTCGAGCGCCGGTCGCGGTCATCGACCTCCGCCAGGAGGAGTTCGGCGAGGAACCCCTGATACGAGAGCTGTTGCTTGGCCGCGGCGGCGAGGTGCTGGTCGATCATCGACCGCACCGTCGGTAGCCGCAGGCGTCGGCAGGCTTGGTCAACGGCAGCGATCGCGGCTTCTTCGGTGAGACCTCCGCGGCGCCGCAGTGATGGCGCCAGCGTGGTGGCCTGGGACTTCGAGGTGGTGGTGCTCATGGGTGCCTTTCCGGAGTCGGTGGTGGTGGAGCGTCTGAGGCGGTGCGCCGACGGAGGAGCCGGTCGTAGGCGGCGACCGTCGGTAGTGGCCGTCGGTCAGGTGGGAGGCCGGCGATCACCGCGGCCGGGTCTGCGAGGCGTCGTTGGGTGAGGCTGACAACTCGTTGCTCACGCCGATCAGCGTGGCGAACGCGATGACGACCCGAGCTGGCCCCACCCGTCATGTCGCTAGTGGTCAGCAGTGCTGCGTCTGCGCGGCGGGCCTCCACCGCGACCACCTCGACGGTCACCGCCCCGACCCGCAATGCAGCGTCGATGCCGGCAGTCACCGCGTCCGCGGGCAGGCTGCGGTGCAAGAGCAGCACGTCGATCAGCTCGCTGGTGCCGTCGACGTCACCGTTCACTCTTCGGGCTGCGGCCCAGAACGCGTCGTGGCTGGCGGTGAACACCCCCGCTGCGCGGGCTTGAGCCAACGCTGTTGATCCCGGCAGGGCGCCGGGTTTGAACTTGAGAACCTCGAGGTAGTGGTCGAGGTCGACCTTCGCGATACCGCGGCCGGCGACGCGCTGGTGCCGCGCGACTAGGGCGCGGCCGTCGTAGACCAGCAGCTGAGAGGCCTGCAGGGAGACGCGGACTCGGCGGCCGATCAGATGCGCCGGCACCGAGTAGCGGACCATCCGAACGGTGATCATCGCCGAGCGGTCCACCCGCGGTGTGAGGACCAGACCAGGGTCGAAATCCTCCACCGGCAACGGAGCCAGCGCAGCCCGGTCGTGCTGGTAGTCCTGGCCGACGGTCCGCAGTCGGCCGTCGATACGCCGGCCCTCATCGCGCGCTTCCCAAGTTTTGATCTGCTCGTTGAGCTCATCAAGGGACTCCACCTGCGGCATCGGGGTCAAACGGTTGCGGCGAAACCAACCGACCTCGCCCTCAACGCCACCCTTCTCATGCGCCCCGGCGATACCAGGCTGGCAGTAGAACGGATCGAACCCGTAGTGCGAGTGAAACAACGTCCAGCGCGGGTTCTCCTGCCGGCGCCGGTCCCCGCCCTGCAGCACCGCGACCACCGCCGAGGTCAGGTTGTCGTAGCGGATGTGCCGGGTCGGGACCCCACCGAGCTCGCGGAACGCCTCCACGTGTCCTTCGAGGAACGCTTCCTGCCCGCCGATCGGATAGACCCGGTGAATGGCCTTGCCCGAATGCGAGAGCCGGTAGACGAACATGTGGCACTTGGTCTTGACCCCGTTCAGGATCACCCAAACCTCGCCGAAGTCGACCTCCGCCTCCGCACCCGGCGCGTGATCCTGAGCGATGAACACCTCCGTGCGCCGTCCGGCCTCCACCTCGATCTGCGCCCGCCGAACCCGCACGTAGTCCCGCACCGTCGAATACGACAACTCGACCGCGCCGTGCTCGATCGCCAAACGTTCCCGGATCCGCGTCGCCGTATGCCGCTGCTTCCGAGGAGCCTGAAGATCCGACCGCAGCATCGCATCGATCGCCGCCTTGAACGGATCCAACCGCGGCGATGACCGCTCCGGCGTCTTCCGCGGCGGCGGCTCCGCCGACGACAACGCCTGCCGCACCGTCCGACGATGCACACCATGTTTCCGGGCTAACGCCCGGATACTCATGCCCTCGACCCGGGCATCCCGCCGAATCTGCGCGAACAGCTCCACCTTCGATCCCATCATCGACCACCACCTGCTTCAGCTCGGAAACGATGTTCACGAGCAACCATCAGATGGGGCCAGATCAAACCGCCGCAACACCACCGGCGAGTCGCAAACGGGTCCAAGTCAAGCCGTCGAACCGGGGCCTACCCAAGCTGTCACAACCACCCACAATGGGCGCGAGGTATGTGTACGTGCAATACGCGGCCAAGAACAGTCCGAACGTAGT